>CAYLRL010000081.1:0-21650 GCA_964385875.1 uncultured Syntrophales bacterium
CTAGCAAAGGGGAAGCCGCTGGAGATGTACGGCGGATTTCCACTTCGACGGTGGTTCATAGAGGCTTCGGATGAAAACATTCTTGAGACCGTCTGGATTTACTTCTATCACGTGGCCTCAGTTTGGCAGGATCAGTGGTACGACAAGGGCGGAACCTCGATACTCGCCAAGACCACAGGGTTCAACGCGCTCGTCCAGGTTCTCAAGAAATATCTCATTTTGCTCTCTCGAAGAAATGACTCTGGCCTCACTCGCGAGGAAGTCCGTAAAGGATTGGAAGACCTGAAAAAAAGTATGGATGAGGTCAGAGATAAGTATGAAGGGGCCGATTTCCGTTTTGTACGTGCCAATTGGCCTGCCGGCAACCAGGGAGTGGTCAAGCTTCGGGACCGACTCCTCGAAGACTTGGGGATCAATGGGGCGTCGACGAAGAGATAGCAACACCCCCTTGGTCTACGAATGCAGGAACGAGGATTCGTTCGGAGGATCATCCCCGTGGGGGGCGGTGTGTCAGCCGCGCCTTCCGCAGCCTATGGTCCGGCCATGAAGCCAGGAACAGCGTGATCCGACGAAAAACTTGATTCGAGGAGCCAACAGGACTAGCCTGCAATGCAGTTCGGTTGCCCTGCGCGGCAGCGCTTGAAGCCATCCGAAGATGTGCGGATGGCATGATGGAATCGCCTCAGATGAGCACCGCCCATGATGGATGTACAACCCTTCCTCAAATGGCCGGGCGGCAAGCGGTGGCTTGCGGCGGACATTACTCGTGCGTTTCCGGACGGCGCCCGGCGGTACGTCGAGCCGTTCGTGGGCGGGGGGGCGGTATTTTTCCGGTACCGGCCGGCTTCGGCGGTTCTGGCGGACTCGAACGCGGAATTGATCAACGTGTTCCGCATGGTTCAGACACGGGAGGACGCTTTGATAGCGGGGCTGAGGGAACTCGCGATCTCTCGGGACGAGTTTCACCGTATCCGCGCATGGCGACCTCGAGGAGCTTTGCAGCGCGCAGTTCGCTTCATCTACCTCAACAAGACGGCGTTCAACGGGATGTATCGGGTTAACCGTCAGGGGGAATTCAATGTCCCGTTCGGTTGCAAGCCGGGAACCGTTCTCTGTGACGAACCCGTCTTGCGCGCCGCGTCCGAAACGCTTCGCGGGTGCGATTTGGTGGTCGGGGATTTCGAGGAGGTCATGGATCGCGCGGGGGCAAGGGACCTCATATACGCCGATCCCCCCTACACGGTCAAACACGATAACAACGGGTTCCGACGGTACAACGAAAAGATCTTCTCGTGGGACGATCAGATTCGATTAGCCGACGCGGCGCGGCGCGCGGTGACGCGGGGGGCTTCGGTCGTCGTCAGCAACGCGCACCACGATGAGTTGTTACGCCTTTATGAAGGATTCCAAGCGTCGGAATTGCAGCGAACAAGCTGCATAAGCGGCAAAACCCACGCCCGCGGCCGCGTGAGAGAGTATCTCTTTGTCGGTCGGCCGCGCTGACCCTCAATGAAGCGCGTTGTTCGTTCGGCTCCGCGGCCGCTTGGCTCACCCCTCCCTATAGCTTCTCCACTCTGCAGGGGACGTACCGGTGGTACGGCGTGGCTGCGATGGGATCGCGGTGCGTGTTTTTGGTGAGGCGGTTCACGTTCGCGCCGTGTTTGGTTCCTTGGAAGACGAGTCCGAACCCGTGAGGGATGACCACATGCTGATGGGGCGCGTGATCCGTGTATTTGACTCTCACTTCTTCGGACCCTGCTTCGGTGACGACGCGGACCGTTTCGCCGTTGTGGATGTCGAGCGTTTCCGCGTCGGGTCTGAGCATGAGCATTGTGCACGCGTCCCGGCCGTCGTTCCATGCGGGGTCGCGCATGATGGTATTGGCGTTGAAATCGAAGTGACGGCCGGCCATAAGGATGAAGGGATACCGACTGTGGGTCTTGAGCGCCTGCTCTTCGCTCCCCGGCGTCACGCTCTTGGCCCAGCCGGAAAGCTCGGGAACATCAAGGTTGATCTTCGCGTCTTCGGTGCGCACTTCGGAGAGGTTCTCGTCGGGATCGCATTTGCCGATCCATATGCCCTCCGGATGCTCCATCAGCTGCGTGAAGATCTGTTCCCCCATTGCGGGGCCGGGGTCGAAGCCCGCTCGGGCGGCCTTTTCCCGGAAGGAGTTCGGCATGGTCTGGAGCATCCCCCAGAGCGCGGCTAGGCTCATGGAGCCCACGGCCGGACCGAGAGTCCTGGCGAGGATGAACGGCAGGACCGCTTTCGCGGACGGTTCGGATTGCGCGAATTGCATCAACGCGGCGCCGTACTGCATCCGGTCGCCCTTCGCGGCCTCGTAGAGAGAGTCCGGGATATCGGGCAACAGGCCGAGTCGATCCGCGAGCCGCGCTATGATATCGCTCTCCTCGAGCTGCTCCCCTTCCGGTTCCACCACGGGCGGGCGCATCTGGAAGAAAATCTCGGGATAGGTCCACGCGAAGAAGCTTGCGTCGTACTTTTCGTACCCCGAGCGGGCCGGCAGCACGTAATGGGAGAGCGCGGCCGTTTCCGACATAGCCACTTCGATGGTCACGAGCAAATCGAGCTTCTCGAAGGCCCGTTCGTACGCGCTCGTGTCCGCGTAGGACCGCAACGGATTGGAGCCGCTCACCAGGACCGCGCGCAGACGGTTCGGATCGTCGCACTCGATCTCTTCGGGCATCACGTTCGGGGGGAAGGTCCCCATGATCGCGGGATAGTCCGTTGCGACGGTTCGCCATGTTTTCGGATCCCGTTCATCGGAATGTGCGCCCAGCGGCATGAGGTGGCCGGCAAAGACGTTGCCTCCCGGTACGCCGATTCGCCCGCACATGGCGAGGATGACGATTTCCAGATAGGAGTTGAGCGTGCTGTGGCGATTCATGAGGATGCCCAGGTCCGAATGGAAAGACCAGTTTCGCTCGGCCAGGATTCGGCAGAGCTCCTCCACATGGCTGTACCCGAGATTGCACAGATCCAGCGCGCCTTTCACGTCGAACCCTTCCACCAGTTCGGCCACGTGTTCGAAGCCGCCCACATGCTTCTCGATGTAGTCCGAATTCTGCAGGCCCTTCTCGAGCAAGATCGAGATGATGGACTTGTAGAGAAGCGCGTCGGTCCCCGGCCTGATCGGGAGATGAATGTCCGCTTTCTCCGCCGTCTCGGAGCGCCGCGGATCGACGACGATGAGGAGCTTGTCCGGATCGTCTGAAATCCTTTTGAGATGCCGTCTCGCCTGAGGCATCTGATGGCTCATCCATCCGTTCCACCCAACCGCGACGAGCGCGTCGGTGTTGTCGACGTCCGGGATCGTGTGAAGATACTGTCTGCCAAACGTGCGGCCGCCGGCCCAAAACATACCGGTTAATTCCTGGGCCAGGGCGCTGTAGTGATAGCGGGAGCCCAACCCGCGCAAGAGTCGGACCCCGAATGCGGCCTCGAAATGACAGGCTTGACCGCCGCCGCCCATGTATGCGAACGCGCGGGGGCCGTGTTCGTCGACGATGCTTTTCAGCTTGGCCGCGATCTCGTCGAGGGCCTGATCCCAGGAGACACGCTCGAAGACGTCGCCGTTGCGTTTGAGCGGATAGTTCACGCGATCCGCGTTATGCTGGAAATGGGCGATCTTAAGGCCCTTTCGACACGCGTAACCCGCGCTTCGGAGGTTCTCCTTGTCCGGGCGAACCTTGACGATGCGATTGTCTTCAACCCGAACTTCCAAGCCGCAGTTCTGCGCGCAGCAGACGCAGCCGGTCTTTTTCCATTCAGTCATGGGGGGATCCTTTCGTATACGGTACGGCCGATGTCCGGGGGAATTCGGACGAGCCTACGCGTTTAGACGGAGACGGTCGATCGAGTGTGACTTTTGATCGGTCGCGGTTCACAGGGTGGACGCAATGATCAGGCGTTGGATTTCGTTCGTCCCCTCGTAGATCTGGGTGATTTTCGCGTCCCGCATCATGCGTTCGACGGGGTATTCACTCATGTAGCCATAGCCGCCGAGGATCTGGACGGCCTCGACCGTCGCCCACATCGCGGTGTCGGAACAGAACGCCTTGGCCATAGACGAGTGTCGGACCACATCGGCCGGCACGCGTGAGAGGTCCCGAGGAACGCGGCTGTCAAGCAGGTCGCAGGTTTTGTACAGCAGTTGCCGCGCCGCGGTGACCTTCATCGTCATGTCCGCAAGTTTGAACGCGATCGCCTGATGTTTGATGATCGGTTTGCCGAACGCGGTGCGCTCCTTCGCATACGCGCACGCGTACTCGAACGCCCCGGCCGCTAGGCCCAACGCCTGAGCGGCAACCGACGGTCGGCTGAAATCGAGCGTCTTCATCATGATCGCGAAGCCTTGCCCTTCCTCGCCGATACGATTCGCGGCGGGGACTTCGAGGTCGTCGAAGACGAGTTCGCGGGTGTCCGACGCGCGTATGCCGAGCTTGCGCTCTTTCTTGCCGACCGAGAAGCCGGGGCAGTCCTTTTCCACGATGAAGACCGCGGCGTTTTTGTGGACCGGTTTGTCCGGCTCGGTGACCGCGTAGACCGTTATGACGTCCGCAACGCCGCCGTTGGTGATGAACTGCTTGGTTCCGTTGAGGATGTACGTATCGCCTTTGCGGACCGCGCGGCATTTGAGGTCCGCGACGTCTGAGCCGCCCTTGGCTTCGGTGAGGGCAAACGCGGAGGTTGTTTCGCCCGAGGCGAGCGCCGGCAGATACTTTTCTTTTTGCTCTCGCGATCCCCCGAGGATGATGGGCATCGCGCCGAGCTTCTGGGACGAAACGACGATCGCGGAGGACATGTCGGCCTTGGCGAGTTCCTCGACCGCGACGCAGTGGGCGATCATTCCCGCGGCCATCCCGCCGTATTCGGATGGGAAATCAACGCCCATGAGGCCGTTTTCGCGGAAGAGCTCCCGCATGTCGTACGGATACTCCGCGTTGGCGTCGCGTTCTTCCGCGCCCGGCGCGACCTTCTCTTTGGCCAGTCGCCGGACCGTATCCCGGAGCATCCGTTCCTCGTTGGTCAGGCCGAATCGTTCGTCTCTCAGCACCGTCGCCTCCGCTGAAAACGGCGATCAAGCGTGGCGCCCGACCGCCGCTTCGGTCAGCTGTAATCGTAGAAACCTTTCCCGGTTTTGCGGCCGAGATGACCGGCTCTGACCATCTTCCGGAGAATCACCGGGGGCCGGTATTTGGAGTCCGCGAACTCCTCGTACAGGTGCTGTTGGACGCTCAGCAGCGTGTCCAGACCGACCAGGTCGGCCAGGGCGAGCGGACCGATGGGATGATTCGCGCCGAGTTTCATGCCGGCGTCGATCTCTTCCGCGGAGGCGAGCCCTTCCTGGAGGCAGTAGATCGCTTCGTTGATCATGGGGACCAGAATACGGTTGACCACAAAGCCGGGCGCTTCCTGAACCTCGATGCCGGTCTTGCCCATCTTTTCGGTGAGGTCCTTGATCACGGCGACGGTTTCGTCGGAGGTTGCGAAGCCGCGGATGATCTCGACCAGCTGCATCAGGGGCACGGGATTGAAAAAGTGCATACCGATAAACTTCTCCGGCTTGCTCGTGACCGCGGCCAGCTCGGTGATGCTGAGGCCGGAGGTGTTCGTCGCGAAGATGGTTTCGGCCTTGCACACGCCGTCGAGCTCGGTCCACACGGACTTCTTCAGTTCCATCTTCTCGATGACCGCCTCGATGACCACGTCCGCGTCCTTGGCGGCATCCCCGATGGACAGAAATCCCTGGATTCGGCCCCGAATCTCATCCGCACGGGACTGTTCGATCTTTCCTTTTTCCACTAACTTCTTGAGATTCTTCTCGATAGTGGCGAACCCTTTATCGAGAAAGGTGGAATTGATGTCCATAAGGCTGACTTCGTACCCGGTCTGGGCGGCCACCTGGGCGATACCGGCGCCCATCAGTCCCGCGCCGATCACTGCTATCTTGTTGATTTCCATTGATCTGTCTTCCTTTCGTAACGGAATGAACACGGACCGAGGAGGGGACCTCGATCCAATAATAACCTCGATATCGACCGCGGATTCTCACCACGGAAAGACACATCGTTCAGAATAGTGAATAGAGTCGGAAGGGCGATTCTCGGACACAACAGGCCTTAGCATTAGCAGAGAATACCGGGCTTTTCAAGCTCGTTGAGGCCTGGACGGGGCTTTGCTCCATTCGTTTCGAATCGGGCGCCCCTTTTTTCACTGTTTTCCATGCGAAACCCAAACTTGGCGGATCGCCGGAATGGTGCTAGCCTGTCTCCCGAACGAGGCGCGGTGAATATAGCCGGAAACCAAGAGAGTCACCGAGAGCTGTACGGATATGCTCGGGAGAGGCTGGAGGAAGAATATGACCGCTTCTTCCGCATGGAAGAGAAGGCTGCGCGCTATGTTCCCGTGTTAACGCTTCTCCTCGGGGGGGTTGTCTTTCTCGGTCAGTGGGTATGCGGAAAATTCTCTCCACCGGTGACCTTTTCCCAACTGATCCCCGTTGTGATAACAGCGGGCGCCTTGTTGGCGCAGGTGACGGGTTGGATCAGCGTTCTCGGAACCTTCCGAATGCACTTAATTCCCCGGCAACCGTTGAATGATGAAATCATTGCCCTTTTTTCCGAACACGATCTGGGTGACACCTACTACACCTTGGCGTGGCTCATGAGAGACTTGCTGGATGCTATGAAAGAAATAAACGATAGAAAGGCGAGGAAGCTCCACGGAGTATACCTTTCCGTATGGACGGCGGCCGGTCTTCTGGGGTTGACGGCCATGGTTTATGCTTTTCACGCGAGCTTATACGATTGAGCAGTGCGGAACCGTCCACACGTCTTTCGTCACGGCAGCTCGACAAATGAGTACTTCTGATAGGCCCGGTCAATGCCGCAATCAAGGAATGATCTACCGAGTACTCGTCGAAGACCGGGGGCGAAATACGCGGACGGAACATGCGATGCGGTCGCTTGTCAACAACCGTAGTGTGTGACTGTGGAAGGAGCCTGCAAAATGACCAACGAAAGCAGCCCTCGGGATTCCGGCCGGGAGGAAGCTCCCGCGTCATCCCGTGAGGAGGAAACAAACCGAGAATCGCAGGAACGAACCCCTCCGGAACCCAAGGTTCGCATAACCAAATTCGATTGGGTTTCGGCAGGATGGGACCCCTCGTCGAAACCTCCCTCTTGGTACTCGGAGTTGCAGAAGAAGAGCGGAGGGGAGTGAGAGCGTGGTCCGCGCCCGGCGGCGTCATGCTGAGCCGTGCGGATCTGCGGAACAAAGCCCGGAATCAGCTGCTTGCGTGCACACTGTATGGGTGCGTCTAGAGGGCGCTTCATCCGTTCGCCCCCGACCGGCTCTTATTAGTCATTGGAGTTGCCGTTATCCCATATTGAGCATCTGTTTAGGCAGTTGCGGCCCCGGCCCCCGGGGGGGCGGGGCGGACCCACGGATTCGGAACACGGGCATACCGAACGAGCCGACTCTGCTTGAAGTGGCCCCGCCTCGGTGCTACTATTCCTACTCGGTGTCGATTAAGCAGTTTATCAAGGAGGATTAGATGGCGAGAGGTGTAGCCGTCGTCGGCGTCGGGCAAAGCGCTTTCGTGCGCTCGTACCCGGGATCGATTCGCGAACTGGCGTTCGAGGCGTATCGCGACGCCATGAAAGACGCGGGACTCAAGGCCGAACAGATCGACGCTTCGGTCGTCTGTTCCGCGCCCGAGTACGACAAACAGCGGACGCCTTCGGGCCTCATGGCGGAATATCTCGGGCTCAATCCCCAGCCCACCTTCTATGTGGAGAGTGTCTGCTCGTCGAGCTCGAGCGGACTCCGGACCGCGTACGCGCTCATCGAATCGGGCCTCCATGACGTGGTCCTGGTGCTCGGCTTCCAGAAGATGTCCGAGATCTCGTCAGCGGAATCCCAAGAGCGGATGGGGCGCGGCGCGGACATCCAGTGGGAGGCGCCGTTCGGGACCATGATGCCGGCGTACTATGCGATGTACGCTCGGGGGCATTTCGAGAAGCACGGAACCACCGAAGAAGATCTGGCGCATATCCGGGTGAAGGCTTCGACGTACGGTCAGATCAACGACAAGGCTGTCTTCAGGAAGTCGGTGACCCTGGAAAAGTGCCTGGAACCGAAATATATCGCAACCCCGCTGAAGATGTTCGATTGCTGCGCGAACGCGGACGGCTCCTCGTGTGTGATCCTCGCTTCCGCGGAAAAGGCGAAGGACCTGGTCGACAAGCCGGTGAACGTCCTCGGACTGGGGATGGCGACAGCGCCGATCAACATGGCGGGCCGGGACACGTTCAGCGGCCTGAAATGCGCGGAGCTCGCCGCTGAAAGAGCCTACCAAATGGCGGGCATCAAACCCGCGGATGTGGACGTGGCCGAAGTGCACGACTGCTTCACCATCGCCGAGCTTATGGCGTACGAGAACCTCGGCTTCGCCGAACCCGGCCACGGCGCGGACCTCATCCGAAACAAGGAAACGTACAAGGAAGGGAAGATCCCGGTGAACGTCGACGGCGGGCTCCTTTCCAAGGGCCATCCCATCGGCGCGACAGGCGGATCGCAAATTCGAACGATCGTCCTGCAACTGCGAGGGGAAGCCGGCGATATGCAGGTCCCCGATCCGAAGATCGGGCTGGTGCACAATATCGGCGGCGTCGGCATCTACGGCAATGTCAGCGTCTTCGGCGTCGACTGAGTTTTCGGCCCCGAGGGATTGAGCGATGGACGACGATCGCCACACACCCGAAGAAGAGCCCCGCGAGGATGAGGAACGCGACGAACGTTCCGAACTCGATGATCACGAATGCGCGGGCTCTCGGAACGCCGAGTTCAGACGGCCGATCGCAACCGGTTGGATGGCCGAGTATCACCGTCGATTCGGCGGCGGGTGACACTGAGCGACGGACGCCGTGGGCGTCCTTCGTCAAGCAGAGGCTCTGTGCGCGCCGAGGGTGCGCTTGAGGAGGAAGAGTATGGGATTCGAGCAATTCGGTATTGTGAGCTTCACCGACGCCACCAAGGCATCGGAATTCGTAGATTTTCTGAAAAACAACGAACTTCGCGGGACCGTGTGCAAAGAATGCGGCGCCAAGTTCTTTCCGCCCCGAGCGGACTGCTCCAAATGCTTGAGCGATCAAATGGACTGGTTCACCATATCCGGGGAAGGAACTCTCATTTCCTACACCAAGGCCATGTTCGCGCCGGCCGGCTTTGAAAAGGACGTCCCCTATATGCTCGGCATCGCGGAATTCGAGGACGGCGCGAAAGTCTTCGGCAGGATCGACGCATCGCTGTCCGACGACGCGGTGAAACCCGGCATGAAAATGAAGATCCGCACGAAAGACCTGGGGGACGATCGGCTGACCTACGAACTCACCGCAGCGTAAAACGCCCCGGCCTGTTTTTGGACCTCGCGACCCTTCTTAGCGGAGGCCGGGCGGACCAAGCGGCGCCGCGGGAGGGGTCGCTACGAACGTCGGCGCGAGCCGGCGAGGAGAGGTCCCATGTTTTCTCACCTCCAGCTGGATGACTTCTCGGCTTTCAAGCGTCTGGAATGGCTCCGTCATGGGAGCATTAACGTTGTCGTGGGGGTGAACGACACGGGGAAGACCCACCTTCTCAAGATCATGTACTGTCTCGTGCGCGCGCTGGAAGAGTTCAACCGGCGGTCGCAATCGGACAAACCCCCTTGGTCGGAAGTGCTCGCAGACAAACTTTACTGGGCATTTCAACCAGGGGGAGAAAAGCTGGGAGATCTCGTACGACGGGGCGCCGGTCCCCTCAAGGCCAATGCTCGAATTGGAGAGGAAAACCTCTATTTTTCCTTCGGGAAGGACACGAGGCGTAAGATAGTCCACTGTTCGAATCCGGTCCCGGGCTCGACCCAGGTGAACGGCGTCTTCCTCCCTCCGAAAGAGGTTCTGACCGCGTTCGAAGCAATTGCCTCCACGCGGGAGAATCTGCAGATTTTCGGGTTTGACGACACCTATCTCGACCTCATCAAAGCGTTGCGGCTGCCGACCACCAAGGGCAAAATTCAGAAGAATTTGAAATCGGTGCTTGATAAACTTTCCGATTTGTTCGCAGGGGACATCAATCGCCACAACGATCATTTCGTGTTCAATTCCCCCAAGGGTCGATTTTGGATGTCGCAGACCGCGGAAGGCGTAAAAAAGATCGGCATTCTCACCACCCTCATTCGCAACAGGACCCTCGGCCAGGGCTCGATCCTTTTCCTTGACGAGCCTGAGGCGCACCTTCACCCTCGGGCGATCGTATCCCTCATGGGCATGCTCTATGAGATGAGCAAAGCCGGGATACAGATATACTTGGCCACCCACGACTACTTCGTCGTCAAGAGCCTCAGTATCATCGCCGGGCGAAAACGGATGAGCATTCCATTTTGCTCTCTGGAGCGTCGAGAAGACGGCGTGACCGCGGAATTCAGCGATCTCAAGGACGGCATGCCGGAGAATCGTATAGTCGACGAGGCCGTCCGCCTCTACGAAGCGGACTTGCTGAGCGCGGCGGAGTAGAGGCAGTGCCCGTCTATCACGAATCCGGCTTTAGGTTGGATCTGCCCGACGCTCTTTCCTTCCGTTTTCAGGACATACCGGCCTATCGGCGACTATCGGGCCGGAGACTCAAAGAGATGGACTTCGGATGGTGGGACGAGCAGCGTCGTTCGCTCATTCTCCTGGAGATCAAGGACTTCACGCCAGGGGGGAAACGGAGCCCGGGTTGGCTCGATGAGGTGTTGGTCGAGCTTGCCGACAAGGCCGTCGATTCACTGCTGATGCTCGCCGCAGCCTGGATCGGAACCGCGGTCGGCCGGGAAATCCTGACACAGATCCCGAACGACTGTCGGAGGTTTCCGGCCGGCGCCGCCGCGGGAAAACCCCGACTCAGACTCGTCTTCGTCATCAAGCTGCCTCGCTCGGGAAGAAAAGAAGGTCTTGCGCACCTCAACGACAAGTTAAAGACGCTGTTGAGAGGCAAGCTCGCGCTCTTCGACGGTCCGCTCCTGCAAGTGGTCGACGACGGGACGGCCCGCGATCTACTCGGCCTTCCAATCCGACGTGTGTGAGGACGCAGCGGGAATTCCCGGTCGTCCCTACTCCTTCATACCGATTTCCTTAAAGAACGCGGTCACGTCTTCTTTCAGCTTGTTCGGCGCGCGAAAGATCGCGTAATGAGCGAGCGGGCTCTCGAACGCCGCGATCTTGGCGCCGGGAATTTTCTCGGCCGCTTTTTTGGCCTTGGCGTAGGGCAGCCACTGGTCGTTCTTGACGTGGAGAATGAGAGTCCGGGCCTTGATCGACGGCAGATACCGGTTTATGTCGTAGCCGTCGAGCGCTCTGTTCCGGAAAAGGAGATCGTTGACATCGTAGTCTTCGGCCTTCTTCTTGAGCTTCTCGCCTTGGTTCTTTTCGGGCTTCCAATAGAATACCTCTTCTCGAACCTTGTCCCAGGGCTGTGAGTTACGGAAATCGAAGCCGAACGCGCTCTGGCCCAAGATCGACCACCCGAACATCATCCCTTTGTTCGGATGCTTTTCCTTCGGCAGATTGTAGTAGTCGCCCTTCGTCTCCATCCACGCGGGATCGCTCTTCATGGCCGCGGTCATGAGCTGGAAGAGCCAAGCCGGAACGGGCTCCATCGCAGTGCACCCGCCTACGGGCATGATCGCTTCCACGAAGTCCGGATGAAGAACGGCAAGGATGTAGCTCTGCATGGCCCCCATCGAGACACCGGTTGCCAGCTTGACCTTGGCCACCCCCAGGTGATCCTTGAGGAGCCGATAGTTGGCCTGAACCATGTCCAGGCACGAGTATCGGGGGAACTTCATGCCGAGCCCCTCGCTGGGCTTGCTCGCGCCCCACAGCCCGACCGCGTCCACGAAGATGACGTAGTATTTATTGGTGTCGATCAATTCGCCGGGGCCGACCACCGCTCCTTTGGCGAAGCCGTTTCCTTTTTGCCCCTTAAACCAAAAAAAGTAGCTGAATGAGGCGTCGCCCGAGTAGTAAGAACTGATCAAGACCGCGTTGACGATCTTGCCTTCTTCGTTCTTCTTTGGCGTGCCCACCGTGATGCACGCGGTTTTGAGCGGTTCCCTGCCGAGGTCCTCGAGGGTGGTTCCGCCTTCGCCGCCGAATTCGTACGATTGCTCGTCACCGACGGCGTACGCGCCGCCGAGTTTGAAGTTGGGAACTGCGTAGAATTTCTTGAGATCGTTTAAGGCGGCGACGCCGGAGGTTCGAGTTATCGCTTCTTCGGCGCATACGATCGGTGTAGCGAACGACACGATCGCAATGATTGCAGACGTCGCTATGAGAGCCAACCCGGATTTCTTGTTCATGGCGCCCTCCCTGGCGTTGTGATGATACGGTAATGGTTCACCGGGCTTGAGGCGGCTCTGCGCCCGGTGAGGATGGAGGGGGAGACTCATCTCCCCCTCCAAGCCTCCCCCATCGAGATATCAACGACTTATCGCTATCCCGGTGAACGCTTACATGATACGACAATGGCCTCGAAGGCGTAATGGAGTGAACGGGGAATTTTCCGTCAGCGCCGGCCGTCAATTGCCGAGAAGATGAGCGATCACGAGGAAACCGGCGAGTGGTCCTCGATTGTGGAACCGACACCTTTTGCCCTCGACCGGGACCGTTATCCCGTATTCGTATGCTGGGTCACAACTCCGGTTGTATATTGCAGCCTACGGAGCGGGTCACTGAAGCGCGTAAAGGCGGCCGTCGTTGCTGCCCACGTAGATCGCGCCGTCCGCGACGGTCGGCGACGATCGAACTTCGCCGCCGGTCTCGAATCGCCATAGTTCCTCTCCGCCGATCGCGTCCACCGCGTACACGTTTGCGTCGTCGCTTCCCACGTAGACGACTCCGCTCGCAACCGCGGGGGAAGATTCGATCGGACCGCCCGTCTTGAACTTCCACTGTTCCGCGCCGGTCCGCGCGGAGACTGCATAGAGGAAGGCGTCCTGTCCGCCGAAGTAGACGGTGTCGTCGGCAACCGCGGGGGAAGAGAGCACGGGGCCGTCGGTCTTGAATCTCCATCGCTGGACGCCGTTCGCCGCGTCCACAGCGTAAAGGCATCCGTCGCAGCTGCCGAAGTAGAAGGCGCCGTGCGCGACCGCGGCCGAGGATTCGATGGGGCCGCCCGTCTGGAAGCGCCATTTGAGGCCGGCGGTCTTCATTTCGATCGCGTAGAGGTACCCGTCGCGGCCACCGACCGCAACGATCGCAGGGTCCGGAGAATCAGGCATGAGCGAGGCGGGGGACGCGGCGACAGGTCCGGCCGGTGACGACACAATGGGGAATCCGGCTTCGAAGCGCCCCATTTCGTGACCGAACGCATCGAGAAAATAGACACATCCGTCAATTCCGCAAATCGCGACGCACAGGGTCTTGACCACGGGAAACGATGACACCACTCCCGCGGGAATGAACTGCCGCGTCACCAGCGGTGATGACGCCACGCTGTTGGCCGTTCGAAACCGCCAGACCTCAAGGCCCTTCGTCACGTCCGCAGCGTACACGTGATTGTCGTAGCTCCCGAAAATCACCAATCCCCCGTCCACGGCCGGCGAGGAGACGATACCGCCCACGGTGGGGAAGGTCCAACGGCGCTCTCCGGTCTCGATGTCGACCGCGTAGAGTTTGCCGTCCCAACCGCCGAAACAGACCAGACCGTTGGGTCCGGTGACGACTGCGGGAGACGATATGACCCATTGGCGCGTCTGAACTTTCCATTTCACACCGTTGAAACGGGGCGCGCCTCGGGCGGGATATTGCCCGTCGCGGGCCGGGTTGGCGCGAAACATCTCCAGAGGCGGCGATTCAAAGTGTGTCATTGGGTGTACCCCGCACTAACCGGTGAGTCTGCCGGAAGCGGTATTGCGCCGGTAACGCAGCGGACGCAGGTCCGGGCACGACGGACGGCCCGGCCTTGACTGCACGCTTCTAGCCGACTCGACCGATCAGGTCAAGGAGTTCCTGGGCCTTTTCGCCCACGAGGTCTTTGTCTCCTCTGGCCTCCACGTTCAAACGAATGACCGGCTCGGTATTCGAAGGCCGAAGGTTGAAGCGCCAATTCTCGAACTCCACAGACAATCCGTCCGTATGATCGACGGAATCACCCTTCGACGCGTATTCTTCTTCGACGCGTTTGAAGACCGCGTGCGGATCGGAGACCTCTCGGTTGATTTCGCCGCTGACCGGGTATTTCGCGATGCGGTCCTCGATGAGTTCCGACAGCGATCGCCCCTCTTCGCAGAGCGTTCCGAGCAGCAGCAACCAGGGAATCATCCCGCTGTCGCAGTACGCGAAGCCGCGGAAATAATGGTGAGCCGACATCTCTCCGCCGTACAGCGCGTCTTCCGTCCTCATTCGTTCCTTGATGAACGCGTGCCCGGCTTTGCTCATAACCGGGATCCCCCCGGCTTCCTTCACCATCTCCACGGTATTCCACACAAGTCGAGGATCGTGCACGATCTTCGATCCCGGATTCTTCTTCAGATACGCTTGGGCCATGAAGCCGACGATGTAATAGCCTTCGACGAATTCGCCCCGCTCGTCGAAAAAGAAACACCGGTCGCAATCGCCGTCCCACGCGATCCCGAGGTCCGCCTTGTGCTTGAGCACGCTCTCCGTTGTCACGCCACGGTTTTCCGGCAGCAGCGGGTTCGGAATGCCGTTCGGGAAGGTCCCGTCGGGTTCCGGGAAGAGCTTGACCATCCTGAAGGGCAGATGAGGCTCGAGCTTGTCGAGCACCGGCCCCGCGCATCCGTTCCCGCAGTTCATAACCACGGTGAGTTCCTTGAGGTGTTCGATCTTCACGTAGCTGAGTAGGTGGTCGACGTATCCGTCCTTGGTGTCGACCGATTGCATTCCGCCCTTCTTCTCGTATGAAAGCGGGAGATCGCCCTCGACGATGAATCGGGCCATGTCCTTGAGGCCTGTGTCGCCGCTGATGGGCTTCGACTGCTCGCGAACGAACTTCATCCCGTTGTAATCCTTGGGATTATGGCTCGCGGTCACCATCACGCCGCCGTCGAGGCCTCTGTCGGAGGTCACGAAATAGATCTCTTCGGTCGGGCACATGCCGATGTCGATCACATCGCAGCCGCAATCGTTCAGCCCACGAGCGACCGCCTCGAGCATCTCGGGGCTCGACAGTCTCATGTCCCGACCGACACAGACGGTCGACGGCGACAACAACTTGGCGTACGATCGGCCGATATCGTACGCGAGATCCTCATTGAGCTCGTCGGGGATGCGTCCGCGAACATCGTAGGCTTTGAAACAATTCAGATTCCTTTCTTGGGAAGCGCTCATGAAACCGTCCTTTCACCGGCGACAGGGCCGGCCGGGAGCATTCACTCCGGAATGTATTCGGCGGCGCCCGTAATACCACTGCGCGTTCGGAAGTGAAACTTCAGAATTCCCTCACCTAACCCTCTCCCAGAGGGAGAAAGCGGAGTGAGGACGTTGGTATGAGCCCCTGTATTTCCTCGACAATTCGAATACGCTATTTTTTCACACTTCGCAGCGCAGGCGCAAGCCCGAAGTCATTTCAAGAGGGAAATGACCCGCGCCCGCCGACATTACGACTCCGGGAAGACGTCGTCGCGGAGGACGGTTCCCTTCGGAACTCGGTAGTCCTCCCCCGGAGGAACTCGGATTGCAACACGGCCTTCGATTCGGACGTCTCGCTCGAAGTATGCGGCGCCCGAGACTTCGAAGGACTCCGCGTTGACCAACGACACGGTCGACGCGTCCTCAAACCGAGCGTCCATGTCCAGCGGGGTGCTGAGAAAATCCGTGGCGAACTCGATCGTTGGCCGCAACGGCAGTGAATCGGGACGCTCCGGGTTCGGTTGCAGTCTGTCCATGGCGTCGAGTACGCAGATGTCCGATTGCAGTATGAAGAGATCTTCGACCTTCTTGGTCGGAAAGAACCGATTTCTGTCCACCCGCAATCCCCGGGCGCGCTCGAACGAGCCGATCGCCGCGCCCATAGCAGTTTCCAGCTGGATAACGTCACGGCCGGCCGCGCGCTTCCGGTTCGAGATGATGGGCAGCTCGAGTCGGTCCTTCCGCAGCTTGGCCGAAAGCGCCTCGAGGTCGACCCAAATACTGTTGGTGTTGAAGAGCCGGAAGCGCTCGATATCCATGAACGCGTCTTTGTCGTCGTCCGCGACTTGAGCGATCTCGAGGAGGTCCAAGCGTCCGTCGCGCACCACCAGTGTGCCGCCTTTTCGGTCCGCTTCGGTGCGGTCGGTCACTTCCATGAGAAAGCTGATACGATCCCGTCCGATCAGACCGAGAATGCGCGGGTCCAGGGACGCGGCCAGATTGTCCAGATTCGAGATGAACGCCCATCGTCGCCCTTCGGACAGCAGTTGGTCGAGGAGACCGCTCTTGTTCAGGCTGGGATAGACGTCGCCGTGCCCCGGCGGGGTCCAGTCCTCTTCCGTGCCGGTGTCGAGCGGTTCGAGCGTGTCTTCGAGCAGACGCGGGACGCGGCTCTGGAGAAACGTTCGGATAGGGACCCGGAAATCCTTGATGATCTCCATCGTCTGATCGTGCGTGAAAAAGCTGTTCATCAAGACGAGCGGGACCGCGACGCCGTGCAGGCGATCGAACGCCTCGACTTGTCCAGCGATGATATCCAGATAGGATCTGCCGTCCTTGGCGGTCAGAATGCCTTTGGGAACTTCCCCGCCCATGGTGGTGCTCCGGCCGCCGTTCAGCTTGATGATGACCGATTGAGAGAGGAGATCGTTTCCGCTCTCCTCGAGAGCGATCAACTCATCCGGGTCCGAACCGATCTCGAGGATGCGCTCCGATGTGGGCGCGGACACCCGATCGAGCGGAACGAACGCGGAGGCTTGTTTCTCCCTGCGGCGCACCATATCGAGAAATCGTTCACTCTCTTCGTCGTCGATGCCCGCGCTCCGCATCTTTTCGCTGATTTTCCGTTCCGTCTCTTCTGCAGGCATTTCGTCCCCCGTAGGCGTATAGCCGGCGCACCTTCAGAAGAGGAGCTTCGGATTTCCCTCACCTTCTTCTTGGAGAGCGCCTCGATATGAAGCGAGCGCAATCGACACTCCTCTCGGCCGGCGTGTCCCGACCGACCGGGCTGCCGGCCGAGCGTCTTCACGCATAGCACGCCGAGACCGTTCGGGCAAGCCGCGGCCGTTGCGCTCGCCGCCGAATGATCTTCCAGGCGGTCTCCCGGGAATCGATCACGGGGATTCCGGTTCGTCGGACTCCTCGGACTCGTCGTCTCGGCTTTCTTCAGCGACTTTCTTCGCGCGGTCGATCATTTCCATGAGCGTGTCGATCTTGGACGGCGGCGGTTTGAGGAAGCATTCAGCGAATTGCTCGGGGGTGAGCGTCTGTCGGAAGAAGGCTTGGGCATCGAAGAAGACCCCCCAGCACTTGATCGCTCTCGGGCAGGGCTTATCGCCGCCTTCGATCCGGCAGTAGCCGAAGGTCACCGGTCCGCCGAGCCTCGGACAACGGATTTCACGCTCTTCATAGGTGGGGTTTTCTGGCGTCTCGGACATGGGGAACCCGCAGACAAGATAATTGTGGATTGTTCGGGGGGATCGACAGCGGAATCTCCCCGCGCCGATCGCCCCGAAACGTTTTTTACAGAGACGGTTTGGGGAGATTCTCGATCGCTCTCAGCGCGCGTTCGATCTCCTCTTCGGGCAAGTCATGATCGAAGAGCTTACCCTGAAAATAGGCGTCGTATGCGGCGAGGTCCACAAGGCCGTGCCCGCTCCAGTTCAGCAGAATCACCTTCTCCTTGCCTTCTTCCTTCGCCTGCCTGGCCTCCCGAATGGTTGCCGCGAGCGCGTGGCAGGTCTCCGGCGCGCTGATGAATCCCTCGGTGCGCGCCCAGGTGACGCCGGCCTCGAACGTCTCGAGCTGCTGCACCGCCACCGGCTCGATGATCTTGTCAAGGATCAGCTGACTGACCAGGGGCGCCATCCCGTGATAACGCAGTCCGCCCGCGTGAATCGGCGCGGGAACGAAGTCGTGGCCGAGGGTATGCATGGGCATGAGAGGCGTCATCTGAACGGTGTCGCCGAAATCGTACGCGAACGGCCCTCTGGTCATCGTCGGACAGGATGTGGGCTCCACCGCCACAATCCGAACGTCCTTGCCGTGGATCTTGTCACGCACGTACGGGAACGCGATTCCCGCGAAATTGCTGCCCCCGCCGCAGCACCCGATGACTACGTCGGGATAATCGCCGACCATGTCCATCTGCTTCTGGGCTTCCAGTCCGATGATGGTCTGATGAAGGAGGACATGATTGAGGACGCTGCCGAGAGAGTACCGAGTAGACGGCCGCCCCTGCGCTTCACTTGTGACCGCGTCTTCCACCGCTTCGCTGATCGCGATGCCGAGGCTGCCCGGCGAGTTGGGATCTTGGCTGAGGATTTTTCGTCCGGCCTCGGTCTCGGTGCTGGGACTGGGCACGCAGGTCGCGCCCCAGGTGTTCATCATGAGGCGTCGGTAGGGCTTCTGTTCGTAGCTGACCCGGACCATGTAGACCTTTGCTTCCAGTCCGAATTGGTTGCACGCGAAGCTGAGCGCGCTGCCCCACTGACCCGCGCCGGTCTCGGTGGAGATGCGTTTGATGCCGAATTCCTTATTATAATACACCTGGGCGACCGCGGTGTTGGGTTTGTGGCTCCCGGCGGGGCTCACGCCCTCGTTCTTGTAGTATATTTTCACCGGACAGTTCAGAAATCGTTCGAGCTTCTCCGCGCGGTAAAGCGGGGAGGGCCGCCAGATCAGGAGCTTGTCCAGCACCTCCTCGGGAATGTCGATCCATCGCTCGGTGCTCACCTCTTGTTCGATGAGGTTCATGGGAAAGACCGGAGCGAGGTCCTCGGGTCCGAGGGGTTGACCGGTTCCCGGATTGAGCGGCGGCTGCATGGGGGTGGGCATGTCCGCGGCGACGTTGTACCACTGCTTGGGGATGTCGTCCTCATTCAGAAAGATCTTCACTGCCATTACCTCATTCCTCCCTGGTTTTGTTTTGATCGGACATCGGCTCGCCCACGGTGGAGGGGCGAACGCGAACAACGCGAGGAAACGGCTGTCGCCCGGACAAGCCTGCGTGCCGACGAACACGCGTGCGGGCCACAGTCTGCATTGGTGAGGGCGGCCCCCATGGGCCGGATCTGAAAGTTCGGTTAACCTGAGGCTGGACGATTTCAGCCGATTCTAACTATTCGCACACGCGTGTGCAAGCATTTTCAGGTGCAAAGCCTGTTGGGCGGGTTGGCGACCTCATCCCGCGAGTTCCGACCGGCCTATTTGATCGGGCTGCCCGCCGGCAGGGAATCGTCCAATCGACAGACCGAGACTGAACCGTCCGGCGCCACGCCGGCCAAGATCATCCCTTGGCTCACGCCGAACTTCATCTTGCGCGGCTTGAGGTTGGCCACCACAGCGACGGAGCTTCCCACGAGATCGTCGGGATCGACCGCCTGCTTGAGCCCCGCCAGAATGGTGCGCCGCTCGAGCCCCAGGTCCACCTCGAGCCTCAGCAACTTGTCCGACTTCTCGACCGCTTCCGCGGAGAGCACTTTCCCCACCCGAAGATCCACTTTCGCGAAATCCTCGATGAGGATCTCCTCCGCGAACGCGGGGACGCCGCCGCCGTCTTCGGTTTGTTCGGCCGATTCCGCGCCGGAACTCACGATCGTCTCGAACGCGTCGGGCTCCAACCGGTCGACGAGTTTGACGAAGGAACCGATCTCCCGATTCTCGAGGAGCTTGTCGGGGGCAAAAGAGGCGTCCTCCCAGGTCAGTCCGGGAACCTTGAGCATCTCCTCAACCCGGGCGCAAAACGAGGGGATCGCCGGCTTGAGCAGCACGGTGATCGTCTTGACCGCGTTGATTGCGAAGGTGAGCGCGTCGCGGGCCCGCTCCGCGCCGTCAGGGGCCTTCATCAGGTCCCACGGCGCTCGGTCCTGCACGTAGCCGTTGGCCAGGGTCGAGATGTGCAGAATCTTCTGGAGGGCCTGGCCGAGCTGGAGATCGAGGTAGAGTCGTCGCGCGCCGACCACGGCCTGCTCGATTTCCGCGACGATTCGCGAGGTTTCATCATCGGTCGGCACGCGGCCCAGGCGGGAATCGAGCCGCTTGTTGAGGAAGCCGATGGTGCGGCTGATCAAATTGGCGACGTTATTGACCAACTCCGCATTGATGCGGGTTACGAACTCGTCGGTGTTCAGATCGAGATCGAATGCCGAATTGTTCAGTTTCGCCGCGTAGTAGTACCGCAAGTAGAGCGGATCGAGCGATTCGGCAAAGCGGCGAGCGGTTATGAACGTGCCGCGGCTCTTGGACATCTTCCGGCCGTCGACGGTCAGGAACCCGTGCACGTGGACCGCGGTCGGTGTGCGGTAATGCGCGGCTTTCAGCATGGCGGGCCAGAAGAGCGTGTGGAAATAGGAGATATCCTTGCCGATGAAGTGGTGGATCTCCGCGTCCGATTCGTGATCCAGCCAGTACTCGTCGACCGTACGGTCATCTCTCCCTGCGCAGAAGTGTTCCGTCGCTGCGATGTATCCGACCGGCGCGTCAAGCCAGACGTAGAAGTACTTGTCCTCTTCGCCCGGGATGCGAAAGCCGAAGTACGGTCCGTCACGGGAGATATCCCAATCCTGGAGCCCCTGTTCGATCCAGTTTCCTACAAAGGCCCGAACCTCGTCCTGCAGCCGACCCTCGGCCGCGGTCCAGTCCCTGAGGTAGTCGCTGAAGTCGTTCAGTTTAAAGAAGAAATGCCGCGACGTGCGCAGGCCGGGTTGCTCGCCGCAGAGCGCGCAGTGCGGTTCAATGAGTTCGGTCGGGCGATAGGTGGCGCCGCAGACTTCGCAGACGTCGCCGTATTGATCGAGCGCCCCGCACTTGGGACACGTTCCTTTGATGTAGCGGTCGGGGAGAAAACGGCCGCAACTCTCGCAGTAGTACTGCTCGATCTCCCGCGTGACCACGTGCCCCTTCTCTTTGGCCCTCAAATAGATGATCTCGGAATGACGCTGATTTTCCGGGGAATCGGTCGTATAGAATTCGTCGAATCGAATATGAAACCGGCCGAAGTCCTCCTTGTGCTTCTCATGATAGAAGTCGACCAGTTCGCGGGGCGTCATTCCCTGCCGGCGCGCATTGATCTCGATCGGCGTGCCGTGCGCGTCGGAAGCGCACATATATATGACGTCCTCACCGATGAGTTTCAGGAAGCGCACGAAGATATCCGTCTGTATGTATTCGACCAGGTGCCCGATATGGATGTCTCCGTTTGCGTACGGTAAGGCGCTCGTTACGAGAATTTTCGGCAAAATGAACTCCTGTGCGATACCATGTGTTTCTTGTAAGCCCGATCGTCGCGCCGACCGACTGTCCGTGAACGGCGCCGCTTAGTTTACGGCGGGAACGCGTCGGGTCAAGAGAAAACCTCGCCCACCTCGGGCGTGTTCGATTCAGTGTAACCGTTCACCGGCATAGCGACAAGCCATTGATATCTCGATGGGGGAGGCTTGGAGGGGGAGATGAGTC
>CAYLRL010000082.1:0-21386 GCA_964385875.1 uncultured Syntrophales bacterium
CCCAGGACACGGTGTGTAGGCCTCCGTCGCCAACGAAGGCGGCGGAAAGTCCGCTGTTTCCTATCTGAAACCATGGACCGTCGGGATCGTACGAATGGAAGTCGCGATACGTAAACCGTAATGGTTCACCGGGCTTGAGGCGGCTCTGCGCCCGGTGAGAATGGAGGGGGAGACTCATCTCCCCCTCCAAGCCTCCCCCATCGAGATATCAGGGGTTTATCGCTCTCCCGGTGAACGGTTACGAATAAAGTATGTGCAAACGGCTGTCGCTCGGCCGACAACACAGCAAACCGGGCCTTCAAAACTGCTGGACGAGTACCTCTTCGGCCGCCTTGACAAATGTGTCGTTTTTGCGAGGCGACCCCGCGGGTGTTCCTGTCCGATATTGCTGCGCTTGGAGGAAGAGGCTCGGCCGGACACGGCTAATCCTCCCGGTCGAGCCACGCTTCAGCCGCGGCCGGTTCATAGAAGGCCATTGAGGAGATGCCGGTCCGGAGGTTGATCCGATCTGCCTGGAGTTTGATGAAGCTCTCTTTGTCGTAGACGCGGGCCGCCTTTCGGATGCCGGCCGCGACCGCGTCGCGTTGGGCCTCTTCCACGCGATCGGTCAGCAGCATGGACTCCATCGGCCGGACGTCCACGAACACGGTGAAGCCGGGCTTGAGCCGTGCGAGCGCCTCCTTGTGACGATCGACGAAGTCGGCCGCGTCCGAGGATTTAAGCCATGAACCCTTATAGGTGAGATACATGCGATTCTTGGCTTCGTCGACGTCGATTCGGTAGAAGTCCGTGGACGCTATGGTCTGCATGAAGCCCTCCAATCGTTGGAATGCGGCGGTCTTCGTGATCGGGCGTCTTCCGTGGGCGCCCTCCGGCCCGGCTGACTGAAAGGTTTTCTTGTCACTTTCTCATCCTACGCTAACGGAAAGCCCTTCGTCAACCGTGATCAGGGCCCGCGCCGAGCACAAAAAAATAATCGACGCTGCTGCGATCGAGCTTGACTTCGGGCGCCGCAGTTGCTACATAGAGCCTGGAGAGTTTGTGTTTCTGCTTGAATCCTGTTCGGGACCACGGGCGGAATACGAAAGAGACCAACACGGATCAGGGCGCCCGTACCGAGGATGAGCCGCTTCTTCTACCTTCACGCACGTCCCCTCACATCGAGTATCCCGAAATCCCCCAGCCACACCTGCGAAACAGAGCGTAGGCGTGATATTTGAAAGGACTTTGGTTTATGAGCATCAACATTTACGTTGGGAATCTGTCGTTTGACACCTCGGAGTCGGAACTTCGAGAGATCTTTGAGGCTTACGGCGCGGTCGAGTCCTGCAAGATCATTTCCGATCAATTCACCGGTCGATCCCGAGGCTTCGGCTTCGTGGAAATGCCGACTCGTGAAGAGGGCATGAAGGCGATCGAGGAACTCGATTCCAAGGACTTCGGCGGCCGCTCGCTGAAGGTCAACGAAGCCAAGCCCAAACGACAGGGCGGCGGCGGCGGCGGAAGAGGCCGAGACCGAGACTCCCGCTGGTAATCCGATAGACCGCCGGGCGGAAAACAGGGCCGGACGGCTCTATAGCTCGATCATCCCGAGTAAACCAAACTCGGCGGTATAGGCGTTGGCGCGAACGGGATGCGTTTGTGTCCCGTTCGTCCAAAACCACGGACGGTCCTTCGTCAGGGGAGACGTCCGCGGCGCCGGTGTGATGCGCCGACCGACCGATCCCGCCTAGCGCTTCTGCGGACCGCCTTGCGGCCGTTCCAGCCGACGACCGGTTCGATTGCATTCCGATTGTAGCCTACTTCGTGGTCAATCGCGCCCGAAGATCGCCCTTCCCCCGGCGCGGAAAATCGGTCGGCCTTCGCCATTGACATGGGGCGAAATCGTAGGGGGATGTCATCGCGCCGCTTGGGAAACTGAAAGTTGCAGCAGAATCGAGGCCGGGGGCTCTTCTGCGGAATCCGACCGGGACGCGCGTGAGCGCTCGAGCGGCGCCTCGACGCGCATCAACAGCCGGCCCGGCTCCGGTGCTCGCTCCCACTCACAATCTTCGGATATTGTTACTTCTTTCGGATCAGGATCCCGCGGCCGGCCACGGAATCGTACTTCGTAACGTGTAAATAGACGTGTTGGATCTTGTCCGGCTCGATCAGTTTCCCCAACGCTATACCGTTGTCGTCGGCAATATAGAGCGTTTCGTTGTCGAAGCCTATGACGCCGGAGATCCTCTCTTTGGTCTTGTCGGATTCCATGGTTCCCGAAAAGCGAAAACCGTCCTGTTTGTCGATCATGTAGGTGATCTTAAACTGCGCGAACCCCGATTTCACTTCATGGTGAGCTTTCGGATTGGCCTCATCGGCCTTGTGATGGCGCACGGACTTGGTTTCCATCACCCAGGCGCCCTTTAGATCGGGATAGTCCGATCCGGCCAAGGCGTAATGGATACCGGTGAAAACGAACACGCCGGCCAACAGCAGACTCAATCGACGCATTACCTACCTCCATCTATGCAATTTGCGCCGCGACCGGCGTCGGTCCGGTCACGCGCTTTTATCGTCGCCGGTTCGAAGCGACCTCCCCCCGAGCGGAGCCCCGATCTTGTTTCGGCCACACGACGACGGAGGGCCGCCCGGCGAAGAAAAGTCCCGACAATTGGCCGGGAAAACCTGTTCTCAGCTTTGTCACTTGGCGATCGAGGTTACTTGACCCGCCCGGCGCCGTCAAGGCCGTCTTCCTTATCCCATCGATATGATTCTCGTTCGTCGACGCGGTGAAGACCTCATACGGCGGTGCGATCGAGTCCGCGAATCCCTTTGCCTGCTCGATTGTGGGGACGTCGCTCGGAAACTTCACCGTCGAGCTCGACGCCAAATTCTTTCACGATCGTCCCTGTCGGAAGAAGCTCGATCTCACGGCGCTCGTCGCTATGCTCGTCTAAGCGGCCGGATTGGTCTTCAGCCTTGAACGCTCACCCGAAGCCGACCCAAAACGGGATTCGCTCGAAATGAATCTCCTCAGGGAAGCAGTCGAACGCAATCTCCCCGTGCTCCGCATCGGCCGAGGCATGCGAATGATCAACATCTGCTTCGGGGGGACGCTCCAGCCGCCGGCTTTGGTTCTCTTGGCGAATCGAGTCGCTGGACTTTTCTCACGGTATCTCTGAGTTCGGAGTCCTTGATCGCTCGAATCTGCGTTGACCGGCTTCAGTTCTCTTGGCGGGGTCACGACCAAAAAGAGACGCGGGAGGCGGTTTCCTCTTGACAGCTGAGTTTATTCAGTTTATGAAGGTGGTCATTCTCTCAAACCTTTACAGTTTGTGAGGGCGTTCACCCACATGGGCACACCAGAGAGACGGGAAAGGGAGAAACAGAAGCGCCGGCAGGAAATCCTCGATGCGGCGAAGAAGGTGTTCGCCGGACGCGGATTCAAGGGAGCGACGATCGAGGAAATCGCCGCCGAAGCGGAACTCAGCACGGGAACGCTTTATCTTTATTTCAAAAGCAAGGATGAGATCTACTTCAGCCTGAACATGAAGATTCTCATCTTTCTCAACGACCACTTGACGGAACTTCGAGCACAACGGCGGCTTTCCCTGCAGGACAAAGTGCGGGAATGCACAAGGATATTTCTAAAGATGTATCATTACGATCCTTTCGCCGTCCGGTTTCTTTTCCATATACAGACCAGCGACTATTTAAAGAATCTGTCCGCCGATGTTAAGTCTGAGCTGGTAGACTTATCGCAAACCGCAATAAGGACTATTGCAGCCATTATCACTGACGCGGCCCCCGATGAGGAGATAACTGTGGACGGCCACCCGCTCGCCCTTGCGGATGTCCTTTGGTCGGTCTTTTCGGGATTGATTATTTGGGAGGAGAGCAAGGCCTCTCTCAAGGGCCGGGGCGACTTTCTGGCGCCCACATTGGACTTGGCGGCTGAAATCTTCTACCGGGGTCTGACCTGCAAGGAACCGGAGCCCGGTTAGACACATCCGCCGCCCTTCCAACGTACTCGAACGCGGGCTCGGTCGATCGACTGGTTCACCGGGGGTACCAAATGCCGGCTGAGAGGATTCTGGAAATTGACGATCTCGTTCTTAGCTTTGGTGGTGTGAAAGCGCTGAACGGCGTTACGCTCCATGTGGATAAGGAAGAGATTCTCGCGGTCATCGGTCCCAACGGAGCAGGCAAATCGAGCCTCCTCAACTGTATCAACGGATTCTACCAAGCTCAACAAGGTTCCATCCGTTTCAAGGGCGAGCCCATACATCATTTTTCGCCTCACGCCATCGCGAAGTTGGGAATCTCCCGTACTTTCCAGAACATCGAGCTGTACACGGGTTTGACCGTCCTGGAAAACCTTATGGCGGCCCGTCACATCCACATGAAGAGGGGCGCCTTTTGGGGCGCTCTCTTTTTCGGACCGTCATTGAAGGAGGAAATTCGTCATAGGTCCGTCGTCGAAGACATCATTGATTTTCTTGAAATAGAGCCGGAGCGTCACAAGGTGGTCGGAATGCTTCCTTACGGAGTTCGAAAACGCGTGGAACTCGGAAGAGCCTTGGCGATGGACCCCACGCTCCTCGTCCTGGATGAGCCCATGGCCGGCATGAATCTGGAAGAAAAGGAAGATATGGCCCGGTTTATATTGGATGTTTCTGAGCTGCAGCGCATTCCCATGATCATAGTGGAACACGACATGGAAGTCGTGCTCGACATAGCGAATCGGAGCGTGGTGCTGGATTTTGGAATTAAAATAGCCGACGGCGCCACGGAGGAAATCGTACAAGATCCGAGGGTCGTTCAGGCCTATTTAGGGGAGGAGTAAATCTTGGCGGCAAACAACTCACACCCCGTCCCCGATACGCTGCCGAAAGCGTTGCGGGAAAAAGCGCTCCACGCCGGCGATAATCAAATTGCGATGCGGGTCAAGGACCGCGGTGTATGGCAGAGTTACACATGGAAAGACTATTTCGAACGCGTGCGTGATCTCTGTCTCGGCATGACGACCTTGGGTCTTCGGAGAGGCGACACGGTATGCATTATCGGGGAGAACAAACCGGAGTGGTATTGGGCTGAACTGGCGGCGCAGAGCGCCGGCGCGATCGCCGTCGGCATATTCACCGACTGTCAGTCGGATGAAGTCAAGTACTTTGTGAACCATTCGGAATCCACGTTTGTGGTCGCCCATGATCAAGAGCAGGTTGACAAGATCCTGGACATATTGACGGAAACCCCCAGCGTTAAGAAGATTATCTATTGGGACCCGAAGGGCCTCTGGAGTTATGACCATCCCGATCTGCTCTCAATGGATGAAGTGATTGCGATTGGCCGTCAACTGGGCGAAGAGAACCCCGTCCTCTATGACGAGCTGGTTAATCAAGGCTCCGGCGACGATATGGCCGTAATCTGCTACACGTCGGGCACAACGGGGCTTCCCAAGGGCGCGGTCATGGGCCAACGCATGCTCACCGAGCACGCCCGGGAATGGTCGAAGATCGACGGCTGGAACCGCGAAGGCATCGAATATCTGTCATTCGTCCCCCCGGCATGGGCCGTGGAGCAATTCCTGGGTATAGCCGGCGGCATCGTGGCGGGCATGACCGTTAATTTTCCGGAGGAGCCGGAAACCGTACAGGAGAACATTCGCGAGATCGGGCCGGTCGTGATGTTCTTCGGCGCGCGCATGTGGGAGAGCATCAACAGCATGGTGCAGGCGCGAATCATTGACTCCACCCCCCTGCGACGCCTGTTATTCAATCGGTTCATTGCGATCGGGCTTAAGCTGGCCGACCGAAAAATTGAACGGAAGCCGTTCCGACTATGGGACAAATTCCTTTATTGGATAGCGTACCGCGGAATGTTTCGACCTTTGCGCGACCGATTGGGTCTTCCGGTCGCGGAAGTGGTTTATTCCGCGGGCGGCGCGCTCAGTCCGGAAATAATCCGCTTCTTCCTCGCCCTTGGCATCGAGATCAAGCTGTTATACGGCAGCACGGAAATGGGAATCATTACCGTCCCCAGGCCGGGAGAGGTTCATCCCGAAACATCGGGCGTTCCCATGCCGTGGGCGGAAGTCAAGATCGCCGAGGACGGAGAGATCCTGGTCAAGAACGAGTTCATCTTTATGGGGTATTACAACAATCCCGAAGCGACTAATGCGAAGTTTAGGGACGGCTATTACTGCAGCGGCGATTTCGGTCATGTCAACGAGGACGGCCATCTGATCGTCATCGATCGCATGGACGACCTGAAGACCCTTTCCACCGGCCAGAAATTCTCACCCCAGTATACGGAAGTCAGATTGAGGTTCAGTCCGTTTATCAAGGACGCCATCGTGGTCGGCGGGTCGGACCGTGACTTCGTCACGGCGCTCATCAACATAGACCTCGACAATGTGGGACAATTTGCAGAGTCGAACCACATTGGGTACACCACATTCGCCGATCTCTCCCAGAAACCCGAAGTAATCGATCTCGTGACCGAAGAGATTCGTAGGATCAACCAGACCGTGCCCGAGCATGCGCGGATACGCCACTTCGTCAATCTGCACAAGGAGTTCGACGCCGACGAAGCGGAGTTGACGCGTACCCGCAAGCTCAGGCGCTCTTTTGTCGAGGAACGATACAAAGATCTCATCGACGGCTTATACGGTGACACGGACGAAATAGCCGTGGAGGCCGCGGTTACCTATCGAGACGGAAGTCGAGGCGTTCTTAAGACGACCATTCGCGTAAATAAGGTTCAATGAAAATGAAAGGTTGGCTCGACCGATGAATGAACTGCTGCAATTACTGATGCTGGGGCTTCTGGAAGGCGGGCTGTACGCCATGGTCGCTGCGGCCATCGTGCTGGTGTTCAAGTCCACGCACGTTGTTAGTCTCACTCACGGGCAGCTCATGGGTTTCGGCGCCTTGGCGTTCTGGTTTGTTTTGGTGAAACTGGAGATGCCCATTGTGGTTGCCCTCATCGTGTCGTTGGCGTTTGCGGGGGCGCTGGGATGGACGACCGAGCGCTTCGCCATGCGTCCTCTTATTGGGCAGCCGCTGTTCGCAGCATTTCTTACCACGTTCGCCGTTTTTCTCATGATGGACGGGATATTTCAGCTGTTTCTCAAGGGTGAGTCGGTCAGCTTCGCCGCGCACCTCCCCAAGGGAACCGTTGTGATGTTCGGCGTTCCCTTGCCGACCACGCAACTGGTAAGCTTCGCCGCGTGTCTTCTGCTCTTTGGCGGTTTGGCGCTTTTCTTCCGCTTCACCAAGGTTGGATTGGGCATGAGGGCCACCGCTGAGGACCATCAGTTGGCGCAAAGCACGGGAATCACCGTCCGGTCGATCTTTTCATACATTTGGGTTTTATCGGCGCTGGTGGCGACAATTGCGGGAATTTCCCTGGCTAACGTCATGGACATCTATTATCCGTTGCCGTATTTGGGCATCAAGGGGCTCATCGTGGCGCTTGTCGGGGGACTTGAGTCACTCGCCGGGGCTTTGTTGGCCGGCCTTCTGCTCGGAGTCCTCGAAAATGTGAGTGCGGGCTACCTGGATCCGTTGGTGGGCGGCGGTGTGAAGGAAGTCGCCGCTTATGTGTTGCTGCTCCTCGTGTTGCTGATCAAACCCTACGGCCTGTTGGGCCTCGTGCGCATCGAGAGGATTTAGTATGTGGAGACCGAGCGGAACATTCGACCAGACCTATCAGCAGGACATGTCCATCGTGCGAACGCCCTTCCGCTGGGGGCTTGTGATCGTGTCCACGGCGGCCCTTTTTCTCTTTCCCGCGGTCGGCTCATACCTTGGGTGGAGCTTCACGTACTATGCCGTGAGTTTCCTCAACACCCTTGCGATAACGATCATTGCGGTGCTGGGCTTGCAGATCGTTACAGGGTACTGCGGTCAGATTTCGTTCGGTCAGGCGGCGTTCATGGCCGTCGGCGCCTATAGCGCCGCAATTCTCACCACCAAGGCCGGGCTTTCGTTTTGGGTGGCGATGCCCCTGTCGGGTATTATAACGGGAGTTTACGGCGTCATAGGCGGGGCGCCGTCGATGCGGATCAAGGGATTTTACCTGGCGATAGCCACCATAGCCATACATTTTGTCACCATGTGGCTGCTCATGCACCTTTCTATTACCGGGAGATCGATGGGTCTTGTCCTCGATCCCCCCACCCTGGGTTCATTCTCGTTCGACACCGATGAACGGATGTTCTATGTCATCATGCCCGTTATGCTCTTACTTACGCTCGCGGCGAAGAACATTATGCGAACGCGGGTGGGGAGGGCTTTTGTGGCGGTGAGGGACAACGACTTGGCTGCGCAGGTGATGGGAATCAATCTCTACTATTACAAGCTGCTGGCCTTTTTCATTTCGTGTTTTTACGCCGGAGTTGCAGGATCGCTCTGGGCGCACTTGACTCTGGTATGTCATCAGGAGCAGTTCACGCTCATCCACGGACTCTGGTACATCGGTATGCTCATAGTGGGCGGTCTGGGAAGCATCCCGGGAGTCTTCTTCGGAGTCATGTTCATCCGATTCTTTGATGAGTTGATACTGCTGATTTCCCCGTACTTGGCCGACTGGTTTCCCTGGCTGGGAGCGGCGCCGGCAGCGGGTTTAGGATTGACGGCCTTCGGTATCGTGCTCGCGGTGTTCCTCATCAAAGAGCCGCGCGGGCTTGCGCACCGATGGGAAATATTGAAGGCGTCGTACAGGCTCTATCCTTTCGCCCATTAATGTAGACTTGCCTGTCTGTCGCGGTGAGTGCACGAAGGTGAGTCTCTCAACAGATCCTCTGGATTCAATACCAAGGAGGTCGTAATGCGGAGAGAACGAATTCGACGGGTTGTAGTATGGCTTGCCTTTGTTGTTCTTACGTGTGGGTCGCCTTTCGCCGGCATATCGGCTATGGCTGAGGAGGTCGCATACCTCGACCTCTCTGACTTCACCGGTCCTGTGGCGGGCCTCACGGTACCCTCGAGCTCCGGGCTGGAGGATTACATCAAGGACATCAACGCGCGAGGAGGCATTGACGGAGTCAAGGTCAAGTACATCGGCGTCGACACGCGGTATGACGTTGCCCGAACTATTTCCGCGTATAAGCGGTACGCCCGTGATACTGAAGTAGTGGCGATGGGGATCGTCAGCACTCCCGCGGGAAAAATGCTTCAGCGGTTGACCCGGAAAAAGCCTATCGCGTGCACCGTCCCGGGCGACGGGGAGTTCCAGGCCCATCTCGCCAATTTCTTTACCTGGGGCCCAACGTATCAGGACGCGTTTGCGGCTGCGATAGATTGGGTGCTCGAAGACTTTAAAAAGAAGGGCAAAGAGGGCGCTCCTTCGATCGCGGTCCTGAGCTGGGACAACGCGTACGGTAGAGAAATGCTCAGAGGCGGCAAAGAATACGCCGAAAAAAAAGGCGTGAAGGTTCTGGACTCGGAGCTTTTCCCCACGGGAACCCTCAAGTATGACATTTACCTCAATCGGCTGGCAGAAGCCGGTGTAGACTACGTGTATGTGGGCGGCGTCGATCCGACGCAAACCAACGTGATGCGGGACGCGACACGCCTCGGGCTGACGAAGAAGATCCGGTTTATTTCCGACTACTGGGGGCCGACCGCATTGGGGACAAGCCTTCATCCGGAAGCCCTCGAGGGCATGGTGGTGGTCTCGTTCTTTCTCAGGGGTGAAGACGCCCAAAAGAATGAGATGATGAAGAAGTTTTGGTCCACGTACCGAAAAAGACCGATGAAAGAGATGAGCGGCGGCTACGCGATCGGGCTGGGGCTCGGCATGGCCCTCGAAGGGGCCGTTAAGGACGCGATCAAGCGGGTCGGGGCCGACAAACTGACCCGAGAAGAGGTTTTCAAGTCGCTTCAAAATATTACCGGCTTGGAAAGAAACGGCGTCGTCGGACCGGTCGCGTACTCGCCCACCGTTAGAAGAGGCAGCAATGTGGTGAAATTCTACGTAGTGAAGGACGGAAAGATCGTTCCCATCACCGATTGGGTCGAAGCGCCCAACGCCGTGAAGCTGCACGATTGGAAATAGGCGGTCGCCGAGGATATGACGATAAGGAGGGAATAAGATGAGACACCATAACCGGATGCTCCCGGGAATCGTCGTCGCACTGACATTGATACTCGTCGGATACCCCGGCGCCTCGGCTGTGGCCGGAGACGCCGCTCTGAAGGTAGAACCCGAGCAGACCGCTCTATCATTTGCCTTGATCAAGAAACCGGTCCGATTCATAGGATCGGGTTTTGAGCCGGGGGAGACGGTTGTCATTGAAATGTCCCTCCCGAAGGGAGTGACGGTCAAGACCGTTCCCGAAGGTGAAAACGTGGGCTTAGCCTTGGGCGCCGCGGACGACAAGGGCGCCTTTGACGTGAAGATGGGGCCGACGGCCACACTCAATTGGTTCTTCCAGACGGAATGGACCAAGAACATGAAGCCGAATCTCAAGAAGTCCAAGCCTCTTCCTCCCAATAAGTACACGATTGTTGCCACGGGCATGCAATCGGGCAAGACCGCTGAAGCGACGCTGGAACTTCTCAAGCCCCCGCCCAAGAAAGAGAAGTAGCTTCGACCGGCCGTTCGCGACGGTAGCAGAGCGGGTTGGAGAGCGTCTGCCTACTCTCCAATCCGCCCCCGTACCGCTATTGGCACGCTGAGAGGCGACCGGGACACCCGGCGACCCTTGAGATGAAGTAGAGGAATCATGCTCCGGATTAAGAACGCGGAAGTCATCTACAGCGACGTCATTCTTGTTCTCAAGGGAGTCGCCCTTGAAGTGCCGGCCAACAAGATCGTCGCGCTCCTGGGCGCGAACGGCGCCGGGAAGACCACCACCCTCAAGGCGATCTCGGGCGTGCTGCGCACCGAGTTGGGCGAGGTGACCGACGGCAGCATTGAATTCGAAGACAAACGCATCGATCGGATGGACCCTGAAGAGATCGTACGCCTGGGTATCGTCCAGGTCATGGAGGGCAGACGTCTTTTCGAGCACCTTACCGTGGCGGAAAACTTGCTCGTCGGCGCCTACCTTCGCAATGACGCAGTTGAGATCCGGAAAGATCTGGAAAAAGCGTATGCCTACTTCCCCCGATTGAGGGATCTCAGCCGAAACACGAGCGGTTATTTGTCGGGCGGTGAACGCCAAATGCTCGTCATGGGGCGAGCCCTCATGGCCCGCCCCAAGATCATGCTCTTGGATGAACCGTCCATGGGGCTCAGCCCTCTGATGGTCAAGGAGATATTTCGAGTCATCGGGACCATCAACGAGAACGAGGGAGTTTCCATCTTGTTGGTGGAACAAAACGCCAGGATCGCGCTTGGGATTTCCGTCCATGGATACGTGATGGAGAGCGGTCGGATCGTCCTCGACGGGCCGTCGGAAAGACTCATCGAAAACGCCGATATCAAGGAATTCTATCTTGGACTCAGTGATAAGGGGAAACGAAGGAGCTACCGGCACGTCAAGCACTACAAACGCCGCAAGAGATGGCTTGGTTGAAAGGATTTTCATACCGCATCCGACGCCGGGACGTCCGTCAAATCAGTGAGCGGCGGCAAACTCGGCCGTGATCGAATCAAAGAATTTCACTATCGATGCTGCGCTGCGGCGATCCGCGCGGCAGCGAGACGAAAGGTCGCCTCCTGCCGACTGTGAAGAACGGAAAGACGGCCGAACTACCCAATACGGAGTGCATGCAGCGGGGATCGTTCGCATGGGTAATCGAACGCAGATTCAAAATCAACCGGAGGGATATACGGAATGAAGGTGGAAGGAAGCGTTGTTTTGGTCACCGGCGGGGCTTCAGGACTTGGTGAAGCCTGCGTGCGGCATGTGGTCGAGTTGGGCGGTAAAGCCGCCATCCTCGATTTTGCGGAGGAGAACGGCAGGAAGGTGGCCTCGGATTTGGGAGACCGCGCCATCTTCGTCAATACCGACGTGACGGACGAGAGGTCGGTTCAGACTGCGATCAATGACACCGTTAAGGCCTTCGGGGCCGTCCATGTCGCTGTCAACTGCGCGGGCGTCGCCACACCGGGAAAGATACTCGGTAAGAAGGGACCGCTGCCTCTGGAGAGCTTCCGAAAAGTGGTGGACATCAATCTGATCGGAACGGTCAATGTCATCAGGCTGGCGGCGGAGAAGATGGCTCTCAACCCGGGCAACGAAGATGGAGAAAGGGGTGTTTTCATCAATACGGCTTCTGTGGCGGCTTTTGAGGGACAGATCGGGCAGGCGGCTTACGCCGCTTCCAAGGCCGCGGTCGTCGGACTCACCCTTCCGGTGGCTCGCGAATTCGCCGAGATGGGTATGAGAGTCGTCACAATCGCTCCCGGCCTCTTTGAAACGCCCATGGCGCAGGGGCTGCCTGACAACGTGAGGCAGTCGCTTGTCTCAATGATCCCCTTTCCCCGTCGATTCGGCAAGCCGTCGGAATTCGCTTCGCTCGTACGGCAGATCATTGAAAACCCCTGTCTGAACGGGAGCACGATAAGGCTCGATTCCGCAATCCGTATGGGAGCGAAGTGACGGATTCCCGTTCGAAGAGGCATGTAGGAACCGAACGCCCGGTAGAGTGACACGACCAACGAAAGGGACAGGTTGGGCGACTGCGGCGTGAGGTTCCGAGCTTATCCTCTTCCCGACGCTCTATGAGTAAGCGTAGGCCGTCGCATCTTTTCCGATTGACTGCAGAAACGGGAATGAGAAAAAGACCGGCTCAAGGAGGTCACATGAGAGACGTCGTTATACTGGGCGTGGGCATGACCAAATTCGGCATCTCGAACTTATCCCAGAAGGAAATGTTCGCTGAAGCCGCGCTGGAAGCCCTCCGGGAATCGAACGTACCGGCACGGGACCTGGAGGGTCTTTTTGTCGGTAATGTGCTGGGGGATTTCGAAGAAGGCCAGATCAACATTGCGCCGTTTCTTGCCGCCGAAATCGGCATGATGGCCGAAGCTCCGGCGACACGGTTCGAGAGCGCATGCGCGTCCGCCACGGTGGCTGTTCGGCATGCCGCTCTGATGGTGAGATCCGGCGTGCATGATATCGTGATGGCCGGAGGAACGGAACGGACCGCAATCATGGGTACTCCTCTGGCCACCAAGACCTTCGCGATGGGGAGTCACTCGGAATACGAACGGTTCTCGGGAATCACCTTCCCCGGCGTATTTGGAATGGTGGCTCACCAGTATTCGGATAAGTACGGCGTTCCATTGGCTGATCTGAAACACGCCATGGCCGCGACGGCCGTGAAGAACCACAGGAACGGCGCCCTCAATCCCCTCGCCCACTTCAGGAAGGAGATTACCATAGACACGGTCTTGGGCTCTCCCATGATCGCGGATCCCTTGCAGCTCTTCGACTGCTGCCCCTTTTCAGACGGCGCAGCGGCGATCGTCATCGCCGACGCGGAGAAGTACAAGGATCGGGTCGAAAAACCGATTCTCATCGCAGGCGCCGGCCAGGGAAGCGCAGGTCCGGTCTATCGACAGAAAGACCTGACGAGAATGGCCGCGCGTGAGGCGTCGGTCAAACACGCGTACCACGAAGCTGGGATCGGTCCGGCCGACGTCGACGTGGTTGAGCTGCACGACTGTTTTACCATCGCGGAACTGGTCGCGCTGGAAATGATGGGAATCTTCGCCTTCGGAGAGGCGCACGAAGCGGTGGAGCGAGGCGACACTGCGCTGAACGGTAAAATACCGGTCAACCCATCGGGGGGACTCAAGGCCAAGGGTCACCCGATCGGCGCCACCGGCGCGGCGCAAACATACGAGATCGTCAAACAACTCCGCGGTGAATGCGGCGACCGGCAGGTCGGGGACGCGGAAATCGGACTCGTGGACACGCTGGGCGGAGATTTCGGCACGGTGTGCAATCTCGTGTTGCGGAGGTATTAAATGGGCGCTTATCCCCTGACGTTCGAGGAATTCAAGCAGGGCCTGGCGGAAGGCCAACTGCTCGGCCTCAAGTGTGTGGAATGCGGTGAGGGAATCGTACCCCCCTCGGCCGTCTGCACGGCGTGCGGAAGTTCAAGATTGGAGAGGGCCGCCTTCGCCAAAAAGGGAAAGATCCGGACCTTCACGGTCATCCGCGTGGGGCCTCAAGGTTTCGACGCGCCCTACGTCGTCGCGCTCGTTGAACTCGATGATGGGCCGTGGGTGCTTGGCAACGTTGTGGGAATCGACCCGGAGAGGACGGGAATGCAGCTCGTTAACGAAGAAGTGGTGATCTCATCGAAGGTCGTTCCGCCGGATTCCCCGGAAACCGGCATCGAGGGAGTGGTCCTGACGTTCGAGCCGTCGTAGGGGCGAACGAGAACCGACGCGCGAAAAATCCTTTGGAATCATACCTGCACGACGGCCCGTTACGCCGGCCGAGAAGAGAACGGGATGAATCTCGATCTGACCGAAGAGCACAAGATGATCCGCGACATGGCGAGGGCATTCGCAAATGAAGTCATCGCACCCCGCGCGGAACACATGGAAGCCACCGGAGAGTATCCCTACGACATTATCGCTCAGATGGGCGAACTGGGGATAATGGGAATCCCCTTCCCCGAGGAGTACGGCGGCAGCGGCGGCGATTGGGTCGGCACGCACGTATGCGTCGAGGAGATCTCGCGCGGTGACATAACTCTCGGGGCTTTATTGGACGTGACAATCAGCGTTGTCGGGCAAGAGCTCTTTGTATTCGGTACCGAGGAGCAGAAACGCAAGTGGCTCGTTCCCATCGCTCAGGGCAAGGCCATTGGAGCCTTCGGACTCACGGAGCCCGACGCCGGCTCGGACGCGGCCGCGGTCAGAACCACGGCGGTTGAGGACGGCAATGAATGGGTGCTCACCGGCACCAAGCAGTTCATCACGAATATCGGCTTGGATAACGCCTCGGTGCTTTTGGTTGCCGCCAGGACAAAGACGACCGGAAAGAGGAATGTAATATCCACTTTCATCGTTCCCTCGGATGCGCCGGGTTTCAAGCTGGGCAAACGATACCGGAAAATGGGTTGGAATGCCTCGGCCACGCACGAGGTGATTCTCGATGAGTGCCGTATCCCAAAGGATAATCTCCTGGGGGACCCGGTACGGGGATTCGCACAGCATCTGTCCGTGCTGGAAACCGGACGAATCTCAATCGCCGCCATGTCGGTAGGTCTCGCACAGGCCTGCCTTGATGAAGCGCTCTCGTACGCGAAAGTGCGTCGGCAGTTCGGCAAACCCATTTTCGAGCATCAGGCCGTGCAGTTCAAGCTTGCGGACATGGCAGTCGCCATCGAGTTGGCTCGCAATCAGTATCTTAAGGCCGCATGGCTGAAAGACCAAGGCCGTCCCCACACCTTCGAGGCCGTTGCCGGTAAGCTCTTCGCGTCCGAAATGGCGGAAAAGGTTGCGAGCGACGCGTATCAGATCCACGGGGGATACGGATTCATGGAAGAATACCCCGTGTCTCGCTATTACAGGGGAGCGAAGATACTTCAGATCGTTGAAGGCGCCTCGGAGGTGCAGAGGATGATCATCGGCCGGTATCTGGCCGGCCTCGCCGGGTGAATCCGTCGGCTCGCAGCAGACGCCATCCTCGGGGAAAGGAATGACCGATGTATTACGAAGACGTCGAAGTAGGCCGGATTTACAGATCGGATAGGCCCAAAACGATCACCGGCTCGGAAATAGATCTGGTCGCCCAGCTGGCCGGTCTGGACCTCCCCGGCTTCCTCGACCCCGACGCGGCCAAAGGCTGGGGCTTCAAGGACAGAGTTGCTCCCGGGCCCTATATCCTCGCCTGTATGTTTGGATTGATGGCAAGGCAGGGCTTCCTGTCGAACGCGTTGTGGATGAGCGCGGAAACGGTCACCTTGAAGGCCCCTGTTTTCCCCTGCGACAGGATTTCCGCCCAAGTGGAGGTCTTGAGCAAAAAGGCGTCCAAACGCGGAGGCGGACCCGTCACCTACTCCTTCAAGATAACGAACCAAGACGGAAAGGTGATTGCGGAAGGTGTCAACACATGCCTCTTCACCGGCAGGCCCTCGCATATCGCGGGCGTCGGGCTTGACCCCGTGGAGAATGTTGGAGGCTTGGCCGTCGAAGAAAAAGCGACACCAAAATGACGCCTGCCCTTTTGGTTCCCAGAACGCCGGCCGACGTGAAGCAAACTCATTCTTCATAGTCAGGACTCTATGCGCTGGTCGCGGCAGAGATGCCGGTTGCTCGGCGCCGCCACGCCAAGACCCCAACACCGGCAAGCGGTCCTCGACGAGATGCTGTTTGACGGCGAGGCGCTGTGCGCGCAGACGCTTCGCGATGGATTGGCGCTTGACGGTGAAGCGCTTTCCTGTCCGGGTTCGACTGCAGATGTGAGTGAAACCCCGGAAATCGAAAGTCTCCGGCTTGCCCTCACCTCCGGCTCGTCGAGCACAGGCGGCAAAGCGGCCGAACTCGATCAGGCGAGTCTTTTTCGGGATGAAGGAACAGTCCGAAGCGCTCCAGGCGGTCGCGAGAATCCGCCGGAAAGCGTTCCGCGTCACTGCGCTGTTGGAAACCCCGGGACGAAGTCGTCGGCATACCGTACGATGATCACATCCCGGTCGGCGTGACGTCCTCGCGAGTGATGTGCCCACCTCCGGCTAAACGTACACCCGCGAAAAGGGTATGGGTCGAGCGTCCGGACTTTGAGGCGGCGGCACCAGCAGCTGCTGATCCACATTAAGCCAATGATAATCGGGATTGAGTTCGCGGAGCTTCCCGTCGGCCGGCGGGCGGGAATGCTCGTTGTGATTGTATGTTACGACGAAGATCCCCACGCCGTAGCCGGGGGTTTGATCGATGAGATACGTGGACGCAAATGACTCTTCATCCATGTTGACGTATCCGGCCAGTTCCCTGGCGTCGTCCGGACCGATGCGAATCAGAACGTATTTGAATATATTCTGTCCCGAGAGGCGATAGAGGGTTCTCGACTCGGCGGACGCGACGAAGACCGCGGAGAAGAAGTCGAATCGAGAGAGGTACTGAGCCGCGACCAGAGCGGCGGTCCGGCGCCCTCCCACCGTATGGTGAAAACCGTAGTACTCGAAGAGCTTCTGCTGGAGAACCTCACCGACCCGTTCCCCTTTTTCATAGAGGTTCTTGGCCACGTAGCGAAGCTGCCGGCCAAGATCTTCGGCCGCGTGGGCCAGAGGCCAATCTATCCTCACGTGAAAATGGGTGAGCGCATAGCGGTAGCGCGCCTTTGCTGTCTGGTCGCGCTGGATGAGCACCGCGAAATCGGGTTTGAGCAGTTCGGTAAGCAGATGGTGAAAATGTTTGTCTTCAAAAAACCGCATCTTCTGATAGAAAACCTCGCGAATGTCGAGGTCGGCCACATTGCCGATATTCTCCTTTGTCACCTTGTTGGAATCGAAGAATCTGATATGGATCTTGCACTCGGGCGGCAGGGTCTCTTCATAAAAAATAACAAAGAAATGATTGTGCTCGGGGCACTCGGGATGAATGACTTTGGCCCTGGGCTTCAGTTCCCGCATTTCAACGAACGGATATTCCTTTCCCGCTTCCATGAATCGCCGATATGAATCCACCAGTCCTTGATGTATCATTGTCCGTTCGAGTTCGTCCCGCAGGTAAAGGTACAAGCACCGACGAAACCTTTCATTCCAGCCGAGTTCCGTTCGACTTAGTAAGGGCATGGACTCCTCGTGAGATTCGATAAATCTGCGGCAGGGTACTTATGATGATTACCACAAGAAAACCTTGATATCAATGCAAAAGTTGAAGCTACGCAGGAGCGCGACCTGCCACACGCCGGACTTTTCAGCTCGTTCGTCGGTTCTCCCGGGGCAAGGACCGCAAAAAAGGGTCGCGAACACTCGAAACCGGCCTTGAAACGATCAGGAAAAAACGGTAACTAGAACGATCACCATCTTTGGAGGAAGGAAATTCGAATGGCAGACCGGCAACCACCCAAACCGCCTGAGGACGAAGGCGGACACTCCTTGAACAACGAAGAGGAGGAGGACTTCGCGTCCATGTTCGAGACGAGCCGGACGGCTCAAGACCACCGAGTTCAACGGGACACGTTGGTCGAGGGGACCGTCGTTTCCATTGGCGGCGAGTGGGTTTTTGTCGATGTGGGCGAGAAAACGGAAGGCGCGGTCGCTCGGGACGAGTTGCTCGACGACGAAGGGAATTTCACCGCTCAGGTGGGCGATACAATCTCCGCGTATGTTGTGGAGCGCCGTGACGGCGATATCCTTCTCAGTATGAAGATGACCTCGGCTGCGTCTGATGAGGCCGTCCAAAACGCCCGACAAAGCGGCGTGCCCGTCGAGGGCTACGTCAGAAGCGAACGCAAGGGGGGGTACACTGTATCCCTTTTGGGCAAAGACGCATTCTGCCCCCATTCGCAGATAGACCTCCCCCCTGTTGCGGACCCGCAGGAGTACGTGGACAAGCGGTTCACTTTCCGGGTCATCGAGTATTCGGAGCGCGGACGCAACATCGTAGTTTCCCGGCGGGAACTCCTGGAAGAGGAACGGGCCAAGCAGGCCGCGGAATTGCGCAAAACACTCCAGCCGGGCGACGTGGTGGAGGGAACGGTCAAGAACCTGACCGATTTCGGCGCGTTCGTCGACATCGGCGGCGTCGAGGGCCTCATACCCATGTCCGAACTGGCCTGGTATCGGGTTGGAGAGTCTTCGGATGTTTTGACGTCCGGCGAAAAGGTCGTCGTGAAGGTGCTCGATATAGACTGGGACCGACGACGCGTCTCGCTCAGTCGCAAACAGCTGCTCGAAGACCCCTGGACTGCGGTTGCCGCGAAGTATCCCGAAGGGACAACCCACTCGGGCGTAGTCCGCAAGCTCATGGACTTCGGCGCGTTCGTGGAACTCGAACCCGGCGTAGACGGCCTGATTCACGTCTCCAAGATGGGCGGAGGACGGCGGATCAATCACCCTCGTGAGGCGCTCGACAAAGATCAGACCGTCGAGGTCACCATCCTCTCCGTCGACCAGCAATCTCGTCGAATCGGGCTTGAACTCAACTATGCCGCCGCTGAAGAACAGACCGATACCCCTGCGGAGATCAAACCGGGCGACGTTATGACCGGAACGGTGGACGCGGTAAAAGACTACGGCGTCTTTGTCGATCTGGGACGCGGTCGGTCGGGCCTGTTGCACGTGTCGGAGATCGGAGACGCCCGGCGCGGGGAGCTGCAGAGACGCTTCGAGCCCGGAACCCCCGTCGAGGTGGAAATCCTCGATATCGATGCGGAATCCGGGAAGATCGCCCTGAGCGCGAAATCCTTGGCCCATAAAACCGAAGAGGCGCAGTTCAAGAAATATGCTCCCAACGACAAAGAAGGCGGTTCCTTCGGTACCTTGGGCGATATTCTCAAGGATAAACTGAGTTCGTGACGCGCCCTTGGCTCCTCGATGATTATATTGATACGGTGACGGCCGCGGCGCGAACGCCGCGCGCCCCAGCGACAGACCGTTAACGGACCCCGGGTTTTCGCTCTGATTTGGTCCGCGGTCGGGGAGTGCGCCTCAAGGGAGTGAACAGTTCCGTCGTCATACGCGTCGCCGATCTCACCAAGCGCTTCGGCGACCTCACCGCGCTCGACCGGTTGAGCCTCGAGATTCACGAAGGTGAATTATTCGGGCTCTTGGGCCCCAACGGCGCGGGAAAGACCACCCTGATTTCGATCCTCTCCACGATCCTCCCGGCCACTTCGGGAGAGGCTGTCGTATGTGGGTTCGACGCGGCGCGCCAAGAAGACGCGGTCCGAAAATCCATCGGTATTGTCTTTCAGGACCCCAGCCTCGATGACGAGCTGACCGGCGCGGAAAATCTCGACTTCCACGGCAGACTCTACGGCATGAACGGCGCCGAGCGAGGCCGGCGAATGGATGAAGTCCTCGAGCTTGTGGATCTCGACGATCGCCGGGACGACGTCGTCAAGACGTATTCCGGCGGTATGCGCAGGCGGTTGGAAATTGCCCGCGGTCTCATGCACCGTCCGAGAGTTCTCTTTCTCGACGAACCGACCCTCGGGCTCGATCCGCAGACGCGACGCCGCATCTGGAACTACATTCGCAACCTGAAAGAAACCTCGAACATGACCATCATCCTCACCACGCACTATATGGACGAAGCCGACCAACTCTGTTCGAGAATCGGCGTTATCGACCGCGGGTCAATCGTTGCGTTGGACACGCCGGAAGCGCTCAAGGCCACACTGGGCGGCGATCTCTTGGAAGTAGGGATGGGCGCGACCGACGAGGCGTTCATAGATCGATTACAGAACATGGACGGCGTCTCCAAACTTGCGCTGCACGACGGAAAGGCGACCTTGACCGTCGAGAGCGGCGAATCCTTCATTCCACGCGTCTTCCGGGAAGCGAACGCGGCGGGTGTGGAAATCTCATCGATCTCCGTGCGCAAGCCGAACCTCGAAGACGTCTTCATTACTCTGACGGGCCGCGAGATGCGGGACGCGCCGATCAAGAACCCAAAGGAACGCATCCGCATCTACCTGACGAGGCGGAAACGATGAATCTCGCGCCGACGATTCATACGCTCTGGTTGCGGGAAATGAAGCGGTTCTGGCGGAATCGGGGCCGACTCTTCGGATCGATGGCCATGCCGGTGCTCTTCCTCTTTGTGCTCGGGACGGGCTTCGGCGGGTTCTTTCGCTATAGAAACGACGTCTCCTACATGCAGTTCGTCGGGCCGGGCGTCGTGGGAATGACCTTGCTCTTTTCGTCGATGTTCGGCGGGCTTTCGGTCCTCTGGGACAAGCAGTTCGGATTCCTCAAGGAGATCCTCGTTGCGCCGGTGAGCAGGCTCGGAATCATGGCCGGCATGACCTTCGGCGCCGTGACGACCGCAATGCTGAAAGCCGCGATCCTCCTGCTTGCGCTCTTCATCGGCGGACTCGTGTCGTGGTCGCCGGTCGGGCTGATCCTCTCCGTCGTCTTCATGTTCCTCATATCCGCGGCGTTCGTGAGCCTCGGGATCGCGTTCGCGTCTCAGATGAGCGACCCGCACGGATTTCAGCTCGTCATGAATTTCCTCATCATGCCCATATTCTTTCTTTCGGGCGCGCTCTTCCCCCTCGAGGGCATACCAAGCTGGCTCATGTTCCTGGCGTACATCAATCCGCTGACCTACGGGGTGGACGGGCTCCGATACGCGTTGGGAGTCCCCCACCAGTTTCATCCCGTTCTCAATTTGGCAGTCATCACGGGGTTTTGGATTCTCGCCACCGCGGCGGGCGCGTACTTATTCAGAAAGATGGCCGCATGAGATCCGAGGTAACCGTTCTCCGGGATAGCGACAAGCCATTGATATCTCGATGGGGGAGGCTTGGAGCGACTGTC
>CAYLRL010000083.1:0-21227 GCA_964385875.1 uncultured Syntrophales bacterium
GCCTCCCCCATCGAGATATCAATGGCTTGTCGCTATCCCGGTGAACGGTTACCGCTACTCCTTCTGTAGTGTTCTTCCATGTGGCCGCCTCTCGGGGCGCGAAGGTCCTTACAGACATTCTGGGCGATGAGTATGGCGGAATCCTCTGTTCGGACATGTACTCCGCGTACAAGAAGTATCACAATGGTGTTCGACAATTCTATTGGGCCCATATCATCAGAGGAATCAAGGGAATCAAGCACGCCTGCAGATGCCCGGACGCGGCGAGATTCTCCAAATGGATGCTTTCCGAGACCGGACCAATGGACGAATGTTTGCGCTCCGGCATGCGTTCAAGCGTGGAGATTTGGACAGGCAGACCCTTGTCGCGAAATCCGTTCCGGTCAGGGCTCGCATGCACAAATGCCTCCAATACTATGCCGACAGCACGGATTGCGACGTGAGTAAGGCGTGCAAGAGCTTGCTGAAGCACCGGCACGGTCTGTTCACCTTCCTCGAATACGAAGGCGTCGAACCAACAAACAACTCCGCCGAGAGAGGTGGACGCCCCGCCGTCCAATGGAGAAAGATCTGTTAAGATAACCAGTCCGAGGACGGTGAACTCCTCGCCGCGCGGCTGCTGACCGCCGAAGGATCCAGCATCCTTCAGGGAAGAAACCCTTTCCAATTCCTTCTCCAATCCGTGATCGCTCATCGATCCGGGCTGCCTGCTCCGTCACTGGTTTAGCCTTCGTGCTGAACGATTACAAGAAACTGACGCTCACCTGGTCCGAAGGCGGCAAAGTGAAGAATCTGAAGGGCGTTATTCCGGTCGTGGACGACGTTAAATACGAGTGCTATTATCAGGACATAAAGGATGGGAAGTGGGTTCCGGTAGAAAATCCCGCTCCCCGGAAACGGTAATACGCGGCGTACGGAAAACCGTTGAGCTTGGAACAGCTTGAAGTCCTCGCCGAGCCCCAGGAGGTTCCGGAGGTCAAAATGGAGGCCGACAAGACCGAGAAACGACAGTAATCGAGGGACCGCCAAACCTCTCGCTCCCCAAGGCGCTGCCGATGGTTTGAGCGTCGAAGACGGTCGACATAAACGGTTCGTGATCGTTCACCGGAACAGCCACAAGCCTTTGGTATCTCGCGTCAAGCCCGGTGAACCAGTACAACTATTCGGGATTTGTCACCCCCGCTGCGTCGGCGCTTCGGGACGGAAGAAACCTTGGGCGCCGGCGCAGACTCGCGCTCGGTCGCAACAACCGACGAACCGAAGCACAGGAGCATATGACATCTCACCGTAAGCCCCGGACGCCCCGCTCTTCCGCGGACCCTCGAATCGCTTACGGACCCGTGCCCTCGAGGCGGCTCGGGCGGAGCGTAGGGATCAACATCATTCCGCCGAAAGTATGTTCCTACGCGTGTTCGTACTGCCAGGTCGGGCCCACACACGCGAAGACGATCGACCGACGTGAATTCTATTCGCCGAAAGAGATCGCGGACACGGTCGAAAAACTTCTCATCAACATCGAGCGCGCGGGCGAATCGATTGATTTCGCAACCTTCGTCGCGGATGGCGAACCCACATTAGACATCAATCTCGGCGGGGAAATCCCGACGATCGCCTCGATGGGGGTCAAGACGGCGCTCATCACCAACGCGTCGCTCTTATGGAAGGCCGACGTCGCCGAGGACGCGGCCCGCGCGGACCGGGTCTCCGTCAAAGTCGATGCCGTCCATCCGGAGACCTGGCGGCGATTGAACCGGCCTCATAAGGATCTCGACCTCCCCATGGTTCTCGACGGCCTGCGCGCATTCGCCGCGCAGTACGACGGTCGTCTCGTTACCGAAACAATGCTCGTCCGAGGCGTGAACGACGATCCGGCATCCATCGTCAACGTCGCCGAATTCCTCCGTGAACTCTCCCCGGAGACGGCATATTTGGCCGTTCCCAACAGGCCGCCCACTGACGATCGGGCCCTCCCGCCGCCTGACGAAGCCGTGCGATCTGCGTTTCACCTCTTTCGGAGCAATGACGTCAACGTGGAAATGCTCACCGGATACGAAGGGGACGATTTTGTGCAAACCGGCGATCCCGTCGAGGATCTCATCGCCATCTGCGCGGTCCATCCCATGCGGGAAAACGCGGCCCGGAGGTTCCTCTCCAGCGGCGGCGTCAAGGCTTCCGCGCTCGAACGGCTCGTCAACGACGGCCTCCTCAAGAAATCCGAATTCCAGGGGATAACCTTCTATCGGACGCAATACAGACAGTAGGGCGGACGTTTTCAACCCGACCTCGGCGCGCCCCACATCTCCGACGGCTCTTGCCCCGCCCCGCTCGAACGGCTATGCTCGCGCGATCCCGAAATCGCGCGAGGAGTTTCATGGATTCGAGATCTTTCTCCGTTCCCATTGACGACCGATATCTGGAAGATTACGAGCCCGGCGCCGCGTACGAGTGCGGTTCCATCGCTGTGGAAGAAGAGGAAGTGGTGTGGTTCGGCCGTCGCTTCGATCCGCAGCCGTTTCATTCGGACCCGGAAGCCGCTGCGGAATCGGTATTCGGCGGGCTGATAGCGAGCGGGTGGCATACCGCGAGCCTCATGATGAGGCTCTTTGTGGACAACTATCTGTCGCACAACGCAAGCCTCAGCTCACCCGGCGTGGACGAACTGCGGTGGCTCAAGCCCGTCCGGCCGGGGGACACGCTCTACCTCCGTGTGACGGTCGCCGAGACGCGTCGTTCCCGCACCAAGCCGGATCGAGGCGTGCTCAGGTCCCTTATCGAAGTTCGCAATCAGCGCGACGAAACCGCTCTGACCATGACCGCGCTCAATCTTGTGGCGTGCCGGCGAAGTGAACATTTTATAGGCGCCCAATAACATCGGTTCCCTCTCATGCACAGAAACTAATCATACTTGAAAGTCGTCGCCTCTGTCCCGTGCACAGACTCCCGCACAACCATCCGGGATGATTGACGTCTTGTTTGTGTGGTGGTTTTTCGCGCGCCATACGCCCGACTACCGCGCCCATGCCGGCGCTCCCCGGGATCGATTTACTCTAAGCCCGCACTATATTTGAATTGAAACGGGCTCGACACGGCCGCGTCCTCGGCACATTTCTTGCTTCAAAAACGGCGCCGGAAGAGCGCCCGCAGCCGGCCCCGCCCCCGGGACCCGACAACCATACACCGTGCGGCCGTTCTTTCCGGCAAAAAGGAGCCGCATTCATGTCATATCCCTACAAAGTCGTTCAGGCCGCCGATTCGAATCAGGAAACGTCGAAACACGGCCGGGGTCTCTCGGAAACGGTCTTCTCGGATGACGCGTCGGCCTACAAACAAGCCATGCGCTATGCGGACGATCTGGTAAAGGTCGTTGAAGAGGAGAAGGCGGCCAAAAGAGAGCTCGAGGCCCTGAATCGAAGGCTGCTGTGGGAAATCGTGGAGCATAAGAAATCGCGCGATGAGCTGCGCAGAATTCGGGATGACCTCGAGATTCGCGTCCGTGAGCGCACTCGGGAGTTGGAACTGGCCAATGACGAGCTTCGGCGTGAAGTCGACCGCCGCAAACAGGCCGAAGAGGAACTGCTGGCGGCCGGGAAAGAGATGGAAGCCCGAATTAGTGAGCGAACCGCGGATCTTCACAAGGCCAACGAACTTCTCAGATTGGAAGCGCGCGTCAAACAGGAGGCCGAGGACAGGCTGCTCGCCGGCTTCGCCTTCCTCGAGACCGTGCTCGACGCGATACCCAATCCCGTCTTCTACAAAGACACGGACGGGCGTTACCTCGGCTGCAATGCAGCGTTCACCGAATTCCTCGGAAAGCCCAAGGACGAAATCGTCGGGAAGACCGTCTTTGACCTGAGCGATCCCGGACTCGCCGCAACGTATAAGGAAAAGGATGACGAACTGCTGAGGAACCAGGGGACTCAAGTGTACGAGTGTTCGGTACGTTCCTGGGACGGACGCATCCGCAACGTGATCTTTCACAAGGCGGTCTTCCGGGACCCGTCGGGAGATCTCGGCGGCCTGATCGGCGTCATCCTCGATATAACCGACCGAAAAGCCGCGGAGACGAGTCTGGCCGACGCCCTCGAGTTCAATAGCGAGGTGATCGCCGGCTCGCCGACGGGAATAGCCACGTACCGAAGCGACGGCCAATGCGTGCTCGCCAACGAGGCCATGACCGGCATTGTCGGGACCACGCGGGACAACGTGCTTGCTCAGAATTTCCGGTCTATCCAGTCCTGGAAGCAGTCGGGTCTTCTGGAAGCCGCCGAAACCACCCTGGACACAGGACGTCAGACGGAACGGGACGTGCGCCTGCACACAACGTTCGGCGCGGATGTGTGGATCTCGGCCAGATTCAGCAGACTCAGCCTGGAAGGCGAACCGCACCTGCTGCTGATACTCAACGACATCACCGCGCGAAAGAATGTCGAAAGCAAGCTCCGCAGGATGAATCGACTTCAGTGGAAAGTGCTCGACACAGCTGCGACTGCCATCTTCACCATCGATCGTAGCGAGACCGTCGTGAGCGTCAACGATGAATTCTGCAAGATAACGGGGTACGAGCGGGACGACGTGATCGGCGAATCCTACGATGCGTTCTGTGAGGAACTCTGTGAAAACGGACGTCGGCTCACAGACATCGAGGGGGATGAACGGTTCACCCGTCTCAGTCACCGTTTCAAAGCCAAAGACGGCCGCAGGTTGCAAACGCTGCTGAACGCCTCCTCGACCGAGGACGAATCCGGCGAGTCAAGCTCCGTCATTGTCTCGTTCATCGACGTCACCGATCTCATTGAGGCGAAACGGATCGCGGAAAAAGCCAATAATGCCAAGAGCGAGTTCCTGGCGAGAATGAGTCATGAAATCCGAACACCCATGAACGGGATCATCGGCATGACCGACTTGGCCCTTCAGACGCGCTTGACCGACGAACAACGGGAATACCTGGACACAGTCCGCGTATCAGGCGACGCCCTTCTCAGAATTATCAACGATATCCTGGATTTCTCAAAAATCGAGGCGGGACGTCTCGAGCTTGAGGATACGCGGTTCAGTCTTCGGCTCACCGTCGAACGCGTCTTATCCATTCTGCGCCTCACCGCTGAATCAAAAGGAATAACGCTGGACCACCGGATCGACGACCGCGTTCCCGACAGCCTCGCAGGCGATGCGGGTCGCCTCCGACAAATCATCGTGAACCTGGTGGGCAACGCGATCAAGTTCACCGAGCAGGGATCAGTCAAGGTCCATGTGGACCTCGATACCCTGGATTCGACGGAAGCGGCGCTCCGATTCTCAGTAATCGACACCGGTGTCGGCATTTCGCCCGGGCAGAGCCGGAAAATCTTCCGAGCGTTCGAACAGGGCGATCAGACTGCCGTCATGAGCCGCTACGGCGCGGGTCTCGGGCTTGCCATCTGTTCGCAGCTGGTCAAGATGATGGGAGGATCGATTTGGGTGGAAAGCACGGTCGGCCGAGGAAGTGCATTCATCTTCACGGCTCGATTCGGTCTGACGGACGCGTCGTCGGCCGGCGAAGCCAAGTCCGACCAAATCGTGGAATCGCAACACTATCCGGACGGGGTGGAGCCTAACTCCGCCGGGCGGTCTCGCCCCTCCCTGAAAATCCTCGTGGCTGAAGACAACCCAATCAATCGAAAGCTCACCCAACGCATCCTCGAGAAGATGGGCCACAGCGCGGTTACGGCGGTGGACGGCGAGAAAGCGGTTGAACTCTACAAAGAGGAGGCGCCTGATCTTGTGCTCATGGACGTGCGTATGCCGAAAATGGACGGGTTGGCCGCGACCGAAGCGATCAGGGCCCTCGAACGACGATCCGGCGCGCGCGTGCCCATAATCGCCCTGACCGCCCACGCAATGGCGGGCGATAGGGAACGCTGCATCGAAGCAGGCATGGACGATTACCTCTCCAAGCCGGTCAAGCCTCGCGACGTCGCGGAGACCATCGGGCGAACGTTGAGCCCGGGACGGCCGAATGCCTGAAACCCGTTAAGCCGGCTAACGGCGGTCCCAGGGCATAGGCCGCTCCGAGTCGACCGTCGTCGGAGCGACGTCTGCGGTAGAGGGGACGGGGCGCAGGATGAGGAGTCGATATCTCCCATCCGAGCGCCCCGTTGGGATTGAAAAGAGGCGGATCAGGAGGACCGCCCGGTTGGACGCAGGCCGCGCGCTTCCGGGCGGATCAAGAAGCCTAGGAACAGACCTCCAGGTCAAAAGCGTAGCAGGTTACAGTCACTCCATCGCTCACGATGAATACGATCGAAGCGTCGCCGTTGAAGTCGGGCGCCAAGGTTCCCGACAGGGTATTCAGCGCAGTCTGCAAAGCGACCGGGTCCATACTGTAAAGCCCGGTTGCCGAGCCGTCCTCGGAGGTCGTGACCATGACGCCGGGCGGCGGATCGAGGGTCACGCTTGTGAAGCCTTCACTACAATGGATTAGCACTGCGATCGGACTGGAAAACCCTTCATCGATTGAAAAGACCGATCCCAGGTCGACTTCGCCGCATCCCGGGCTCACCGGATCGAGAGGCGTAACCGTGCAGCTCGGCGCGGCCGGGTCCACAGGCGAAGTCACCGTGAGCGCGGCATGGGTTTCCCCCCCCGTTTCGTCGGTAACCGTAATGTAAATCGGGCCGTCCCCTGCCGCGGCGCCGATGCGCATCCCCTCGAGCGTCGCCAAGACCGCGTTCACATCAGCGGCGCTTCCTTGCAGGGTCAGCTCACACGTCCCGTTCCCTTCGATCGTGACGTTCGGGAGTTCGGACACGGAGAGACACTCGAACCACCCCGCGCTGTGCAGCGACACGGAGAGCGTCGAGCTGTCCACATCATCCACGCGGATCGCCTGGGACAGATCGATCTCGCATATATCGCAGGGGATCGGCGGCATATCTGCAAGGGTCACCGTCGGCGCGTCGTTCACGTCCGACACGAGGATCGAAGCGCTCGCGGCGGACTCACTGAAGCTCGTGATTCCCCCGCGTTCGGACGCGTCAACCTTCGTGCCGGCAGCGCCGGCCGTTTGATCCCATGCGTAGTAGTCGATCGAACCGGAGCCGCCGTTTTCTCCGTTCGGCGTGTATCGTATCAAGTCCGTGGATCGCAGGAGCAGCGCATTGCTCGTGTCCACCGCGGCGACGGCATGCCAAACGGCGCCCCCGTCGGTCGAGTATTCCCAGGTTCCCGCGTCGTCGCTCAGACCGAATACGGCGATACCTTCCAGGGCGTCGGGGTCCGCGTCTTCGATCGTATCGCCGACAACCGCCGCGACGGTTTGCCCACCGTTATCGATCTCATCTTCGGTTATCGCGGCGAAGACGCCGTCCCCCGTCACGGTCGGCGCACGGTTCACCTCGGAATCGCCCGACAGTGCCCTCACTCCCTCCGAAACGGCCGAAGACACATAGAGGAGTTCATCGCGTCCGAGCGCATTTCCGTACGGGTCGGCAGGATCGTAGTTCTCGGCAGACCATTCGAGAGCCCAGTTCGCCCCGTCGTCAACACAAGAGAACCAGTCGCCGGTCGTATCAACACTTGCCCAGAGAGTTGGGCTGTTCCCATCGCCCCATGGGCCGTTCCCGTCCAAGAAGCCTTGAATTGCGGCCATGACCGGTTGAAGCGCGGGCTCCGCGGCGTTCGAGTTCATCATGAGAATGCGCCCCGGCTCGCCGTAGCCCAGCAAGAGGCCGGCCATCTCTTCAAATGACGGCTGGAGCGCTCCGAGAGAGGCCTTGGAAACGGTCGTGCTTCCAATACGGAATGAGGCGTCGTCGATGTTTGCCCCATCCCCGTGGAACATCACCGCGCTGAAGAAGATGTTCCCTTGAGATTGCGAGATCGCGTCCATCATGGCCGCAATATCGGCAATTGTCGCATTGTCGTACGCGTCGCCGACCACGCTGATCGCGTTCGTGATCAAGTAGTCTTCATTCGAGCTATAGGCCACGCCTTCCTCGCCCACACGGTCGCTGAGAAAGGCCAGTTCGAGACAGCCGTCAAAGTCCCACGCGCCCGACGCGGCCGAGGCGTCATAATTCGCGCATCGATACGTGAACCAAACATCATCGACCCCCGCGGAACCGTCATAGATCGTCCATTGTCGGTCGATTCCGTTCGGGCCGTCCGACTCGAACACGAACATCGAATCGCCCATATAGGCCCAGTCGCTGCTTGAAGCGCCGTCCCAGGCGGTGTTCCAGGCGACGGGCGTCGCGGACGCGTCCACGGTGTAGTCGATCTTCAGATCCGTTCCGTTGTCGCACCAGAGCCAATACACCCCGCCGAGGCGGGAGTCCGCAGGATTGAACGCAACCCAATCCTTCCCGTGACCGCCCGGCATCCAACGCCAGGCGCCGTCGTACAGGAATTCCGCGGAGAATCCGGAGTACGAGTTCGTCGGAAGCGCGTACGGATCGCCGGACCCATCCTCCCATGCGACCCAAGTACCCCGGCCGGACGACGTGTCCCACCACTGCCATCCCCATCCCGAGTCGTTTTCCGACCCCAGTTCGTACTTCATAAAGGGAATGCCTTCCAGACGATAGAGCATCTCGTCTTCGGCCTGAACGTAGGTGAATTCCGCGCCGGCCCAATCAATGCGCATCCGGCCGTCAAATGCGCAGACGCCGGCGTTGGCGTACCATTCGAAGTCCCAGAGGCCAACGTTCATCCAATCCCAACCGGAACCGCGGTCTTCCCACCACCAACCGCTTTCATAGTCGAGCGCCCAGCCCCAGACTTGGAGTTCAGGATTCCACCAGTAGCCGATTCCGAGGCCCGCCCCGAGTCCTTCCAAAAAAACGAACGTTTGATCCTCTATCCTATGGAAATCTCCGTCAAATATTCCCTCCCCCGGCGTGGGAGCGTCCCATGTTCCGGCGGTCGCCTCAACTGCTCCGTCGAGCACGATGCGCTCTTCCAATTGTTCCAGGATAAGCGGAGCGGAGCTTTCAAAGACTCGCGGCAACAATTCTATTATCATGATTCAATCTCCCTTTCCGGCTCTCAGTCACCATGCCGAACAGCGCCTCGACATTCAGGTCTCGAGCGTGATCCGGCAATTCCGGACCTTCGGCCTTCGCGACGAGCGCTTCTTCCAATCGCTACGCTCCGGAACCGTCCTTTGATGAGCCTTCCACGCCGGTGAATACGTAGTCTCCGTTCGCGGACTTCATACCTGTCACTCTGATCACCCGACGAGGCACATTCGATCCGGTCACGCCGATGTTGATCGGCATCCGGACGCCCGGGCCGGCGCTCTGCAGAGACTTCCACCATGCGCCCACCCTGTCGGGCTTGTCGGCGATCTCGCTGCACATCTGCTGGAGGGTTTTCCAACCGTTCGGAAATTTTGCGGCCGAACACCCAAAGAGTCCGGCGAAGAGCGAATTAACGCACTTGAATTCGCCCTTCGGGTTCGTCACGGTCATTCCTACCGGCGCCAGCTCGGTGAGCGCCGCGATGCTCGATGGTTGCGACGCCTCGCTTTGGCCGTTTCCGCTCGAACGAGCCGAATCGCCGCCTCCATCTCGGCTGAGCCGTGCAAGTCTGGTTTGGAGCAACCGCACCTGATTCTCCAGTTCCGCGTACGACTCTTTCAGCCGGAGCTCCTCCCGCTCGGAAATGCGTTGCCGAGCCCGATCCGTGGTGAGGTCCTCCACGAGGACAAGGATATGACGGATGCGCGTAATACGGACCGACCGGAGATGGAGTCGAGCCCAGATCCGCGTGCCCCGAAAATCGAGGATAGCTTCGGCCTTTTGCGGCTTGCGAGTTGTGAAGGCTCGATCGAGAACCGCCACGGCCTTCTGCGTAAGCGCAGCCTGTCGTTGAGAATCAGGATGTTCGCGAAGAAGATCCGCAAACGGGCGACCTTGAATCTCGCGGTAGGAGTCGCAGACGCTCTCACAACTCCGGTTGGCGAACACGATGTAATGCCTTTCATCGACGATCAGCGTCGGCACGGGCAGAGAATCCATCAACCGCCCAAGCGACGTGGAGCCGATGCGCCGCAGATCGAAAGTGCCGGTCTTGGTCACGTCCTCGTAGACAAGGTTGTCGAGGTCGATGGTGTGAGTGGAGGTGTCCGGTTTGTCATCGAAGGACGGGAGGCTCGAGGCCTCAACCAAATCCCGGATCGCCGTCTCTAAAGCCGCTATCATAATTTGTTCCTTTCCCGTTCGCCGTTGTCGCAGTGAATCCGCTTTTGTTCGGTTACCGCCACCACGGCCCGTTCGGTCTCGATATCGAAGCTCGACGGAATCCTTGCGCGCTCTTCGTCGGCGAGGAATCAGGCTCAGGCGTGGGGAGATTCCGGGTCAGTTCCTCCGAAGCAATCAGAAACACCGTGAGAAGCTCGACTTTTACGGCGTGCCGATCGAGCGTGATCCCCGAGTCGTTCACCGCGGCTCCCACCTCGGCCGCCAGGCAGTTTTCAAGGGTGAGACCGGCGGACGAGCGGCGCGATTCCGAGTCGGGGTAGAATTGCCGCACAATCTTCATCAGCACGCCCATGCCGCGCCGGTTGATAAAGCCCTCAAGCGCCCGTTCAGTGCGGGGAAGCAGATCTTCCAGTCTGCGCGCCGCGTAGCGAAGGCGCGTCCGACGATTCGGCGTCTCCGGAGTGAACGGGTAACGTTCGCGCAGGGTTCCGGCGCTGAGCGTGCGGGCCGGGAGAGCCTCTGCGAATTCCGGACTCTCACGAGCCATCGCGATCCATACCGACTCGATCGCGCCGGCCTGAGCCGAGCCGATGACGCCGAGGCTCACCACAACCGCCGGAGCAAGAAAGAGAGCCGCTCGAACCATGCGCGCAAGCGCCCGCGTCGATACGCGTCTCTTCTTCACTGTACGAGCAACGAGGCCGTGACCGGATATGCTCCCCAACGCGCGTCGACCTGCGTCCGCGGGGGCTGTTGGGCTGTGTTTGGCAGGTTTCGTGGTCTCCATCATCGGTCTCCGTTTCGCGGCGTGCGCGGTGTATGCGCAGGTTTCATTCCTCTTGACGGAGAGCTTAGGCAAGAGGCGTGCCAAGGGGGGGGAAGGCGGCGGCCTCTGCATATTTTGCTTTGTGGTTTCGACGGCTTAGGAAGAGAGAGATGAGACAGGCGAGGACGATTCCGCGGGGCGTTCGCCGGCGTCTGTTTGTTTTGTTACCACGCCGTTACAATGTTTTATGTCAATACGTTAGGATGGCGCCTGCGACAAGGCCGGCCATGATTGGTTCATCTATGTTTAATTTCTGGTCGCAGCGTCTCGTTCGGCGCCGACAGTGTTGGTATTTTAACCATGCGGCGGGCCGCTTTCCGCCGTTTCCGAACCGGATCGAGATTCAGGCCTTTATGTCGAGCGTGGAAAGGTAATGATTCAAGGAATTCCGGGAGATTCCAAGGAGGCGCGCGGCTTCGGACCTGTTGCCGTCGGTGCGGCGGAGCCCTTCGAGGACCAACGCGCGCTTGAGGTCCTTGGTCACGTCGTTGAGGTTCCGATCTACGGGAAACTCGGCAGTGAAGGCCCAGTCGCTTCTCGTCGTCCGGTCGAGCCCGAAGTCGGCGAGTGTAAGTCTGCCGCCTCCCGAGAGAATCAGGGCGCGTTCCAACAGATTGCGCAGTTCCCGCACGTTGCCCGGCCAATCGTGATTCTTGAACCCTTCGATGACGTCGGCTTCAATGACCGGGTCGGAGTGGAGGCGTATTTCGGAGCCCAGCCGGGCGAGAATCTGTCGAACGAGGATGGGAATGTCCTCTTTTCGCTCTCTGAGCGGTGGTATGCGAATCGAGACCACATTGAGACGATAGAAGAGATCGCGACGGAAGCGGCCTTCTTCCGTTTCCCGTTCCAGATCCCGGTTGGTTGCGGTTATGAGGCGAGCGTTGACCGAAATGTTCCTTTCGCCTCCCACGCGGGTGAACGCTCGGGTGTCGAGAAAGGTCAGGAGCTTGGCCTGAAGCGCGGCCGAGAGTTCGCCGATTTCGTTGAGAAAGAGGCTGCCCCCTTCGGCGAGCTCGAGGAGCCCTCGCTTTCGCGCCCGCGCCCCGGTAAACGCGCCCGACTCATGCCCGAAGAGTTCCGACTCGGCAAGCTCCGGCGCGACGGATGCGCAGTTGACGGTGAAGAAGGGTCCGGCCGCACGGTGCGACGAGTCGTGAATGAACCGCGCGAGGAAGTCTTTTCCGCTTCCGCTCTCTCCCAGAAGGAGCACGACCGCCTCCTGCGCGGCGACAAGTCGGGCCTGGTCCAAGACCGCGCGCATAGACCGGGAGGGATACTCGTACTCGCCCGCCGGGGCAGGCGCCGCCGCCCCTTTCCGTTCGGTGATGTTCCTCGCGATTCCACAGAGTCCGATAATGCGTCCCGATGAGCTTCGCAGAGGCGCTTTGGTGTCGAGAAAGGTAAATTCCGCCCCCTTGACCGTCCGGGTGTGCTCTTCTTCGATGAACTCGCCTTCGAGCACGCGGCGGTCGGTCGCTTCCATATGTCGGCCGGTGGCCGCGTCGAAGAACCGGTCGTCGGTCTTTCCGATTATCTGTTCGGGCGGCGCTTGGAAGAGTTCGGCCAGGGCGGGATTGACGTGGGTGTATTTGAGGTCGAGATCCTTGATGTAAATGCAGTCGGTCGCGGTCTCGAAGATCGCTCGGAATCGCTCTTCACTTTCTCGGAGAGCGTCCTCGGCGCGTTTGCGCTCCGCGATTTCGCGCCGCAAGGTCCGGTTGGACTGCTCGAGTTCCTTTCGCTTCGCCTTTTCCTCTTCGTAAACTTTCGCGATGTCCTCGGCGTACTTGAGGGACTGCTTGATCATGAGCGTTAGTTCGTGGTGACGTTCGGCGTCGCTCTTGCCGCCTTGATCCATGCAGACCTCCCATCGGGGGTAGTTCAGCCGAGAATCTCGTCGACTTTTCTCATGAGTTCCAAGGGACTGAAGGGCTTTGCAAAGTAGTCGTCCGCGCCGGCGGCCATGCCCTTTTCGCGGTCGGCCGGCATCCCTCTGGCGGTCAAAACGAGGACTATGATATCCCTCGTCTTGTCATCGCTTTTCAGTAGACGGGTGGCTTCAATGCCGTCGACGGATCCGGGCATCATCACATCCATCATGACGAGATCCGGCTTCTCTTTTCGAGCGGTTTCAACCGCTTTGGTTCCGTCCTCGGCTTGTATGATGACGCGGTCATCCCGTCGGAGGGTCTTCTCTATCAGCTCTCTGATTTCCGGCTGATCGTCGACAATCAAAATCTTCTTCATGCGTCTTCCCCCGGACTGGTCGTGAGCTGTCTCGGCGAAAATGTGATGGGGACGGGAGAATACCTGAGCAACCGTCGGCTCTCGGTAATACTGAAGGGCGCTTTCTCATCCCGGATACGGAATAGCCTGCGGTCCGGCGCCGGCAAGGGACCGCGCGGCGCAATGGGTTGCGTCTTCGGATCGGCAGTATAGTATCTGCACCGGTTTGTCACGTTGTTTCGGCTGCCGCAGACACGCTGCGCGAATGTGAAGCATACCTCACCGCGCGCGATTGAATCAAGCATTATCTCGGACCGCGAAACGCCGGCGGGGGCTCTTTTGGTAACCGTTCACCGGGATAGCGACAAGCCATTGATATCTCGATGGGGGAGATGAGTCTCCCCCTCCATCCTCACCGGGCGCAGAGCCGCCTCAAGCCCGGTGAACCATTACCTCTTTTCATGTGTACGCGTGGCACGCAGGAGCGCCTACTGCGCGCCGAGCCTTGACACCGACCCGGAAGCGACCACCCGACCGATCAATCTCCATCGAGAGCCTTTCGAACGGTTTTCAGGAGGCTCGACATCTTGAACGGCTTCCCGACGAAACCGCGCACTCCCGGCCGATCCGAGACTTTGGTCATACCCTGGGCGGAGAAACCGCTTGCGATAAGCACCTTGACCTCCGGATCGATTTGCGTTAACTCCTCGAGGCATTGTTCTCCGCCCATTTCGGGCATGATCATGTCGAGGACGACCAAGTCGATGTCTTCCCCACGCTTCCGATAGATCTCCAAGCCTTCGACGCCGTTGGACGCGGTAAGCGTCGTGTAACCCGCCCGCCGCAGAATGGACTCGCCGAGACTGCGTATGGATTCCTCGTCATCGACGAGGAGGATCGTCTCGGTTCCGAAGGCCGTCATCTCCCGGCTAACCGCGGGATCCTCGTCCCTCTGTTCTTCACGGACTACAGGGAAGTAAATCTTGAAGACGGTTCCGGCGCCTGGTTCGCTATAGCAGGCGATGTGTCCTCCGTGTCCCTTGACGATTCCGAACACCATCGCGAGTCCAAGCCCCGTCCCCTCCCCGGGCCTTTTGGTCGAGTAAAACGGCTCGAAGATGCGTTCGATCTCGTCCGGCCCCATTCCGTGTCCCGTGTCGGAGACCTCGGCCATCACGTAGTCTCCCGGGGTGGTCCCCAAGTGCGTTCGACAGTACTCCTCGTCCAGGCGAACGTTTCGGGTTCGCAGCGTGAGCTCGCCTCCGCCCGGCATGGCGTCGCGGGCGTTCACGGCAAGGTTCAGGAGAATCTGCTCGAATTGGCCGGCGTCGACCTTTACGGGGTCGACGTCTTCGGCAAGGTCGAGTCGGATTTCAATCATTTTGGGAATGGTCCTCATCATGAGTTTCTCCGCGTGCCGGATCTCGTCGTTGATATCGACCACGCGAGGGAAAGTCTCGATCTGTCTGCTGAACGTGAGGATACTCCTGACAAGGTCCGCGCCGCGCGACGCCGCGTGCCGGATCGCCTCGAGTTCTTCGTGACCGGGATCGCCTTCCTTTTTCTCCATGAGGAGGATTTCCGTATAGCCGGAGGCGATGGTCAGCAGATTGTTGAAGTCATGGGCGATGCCGCCGGCGAGCGCGGCGATGGATTCGAGCTTCTGGGCCTGTTGGAGCTGCCTTTCCAGAAGGATCTCCTGCGTCACGTCCCGCTTGACCGCCACATAATTGACGATGGTTCCGGAATCGTCTTTGACGGGAGTGATGGACACGTCCTCTTCAAAGAGAGAGCCGTCTTTCTTCTTGTTGATGAAACGACCGGTCCAGACCTCTCCGTCGAGAAGCGTTCGCCACATCTCACGGTAAAAGCGCTCATCATGTTTGCCGCTCTTGAGGATGCTCGGATTGCGGCCGATAACTTCTTCTCGGGAATAGCCCGTGGTTTGCTCGAACGCGGGATTGACGTACACGATCCTGCCTGTGGCGTCGGTGACTTCAATCGATTCCGCAGCATGTTCCACGGCCGTGGCCAAAAGGACGGACACGGCCTCGGATTCTTTGCGCCGCGTGATGTCGACAATAACGCCGACGGTGGCGCGGAGTTCTCCCTCGGGCCCGCGAATGGTCGACACGGACGTATCCGCCCAGACGACCTCCCCATCCTTTCGGACGTAGCGCTTCTCCAGCCTGTAGACCCGCAAATTGTCCTCCAGGAGGGCCTTGAACATCTCTGCGGATTTCTCCACATCATCGGGATGGGTGACGTCGAAGACGGTGAGGTCGAGGAGTTCGTTCGTGGTGTACCCGAGGAAGTCGGCCAGCGTGCGATTCAGTTCGAGGAACGCGCCCTTGCGGTCCACGAGATCGATACCCACTGACGCGTCGTTAAATGTGGCGCGATACCGCTGCTCGCTTTCCCGGAGGGCCTCTTCAGCCGCGCGACGGTCGGTAATGTCCTCACCGGAAGAGAGCGCGCCGACGATTGCGCCGTTTCCGTCACGTACGACGGAATTTCGCCACGCTATGAGTCGTGTGTCGCCGTGACCCGTCAGGATTGGATTCTCGACGTATTCAACCCCACTCCACTCCCCGGAGGCGGCTTTCGAGAACACATCCCTGACCCGCTCGACAGAGTCTTCCGGCACGAAATGTTCGAACCAGTTTTTCCCGAGAATCTCCCCCTCTTCATAACCGAGAATCTCGCATCCTTTTCGGTTCACCAGAGTGACGTTCGCGTGGGTATCGAGGGCGATAAGAATGGTGTTGGCGGTGTCCAGGTACTGCTGAGCCCGTTGCTTCTCCCTCAGGAGTCGACCTTCCGCTGCTCGTTGTTCGGTCTGGTCGCGGAATACCAAGACTACGCCGGAGACCGCGCCGTCGTCGCCCGGAATGGGCGCTCCGCTGTCCGCTATGGGATGCTCGGCGCCGTCGCGGGCAATGAGTATCGAGTGATTGGCCAGACCGACAATGGTTCCTTTACGCATGACTTTTCGCACGGGGTTCTCGACGCGTTCACGGCTCGTTTCTTCCACAATGTGGAACACATTCTCGAGCGGCCTGCCTTGCGCGTCGTCCAATTTCCAGCCGGTGAGTTTCTCCGCGACGGGGTTCATGAGTTCCACCCGGCCGCGCGTGTCAGTCGTTATGACGCCGTCACCGACGCTCATCAACGTGACCTTGTGCCTTTGTTCCGTCTTCCTGCGGGCGGTCTCCGCCTCATAGAGTCGCCGGTAACCGGCCTTCTCCGAGCGCTGCCGAAGCATCCCCGCGACCGCCACGAACGCAATCATGACCGCGCCGAGGAGCGCCACGATCAAGAACGAACGCGACCGCCACACAGCGAGCGCGTCGACTTTGTCAACCTTCGCGATCATGAACCACGGGGTATTCGGGATGTGTCGAACGTCCGCCAACACTTCGACGCCTCTGTAGTCCCTCCCCTCGACTATGCCTCTCTTACCCCGGATCGCCATGACTGCGGGCACGTCAGTCTCGGTGAGGGGAATGCGCAGTCTGAGCGCCGAGTCGCGACGATGCCGAAGCTCATTGAGGAAGAGGACGAAGTTCCCCTCACGGCGAACAAGGAGCGTTTCCGCGCTCGGGTTTGAGGTGGGCCACGACTGAATGAGCGGATAGAGGAATTGCCCTGCGTCCGACTGCAGGACAACCGCGGCTTCGGGAGGCCCTTCGCGACCCCACTGCGCGAAGACCGGCGCTATTACACCGACGTGCGACGATTGCCCGTCCGTTTCGTGCAAGCTCGTCATAACGGGACGTCGCTCCCGCAAGGCCCGAGCAAGCGCCTCAGCCGCCTCGGGATGCAGAGCGGTCCCCGGATTGTAGAGACTGAGGCGGACCCGCCCGTCAATGTCCACAAGCATCACATCCGCGTAACGGTAGTGCGTCCTCAGAGCTCGAAACCAGTCTAAAATTCGCCGCTTCAAATCCTCCGTCGGTTCTCGAAGCCAGACTCCGGCCGTTTCCGAAAGGAACGGAGTCTCCATGATGACCGCGGCGTCACCGAGTCGTTCCGCGCGCCATTTCTTTATCTGATCGGCTTTGAGACTTGCGACCGCGCGAAGGTCGTCTTCCGCGGCGCGACGTAGTTGTTTCTTTTCGACAAGATAGAACCAGCCGCCTCCCAGCATGAAGGCGACTACAGCCGAGATGAGGAGGGCGCTCAGCCCCAGCTTCGTAAGAGAAAAGGGATTCTTTTCGGACCGCGCGCCACGAACGTCATCAGTCGATTTCGTCACGAGTGCCCCTCTGTTTCTCCATTGCGGCCTGCAAAGGAAGTCCCGACCGACACGGCGCTCGTTGGGGTTTGATCCGGGTCGAGCGCCGGATAGGGGTCGACGGTCGGACCGTCGGAAGCCCCGAACGAAAAAGTCTGGAGTGTATGGGGTACGCGCTCATACAGGGTTCCCCCTCCCCCCGAGAGTGATCAAGTCCCGTCAAGGACCTCCCGCACGGACCGAAGTAAGGTGTTCATAACGAACGGTTTGCTTACGACACCTTTGGCCGCGGAATCCAAGACCGCCTTCGCCTCATCGTCCACGACGAAACCGCCGGCGATGAGAACCTTGACTTCGGGATCGATCTTGAGGAGCTCTTCCAGACACTGCCGACCGCCCATCTCCGGCATGACCAAATCGAGAATCACCAGGGAGATCCGATCCCGTTCCTTTGTGTAAATATCCAGGGCCTGTCGGCCGTTGTGCGCGGCCACCACCGAATAGCCGGCCCGTTCGAGGAGCTTTTTCGCCAGGTCCGCGATGAGCGGTTCGTCATCGACCACGAGAAGGGTCTCAGTTCCTCCCCCGGGCCGGGCTTCTTGGTCGGTCTTTTCAGCGTCAGGCGGAGTCTCCTTTGACGCCGGAAGGTAGACTGCCATTGTCGTTCCTGCGCCCGGTTCGCTTTCGACCATGATGTGGCCTCCGTGCATCTTGACGATCCCGAAGACGGAGGAGAGGCCGAGGCCCGTTCCCTCGCCGGGCTTCTTCGTGGTGAAGAAGGGCTCAAAGATTCGAGGCAGGGCTTCTTCGTCGATGCCGTGACCCGTGTCCGTCACCGAAAGACGCACATACGCGCCCGGCTCGAGACTTTCGTGAGTGCGGCAATAGTCCTCGTCCGGATCGACATTCTCCGTGGCGATAATCAGCTCGCCGCCGTCCGGCATCGCGTCTTTCGAGTTGATCGCCAGATTGATGAGCATTTGCTCGATTTGGGACGAGTCCGCGCGAACGAGACGCAGGTCTTCGGCGAGGTCCAATCCGATCTCGATCATCTTGGGGATCGTTCGGTAGAGAAGCCGCTCCGTGCTCCGAATATAATGATTGAGATCGATCGATTGAAATCTGGACTCCACTTTTCTGCTGAAGGTGAGGATCTGCCTCACCAGGTCCGCGCCGCGATCCGCGGCCTGTCGAATCGCGTTGACCTCTGAGAGATTGGATTTCCTGGCGGCAAGCTCAATATCAAGCATCTCCGCGTGGCCCGAGATGATCTGCAAGAGATTGTTGAAGTCATGGGCTATGCCGCCGGCCAATGTGCCCACCGCCTCCATTTTCGAGGCTTCCCGGAGTTGCTCCTCGAGTCTCTTCTGTTCGCTGAAATCTTCAACTACGGCCTGACACCCGGATACCGCGCCGGCCTCGTCGGCAATCGGCGTGAGTACGAACCGCAAATAGGACTTCTTTCCCCATTTGCTCTCGTACGGGATTTCCTTGACCACGCGCCTGCCCGACACCATGCAGTATCGGAAGGCCGCTGAGACACCCGATCGGACCAGCTGCGGCAGCGTCAGCATATTAATCGCTTTCGTGGCCTCCTCGGACGGCGACCCGAGCGTGTCGAGAAGATACCGGTTGATCTCGAGTATCCGGCCCTCCGTGTCGACGGATATGATGCCGACCGGCGAGTTCTGAAAAAGCCGACGGTATTTCCGTTCACTCTCCTTGAGCGCGGCTTGAGCTTTCCGGCGCTCGGTGATATCGCGTGTCACCCCTTGCAGCGCTACGGGGAGGCCGCTCCCATCGAAGATGACCTTCCCGTGGATCTCGACGGGAATGGGGTCGCCGTTCTTCGTGATCATGTCGGCCTCGAAGACGACCCCGCGCGCCCCGGGACCCTTGGCGATTTCAGCGGCGACCGCCCGGGCCAGAGCCGCGAAGTTCTCGTTGTCGCAATGCTCGTCGAGCTTCGAGCCGATCCACTCCTCCTGAGTGAATCCGGTCATGTGTAGGATCGCTGGATTGATGTAGGTGAACCGCAACTCCGTGTCCATTTGCCAGATCACGTCGAGGGTATTCTCCGCCAGCAGTCGGTACCGCTCTTCGCTCCGCCGGAGGGTCTCTTCCGTGTCTTTGATCTCGGTTATGTCGCGAATGGTCTCGACCGCGCCCACGATTCGGCCGTTTTCATCGACGAGCGGCGCGGCCGTGATCCAGAGCCATCGGCCGCCGCGAAAATCGGGCAGGTAGACCTCGGTAATCAACCGATCGCCTTCCCGCCGCAAAGACTCGTATTGGGAAGCCCACTGCGGATCGTAATCGACCGCCAGATCGATTATCAGGGGTCGTCTCCGACCATAGAAGGGCAGCGCATATTCGTAATCACCCCGGCCGACGATCGCGGAGGCCTCGACTCCGGTCAGCTGCTCCATGGCGCGGTTCCAGGTGGTCACCCTACCCCGATCGTCGATAACAAAGGTGGGATCGGGCAGAAACTCGAGGATTTGGTTCAGCCGTTCATACGCTGCCTCGAACGCTTCCTCCGCCTCTCTTCGGTCGGTGACGTCCCGGCCTACGCAGTAGAAAAGGCCCTTTTCCGGAATGGCGACCGAGGTCCAATCGATGATCCGGATCGAACCGTCCTTGTGAATGTACCGGTTCCTAAAATCCTCGGTCGGTTCGCCGGACTTGAGCTTGAGGACCTCCGCTTCGTTCTTCTCGTGGTCGTCCGGGTGGATCAAATCGAGAAACGGCCGGGAGAGCAGTTCGTCCGCGGTGTAGCCCAGGACTCGCTCCCACGAGGGATTCACGTATTTGAGGTATCCGTCTTCACACGCGACACAGATAAGATCGTATGACATCGAGAGGATGCGATCCCGCTCTTCTTCAAGCTCCGCCCGTTCAGTTATATCGAGGGCCATGCCGACCACTCGGACGGGATTGCCGTCCCCGTCCATCTTCACTTCTCCCTTACTGTGAAGACGCCTGACGTCGCCGTTTGGCCGCACGATCCTGAATATGATGTCGTACGCGGCTTTACCGGCCGCGGTCTCTTCCAACGCCCGGCGTATCCGGTCTCGATCCTCGGGATGCACGGAATCGAGGAACCGCGCGAACGTAAGATCTTCGGGCCCTTCCTTATATCCGAACGCACGGTAGGCTTCAGCGGACCATGTGAGGCGGTCCGTGGTAAGATCCCATTCCCAACTGTGCAGGCCGGCAAGCTCCTCGGCCTTTGCCCTCCGAGCCTCGCTCTCCCGGATTCGTTTGTCCGCGGCGTGTTTGTGCAGAGCCGTTTCAACCGTAATCCTGAGGTCGATGAGAGAGATCGGCTTTCCGAGAAAGCCGTACGTCTCGCCGGCCGCGGCCCGCTCGAGACGGTCTTCTTCGTCCGCCGATACAAGATGCGCCACGGGAATGTCGGCCAGGGATCGAATCCGAGCAGCGGTCTCAATGCCGTCTATTTCCCCCGAGAGGCCTATCGCGATCAGCGCAAGGTCCGGCGGCCTGCCTCGGACCGCTTGCACCGCGGCTTCGCCGCTCGAGACCGCCCCATAGACCTCGTAGCCGAAGCCGCGGAGCATATGATCGAGATCCATCGAAACGCTCACGTCAGGCTCCACTATGAGCACCTTACGGATTTTCCCCTGTGGGACCTGATTGTTCAAGGACGCCTCCTCGGCGCGTAAGAAAAACGGCCGGATGGTAATGGTTCACCGGGCTTGAGGCGGCTCTGCGCCCGGTGAGGATGGAGGGG
>CAYLRL010000084.1:0-8555 GCA_964385875.1 uncultured Syntrophales bacterium
TCACTCGGGCTCCCTGGTATCCTAAGAAGCACATCACCTTTTCGGACATGCTTGCGGCGGCACGGCGAAGTCACATGACACAAAGAATTTTGGTCGAGCCCGGTCAGCAGCAGGATATGACGAAATTCAGCGTCCCGCGCTCGACGCGCCGACCGGATTGCCGCCGAAGCGCTCGACACGAACGCTGCTATGAGCAGAATCGCATGAATGATGGTAATTCCCGAGAACCTTTTCATTCCAACCCTCCCAAGGGCCGAGCCTGATCCGGTCGCAATTCGGACGTCAGAACGGGATGATCCCTTCACCGTTTTTGCGCCGTCGGCCGGTTTTATTGCACTGGTATGTTTGCGAGCGCAGGGGCGGATAGGTGGTTTGTCAAGACAAACACTCTGGAGATTTATCAGGTTAGACATTTCAAACTTATGGCCGGGCTCGGGCACGGCGCTGAGAGGTGTTTCCAGGAATCATTTCATGGATGATGACAAAAAAAGCTTGACAGACGTTTGGGGAGTGAGGTAGATGTCTCTAACGAAGGTTGCGCTTTCTATCTATCGCCTCCTTCCTCCGGACGATGCAGGCGTATATCACGGAAGGAACCGCGCCATGAACCGATGCACCTGCGAAAACGGCCGCCTCGTGACCAAGCTGAATACTCTTCTGGCCCAAGCAAAGTATTGCAATTATGAACTGGAGGAGGAAAACCTTCAGCTTAGAGAAGAAATCCACGGCCTTGTCGAGGAACTTGCCCGATACGAGCGGGCGTTTGCCGCCTTAAGCCCTCCCGACGCTCCGATCGGTTGTCCTTTCCGGCGCAATCTGGAGGGGAAGATAGTGACGTTGGTCGGAGGGATCGAGGGGCTTGAATGCCATTATCGACAGGTCATTGAATCGGCCGGCGGGCGGTTCCGACGTCATGACGGCGTCGCCGGAGGATGCGAGCAGGCCCTGGAAGATTGTATCTCCGGCTCCGATCTGGTTGTGTGCCCGCTGGAGGTGAACAGCGCCGGCGCGGCCAAATCCGTCAAGCGAATCTGCCTGAGTCGAGGAGTGCGGTGCTGTTTCCCCGCGTCGCCAAGCATCGCAGGCCTCAGACGAGCATTGGAAGAGCATTATTCCGACCGGGCAGTGGCGTGAAAACTTAGCCGGACGGCGCGGCGCGGATCCTCGGTAGCGCAAGGCGACGGAAGGAGAGCGAAACGGCGCATCATGTGTCCGTGGTACGTTGCGTATACATTTGATAATCCTCTCAGGACTGTCATACACAATCCGAGGACATGCCGGCCGTAACAGCCTTCCCGACCGGACAGGATTACCCCGACGATCCGTCCGTCTCACGTGGATGCCCCCTCGGTCTCTTGCGTTGCAAGGGCCTCCCTATGCAGGGGGCATCCCCTTCCACGCATCTTTCCATGCTCGGTTGGAACTCAACCTGGAAAGAGGAGCGCCCGTAGACCAAAGGCAACCGTATACGGGGCGCAAATCCGGTCCAGCGTCACAAACCGATAGAGCGGCGCTGCTCAGACGATCCGGGTCGGCGTAACTAAAGACCACCGACGCTTCAGCGGATGTTCACGGGCGGGTCACCGTGATCTCGGTCGATCGCGGTCCCAAACGGGCGGTTGATAACAATTGTAATGCCAGACCGCAAACCCTATCAAGGCAATCCCGGCCCATGTATGAAGATTCGCGCCCGGCGCCCGGCCTCCCCGAAAGCCCATTCTCTGAGGTTGAAACTTCGGGAGAGCGAGCAAGGCCATGGTACCGACCATACCCGCTTTGGTCAGAGTGCGTATCGTGCTCGGTTTCATAAGTTCAACGCTTTCCATTCAGGAGGATACGATACGGGCCGCAGCCGACCGCATCGACGGCGCCCCGTATCCGTTATTTCTCCGTCTATTCGGGTGGTTTTCGGACTGCGGCCTGAGCGTCCTCGAACTTCTCCTTTATTTCTCCTGCCGCGTCCTCCGCAGCGGTATATGCCGAAGCGACACCCTTCATGATGGTTTTCTGAACCGTCTCGTTCGTAACGAGGAGCGTAACCGCGGCGCCGACCAGCGCTCCTTTCCAGAAATTTCCGTCGCTCAAATTGAGGCCGAAGAGGGAATAGCCGGGGTCGCCGGGAACGTCATACTGTTGATACGCGCCGCCCTGCGGGTAGTATCCGTAATGATGGGCCTGATGCAGGGGCGGATGATGCATGGGGGCGCCGTAGTACGGGCCCGTTTGCGCATGCCCCGGCGAGTGACCGGCGAACGCGGCGCTCGGATGGTGGGAGCCGCATTGACAATCGGCGTGGCCGCCGCCGGCCTCTCCGGGCCTCGTCTGATAGGCCGGATGTACGCCGGCGCCGCCCCCGGGAGAGCCTCCCGGTCCGCCGGAGTGCATCGACGGCCCGGGCGTCATGGGGGATGGTGAGTGGGGGGACGGCGTGGGACCGGGCGAGAGGGGACCGCCGGGGCCGGCTTGACCCGGCGCCGGACCTCCCGCTTCCCCGTAAGGATTGCCGTGATGTATCGTGTCCATGTAGATTCCTCCTCGTGTATCGAAGTAGTCTTCTGCGCTACTTGGTCTTTTTGGGCGCTACAACGGTATCGCCGGCGGTCTGTTTGCCGATCGAATTCAGCAGATAGATCACTCCGGTTGCGGCTGCGGTCATAACGGCAAAGCGCAGGATACCGGTCCCGCCGACCGATGAGACCGCCGCGTGGGCGGCCGCGGTGGCTACTCCGGCGCCGGCGCCTTTGGCCACCGCGTCCACGATGGCGTCATTCATAGTCATCTGATCGGCCCGGACTTTGTGGAGGTTCACGCCAAAAGCGCCGGATCCGCCAACCACGAATCCCATGGCGGCTGCGTTCAGCGCCTGCCGAGCGTCAATGGTCCCTCCCCACGTCCTTTGGGCGTAGTATGTGGGATACGGACCCTGATACGATTGATAGGGATACATATTCATGCTTCTCTCCTTTCTTTCGATTTTTCCTCAAGCGTATATTTCGAAAAGCGTCATTCCGCTTTCTTCTCGTCCGGCGGAGGCTTCTCCGTCGATTGCGCGTCGGCCTCGGCGGTCTTGTCACCCTGGCCGAAGATCTGTCCCAATGCGCCCGCAAGCTTTTTTCGCAGTGAATCGCTGTTCAGAAGGAGGGCGGCCGCGCTCCCGACCAACACCCCTTTCCAGAACTGATCGTCTCGGAACTGAAGACTCAGCAGTCCGTTGATCAGGTCATGAGGAGTCGCCTGACCTTGCAGGGCCTTTCCCACCACGTCGGCGAACGGCCCATAATGGGGGCCTGCGCCGGGGCTCGGGTGAGGAGGGCCGGGATAACCGACGCCGGGTCCCGTCGGGCCTCCGAAATAGGGGTTGAAAGCCTCGTACCCGTAGATTTGGCCTTGATGAGCGAAGCATCCCGGATGATGGCCCATGCCCGGATAATCCCACGGGTGGGAACCGCCCGTCGGAGGACCGTACGGCGGGTGACCGTACGGCGGGTGACCGGCGAGCTCCTGATTGTGGTGGCACGCGCCGTGGAAAGGCCCGGCCCCTGGTTGAGAACCCATTTTCCAGGGATCGGGGCCGGGAATTGGGCCGGCCTGTGTTTTCGACGCCGCCTCCCGAGCGCCTGCGCCGCCGCCCGGCTGCGAACCGAAACCTCCGACGCCCGTGTAACCCGCTTCCTGCCATTCTTGACCTGTGGCCTCAGGCGAGGCGGGACCGCCGGCCTCCGTAGGTTCCGGGTGTCCCGCCGGCCCGGTTCCGTGAATTCCGTAGTCGGAGCATTCCGGTTGTGGTCCTACGCTTCCTTGCTCAGTCCCCCCGCCGACGATATTCTGCGGGTGAGGCGCCCCTGCAGTGTCTCCCAGGGACGCGGTAGACGCGTCTGCCTTGCTTCCCGCTTCGTGTTTCATTGTCGGTTCGTCTTTCATCGATACCTCCTCGCGCGCCTGCGCCTCGGTCGTGCGACCGATACGGCCGGCGTTTCGACGCAGCGCTTCCCCTTATTTGGCGATCGCAATGCCGTCGTCACCGATCTTGTTATGCGTATGTTGATTTCCTCGGCCGTTTTGTTTTTCCGCACGCTCGGCCAACGCGGTCAGATCCGCTTTGTAGAAGAGGAGCTTAGCGGAATTGCTCACCACCCCGACGGTAATCAAATTGTGAAAGAGCGCTCCTGCAACCGGCGGCAGCCATCCCACAGCCGCGAGAATCATCCCGGCCAAGTTGAGGCCCACGGAAATCTGGTAATTGTGCCTGATTACCTCCAACGTCTTCTGCCCCAGAGCTACGGTCTGCGCGACCAGTGCGAGATCGCCGCTGTTGAGAACGATGTCCGCATGCTCTATCGCCACATCCGCGCCCGTGTCGCCCATTGCAAAGCTGATATCCGAATGGGAGAAAGCCGGAGCGTCGTTGATGCCGTCTCCTACCATCGCTGTGACCTGATCGGGATGGAGTCGTTTGCATTCCATCACCCAGGCGGCTTTGTCCTCCGGAGACTGCTCCCAGCGGATTTCGTCTATGGGCAGCGATTCGGCGAGCGAGCGCGCATGTTGCTCACGGTCTCCCGTGAACATCGCGATATCTTCCACTCCCAGAGCCTTCAAGGCCGACAGGGCCTCGGACGCGGTCTCCTTCATGCGGTCTTCCACGCCCATAAGCCCAATGAGGCGACGGTTGCACGCGACGAACAGGACGCTTTCCCCTCGTTCGAGCATCCGCGCCTCTTCCGCGTGCCCCATCTCGTGATCTACCCGGTAATCTTCCATGAAATGGTGGCTGCCGACGAGGATCTCATCACCTTCGATTTTCGCCTTAACCCCGTGGCCGATGATGAGTTCGGTCTGTTCGTGGCGGGGAATCTCGATCTCCGATTCCCGAACCTTGTTCAGAACAGCCAGCGTCATGGGATGCTTGTAGTGCATCTGGGAACTTGCGGCCAACTGAAGCACTCGAATCGCCTCAAACCGGTTATCGATCGAAACAACTCTGGAGACCTGCGGAACACCGCTGGTCAGCGTGCCGGTTTTGTCAAATGTGAGGTGTTTGATCCGCCCCGCGGCCTCGAGATACTTCCCGCCTTTGATCAGGCTTCCCTGCCGGGCTGCGTTGCCCATAGCCGCACTGAGCGCTGTCGGAGTCGAAAGGCTTACACCGCAGGGACACGCGATGATCAACATGGCCATGGCTCGCCGGATACTTCCCGTCACGAAATATGTGAGCAGCGACAATGCAAGGGAAAAGGGCACCACCGCGTCGCTGAAGCGTTGAGATGATAGAATAATGTCCGCCTTCTGCTCCCGGCCCTCTTCAATGAGACGAATGATCCGGCCCAGGCGGGTCTCGTCCCCCGTCGATTCCACCTCGACCAGAACTTTGCCCATTTCCACGGTGGTTCCTGCGAGCACGACATCTCCTACAACCTTGAACACCGGGCGGGACTCCCCCGTCATGGCCGACTCGTTCAGCAGCGCTTCTCCCTTGACCACCGTTCCATCGGCCGGCGCAGCGTCGCCTTCTCGTATGCTGATCACGTCGCCTTTCACGAGATCCGAAACGGCGACCTGAACCTCGGCGCCGTCTCTGATGACCCAGCATTCCCGCACATCGTGCTGAAGCATATCGCGGATGGCCTTTCTCGTTCGCTCCACCGTTCGTGTTTCCAGCCATTCGGAGAAGTTCGCGAGCCACATGACGACCAGCGCGGCCATGGCCTCTCCCATGAGAATCGAGATCACGGCCGCAGTCGTAACGAGCAGGTCCATGCTGACACCGCGATTGACCAGGTTTTTCAGCGCCTCCCTCATGATGGGTATGCTCAACCCGATAGCCGTGAGCGCCGGCCGATTCCATAAACGGAAAAGTATCGAGCCGCCTCGGGGCGCCGGCGCTCGGAACAGGAGACGCCGTATCCACTCGAACACGATGTACGCTCCCGTAAGAACAAGAACCGCGCCGGATACGTGAGTGCGTCCGGGCTCTTTCGGTACGCACGCGGAGCACGATGCGCTCTCGCGGTCGGCCGCATACGGCTGTTCGGCCGGTGCAAACTCGGACGCCAGCACCCTTCGGACCGCCTTCATGTCGAGCGGCCGATGAGGATGCAACAGGATGATCGAACCGCGTCCCAAGCGGACCTCAACACGAGAAACGCCGGGTATGAGACTCAATTCGCCGGCGACTCGTTCGGCGACCTCTTTCCGTCGACCCAACGCCGGGGCCTTCATGCGGGTTCGCCAATCCAAAACGTGCGCCGTGTAGAAGTTCATCGTCCCTCACTGAGATTTCATTCGTTTGACTGCGGTGTCGCGGTTGTGCGGGCGACAATCTCAAGTCGACGGTCCGATACCCGATCGGTCGAAAGGGCATCGGGAACGGGATCCTCGATCCGGTCGGGCAGCCCTGGAGCTTCCCAATTCTCGAGCGTTCGTGAATTCACCAGAATTCCCAGTGTGTGGGCAATATGCAGGAAACCGCCCATGACGGGTGAAAGCAGGCCGGCCGCGCCCAATGCGGCCCCGATCACGTTTGTCCCGATCGCCAGCCAGTGGTTCTGTTCGACGATTTCGAGCGTCCGACGGCTGAGTTGTCTCAGTCGGACCAGCCTTTCCAGATCGCTGTCCACGAGCGCGATGTCCGCGGATTCAATGGCCACCTCCGCGCCGCCCGCCCCCATCGCTATACCCACGTGAGCCCTCGAGAGGGCCAACGCGTCGTTTACCCCGTCTCCCACCATGACCAATCGTCGACCGTTGGTTTGGAGCTCGGCCACGTATCGACCTTTGTCTTCAGGAAGCAGGCCTGCGCGGTAATCATCGAGTTCGAGGCTCTCCGCCATTGCCCGAGCCGGTTTCTCCGTGTCCCCGGTGACCATGTGGAGAGTGCGGGCGCCGTCACGTCTCAGCCATTGGAGCACTTCTTTCGCCCGGGGCCGGGCCGTGTTCGAGACTTCGATGACGCCTTGGGCTTTGCCGTTCTTGGCGACGTACAAGGCGGTGTGACCGGCCTCAATGATCTTGTTTTCCCGTCCCTTGAAGTATGAGGTATTGACCCGCTCATCCTTCATGAATTGGAAGCTGCCCACGAGGATCATGTCATCGCCCAGTTGTGCCCGAACTCCTCGTCCGAGCACGAAGTCGCACACCGCGTGAGGAGCGGGTACGATACCGCGATCGGTCGCGGCGTCCACCAAAGCTCTCGCCATTGGATGCTCATTATGGACTTCGGCCGCAGCCGCAAGCGCAAGCACATCCCGACGGGTTTGATTCCGTGTTCGGGGGAACACGTCCACCACCTGAGGCGTATCCGTTGTCAATGTGCCGGTCTTGTCAAAACAGAAACAATCCGCTTTGCCGACCGTTTCCAGGTATAGGCCCCCTTTGACAAGGATGTGATTGCGCGCCGCGTTGGCAATTGCGGCTGTTATCGCGGTGGATGAAGCGAGCACCGTGGCGCAGGGGCACGCCATGACCAGCATCACCGTAAAGGAACGCAGCAGATCGCCCGTAAGCAGCAATGTGCCGAGGGTCGTCGCCGCGCCGAGACCCATGAGTCTCGCGGCGAGGATATCGGCGTGTTTCTCGACGGGGGCGCGGTTGGAAAGCGAGTCCTCAACCATGTGGAGTATCCTACACAGGTAGGTGTCGTCGCCCACCCGTTCCGCCTTGATGAAGATAACCCCCTTCTGCACTATGGTTCCGGCGAACACCGGGTGGCCCTCTTTTCGGACTTCCGCCTGAGAGCGCCCCGTAATGTGGGACTCGTCCACCAAGGCTTCGCCGCTCACAACGGTTCCGTCCACCGGTATCTTCTCTCCCGTGTGCGCCACCACCGTATCTCCGATCCGAACCTGATCCACGGGAGTTTCCACCTCCACCCCGTCAATCTGAATGAAGGTGTTCCGCTCGGCCAATACGAGTATTTCCCTGATCGCCTTACGGGACTTGTCCGCTACGTAATCCTCGAGAAGCAGGCCCACTCGCAGAATCCAAATGACTTCGAGGGCCGTGAGCGCCTCTCCGGTCAGAACCGCAAGCACGCATGTGGCGGCCAGAAAAGGGAAAAGGCTGACGAATCTTCCCTCACGCATGTCTCGCCATGCGTGATGAAGCAGTGGAATCGCCGCGGCAATGGCGACCAGGGCGACCACGCTCAGCGGCCCCTGGGACAAAGGCGTCCGGAATACCGCCTGCCGAATCAACGCGTAGGCCATGAACAGGGTGAGGGCGGCCACCTCGACAACGCGGCCGAAAAAGGATCTCTCCGCATGTCCCTCGTTGGGGCGGCAGACCCTGCAGTCCGCCGCACATACCGTCCCCGACGCGGAGGAGCCGCCGGCAGGAAGAGCTTTTGCCAAGCGCACCCCCTGCAGGAGCGCGTCCAGCGCTGCCCGGTACCCCGTCCGAGCAGGATCGTACTCGAGGATAACGCTTCCCGTTGCGGAACGCGCCTCCACGCAGATAAACTCCTCACGTTGCGAAAGCCAAAGCTGAAGGGAATGGGCCCGCCCATCAAGAAAACGAATGGCCGGAACCTTCACGCGAATTCTGCCGCGGATGGCGTT
>CAYLRL010000084.1:8655-21215 GCA_964385875.1 uncultured Syntrophales bacterium
CGAAGCGCCGGTTTCCTTCTTCGCGATGATCCCCAACGGTCGATGGAACTCGGAATGTCAATGAGTTCGACCTCACAGCAGCTATGCGCTATCGGCGCGAAATCCGGGGATCGAGAAAGCGACCGGGAGGAGAGGCGACCGGGTGTGCCGCATCCTGCTCGTCTCTCCTCCGGTTAGACCCTCAGGGGTGATGTCTAACCCTTTTTACGAAACTCAATCGTTCGATCACGCTCAGAACCCTGCGCCCACGGCGATCTCGACGCCGAGGACCGGGTCGATGGTTCGACCGGGGATCACGCCGTAGTTGTTGCCCGGACCGGGCGCGGTCCATCCGGGGTTGGCCCGGGACATGCACGCATAACTGAACCATTTGCCCGGCTGCCAATAGGAGACCCGCGTATTCAGCTCCAACCCGTCCAAGAGCGCCCAGTCCACGCCCGCGTTCGCCTCCCATCCCAGGTCGTCGTCGGGTATGGCCGGCACGGCCGTCGCTCCGAAGCCGGCCTGCCGTTCGTAGGCCACGTCCCCTTCTCCGTCCGGTTGGATGTACCCCCAGCCGTACCCCTTACTCAGTCTGTTCGCCTTGAGAAAACTCGCCCACACGTTCAGGTTCGCGGCCACCGAATAATCGAGCCGCGCCGCGTACGCGACCGCGTCGACCAGGAAACCGTCGCCGTTCCGGTTGAACGCGTTGGTCCCGCCTCCGTAGTTGAACACGAGGAGATAGCTGTACGGATTGAAGATGATCGTGTTCGCCCAGTTGGGATGGATTGTCAACAGCGCGTCCGCGGTGTTCCGCGGACCGACCCAGAGACCCGCGCCCTGTTTGTCGATGAGCACCCCGGCTCTGCGATCGAACCCCGAAGCCCAGAATCCGAGCAGCGTCGCCTTGGTCGGGCCCGCGACGACGCCCGTTTCCACCGCAAAGCGCAGCATCTCCGTGTAATTGGTCTGGAACACGCTCCCCGCTCCCGCGAAGCCCCCAACAGACGGGACGCCCGAATTCTCGTCGGTATTGTTCCTGTTGGGACGCCGGCGGACCATCGAATCCCAGTAATCCACTTCCGCGTTGAAAAAGAACCGTCCGTTGCCGTACTTGGCGTAGAGGATGTGCAGTTGGCTCGTGAGATCCCGCGAAATATAGAGATCACGCGCCAGCGCCCGGTCCGCTGCGTTCGCGCCGCCGGCGACGATGAGGTTCTCAGGCCCGAGCGACCACCGGAAGTAATCGTAGAGATACCCCATCTCCAGATTCGCATTCCGGTAGACGATGAGTCCCGTGAGATGAGGGGAGCGCTGGGTACCCTTGTTCTCCAACTGCGTAAATATATCCAAATCCGCAGTCAGGCCGGGATCGCCCGCAATAAAGTCCGCGGAGACGTCGTCCGCAAGCCTCCAGGGAAACCAGAGCACGCCGATATTGAACGGACCGTAGGGAACGGCCAATCGGACCGCCTCTGTTGAGGTGACGTCTTCACCGGAGGCCAACGCGCCGATACCGAACGCGAAGGGGCGTTTCCCCACGCCGATCGATCCCCACGGGGTCTCCGCCTCGAACCAGAGCAGGTTCCAGAAGCCCGGGGAGAAGGAGAAACCCGTGCCGGTGAACGTGCTGTTGGCATATTCAGACGCTACCAGAGCGCCGGCGCCCAACTCGGGTTCAAACTCTTCCCAGGATCCCACATAGTAGGCGCCGTAGATGGATATGGCCTTGTTCACCTTGAAGGTCGGCGCAAACTCCATGAACTGCGTGCTGACCGCGACGTCGTGACCGGGAAAGACGCCCGGCCATTTGTTCGCGCCCGCCCAGAAATTCGCATTGTAAAGATTGTCTCCCGACGCGTCGGTGTCGTACGGCCCGAAAAAGCCCTCCCGTCCCGTCTGGGACCCGTAGTAGTAGTTCCACGCCAGCCCCGCCTCCAACTCGAACTCCCAGGCGAACAATGTCCCGGGGAGTATGACGAGGGCGAGAGCCGTGATTGTCGCAAGAAAGCCGGTTCGAATTCCACTCATGGTTATTCCTCCTAAACAAGACTCCGTCAAAGGACCCGTGCCGGCGAGCGCTCAGGGCCGCCGGGTGTCCCTATTCAATCAAATCGTTTCGACTGGTGTCTGCGATTTTGCCAAAGCCTAGGGACCGAACCATAAGTTTGTCAAGTCAAACAGTTTGTAGCCCAGTTCAGTTAGACCTATCTAATTCCTCTTCGAATCCCACGGCGGCGACAAGAACCGCCCCAGGTCAAGAGAACAGCGGTGTAAAGGCGATTTTAAAAAAACTTCTTGACAATGGCAGAGCTGTCCACGTAGCTTAGACTCATCTAATTCGCCGGGCCCGCCGCCGACTGCGGGCCAACAGTTCCGGGAGATTCGAATCCGCAACATGGCGTGCCTCACACCAAGCCGACAATGCTACCTCGCTGAAATCCTCCTGCTTGAATCCGAGCGGGGACAGGTCAGACCGGGTGCAATCGCAGCGAGGATCAAGGTGAATAAGTCGAGCGTCACCGCGGCCCTTCGGGCATTGGCCGAGACGGGTTTGATCGAGTACGAACCCTACGGCTCGGCTACGCTTACGCCGAAAGGAAGACGGACCGCGGAAGCGATTGTCGATCGGTGGAGGCTTCTCAGCGAGTTCCTTATCCGCACGCTCGATATGGATGAGGCGTCGGCCGCTCGGGCTGCATGTGAAATGAATCACGCCGTGCCCGAGGCGGTCGTCGAGCTGATCTCCGTGCGGATGGGCGCAGTCGTCGAAAGGGGCGTCGCCGACGCCCGGCGTCATCTCAATCATGAACAACCAAGGGAGTCATGCGCTCGTCGGCCGATAAACCAAGGCGACGAGACGGGGGCATGAATTCGGAAATCGAGGAGGTACAATGATTGAACTAACTCTTGTAGCCGCTATCGTGATCGGCGCGCTGCTCATCACGGCGCGGAGAATCATTCGAGCGTTCGCGCGCCCGGAGGACGCGTCGGCGGTGGGGTGCGGCTGCAGTTGCGATCAATGCGTATGCGGCTCGTCGAGCTGCGGATCGGAGAGGTTCGAGAAAAGCGACCAATCACGGCAATTCGGTGGATTCGGAACTCGCCGGGCAGACAACACCACAGGAGGATCGGGAGATGCCTGAGGACGCGGTAACTTCACTCAGCGAATTGAAACCGGGAGACAAGGCTTTCGTCGTAGCGCTCGCCGGAGGTCGATCGTTTCAGGATCGGCTGGTCGGCTTGGGTATCAATGTGGGCAGTCCGGTGGAGCTCCTCCGAGCGTCCAACGGTCGCGGTTGGCCCGCGCTCGTGGCGGTCGGCGAGACCCGCATTGCCATCGGTCACGGCATGGCCTCGAAGATCATCGTTGCCGTGGACCGGCCCGAAGCGGCCTTTGCGCCGTCCGGGGAGGAATCTTATGACCTTGGATAAGCTTGGCCCGGGGCAGGAGTGCGTGATTCGTGACATCAATCTGGACGGCGCGGTCCTTCAGCGATTGTTGGACATGGGGTTCATCGAGGGGACACCGGTAACGGTCATCCGGAACGCGCCGCTCTTGGATCCGCTCGATGTGCGCATCCGAGGGTATATGGTCGCGGTGAGGCGCAGTGAAGCGGCAGGCGTCGAGGTGGATCCGACATGAGCGAACGGACGAACGGGCTTCTGGTCGCGCTGGCCGGACAGCCCAACAGCGGCAAATCAACGATTTTCAATATGCTCACCGGCGCTCGGCAGCACGTCGCGAACTACCCCGGGGTCACAGTGGAGAAGAAGTGGGGTCGGTTCCGGACGGACGGCCACCAGGTTCGGTTAGTGGACCTACCGGGTACGTATAGTCTGACCTCGTACACGCAGGAAGAGCGGATCGCTCGGGACTTCGTGCTCACCGAAAAGCCCGACGTGGTGGTGACCGTGGTGGACGCGTCGAACCTGGAACGCAGTCTTTACTTGGTCTTTCAGCTCCAGGAGATGGGCCTGCCCATGGTCCTCTGCCTCAATATGATCGACGTCGCACAGGCTCGGGGCATGGACATCGACGTGAAAACCCTCGAGGACGAGCTGGGCATGCCGGTCGCGGCGACGGTGGGTAAACGGGGCAAGGGTAAGGCGGAGCTTCTCGCTGCGATCGACCGCGCCGCGCGGGAGGGCCCGAAAGCCGGCCGATACCTGCAGTACGACGTGAATCTCGAGGCCTTCCTGAGCCTCCTGGAAGCACGGATCGAGGGTCTCGATCATCTCACGGAAACGCTCCCCCATCGGTGGCTGGCGGTCAAGCTCATGGAGAACGACGAGGAGGCGCGGCGCCGGCTCTTGGCGTACGATACGTCGGCCGGTGCGGCGGCCCTGAAGGATACGGCCGATTATGTCGACGTCTTGCGGCGGGACTTCATCGACGCGAACGGCAGATCGCCGGAAAAGACCATTGCCGCGTGGCGGTACCGCCATGCCGGGGAGACGGTTAGAAAGGCGATTCACGGGCATGAATCGGGCAAGCGAACGTTCACCGACAGGATCGACTCGGTGGTTCTCCATCCGATCCTTGCGCCGATCCTACTTGCGGCGATTCTCTTCAGCTTCTACCAAGTGACTATGGTCTACGGAACGGCGCTCGCGGACTGGTGTTTTCCGTTCTTCCAATCAATCAAGGAGATTGTCGCAGGCCTCTTTCCTCCGTCGGGGGACTTGGTCCGAACGGGATTGCTACAGTCGTTGACGGTGAACGGCCTTGTCGGCGGGGTGGTAGCGATTCTCTATTACGTCCCGATATTCATCATACTCTTCGGCCTCATCGCGGTTCTGGAAGACAGCGGGTACATGCCGCGGATGGCGTTCATCATGGACCGGATCCTTCGATGGTTCGGTCTGCACGGCCAGTCGACCCTTCCGTTGATCCTCGGGGGCGTGGTGGTGGGCGGGTGCGCGGTCCCCGGGGTCATGGCCACCCGCGCGATGAAAGACGAAAAGGCCCGCCTCGTCACGATTCTGATCATGCCGCTGATGAACTGCCTGGCGAAGATTCCCTTTTATGTGCTCATTGTGGGATTGTTCTTCGCGACGTACAAGGGACTGGTCCTCTTCGGGATCTCCCTCTTCAGCTTCGTGACTGCGCTCTTCATCGCAAAGCTGTTCAGCGCATACCTGGTCAGAGGCGAAGCCGCGCCCTTTGTCATGGAACTCCCCGCCTACCATGTTCCCACGGTGGACGGGGTCGTGCGCCGCGCGATCGAGCGGACATGGCTGTTCATCAAGAAGATCGTGACTGTCGTCGCGGTGGTGATGATCGGCGTCTGGTTCTTCGTGACCTTCCCCGGTATTGGCCTGGAGCGGGAACTCCACTACGACAACGAGCTGGCCGCTGCGGAGCGCGCCCTTCTTGAGAGTGTGGGGCGGGCCAACCCATACCGGGACTATCTGATCGGCCCGACCCTGGTGGACCTCCTCGCGTTTCGGGAGCGATTCAAGGACGCCAAACGAGACGCGGCGGGAGACAAAGCCGAGCTCAGGGCCGTTAATCAGCGCTTCTCCAGTGAGAACCCGGCGTTCTTCGTCATCTCGAACAACGGCCAAACAGTCAACGGGACCGTCGATTCGGCAACTCGGAAAGCCGCTTCTGCGCTGAAGCGGTTCGATAGGAGCGTACGACGTATCAGTAGGGATCGGCGCAAGGAGATTATCAATACCAGTTGGGCGGGTCAGATAGGTCGAGCGCTCGAACCTGTCAGCATGTGGGCCGGCTTCAATTGGCGGATCAATATTGCGATCATTTCGTCCTTTGCCGCGAAAGAAAGCCTGGTGGGGACGCTGGGAACCATCTACAGCGTGGAAGAAGGCGGGCACGCCGGATCGCTCCAGCAATCCATTCGGGACACCGAAACGGGGTGGACCGTTTGGCACGGGCTTGCGGTCCTCGTCTTTGTGGCGCTCTTTCCTCCGTGCCTCGCCACGCTCATCATGATCCGCCACGAGACGGGAAGCACGGGCTGGATGCTCTTCGCGACCGTCTACCCCATCGTGGTCGGGTTCATTTTGGCGTGCCTGGTATTCCAGTTCGGTCCGCTCCTCGTCTGAATCTCCCAACAAGAATTAAGGAGCCTTATATGTCAGGATATCACGTTTCGGTAACAGTTTTGATCGCCGTTTTCATCGTGTCGCTCGGGAGCGTCGCGTGTGCGCACAAGCCGCTGCTCGCAGTAGAGGATAATATGGACGGCACGATGTACATCGAGGGCGCGTTTTCCGACGGATCGTCCGCGGCCGGTCATCAGATCCTCATCAAGGATAAGCAGACCGGAAAGACGCTCTCGGAACAACGGGTCGGCGAGGACGGCACGCTCGAGCTAAAGAAGCCGTCGGTCCCTTTTACCGTAACCTTGGACGCCGGTGAAGGGCACACGGTGACGGTGGACGGCCCCCCGCCGGCCAAGGGCGGCGCCGTGTCCGACGCGGGGGCTGCGGAAAAACCGGCGCCGGCGTCCGCCGCGAAGCAGGCGGAGACTCCCCCGGCCCCTGAGCGGCGGGAAGCCGTCCCGACCGCGGCTCCCGCTCCAACCCCCGCCCAGGGGCCGGCCTCCGCGCCGGTCGTCACCGCGTCCACCGGGGGGATCAGCCCCGGCGCGTTCATGGCGTTCAAAATGATGATGATCACACAGGTAGTGACCGCGGTCGCGATCCTCGTCCTCGTGGTGATCCTCGCCTACTACGTGGGGTACGTCATGGGGAGAAACAGCGGCCTCGGCAGACGAAAGGAGGTGTGAACCACGCGCTGAACCACGAACCCCGTCACATAACGCGAAACAGGCCGACGAACGTCACTCCCGCCCGGAGATCGCGTCGACCTGTGTGGAAGCGGGACGATCCGCACAAGCCCGGGAGGGTCCGGCGGTCGAGTCCCGAATCATAACCACCATACACCCGCTCAAACGAAAGCTCAACCTGAACATCGCAGGAAACAGGTGAAAGGAGATTGCTATGCGTTCAATTAAGACTATGGGAATAACCGCGATTATGGCGATCATTGTTGCGCTCGGCGCCGCGCCGGCCTTTGCGCATTTCCAGATGATCTATACGCCCAAATCCGCGCTGACGACCGAAGACTCGAGCAAAATCGACGTGCTCTTGGTCTTCACGCATCCGTTCGAGGCCGGCCACACCATGAGCATGGGTGAGGACGCGGCCGGGAAGAATCATCCGCCCAAGGTCTTCGGCGTAAAACACAAGGATAAGACAAAAGACCTCCTCGGCGAGCTCAAACCCATCGCCTTCAAGAGCCTCACCAATGAAGGGACCGGATACGAGCTCAAGGGTTTTCGGCTCAAAGGCATGGGCGATTTTGTCTTCTATACGGACCCGGGACCGTATTTTGAGAAGTTGGAGGACGCTTATATTCAACAATGCACGAAGATGATCGTCAATCGCGGGGGCGCGCCCTCCGATTGGGACAAACCCTCCGGTTTGCCCGTCGAAATCATGCCGCTTGACAAACCGTACGCGCTCTGGACCGGCAACGTCTTCCGAGGCGTGGTGGTGCGAAAGCAGGGTGAGAAATACGTGCCCGTGCCGAACGCAGAGATCGAAGTGGAGTATATGAACCACGCGATCACGGGACATGCCTTCGACAAAAAGGCCAAGGTGGAAGCGCCCCAGGACGCGTTCGTCACCCAGACGATCCTCGCGGACGAGAACGGCGAATTCGCATACGGCATCCCCAAGGCCGGCTGGTGGGGCTTCTGCGCGCTCGGCGCAGGCGGAGACCTCAAGCATGAAGGCAAGGAACTCTCCCTCGACGCAGTCATCTGGGTTCAAGCGCAGGATATGAAGTGAGCGTCGTTCATCGCAATTACACACATACTGAAGGAGCACGTTCAATGGGATTACTTCGTGACGATCTGCAACCTATTCGAACCGATCTCGAACACGTCCACATAGACATAGAGCATTTGGAAAAGGACTTGGATCAATGCCAAGTCGATTGTGGTCCCCATCTGTCCGAACTCAAGACGCACGTCCGAGATTTGGACGCCCACCTGCACGATGTGCTTTCTCATGTGATGCACGTGGAAGGGCACGGCAAAGAGGCCGCCGGAGAGACCGTCTGATCTCGTCCGGTTCAGCATGGAGGAACCCGGCCCTGACCGCGGGTTCCTCCGAGCCTGCGCGACGCTCAGAGCAGGCCGAGCCGCTCAGTTCAGCGACCACCCCAAGAAGACGTACGGGTTTGGAGGCGGCGGAATCTCTTTGACTGCAGCCTCTTTCATCCTGATGACCGGCTTGCCCTCGAACGACGATTTCTCGACAATGCCCTCGACGCTGACCCACGCTCCCGATTTCAACGTAATCGGCGACTCCGACTCGACGAGGACCCCGATCGGCCGAGCGTCCGCCGCGCAACACCACATCAGAAGACGGTAGCAGTAGAAACGATTTTCCCCGAGTTCGCCCGAGCGGTATATGAGCCCCTCGGTTCTTGTCCTTCGACCGAGAAACTCTGACGGTTGCAGGGAGAGTCGCAGGATGTTCACTGTGCGGCCGTCCGAAGACGGGAAACGTTCTCCCGCCGGAGCAGCCGACCCGGCGTAGGTCCTGTCTTCAATCTGAGCACCGGCGACGAAGCGCTTTGTAAAAGCGGCCGGACTCAGCTCGGATGTCACGGCGGTAGGCAAATAGATAATCGGCAACAGCAGAAGCGCGAGTCGAATGAGACCCGCCAATGCCCCCATACCCATACTCTTCGGGATGTCCGAATACGTCAAAAACCAGAAGAGGATGAGAATCGCGGCGCCCATTTCCGGCAGCCGGAAATAGTCGGGGCTGAGAAACCGAGAGATGGGAGGCGGTCCGCCCAGGCCGCTCATGAGCCCCCAGAGCGCGCCTATCCACGCGGTCAGCGCAAGCAGCCGGAAGAACCTCGGCAACGCCCGGTCATCGGTAGTATCATGCCCCAAAGAACATTCCTCCAAAACCGTACTCGAGAGCAGCCATGCAGATGAACACGCCGATGAAGACCGAGGCGCCGATGACGACGATCGCCCGCTTTTTGAACACCGTCGAATACATGAGCGCGAGCTTGACGTCCAGCATCGGACCGAGCGTCATAAACGCCAATTGAGCCGACGGCGGCAGCGCGCCCCGGAACGCGGCGGCGATGAACGCGTCGGCTTCGGAACAGAGATTGAGCGCTACGGCCCACAGCATCATGATGAGGATCGCGAGCAAAGGGAATTCGCCGAACCGAGCGAACGCATCCATGCCGATAAACGTCCGCGCGGCCGCGGCGATAAACGCGCCGATGATCAGGTAGTGGGCTATCCCGAAGAAGTCGTCGCACCCGTGGCGCAGGGCGATAACCGACTTCGCCCATAGTCCGACCGCTTCCGCATGTTCGTGATGGTCGGCGCAGCAGGTGGCGCAGACGTGTTCCGCATTGACAACCACGGTGCGACCCCGACCCCACAGGAACTTGACCAAGAGCGCCGTTCCTACCGCTACGAGGTAGCCGCACACGAGCCGCGCAATCACAAACGTCCAATCAAATCGATATGCCACCGCAGTTGAGGCGGCGACAACAGGATTCACAATAGGAATGGCGAGCAGGAACGCGACCGCCGGCGCAAGCGGGACGCCTTTATTCATGAGCCGCTTGGTCACGGGCACGATTGCGCATTCGCATACCGGGAAAAGGAAGCCCAGGGTTGCCGCGACAAAGATCGACCGCGTTCCGCCTTTCCCCAGAGATCGCCTGACAACCTCATGAGGAACAAAGGCTTCAATAACTCCGCCGATGAGCGTTCCGAGCAAGAGGAACGGCAGCGCTTCCAGAACGATGGCGACGAAAGAAATGGAGAGGTCGCCGACAGGATCGGCCAATCCGAACCGAGGTCCAAGAGTCGGCAAAACAATGGCGACAATGAGAAAACCGGCCTCGAGGACGAAACCGACCCTCCGCCTCGTTCCACTCTCCCGGTTATTCTGCGCCGCTTTTTCGCTTGAGCGGCCCCCAGCGAGATCTTCGTTCATGAGATCATCGCCGAGGAGCCCGTCAGAATTCTCCCGCGACAATGATCTCCATACCGAAGACCGGATCGATGGTTCGATCCGGATTGACGCCGAAGTTGTTCGCCGGCGAAGGCGTCTTCCAGCCGGGGTTGGACCGATCTACGCATGCGAAGTTGAACCATCGGCCCGGCCGCCAATAACCAAACGACGCGTTTATGGAATAGCCTTCCAGAATCCGCCAATTGAATCCCCAGTCGATCTCCCAGCCCAGATGATTGTCCGGTATCGCCGGAGCGGGCGCGGCAAAGGAGCCCTTGCGGGAGAAGTCCACCGAGCCCGTGGGAATACCGCCTCCATCGAGGCCGGGCTGGATGAAGCCCCAACCGTAGCCTTTGGATAAGCGTTCGGCCCAAAGGAATGACCCGTAAACGTTGAGATTCGCCGCGATCGCGTAATCGATTCGACTCGCATACACCGTGCAGTCGGTCATATATCCGTTGCCGGTGTCGGGGCTGACCGAGTTGTTCCCCGAGCCGTAATTGTACGCCAGGAGAAGGCTGTACGGTCGAAAGAAACTCGTGTTGGTATTGTCCCGGTTCTGAAGAAACGGCTGCCGATCGATGAGTGTCCCGTGCCTGCGATCCGGTCCGGGTATCCACGCCCACAAAAGGCTCACTTTCGCGGGTCCGGCCGTCGCGCCCAGTTCCGCGCCGAATCGCCAATGCTCGATGTAGCTCCGCGCGAATGGGCTGCCTCGACCGTCCCCGGGAGGAGCGACCGCGCCGACGCCTTCACGGAAAACGAGTCCCGTGAGCGACCGTTGGTTCTCTCGAGTCAGATTGAGCCAATCCACTTCCGCGTTGAAAAAGAAGCGACCGTTGAAATACTTCACGTACACCCCGCCGGCCGAAATCACCACATTCTGCGGAATCACGGTGTCCCGCCCCTGGGCGCCGACTGTGGTGAACGCGCGTTCAACCGCTTCCGGCCCGGTTCGGAATCGAACGTAGTCCGTCACGATTCCCATGTCGAGCGGTCCGGAGCGGTACGTCATGAACGCGCCCATATGGGGGCGTCTCACGTTGTTCTTGTCGGTGATGTCGTAATACCGCCCGCCTCCGCCACGCCACGGGAAGATCCCAACACCCAATCGGAATGGTCCGAACGGCGCGACCAACGCCAACGGTTCCGCGGATCTGTTGTCCTCTCCGTCGAAGAATGTTCCGATACCGAAAACCTGGGGGCGCTTCCCGAGCACGATAATACCCATCGGAGTCTGAGCCGTTATCCAAAGCGTGTTCCAGTAGCCCGGCGAGAAGGATCGCTGCACCCCGAGGGCCGTGCTGTTGAAATACTCGGACGCGACGAGCGCGCCTTCGCTCGTGTCCGCGCCGGGAGTGTCCCACGATCCGATGTAATATCGACCGCGAATTCGGACCGCCTTGTTGACCTTGATTTCCGGGTCAAACGTCATGTAGAGCGTCGCGACCGCATTGTCCGACCCTGAAGCCAACTCTCCCACCTGCACTCCGAGCCACGCGTTGGTCACCGCGGCGTCGGGCGCCGCGCCTCCTCGATCAACGTCATACGGCCCGAAGAAGCCGGCGCTCCCGAGCTGGGAGTAGGACTCGTATTCCCACGAGAGCCCGCCCTCCATCGAGAATTCCCATGCGAGGGCCCTTTCCAAGTCTCCGCACAGGATCGTGGTTCCGAGACAAAATACGATAAACGCCCGTAATAATCTCATACCCTCAACCCCATGAAATAAGCCGCCCACCGCGGTTGGATCATTCGAGATCACCGGCGAAGGACCCTCCGTAGCCCCGCACACCAAGTTCTCGGGATGCGAAGCCTCAGCAGGCCGTGACGGCGCTTTCGGCCTCAGTAATAACTTTTATTACTTCCCTGATCATACATAGTATTACTCATCTGTCAAGACTCCCGGAACAGCCGGAATCCACAGCCTCCCTGCGGGTGGGGAGGCGGTTCAGCGGTCTTCAGGGATTCTCGGGACCGCTTTTTGTGTGCCTGACCCCCGACCGCCGGCCGTGTCGCCGAATCTTGCAGCGTTGCGCCCCATTCCCCCGCTTTTCGGCCGAACGCCCCTCCTCGGTCGGTTTATACCCTCTCAGAGCGGTGCTATATCCCCCGCTTGCACTCGGTCAGCCCGGCGCGTAGAAAGCCAACACCCTCCTTCTCATTGCGAAGAGCGTCTCGTTCGAAGGATGTCCCCCCGCACGGCGAACGATGAGCCTCCCCGTATTGGTGAGCACCCGGCCGGGCAGCTTGATCAGCCGGAAGCGGATCACCTTGAGCCGCTCAGCCTCCCAGCCCTTGCGCGGCGCGGGCCGCGTCATCGCCGAGTTGAGATTGTACACCGGGATCATGACCTGCCGACACGCCGCAGAAGCAGCTTGCGGAACTGCATTCGGTTCACGGCATGTGTGAGTATTACAAGAATCCGGAACCGAAGATCCCTCGCCGAGTTATAGCGAGTGTCTATAATGTTGTCTTAACGGATCAAATGTGGCTATTCTTAGTTCCACGGTCAACAACCCAATTCAGGGCGCGTGCCGGCCGGT
>CAYLRL010000085.1:0-20537 GCA_964385875.1 uncultured Syntrophales bacterium
AGCCTCCCCCATCGAGATATCAAGCGCTTATCGCCGGCCCGGTGAACGGTTACGGTTTCTTCATCACGGAGAGCCGCCGGGCGAGGCCTGTCATTCGCGGCGCAGGCTAGGGCGGGCGCTCTACGAAGAGGCGGGCTAGCTCTTGGCGCCGTAGACCGCCGCGCCGAGCGCGCCGATCATGTCCGGCTCGGGTGGAACCGTCAAGTCGTAGTGTCCCAGGTCGGCCATCAAGCCCACCGCGCAGGGGTTGAGGGCAACACCGCCGGAAAAGACGAGGGACTTTGCTGGAGAAACGCGTTTCAACATGGACAATGACCGTTTTGCAACCGACAGATGGAGGGCCAACGCGATATCTTGCGGAGGGTGACCGCGGGCCATGAGCGATGTGGCTTCAGTTTCCGCGAATACCGTACACATGCTGCTTATGGAGAGGCCGGGAGATCCTTCAAGCGCATACCGCCCGAATTCTTCAATGGGTATCTGAAAGCTTGTCGCCATGAATTCGAGAAACTTACCCGTCCCGGCCGCGCATCGATCATTCATCTCGAACTTTTTGACGCGACCGTCCGAATCGAGCGCAATGGCTTTTGTGTCCTGCCCGCCGATGTCGAGGACCGCGCCGGCTTCCGGGAAGCGCCGGCGAGCGCCCAGGGCATGGGCTTGAATCTCGGTGATCGCGTCTCCATCCAAGCGCGACGTGACGAGCTTTCGACCGTACCCCGTGCCGACCAAACGGTTCCACTCCAATCCATCGAGCAGACGCCGCGCCTGAGCGATCGGATCGTACGTGGTTTCCGTCTTCCTCGACACCACTATTTCGTCTGTTTCCGTATCGAGAATGACGATTTTGATCGTTCTCGATCCTATGTCCAAACCTGCTGTAAGCATGCTCCACGGCCTCGGAACGCTCCGCTATCGGGGTAAATCACGGCTGCCCCGACAGCGGAGCCGATACACAATAGCGTACGACAAATCGCCTCGGCTCAACGCGAGCCCAGCCGCTCGATGAACGCCTCCACGCGCGTTTTGAGCTGTTCCGCGTCCTCCATGCCGTAATCGGTGTCGACCCTCAGCGTCGGGATGCCGTTATTCTCGAGGCCCGCCTCGGCGCCGAGCGCTTCGATTTGATAGGGTTGGCAGAACTGCAGCCCGTAGTGAATCACTCCGTCCGCGTTATAGGTCGAGCGCATCTCCTGAACGTGCTCTACCCGGTCCGTATTGGGCGTAAAAATTGCGCAATCGATTTTGAAATATCGATCCACGATCGCTTCCATCAGCTGCTCCACGTCGGAACCCGTATTGTCGGTAAGGTTGCGGACCCCGCGTTCGCCGACGCACGATTCTTCGCCCACGATGACCGCGCCCGACGTCTCGACTATCCAGGGCAGCTTCCAATTGGGAACCGCCATGGGACACCCCGACATAACTATCCGTGGGGCGCTCTTGGGAAACACCCCCTGTTCCGCTTTGATCCGCTCTTCCAATTCGTCGCAGATCTTGTTCACCGAATCGGTGAATCGAACAGGGTCGTCATAGAAGAACACCTGATTGATCAGCAGGGCGTCAAGGCCGGAAATCGGCGCAGGATCGGCGTTTCTCAGGCTGTTGAGGCGATGGACCGCCTTGCGCTTGTTGTTGACGATTTCAATACCTCTTCTGAGGCGTTCCGCGTCGATCGTCACTCCGGTGAGCTCTTCCACCGCTGCCTTGAAACGGTCATACTCGGCCCTCAACAGACTTCGACCGGCATTCGACTTCACCTGAGGCAGGTCCATCACGTACAAGTTCGGAACGAGTCTGTCGAAGACTTCATAGGATTTCTTTTTGCCGTCACAGGTGTTCTCGCCCACGATCATGTCCGCCGATTCCATATACGGACAGACCTTGCCCAACTTGAATCCGACCGCAGATTTGATGAGAGAACAGGTGTTCCGGGGAAGGACCTTTTCCACTTCCTCGAGGGCAAAGTCCGCTCCCGTGCAAAGACCGACAAGGGTGGCGTCCGCCGCGCGAACCACTTCCTCCGGTACGAAGACGCAGAAGGACCCGATCACTTTGCGGCCTTCCGCCTTGCCGTCCACGAGCTCCTTGATTCTTAGACCGTGCACTTCGGATATCACGAAATTGAAGTATTCCATGCCTTGGGGGCGGTTCGCTTGGCTCAGAAAAATGTCCTGATACCCCTGCCCGAGGATCTCCAGGAGCGCGTCGTGGGCCGTCAAGTCGAGCCCGAGGCTGCTCCACATCTGCCGATATTCCTGACTCATTGTTTAACTCCTTCCGCCTGACATCCGAGATGACTCTCGGACCGTTGGATCGGCGCCACCGATCTAAGATATCGTCAGAATCTATCGAAAGAAATCCGTTTGTCAAGATGTTCCGCACAACCGCCGCAGGCCGGCCCGCCCCTTGTGTGCGGCCCGAACGAGGGGGGTCGGTTATATCCGGCGAGAATTTGGGATTGTGAAATCGATGAACGAAGTCCCGGCGCGTCGTCCTCGAACAGCCCGCGGGAAATCGGGGGAAGGTCCCGCGGGGCCGTTCAGGTGGGTGTCAGCAGATGCGGTGTTTCGCTTCTCCCTCACGCGTGCGGGATTTTGGTTGGGTCTGTTCGAGACGGGCGATTGCGTTTTCGACATCCGCGGCGAGGAGTTCGGCCATGTCACGGGAGAAATTCTCCTTGACGACCACGCGCATGACGGCCTCATCCTGAGCGTTGGGCGGCAGGGTGTACGCGGGGACAATCCAGCCTCGTTCCCGGAGGATTTCGCAGATCTGGAAGACCGTGAAGGACGAGTCGTCCTTGAGCTTGACCACGATCACAGGGAGGTACTTGGTGTCGGTCAAAAGGTCGAACACGCCCAGGTCCAATAGGCGCTCTTCCAGGTAACGGGCGTTTTCCATGATATTGCCGATAATGCGCGTGTAACCGTCCCGGCCCAGTCTGAGAAAATTGTAATACTGCAAATAGACCGGCGACGCGGACCGCGAAAAGTTGAGGCTGTAGTTCAGCATTTCACCACCGAGGTAATTGATTTTGAAGACGAGCTCGTCGGGCAGGTCGGACGCGTCACGGAAGATCACCGTGCCCATTCCGGGATAGACCAGTCCGAACTTGTGGTTCGAGACATTGATGGAACGCACCTGTTCGAGCCGGAAATCCCACCGCGTCTCGGGATGGGCGAACGCCATGACAAACCCGCCGCTCGCGCCGTCCACGTGAATGGGTATGTCCCATCCCCGCTCGCGCTTCACTCGGAGCAATAGATCGTTGAGACCGGCGAAATCGTCGTTCTGGCCGGTAAAGGTAGTCCCCACCACGCCGCCCACCGCAATGGTGTTTTCGTCGATGAGCGGTTCCACGTCATCGGGACCGATGACGTACTTGCCCCGTTCCAACGGCACAATCCGCATTTCCACGTCGAAATAGAGCGCAAACTTCTCCCAACAGGAATGCACGTCCGCGCCGAAGATGATATTGGGATTGGCTGCGTCCTTCCCCTCGGCGAGGCGTCGTTTCTTCCACGTCCACTTGTGCGCAAGCAGACCGAGCATGATCGCTTCGGACGAGCCGATCGTTGCGGTCCCCACCGCCTGCTCTTCCTCGGGAGCGTTAAGGATCCTCGCCGTCATATTGAGTACACGCTGATGCACCGCGGACGTCATGGGGTATTCGTCGAAATCGATGAAGTTGACCGATCCCGTCCGAAGCATCAGATCATCCGCCTCGGGCTCCATCCAGGTCGTCACGAAGCTCGCCGTGTTCAGCGCGGGATTTCCGTCGAGGTTCAGTTCGTCGAGAATCAACCGTTTGGCCGCGTCCGCCGGCATACCATGATCGGGCAAGCGAAACTTGGGCACCGATTCCGAAAAGTATCGCGTGCTGTAGGTGCTCGCGTGGCCCTTCTGTTCATCATCCAGTTTATCCAGATCGATCTTTGTGGTGAGCATTCGACGTATCCTTCCCGTCGGACCGACAGTCTCCGGCTGAGCGCGTTATTCGGGCTCTTCCGAGTAGGTCTTTTCCGCGCCGGTCTCTTGATCCGTGTAGAATTGGGAAACAAGCTGTTTATAGAGATTCCAACGCCTATCGCGAATATAATTTGTCGCGGCCTGTTTATCGTGAATCGTCGTTTCCGGATGCGTCGGACCGTAGTACGACGGCACGCAATCCGCGATCAACAACATATTTTCATTCCAACCCGAGCCCGGCTGATCCGCTCGAGCGGGCGGCAACGGATAAACGGGTATGAGGAAATTGCCGTGAGGGTCCGCCAGGCAACTGTTGCCCAAGTACTCTCCCACGAGCTTGCCGTCGACGGTTTCGCCGTTCCGACGGTTGCTGTACGCGCAGAACATCCCGTTGTGATATGCGTTCGCCTTGATGAGGAATTGCACGTCGGGGTACGGGGTTTTGGTGCGCTCGCCCGTGCGGAGGATCGTGTAATCGTCCGCGGCGGTCGGTATCACGACCAGCTGAGCGCCCTTCAGCGCCAGAATGCGTGAAAGCTCGGGGAATTCGGCTTCGTAGCAATTCAACACGCCGACCCGCACGCGGTTGACCTCGAAGACCGAATACGCCTCGCCTTCTTCGGGATACACGTAACCGAAGGACCAGTTGGCCCGCTCGTCGCCGCCCCACAAATGGGTCTTGCGGTAATTCTTGAGCAGCTCCCCGTTCGGGCCGTACACGATGATCCCGTCGTAGTATCGTCGCTCGCCGGCTACAGCGGCCGATTCCGGATACGGGCAGATGATCGCCACGCCGGCCCGTTTCGCCGTATCCGCGACACGATCGAGGATGCCCTCGCTTTGGATCTCGTCGGCCAGCCGATGCGCGGTCGCCGCGTCGGTGACGTCATAACCGGTGAGGAACAGCTCCGGGAAGCTGAGCAGGTGTACGCCGTGATTCTTCGCAATCTCCGCGGTATCTTCGAGCACGGCCAGATTGGCCCGCACAGCGTCCATGTCTCCCGCGGTCCCGTATCCCTGATACAAGGCGACGCGAACGTGAGGCGTCTCCGCCGGAATCGCGTCGCTGATGAAACTCTGAACGATCATGTGTGAGCCTCCTTCTCCGGTTGATCGACCGAACCGTTCCGGCCTGCGCGTGCGAACGGAGTCTCGACGTTCATCGGACGCCGCCGACACGTTTCATTCCCCGCGTGGCGCACATTCGACGCATGCCGTGTTCGGACCAGCCACCATAGCACGACGGTCGGGCCGCGGTCCATCACGCAAACCGAATTGGAACGATCGGGTTGAACGGGAATAAAGGGGTCGGGCCATGAGAAGGCTCGGACAATTATCCGGAAAGACCCCCCGACGTTGCGTCACACCGCCATGCGGTCCAGGGAGGACTGCAGGAACTCCCGGACACAGGCGAGCGTCCGCGTCAGCGCGGCCTCCTCGCGGAGTTCGATGACCCACCAATCGCAGAAAGGCAAACTTTGCAAAAGCAGAAGACGATCCTCGATGTCGGCCACATCCCGAGGGGCCGTGTGGCCGGTCTCGTCTTCCTCGTGATAAACGTGCGCGCTCACTATGCGTTCCGGATGAGGGCGAGCAAAGTCGGCCGCGCTGCTCCGACCGCCGGCCACGGCCTCACAGACGTGTGCGTGACCGATATCGAGCGTTCCACGGCACTTGGTCGCCCCGATGAGTTCGCCGTAGAGCGCGGGAGCGCTCGTGAAGCCGTAGATCAAGTTTTCCAGCGCAATGCGGATTCCCAGCGTCCGCGCGTGAGCTTCAAGTTCCCTCAAGCCCGAAACCGTTCGCTCAAAGGAAACATCGTCAATGGATTCCCGCGCCAAACCCGTATGGACCGTCGCATGGCGGCCGGAACCGCCGGCGATGAGGTCGAGCGCTCGATTGTGCATTCGCACGGCCGCCGCGGCCCGGTCCGGATCGGCATGCCCGATCTCGAATTGGGGAAAGTAAAGATGAAAGCGAACTTCCAAGGGCGCGAGCCGCAATGAAAGGTCCCGGAAACGGGCCTCACCCGCGCGGGACGTCGGAAGGTCCTCCGGCCGGAGCGTCAGGTCAACCCCCTGGAATCCGAGATCCATTGCGAACGATTTGAGCCCGGCGACATCAGAAAAGAGGTTCGGGGCGGCAAGTTTCGGATAGGCCATTCATCGGTCTCCCAGTGAGAGTAGACCGCATTTTACATCGGCATGGTAAATATATTCAATAGGCACATCCGATCTTAACCGAAAAAACACGCGCACCGTCCCGGCCGCCTCCTGCGTCCATCCACACGCTGCACGCCGGAATTCATTCCTCACCGTGTTCGTCGGCCCCTGATGCGCCGTTCCCGTGCGATTTGAAGCTCTGTCTGAGTTCATCGGCGAGTTGGCCCACGGTTTCCGCGTCGGTGGTGGAGAGATCGACGGCCATTCCCGCGAGGGCGTATCCCGAGCCCTTACCTTCCAACTCGGATCGTGTGAAGAGTTGGTCGGTCCCCTGTTTTTTCAGGAACTCCGCGACCTTCAGCCCTTTCTTTCGCTGGAGATGCTTGTACGGATTCGCGAGGAATTCCTTTATCTTGACCGACCCGTCCTTGGTGTTCTGCGCAAGGAACGCGAAGTAATCGGCGCCGCCGAAATGCTCGGCCAGTCTTGAGTCCTCGTCCAAGCGGGCGCCGTCCGGTTCGGACACCGGAGTCACGATAAGCCATTCCTCTTTGTGCTGGGGTTCGTAGTGGATGAGAATTCGGTCAATATTCGGAAATTGTTCCAGGATTTCGCTTTCGAGTTCCTCGGTGAGCGCATGGGCTTTGTGAAGCAGTTTCAAATCCGTCGTCAGGGTGATCTCGATGAACTTGAACCTTCCGGAGTTGCGGCCGCCGATCTCCTCGACCTCTTTCACTTCGGGCCTGCGCTCGACGATCTTTCTGACGCCGTCGAGGGTTTGATAATCCAAGGTGGCTTCCAGCAGCACTTTCAGGGATTCAACCAGGATTTCGTAGCCCATACGGACAATAAGAATCACCACGAAGATCGCCACATATCGATCCACGGGAAAGCCGAGATGCGTGGCGACAATACCGCCGAGGATGACAAGATACGAGAGGAGGTCGGTCCGCAACTGTTTGGCGTCGGCGACCAGGCTGGGCGAACGGGCTTCCGTGCCCACTTTGAGTTCATACCGGGAGAAGAGATAGACGGACCCCATGATCGCCAGTATGCCCGCGATGACAATAGGCACGCCCCGGATATCCCGGACCGGTTCGCCGAGCAGCGCTTCCCGGCCGATCTCGTACGCCGCGAAGAAAATGAAGAACGAGCACAGGAGGGCAACGAGATTCTCCACTTTGTACAGACCGTGGGGAAATGTCCGGGTCTTCCGTTGGGAGATGACGATGCCGACAAGGATCGAGAGGGACGCGACCAGGTCCGCAAGCGAGTGGACCGCGTCGGCCTTGAGCGCCTGACTTCCCGACAACTCTCCCAGAAAGTATTTCACCCCGGAGAGCGTGGCATTCAGCAGACAGGAATAAATCGCGACGCGTGCGTATCCGCGTGTTTCTCGATCGAGACCGTTCAACGTCATTGCATGAGTCCTCGGCGCGCCCGCGCGTTCCGCGCGGGTCTCAACGTCCGCTCACATTATGTCTTGTGTATTCCGGCGCGTCTACGGAACCCGCAGTGGGCGTGAGGTAGTCAAGAACCGGCGTCGTCGGTCGGACGCGGCCTGCGGCGGCTCAATGAGTGTTTCGGCTCATTGGTATGCCGTACTTGTCCATGCGCCGCCACAGGGTCGAGCGGCTCATCCCCAAACGTTCGGCGGCCTTGCTCCTGTTCCATCCGGTTTGTTCGAGCGCGTCGACGATGAGGTCACGTTCGACCGTATCCAGCCTTCTTTCCCGCGTTCGGCGGCCCACCGACACCGACGATTCATCGCGTCGTCGAATCCTGGCCGGAAGGTCTTCCAATGTAATAAGCGCGCCCTTGACGTGCACGAACGCATGCTCGAACGCGTTGGCGAATTCCCTTACGTTGCCGGGCCAGGAGTAATGTTCCAGCGCTTCCAGAACGCCGTCTCCCAGGCCGTGCACCTTCTTGCCCATCCTTTGATTGAGGCGATCGATGAAATACTCGGCGAGCAGTGGAACGTCGCCTGCTCGCTCACGCAGCGGCGGAAGCTCCAACGGATAGACGCTGAGGCGATAGTAGAGGTCTTCCCGAAACGAGCCTTCCAGGACCCGGCGATAGAGATTGCGATTCGAGGCCGCGACCAGCCGGACATTTATCTTGACCGGCTTATTGTCCCCAACCGGCGTGAATTCGCGTTCCTCGAGCACACGCAGGAGCTTGACCTGCGTCGCATGCCCGATCTCGCCGATTTCATCAAGAAAAAGGGTCCCGCCGTGGGCAAGCTCGAATTTCCCCACACGGCTTTTGTGAGCGCCGGTAAACGCGCCCTTGGCGTGACCGAACAGCTCGCTTTCCAAGACGCCCTCGGGTATGGCCGAACAGTTCAGCGCGACAAACCCCTTTTCCTTCCGGGGGCTGTGAAAATGAAGGGCCCGGGCCACGAGCTCCTTGCCCGTCCCCGATTCGCCTTCGATGAGAACCGTGGTGTCCTTGTCGAGCAGCGACGCGAGCTTCTCGAAGACCTCGACCATGCGTTTGCTGCGCCCGACAATATTGTCGTACCCGAAGCGACGCTGTAATTCTTCAAATAGAACCCGATTGCGCGAAACATCGCGAAACGTCTCGATTCCTCCGATAATCCTCCCCGAGAGATCGTACAGCGGGGCCGCGTTGACGAGCAGGTGGACGAAGTTGTTGGTTTTGTTGCGAATCGACACTTCCACATCCTGAAAGGGATGCGCGCAGCAGAGCGCCCGATCCACGGGGCAGGTCTCGCTGCAATGGGGCGAACCGAAGACCTCCGCGCACTCCCGACCGATCACTTCCTCCTTGTGAAAGCCCGTTATTCTCTCCGCAGCCCGATTCCACGAGAGGATTCTCCAGTCTCGGTCGATTGTCATGACGCCTTCCGAGATGCTGTTGAGGATGGACTGCATCAAAAACCCGTTGTCCATAAGGATCGTTCCTGTCGTTAAGGAGGGGACGATTGTTAGGGGGGATGCGCCGCTCCGCCGCATAATGCGCCCTACCTGCCCGCTTCACCCCTCATGTATTTTCGCAAAGCCGCCCTCCCGCATGTGACATCCGCCGCTCCGGGACAGCTCGAACGGTCCTCTCGACCCGGCTGCGCACAGGGGCGGCGTTCCCCGTCGACGGTATTCTTAGAAGGATGCAAATATCATACCGCAGGTATCTCCCCCCGAATCGTCCCGCCGCGTCACGGCAAAGCCGAAGCTTCGCCCTAAACCGAACGCCCGACCGAACCGGCCGCCGAACGGCCCTTGGCCCGGAAGCGGCGATCACTCGGCCGATTCTTCCGGCTCTGCGGGGATGCGGACCGTGAACTCCGTCCCGTTCGTGTCCGAACGCACGTCGATCGAACCGTGATGCTCCTCCGCAATATGGAGCGCCAAGGTCAGGCCGATGCCGGTCCCTCCGGATTTGGTGGTATAGAAGGGTTCGAAGATCTTCTCGATGGTCTCGGGCGGGATAGGCTCCCCCCCGTTGGCTACCGTCATCTCGAAGATCCGCCGGGGCGCGGCGCCCTCTATAGCGGGATCTTCCGGTTCGGATGACTCGATGACCCGCGTCCGAATCGAGATCTCGTCTCCTTCGGGCGCGGCTTCGATCGCGTTGGTCACTAGGTTCCTGATCACATGCTCGAAGAGGTGCGGGTCGAGAAAGACCGTTCCGAGGGGGTCATCGAGATTGTGGTCGACTCGGAGCGACTTTCGGCTAAGGTGTTCCTCGTTGACGCTCAACACTTCCCGGATCAGCTCGTTGGGATCGACTTCTTCGTAGTGGACCGTGTCCCGTCGCGCGATTCCCATGAGACCGACGAGCATCTCCTCGAGCCTGCCCAGCTCGCGCTGGATGACCTCGAAACACTCGGGCTTGGTTTCGGGGTCCAGGTGTTCATATGAGCCCAACTTCTCGGCCATTCGCCGGGCAAAGCCGCCGATGATCGTCAATGGTTGTTTCAGTTCGTGGGCGATCTCGGCCATATGAACGGCTATGGCGCGATATTTCTCTCCGTGAGCGACGTGTTCATGCAGATCGCGGATGGTCCCGGTCTTGCGGGCCAGCGCGGGGCGAGCGACGTCGAGCTGCGCCTCCAGATCCGCCGCGACGTCGCATTTCAACATCAACCCGTGGAAACCGCAGACCTCGCCGTCCTCGTCGACAAAGGGTTTGGCTCGCACACGCACGCGCGAAGCTTTTCCGACCTCCTCACGCACCCGGAAGGCGGTGTCGAACGTATGGTACCGGGGCGTCGAGACCAGCCCCTTCAACCGCTCTTCGTCCTCCGCCGCGCAAAAATCGAGCAGCGTTCGTCCGCAGATTTCCCCTGACGAGGCGCCGAACAGGTCCTCGGCCTTGTCGTCGATGTACGTGAAGCGACCGTCTGCGTCCGTCGAAAAGACTATGTCCGGAAGCCCGTGCAAATACCGCCGGACATGAGCCGCCCACGGTCTGTGGATCAGTTTGCCTTCAATGCGTTCTCCGGGCGAGATCGGTTGGCCGGCCATTTTCTTTATCCTTATTTCGTTGATTTCGGGTATGAGTTATGCAATTTTTCAGCCGGCAGGGCATCTTGGCCGACCTCGTGCAAGCAAAAGGCCGCGCCGCATCGCGCGACGTCGCGTATTTCGGTGACATCTGCACCTTTTCGCGCCGCGCTGCGTTCCATTGTGCAATGAACGAGAAGGCGAATTTCATCCGATACCGATATGAACGGCGGGCCCATTCCCGTGGATTAGACCTTCGACACGGTTGACCCGCGGCCCTATGACCCGGTGGTGGTTGTCGGCGGGTACTGCATATGGACGTACGCGGGAAATCCCACCGTCGAGCGTATCTTGAGGAGAGTGGACGCCCCGGAGGGCCTCCCGGCCGATATGTGCGCGGGAACCTACGTCTTGGGGCAAGCGGGACTCCTGAAGGGGACGACGGCCTCCGGGCAAAAGCTGAGCGCACGCCGGAAGAAGTACGGCGCCGTATACACGGGTCGCTCCGTTGAAGTGGACGGGCGGGTCGTCACGGGAAAAGGGCCGCCGGCGGCCGACGACACGCTCGTCGCGACGCTCAGCCAATATCGCCGGCCCGGGAACGTGCGGGAACTCAGGAACGTGTTGGAGCGGGCGCTCATGATTCGACCGCATGGACCGCTGATCGTGGATATGCCCGAGAGAGCCGCGATGCGGGACGGGGAATGGTCGTGCTCAGTCCGCTACCCGAAGAATTCGAGCCTCGATGATGTGACGCGGGCGGTAATCGGGTCGCTGTGCCGGGAAGCTCTGCGGCGATTCGGGGGGGCAAGACCAAGGCTGCAGAAGCATTGGGGATTTCCCGCGGCAAGCTGTACAGATTTCTGAAGGGGACCGGGGCGGTGTCAGAGAAACGCAAATAGGTTGGGGGGCAGCGCGAAAATAGGACAATTGACGTCGCGGTAGGTGATTGAAAGGATTAGCGAGCTCGACTATTTATTCCAATTTGGCGCAACCGCTCGATCGTTTTCGAACCATTCGGAGACGCTGTTCCGAATATGCGCGATCCGGTCAACCTATTGATCTTCCAGAGGTTCCCGCCTTTTGCAACCCCTGGGGCCGTTTGGCATGACTATTGCTCCCATTACGACAACGCCAAGAGACAGGCGCATCGAGTCTCGGGGACCATTCACAGTCAGGCGTAAGATTTCATCAACTTGAGCCGCAGCGGATCGGCGCACATCCGCCGGCCGCCCAACCGGTCTCGCCCAAGAAGATAACGAGTCCCCGAGGCGACAAATTAGGATGGAAACAATCCCCGCCTTGTTCGATCGGTTGCGGGAAACCGGCGCAAGAAAGGGGCGGGCGAAAGGCCGAGTGGGTATGGAATCACACAAGCGGATGAGTGAATTGATCGAATCGGCTTGGAAAGTCATTCAGAGCGACTTCGACGAACACGCGATCCGGCAATGGAGAGAATTGGCGGCGGATTATCTGGCGGAAGCGGTGGGTGACTCTCATCGAGACACGTGTTTATTAAAGGACAAGATCCGCTTGAATGATGTCCTCCTTCAGTCGGTTCCCGCGAATGCGCTCCAGTCCGCGACGCGGCTGAGCTTGGAATCCTCCGCCGGAGTCGGCCGGCAGCTGCTCCAGGCGGCTTCACCGCAGGATCGAGGCGACGTTTGGAGTACGGAGCCGTCCGGGAACGAAAAACGAATTGACAACTCTCAAGACAATGATCGTTTGCGTACGGCGCATGCCCATCATGAACAGTAGGAGCAAGAGGAATGGCGACAAAGAACGACACACGCCCGTCGGTCATGATCATACATAGAAATCGGAACGTTGCGCGGTTTCTTGATTCCGCGTTGAGGTTAAAATTCGACGTTGCGGCGTACACGTCCCCGTCCTCAGCGGTCCTCCGAATGAAGGAAGCGGTCCCCGATCTCATTCTCTGCGAACCTGCCGCCCTTCTCAACCCCGAGGGATGGGGATTGCGCGAGATCATCGCCCGATTTGACGACCTTCAGCCGCCGATTGTCTTCCTGACCGGCAACGGCATCGAGGATGGAAGCGTAGCGGTCAATTTGGATATACGAGCTCTCGGATGTATTTCGTACTCCACTAGCCCCAAACTGCTCAACTGGTTGGTATCGAATTGGATTTCGCTCAAGAGGTCGATGGATGAACTGCGCGCGACGGCTCCTGCGCAAGTCGAAGTGGCTCAACGGACAGACGGAAGAATATTGAGCGAGCCCCGCCGCGCGTCCGAGCAGACTCCCAAATCCCAAAAGACTTCAACCGGGGCGACCGGCGAGCGGCAAGGCACGCCGGCTCGGGTTGAAGAGGGAGGCTCGATTCCGCCTCCCGGCGGTCGCAGAGACAATTCGGACGGCCTGCTTTTGGCGTCTCGACTGCTGTTTTTGCTCACGAACTCGGGACGGACGCGAGATTCGGGAAACGCCGTTTGACAACCCAACCGGTCGCGGCGGGAGGATGGCTGCCGCCGCGGGGCAATGCTCACACGCCGGCTCGGATCCTCTCGTCTCACGAGGTGAGGGGCCGGGCGGCGTTTACCACCGCAGAAGGGGGAGGCGCGATATGGAATGCATACCCAATACCAAAGGCCTTGAAGTCCTCCTGGTCGAAGATAACCCGGTGGACGCAATGATGATGCTCGAGGCCCTCAAAGAGGTTGACAGGCCTGCCGGCGTCCATGTGGTTGAAAACGGTTTCCAAGCGCTAGAGTATCTCCGCGGCGGCAACGGCGGGGAGCCGAGGCGCCCCGATCTCGTGCTCCTGGATCTCGACCTGCCGGATCGGGACGGTCGAGAGGTGCTTCTCGAAATCAAGGGCGATCCGGCGCTCAAGAGCATACCGGTCGTCATCGTCTCGGGAGCGGATGACGAGGAGAGCGTTTCTTCGAGCTACCGTCTCGAGGCGAGCAGCTACGTGGTCAAACAAGCTGCCGTGGGGGATCTCCTTCAGGGGTTGAGAGCCGTCAGCCTCCTCTGGAACCCGCTTTCCGAATAGGCCGTCGGATTATCCGGAATCCGATCGGGAAGCGGTCGGTCTCCTGGGCGACCCTCACGTGTCTGAAATCGATACAGCGGGGACCGCGAGGAGAGGGCCGCCGAAAGCGCCTTTCGCTCTTTTCCCTGCGCGATTCTCCGACACTGCCTTCGCATTTTTCGCTCACCGTCGTCATTCTTCCTCGTTTCCGCATAGCGGACATCGCCATTGGGCCGCGCGCCGAGGCTCTGCGACGACGTTGCGTCGTGTTGGCACGGAAGCTGCTTTATGACGAATGAATTGCGTGTGAACACAATACCAAAGGAGGAACGCAGTGCCGGCGAAAGTCGCAATTAATGGTATGGGCAGAATCGGGCGGGCGACGTTCAAAATCATCCTCGAACGCGGTGATCTTGAACCGGCCGCAATGAACGACCTCATCCCGCTTAAGGATCTGGCGTATTTGGTCAAATACGACACCGCTTACCGTAAGTATCCGAAGGCGGTCGAAGACACTCCGCAAGGGCTTCGAGTCGAAGACGCCACGTATCCCTATTTTTCGGAAAAGGATCCTTCGAAGCTTCCGTGGGGAGATATCAACGTGGACACGGTCTTCGAATGCACCGGGGTTTTCAGAAAGAAAGAGGATCTGGAGAAGCACATTCAGGCGGGCGCCAAGCGGGTGATTCTCTCGGCGCCGGCTAAGAGCGAGGGGATACCGACCGTTGTGCACGGCGTCAACCGGCCCGATCCGTCGGAGCGGATCGTCTCGTGCGCGAGCTGCACGACCAACTGTATCACGCCGATCGTCGAGATCGTCGGGAGGCGGCTGGGAATCGTCAAGGCGATCATGACGACGGTCCACGCGTACACCGCTTCCCAGAGCATTGTGGACGGACCGCACAAGAAGCCCCGAAGGGGCCGAGCGGGCGCGGCGAACTTCGTGCCCACGACCACCGGGGCGGCGCGAGCGACGACCAAGGTGCTCCCCGAATACGAAGGAATATTCGACGGCGTCGCGGTCCGAGGACCTGTTCCGGTCGGATCGATCGCGGATCTCACCTTCCTGTTGAAGCGGACGACCACGGTCGAAGAAGTAATTGAAATCCTCCGAGAAGAGGCGGCCGGAGAGAAGTACCGAAACATCGTGGGCGTCACCGACGATCCGGTGGTCTCCTCGGACATTATCGGCGATTCGCGAGCGTCGGTGGTCGATCTCGAGATGACGCAGGTCATTGACGGCGATTTGCTGAAAATCATGAGTTGGTACGACAACGAGTGGGGATACGCCACACAAATGGTAAAGGAAGCCGCTCGACTTTTGAACGAGTAAGGCGAGGCGGCTCGGACGGGATATTCAGCAAGGAGACCTTTCAATGGACGACGTCACGAAGAAAAAAAACGCCCGCCGCGTGGCAGCCGCCGAATTCGGAGCTGGTTGAATTGTTATGGTTCACCGGGCTTGAGGCGGCTCTACGCCCGGTGAGAATGGAGGAGGAGACTCATCTCCTCCTTGTATATTAATATCAAGGAATGCTTCTTGATCGTTGGCAGAACAGCTCCCCGGGGGGGCCCGCCAGTCGGTATGAGCTGAGGCCATGGAGATATCAACGCCTTATCGCTATCCCGTTGAACGGTTACGTAGCGGCCAAGCGGTTGGCCGTTCGGAGCATGCAATGGCTGAAGTGAAATATTTCAAGGGAGTTCCCGGTCCGTTTCCGGCCTTCGAGGACCGGAGCGACGCGGGTGTGAAACTCGCGGAATTTGTGAATTCCACGCCCGACGGGCCGGCGATCGTACTGGCGCTCCCGAGGGGTGGAATACCGGTGGGCAAACCGTTGGCGGAACTTCTCGGCGCGGATTTGGAGCCCGTTCTCGTCCGGAAGCTCCCGATTCCGGATTCGCCCGAGGCGGGATTCGGGGCCGTCGCGATCGACGGTTCCCGAGCGCTCAACGAGAAGCTTCTCTCGCTCAGGCCGATCCCCCAACGCGAAATAGACCGAATCACCGACGAGGTCCTAAGGGAAGTGCGCAGAAGAGCACGTGAATATGTGGGAACTGATCGACCTCCACATGTGGCGGGAAAACGGGTCTTCCTCGTCGACGACGGACTGGCCTCGGGATACACCTGCATTGCGGCGGCTACGATGATACGCAAAATGGATCCGGCGTCGATGACGCTTGCCGTGCCCGTCTCGCCGCAACGATCGATCGTTGCCGTCGAAGATTTTTTCGATGAAATCAATTGCCTCCTCATACAGGCCGGCGGATCGTTCGCCGTAGCCTCGTTTTACAATGATTTTCACGAGATGACCGACCGGGAGGTCGTGAGCGTACTCGAGAGCGTCCGAAAATGACGCGACTGCTACGGCGCATCTCAACGGAATTCCGAAGTCGTCTTCCTGAGACGGCGAATATGCGCCCAATCAAGAGCCGGCCGGCGGAGCAAACGACGTGAAGACAATCATAACCCTTACGATGAACCCCACAATCGACAAGAGCTCGGCCGTCGAGAACGTGGTCGCGGATCGAAAGCTTCGATGCGATCCGCCTCGATTCGAACCGGGCGGCGGCGGAGTAAATGTGGCCCGCGCGATTCGCCGATTGGGCGGGAACGCTTGCGCGTGGCACACGGCGGGAGGACCCGTCGGAGACATGCTGATCAGGCTGCTGGAGGACGAAAAGGTCGAACGGAATCCCATCCCGATCGAACAGTGGACGCTTGAAAACCTGATGGTCATGGAAACGAGCTCCGAACGGCAATACCGATTTGGGATGCCCGGTCCCAAATTGACGGAATCGGAATGGCGACATGTCCTGGACCTCCTTGCACAAGCGGATCCCGCGCCCGACTATATCGTTGCGAGCGGAAGCCTGCCGCGGGACGTACCGATCGACTTTTACGCCCGAGTGGCCAAGGTAGGCAAAGAGCTCGGGGCAAAGGTCGTCGTCGACACATCCGGAGACGCATTGTGTGCTGCGCTGGAGGAAGGCGTTCACCTCATCAAGCCGAATATGCGTGAACTCCGGGACGTTGCGGGATGTGAACTCCAAAGCGAACTCGAGCAGGAGGAATTACTACGACGCCTTGTCGATCAGGGCAAAGCCGAAATCGTCGTGGTTTCCCTCGGCGCGGGCGGCGCATTGGCGGCGTGGGACGGAGCGATGGAACAGATCCGCGCTCCCACGGTCCCCATCAGGAGCAAGGTGGGCGCAGGTGACAGCATGATGGCGGGGATGGTTTTCCGCCTGGTTCAAGGGCGGCCGGTCACAGCGGCCGTCAGGTACGGCATCGCGGCCGGCGCGTCGGCCGTGATGTCCGGCGGCAGCGAACTCTGCCGTAAGGAAGATACGGATAGGCTTTATGAGCGCCTTCGGACCGATGAATAACTCGAGGCCGGGAAACGGCCCGACAGTGATCGACGTGAACGAAGGGAGGATTTCATGATCGAACAGAATCAAGAAAAGCAGGCGTATCGACGGAAAATGGAAGAAACTTTGAACGACCTGAATGCAAAGATCAACGAGCTCAAAAGCCAAGCCGAGAACAAGAGCGAAGAAACCCGAGAACAGTTGAAAACGAAGATTGCCGAACTCGAAGACAAACGCAGGTCCGTCGAGCAAAAAATGGCGGAGACCTGGTCGGCTTCGGCCGGAGCGTGGGAGGAGCTTCGGCGAGGACTCGACCGCGCCGTGGATGACCTCCGCTTTGCCTACGATCAGGCAAAGGCTCATCTGAAGCGATTATAGCGCGGTTCGAGCTACGCTCCCGATCGACCATTCCTTTGACCCGCACTGTTCTGTGTGCTAGTCTAGCGAACAGCAACTTCGAAATGAGCCGCATCTCGAATCTTACTCCACTCCCCGGAACACCGCGTACAGGGGAACGGTATGCTGAGGAAGACGATCCTCATCGTGGAAGACGAGTGGGTTATTGCCGCCGCATTGGCTGGATGCCTCGAGGAATGGGGGTACGAAGTCACCGGAAATGTGGGGACCGGCGAAAAGTGCATCGAAATCGTTCGAGAAAACCCTCCTGACTTGATACTGATGGATATTACGCTGTCCGGCAATATGGACGGTGTGACCGCGGCCGCCGAGATCCAATCCTTCGCAGATATACCGGTCGTCTATATAACTGCGTACGATGAAGAGGCGGTCTTCCAACGGGCCTCGGAAACCGCGCCGTACGGGTACCTCAAGAAACCTATCGACGTCTCGAGTCTCAGGCAGACCGTCCAAACCGCGCTTTCCAAGCATGAAGCCGACAAGCGAGTCCGTGAAAGCGAAGAGCGCTTCCGGGGAATCTTCCGGAACGCCGCGGTCGGAATCGACATGACGGACGTCGACGGCCGGTTTGTGCTCGCCAACGACGCTTTGTCGGAAATGCTGGGATACACGGCACATGAGCTCCTCGACTTTACCTTTACGGATGTGACCCATCCGGATGACCGTCCCGAGTCGAGCGCCCGTTATGAAGCCCTCCTTGACGGCCGACTGAGTTCGTATCGCCTCGAGAAGCGTTTTGTTCGCAAAGACGGGACGGCTGTGTGGGCGGACCTCTCGGTTTCGCCCGTGCGCGACTCGCAGGGGAAGCTCACGGGCACGATGGGCGTGGTGGTCGATATCACCGACCGCAAGAGGACGGAAGAGGCCCTGCGAGAGAGCGAAGAACGCCTCAGGGCATCTTTCGATACCGAACTCGTCGCCTGGGCGATCAGTCGCAGCAAAGACGGGGTCTATCTCGAGGTCAATCCGGGTTTTCTCAGACTCACAGGCTACTCCCGTGATGAGATCATCGGCCGCACATCATTGGAATTGGGATTCTTCACGCCCGAAATGCGGGAAGCCATGCTGGCCGAACTGACGAAAGAGGGGCGGCTGCACAATCGAGAAATGGATTTTCGTACCAAGACCGGAGATATTCGCACCATCCTTTTTTCCATTGGACCCATTACCCTTGGCGGTGAAGCCAGCCTGCTGGCGGTAATGGTGGACATCACCGACCGCAAGAGGGCGGAGGAGGCCCGTCAAGAGAGCGAAGAGACGACCCGCCTTCTCTCGGAAATGACGTTCGAGGCGATCGCGTTCCACGATGGAGGCTACCTTGTGGACGCCAATCCTCAGTACTTCGAGATGTTCGGATACGAGCCGGACGAACTGATCGGGCAATACATATTGCCCAAAACGGTATCGCCTGAACACCTGGAAGAGATCCTCGGATACGTTCGTGACGGTTACACCGGAAGGTATGAAGCGGTCGCGATGAAGAAGGACGGCGCCCGTTTTCCGGTCGAAGTCCAGGCCAGACTTTGCCGTTTCCGAGGACGAGACGTGCGGGCATCGGTAATCCGCGATATAACCCGACGAAAAGAGGCGGAAGGCCGACTTAAGGGGTCACTCCAAGAAAAAGAGGTCCTCCTTCGGGAGATTCACCATCGGGTAAAGAACAACCTTGCCGTGATATCGAGTCTTCTGACCTTGCAGTCCAAGTATGGCGGAGGGACATTTCCCCGCGGAGTCTTCGACGACGCGCAGGCGCGTATCCGATCGATGGCTGTCGCCCACGAACTCCTCTATCAGTCGGAAAACTTCACGCGCGTCAACCTCCCGGATTATGTGGCCGGTCTCGTGCATCATTTTGCATTGCCCGCGGTGGGACTCGGTTCGGGCCTCAATGTGATTCGCCGGATCGACGACATTTCATTCAGCCTCGATACGGTTATTCCGCTCGGCATGATCATCACCGAACTGATCTCCAATTCCGTCAAACACGCGTTTCCCGAGCGCAGAGACGGCGAGATCGTAACATCGTTGCACACCATAGGCGAAGATGAATACGAGCTGACCGTCAAGGACAACGGAGTCGGACTCCCCGAAGACGTCGATGTGGAACATCCTCGGACATTGGGATTGGAATTGGTGAATACGTTTGTGGATCAATTGAGAGGGCGAATGGAGGTTCAACGCGGCGAAGGCACGGAGATCCGTGTCCGATTCCGAGAGGCCCGCAAGAAGACAAGACCGCCCGCGGCCAAAGCATAGTCCCGCCCCATCAAACCGCCCCTTCGCCTCTCGCACGCCGGCGGGCGCTCCACGGATCGTGCGATTTCATGCGGACCTGTATGGAAGCGGCGCTTCTGAATCGCCGGTTGCCCGGCGCCCGTCTCGGTATTACGTGTACACCTAAACCGATCGACGGGGTCAGGCTTGACATCTGGGTATGTGTCGCAGCGCTTTCTTCGTTCTCTCAAGCTCGCCCGCACGCCGGCACAGGCGGTTGACCTCTTGACTGAGCCCGCGGATCGGGTCCTTATCGGGCGGAGCGGTCGGTCAGAGACGGGTGATCTTCAAGCCGGCAGATCGTAGAGACGAATCCGCTCCGGCGCGTCAAGGAAAACATCCCGGCCGCCGTTCCCTCGTAGCATGACGTGGCTGACGGCGTGCGGATAATTAATGCGGGCTCTCAGTGTCATGCTCAGCGCTTCACCACCACAAATACCCGGATGGCAAGCCCGACCCCATTACTGAAGGATGTCAGATGTAACCCCTTTCTTATGTTATTATGACTGCTCATTTCCTTCATTCGAACCTTCACCGATGAGACTATCCCGGCCGCTGCCGAACGTCCGGCTAATGCGCCATGACTACGACAACCGGCCAATTCGCGCTGCGCATTTTCCGGATTGCCTTTGTTTACGCTTCGGACCGCCTCCGCGTCGCGCCGGCGGCCAATTATAGGCCGCCGCCGAAAACGGCGCTTGACAGGACGTTAATACGGCGCGAGCCTGGACGCATGGAAATCCGGGACGAAAGATCGCCTCCCCCTTCCGCGCTCGGAACGGTTCACCTGCGCCGAACGCAGAGTTCTGTTGACAATATAGTAATGGTTCACCGGGCTTGAGGCGGCTCTGCGCCCGGTGAGGATGGAGGGGGA
>CAYLRL010000086.1:0-19673 GCA_964385875.1 uncultured Syntrophales bacterium
GGTTTGAGGCGGCTCTGCGCCCGGTGAGGATGGAGGGAGAGACTCATCTCCCCCTCCAAGCCTCCCCCATCGAGATATCAATGGCTTGTCGCTATCCCGGTGAACGGTTACCTAATATTCAACAACTAAGGAGAATCAGTCCGAACCACACAGGCGCGCTCCTCTTCCCGCTCTTTCAACCGACGAGCCCGACGAATCGCGGCTTCGCAGTTCCGGCGCTTTTCGTCCTCGGTTTCCGGAAGCAGCGGCGGCAGTCCCTTTGCAGGACGGCCGTCCTTGCTCAGAGCGACAAAGGTCAGGTACGCGGACGCGGTGTGGCGAATCTCACCGGTGAGGAGGTCTTCCGCTTCGACGCGCACGCCCACCTCCATCGAGCTTCGGCCCACATAATTCAACGACGCCTTGAGAATCAGCAAATTGCCGACAAAAACGGGGTGATGAAAATCCAAGCGATCGATGGACGCTGTGACGCAATTGCCGCGCGCGTGTCGTACGGCCACGCTGCCGGCCGCGGTGTCCACGTATTTCATGATAACGCCGCCGTGAACGTTGCCCACGGGGTTGGCGTCTTCGGGATTCATTTGCAGGGCCATCGTTATAGCGGTTGAGCCGGGAGTTTTTCCTTCCATGTAACCGTACCTCGTTGACGGTCGCTTCCAATTGGAAGCCGCCGGTGTTCCCCCAACGGGTGAACGCCGCGCGTTCTTCATCGACAGATGATAGTCTTCGGCGAAGGCCGGGGCAAGCGGATCATCCGTCATCACACTTGGCGGGGAAATCCGGGGAGGCGTTGGACGAGCGCTGTGATCTCCTCGTGGATTCGCTCGGGCGACGCCGTACCGTCGATCGTTTCCACGAGCGGGTCGTCGATTCGATCGTACAGCGCCGCGACCGCGCGAAGGTCTTTTTCCGATTCAAAGATGGTGGTTCCCGCGCCTCGTTCAGAGATAATCCGATTCATTGCGATGTCGACGGGCACATGGATGAGGAAGATGATGTCCGGCGCGAGGGCGAACGCCGCATTGAGTTCGAAAACGAGCTCGGGATCCAGTCCCCTCGCGCCTTGATACGCAGCGGACGAATAGACGTACCGATCGCAGACGACCGTTACACCGCTCTCCAAAGCCGGAAGGATGATCTCCTCGACATGTTGTTCGCGGTCCTGAGCAAAGAGGCGGGCCTCTTCTTCGGGAGAAGGCCGGCGCTTCAAGCCGCGGATAATCATGCCGAACGGGCCGAAGGTCGGTTCCGCGGTCGGCAGCGCGCGTATGCCCTGGGCCTTGAGCCGGTCGGTCAGCATCCGGGCTTGTGTCGACTTTCCCGACCCGTCAATCCCTTCGAATACGATGAAGAGGCTCTCGCCCGCACGGTCCCCGACCTTCGCCCGCCACGGGAATGTCAATGATCTCCTCACGGTTTCTTCACAGGGAGGTTTTTCCACAGCACGAACTCTTTCAAGAGGTCGAAGCAGTACGCGTCTTCGCCGGGCTTCGCCTTAGTTCCGAAGATCTCCATCTTCACCCGATCTTTTTCCACGGTAACGAGACACCACCCCCGGTATTTCGACGGGTCCCCCTTCTTTGGCCAATGGTCTTCGCCTTGGGGATTGCGCGCGGCGCCGTCTCCGCCAAGGTGAGCGCACATCGCGCGTTCGAGCCAATCATTCTCGGGGTTTTTCGGCCGTGGGCAGAAGAAATCGGCGTCATAGAGCACACGGTTGGGATGCTTGCTCCCCGGAGTTCCGTTGAGCGCGGCCAATTCTTCCGTCAACGCGCCGGAGACAACGTGCCACACCCCGTCGACCTTCTGGACCTGGATGTTGTGTTCATGACCGCAGAAGTAGGCGATCACGCCGTACTTCTTCAGCGTATTCCAGAAGCGGTCGCGTTCCAAACGCCGGTCGATGCCGTGATAGTTGTCGCATCGATACGTGCAGTCGAGGTACGGAAGCGAGTCGAACATATGGGACGAACCGGGAAACGCCGGCGGATGAGACGCGACAAAGAGACGCTTTCCCGCGGCCTTGGCGTTCTGCAGATCTTTGTCGAGCCAGGCCAGCGTTTCCGCGGAAAAGGCGTTCTGCAGGTTCATGGTATAGGCTGACAGGATCGCGAAGTGGCAATCCTTGTGATCGAAGGAATAGGTCACTCCCATATCGGACGGCGGGCCGTTATCGCCGGTCATCCCCTTCAGCGTCTCTTTGAAGACTCGGAAGAGTTCAAGATTCGGCTTATATTCATAGCTGCTGACGCCGCACTTGGCCCCTGCTTCCGTCGCTTCGTGGTTGCCCATCGTCACCCAAAGCTCGACGCGGTTCTCGGTCAGCGGCTTCATCGTGTCCCGCCATTTTCGGAGCATTATGCGATTGCACTCCGCAACGGACGAGGCGTCCCTCTTAAAAAGACCTGCTATCATGTCGCCCGGGAAGAGGGCCAAGTCGATGGGGCAGTTCTCATGTCTGCACAGAATATCCCGGACTACCGGCGCGAGGATTGTCGAAACGCCGCTGTTGACGGCCGAGCACTTATGCCGATCCGATTCCTTGTCGTGGATCACCTCGGACCTGCTGTCGCAGAGGACCGCGAACCTCCACTCCCCGTTGCCTGCGCACGCGGGCGCCCACACAATCAACGCGAGAACGAGGATCGCTCCGATAACTTTCACACGCATGGATTTCCTCCCCTCGGGGTCTGACGAAACATCGTCAGCGATTGATAAAGAGCGAACTTTTGGAGTAATAATTGATATGAAGCCCCCTCCAGTATAGCAGAAATTTGGACTGGGCCGCGGAGAATATGCTACGCCCGTTCCAACTGCGGATCGGATCTGCAATGAGGAAGCCTTCACGTGAACGAAGCAACCGGCGATATCCTTGTGTTCGTATACGGCACGCTGCTCAAGGGTGAAGCGAATCATCGCCTCTTGGCGGGCGCGCGGTTCATCGCAGAGGCCGCCACACACGCCGAGTACGACTTGGTTGACCTGGGTCCCTATCCCGCGATGACGCCGGGCGGCGCGACATCCGTCCGAGGGGAAGTCTACGCGATCGACGCGGTCGCGCTCGAGCGGCTCGATCTCCTCGAGAGTCATCCCGACTTCTATCGTCGCGTCGAGATTACGCTGAACGATGGATCTCGCGTCTTCACCTACATCATGGACCCGCACAAAGTGGTCGATTATCCGCGGCTTGAGTCTGGGCGATGGTCCGGCGCCGGCTGAGAAAGACCTGAACGAGGGATCTCGAAAAAGACGAGGACAAGGCGCTCAGCGTTTCGAGCGAAGAGACTTCTTAGGCGGGCCGATCACGATTTCGTTGCGGACCCACACCGCTTCGCTGTATTTGTTTTTCAGCCGCTCCAATTCAGCCTCGTATCGCTCCTTGGTGAACAGGAGTTCCTGGGGGCTGCGGCGTTCCCACCGGGCCTCGAGCCGCTTCATCTCTTCCCGTATTTTCGATTTGAAATCCGGCGCCGATCGAATATCCAGGTGATAGATCACGTATCCGGTCTTTTCCTTGCAGATGTAATAGGTGGTCCCCTGATCGGTTATTTTGATCGAAACGAGCTTCCCGGTTGTCGGGACCACTGTGTATGAATTCTCGTACCGAACGGCGGGAAAGCGGTCCAGTGAATTCTCGGCGAGACCGAAGCCCTGAGCCGACGTCGGTCCCGAGGCCAACGGGCCCGTGAAAAGCAGAAAGGCCGCGCCGAATGCCGCACGTACGCGCATGATCAGGTTATCCCCAAGGCGTCCTGCAGGACGGCGATCAGTTCCCGGTAGTCAACCTGCATCTCGCGGTTCACATCCCGTTGGGCGCCGGGACCGTACGCAACGCCGAATCGCCGGTCGATGCGCGCCCCCGCGTCAAGACAGTACTCTACCAAAGAGTGTTTGGGCATATTGGCGATGAGGAAGGCTCCGACTTCCGCGCCCCATCGGAAGTGCGGTCCGTCGCCGCCGCTGTCTCCCATGATCGCCAGGGCCTTCGGGGAAAGGCCGTACCGGGCGAGCGTTCGTTCGGTGCACAGCGGTTTGTGGTCGATCTCTTCCACGAAGCAGGGAAAGCGCTCTTCATCCATCTCTTCGGGGAAACGGATGAGCGGATTGGACGCGACAACAGGAACCTGAGGCAGCAGGCCCAAGGCGAGCGCGCGTTGGAAATAGCCGGTCGTTCCCGTGGTGTTGAGCATAAAGAGTATGTCGCGGTCGAGGCACCATTGGATCAATTCGGTCGCGCCCGTGTACATGGTAAAGGAGGACTTCAAGTACGCGTCCATCTGTTCCGGGGTGAACGGCGAGCGCAGCATGCCGCGTATGGTGGAGGTCGCTTCGGTAAGTGATATCTCGTTCCCGGTGTATCGTCGAAAAATGGACCGCAGGTCGGCTTCCATATCCGGATACGTGAAGAATATCGGATCGAACGGTCCGCTTGGGGACAGACATTCACTCCAGTCCGAAGAAACAACGGCTTTGAAGGTTCGATCGGCCGGCGGCATTTGACGTGTCCTCTCGAAATCTCTCTCGTTATGCTCCCGAGCGCGGGCGCGCCGTAGGGGGCGTTTCGGGAGAAGGGGTTCTCACAAAGCGGAGGTCATTGCAAGACCTTTGTCCGGCGCTGCGTTGGTTCCCTACCGGCTTCGATGATCGGCCCGGCTCGGCGCGATGTTCGATAAAACCTTTTTTGGAAGCGGTCAAATGCGTACGCGCTTGAGCGAGGACCGCCGACCTGAAAAGGCCGCGATGCGAAGAAATGCCGGAACATCATCATGGTCGTGTGTGAGTGCCTGTTTAAACTTGATTTTCAGGCCGTTCTCTTCTATAAGTAAAACGCATTCCATTATTGCCCCGGAGATGAACCATGGCCAAGCTGATCGATCAAATATCGCCGGATGAGTTGCTGATCATGATTCGATCGGGAACGATGAAGAATGAAATCATTAAGGAATACAAGACGTCCGACGAAGAGTTGGCCATGATGTTGCTCCAGGTATATCGAGCCGGCAAGCTGGAGAAAGAGGAGTTCAATAACTTCTTCAAAGGTTTGCCGCTGAACACTCCGCCGCCTGAGAAACAGGTTCGGCCGGAGGAGAGCCGAGAAGGCGCTCCCACCGAGGAAGTCCGTGTCGCTCCGGCTTGGGAGACGGCGGAGGCCCCGCCGGCCCAGCCCGTCGCGGTCGAACCGGAAGTGGGCCCCCCGCCGGAGCCGGTCTCCGCTGAACCGCAGCCGGTTGTTGAAAAGCCTGAAGCCGAACCTCCCGCGCCTCCTCCCGAGGAGCTAATGGAAGAGCCGGAAAAGGAAGCGGCCGTGGACGTGGTGGAAGAAGTGGAAGAAGTCGAGGAAGTGGAGGCCGTCGAGTATTCGGAAGAGCCCGCCGAAGCGGTTGAAGACGGCGATGTGTCATTGGAATTCGAACTTGACGATGCCTTGGAAGAGGCCACGGATGAAGCTTTCATAGACGAAGCGGTCGCGGATGAGATCGCCGGCGCGGAAGCCGTCGAAACGGTCGAACAGGCCCGCGCGGAAGAACAAGTAGAAGCCGACATCGCCGGCGCGTTTTCGTCTGCGGCCGAAGGGGCCCAGGGCGCCGAGGAAGAGCCGCTGCGCGTCATCGTGAGCCTCCTGCGCTCGATCGAACAAAGACTCGCCCGAATTGAAGATCAAATGAAATCATCCTGAAGAAGGGAAGACGCATAACGCTGCCCGAGAACCGGCTCTCCGACGAGGGCCGGTTTTTTTTACCGGCTCGACGGCGGCCGGCGGGGGAGTCTCTGCGCGGTCGGTCAGGCTTGTTCCGCCGGCGCTTGCACGGACGCCGCGCAGATGATACACCATCAACGGCAGCCGAACCGACCAGGAAGTGTGGCACGGGGCCGGGGATCGGGCGGAATCTCGACCGTCCCCCGCGTCGGCTCTGCAGGACGTCACCGGCGTATTCGGCGCACTCATGATTTGTCCGACAAGGAGGCTCGTATGAAAGCCGGCAGAAGCTATATGATTCCGACCATGATTACCCTTGCGCTCATCGGCGCGCTCGTCTGGTCGGACGTCTGCTCCGCGGAGGAGATGAAGTTCGGAACGATCGACATGGAAATGATCTATCGCAATTCAGCCCGATTGCGAACTCTGGGTCAAAGTCTTCAGCAATTGCAGGCCGACTCGAGGGCCAAGCTCGAGGCCGTCTCCTCAGACGTTGAACAAATCGAGAAAAAACTCGAGTCCGAAAAAGAGCCTCCGAGTGCGGAAGAGAAGGCCAAGCTTCAAGCCCAACTCAAAGAAAAACAGGAGGCGCTCGAACACCAGAAACAAGCCGTCCGTGTTCAGCTGGGTTTGAAGGGTCGGTCCGTGCGCAACAGCGCCAAGATCATAATCCGGGAGGCGATCGCGAAAGTCGCCAAGGATAAGGGGTTCACGGCGGTTTTTGTGAATGAGGCCCTTCCGTACTCGGAGGGTCTGCCGGATATCACCCCGGATGTCATTAAAAGCCTTGACAGCGCTCCGGAGATCCCGACCGCTCCGCCGGCTCCGAAGTTGAAGCCCTCCGAACAGAAAAAACCGGGGAAGCCTGAGGAGCAGAAGTAGCCCGACGGATAGCATCGCCTCATGCCCCGGAAATTCGACATGGTCATCATCGGCGGGGGCCCGGGCGGGTACACCGCCGCGCTCCGGGCCCGTCAGCTCGGTTTAACCGCCGCGCTCGTCGAAAAGGAACGCATCGGCGGAGTGTGCCTCAACCGCGGGTGTATTCCTACGAAGGCGCTTCTGGCGGACGCGGAGGGCGTCCACTGGATGGCCCGGTCCGTAAAGGAAGGCCTGATCGATCACGCGCCGCCTGTGTCTTTCTCGAAGCTCATGGGCCGCAAAGACTCGGTTGTCGAGAGCTTGGTTTCCGGGCTCGAGAAAATGGTCGCGGGGTCCGGGGTTCACGTGATCCACGCCGCAGCCGAGATCCGGGAACCCGGGATCGTCCGCCTCGATACGGGTGAAAGCCTCAGCGCGGGAACGACGATCCTCGCGTCCGGCGCTCGATCCTGGAAGCCGCCGATCCCCGGTATCGATCTCCCGGGTGTCGTAACCAGTCGTGAAATTCTCGAGCTCGATCGCCTCCCTGAACATCCGGCGATCATCGGCGGGGGCGTCATCGGACAGGAATTCGCGGCGATCTTTTCCGCGTTCGGATCGCAGGTTACCATACTCGAAGCTCTCGACAGGGTGCTCGCCGGCGTCGATACGGACTTGGTCAAGCGATACGTTACCATTATGCGCGGCCGCGGTGTTCGCATGGAAACGGGAGTGAAGATCGCGGAGATCGTCGAGGCCGGCGATCGACTGCGCATCGTGTACGAACGAAAGGGCAAAGAGAAGAGTCTGGATGCGGATCTGATTCTCACAGCGACCGGGCGAAAGCCCGTGATCGATTACCTCTCCCCTGAAATCACTCCCGCGTTGACCAACGGCGCGGTTACCGTGGACGACCGGCTTCGCACGTCCTTAGACGGCGTCCGCGCGATAGGCGACGTGACGGGCAGAAACATGCTGGCGCACGTCGCGTCGTTCCACGGCGAAAAGGTTGCCGAACTCTGCGCCGGCGAGGATACGGTCGTCGACGATTCCCTGGTTCCGGCCTGCGTCTTCACGACGCCGCAGTTCGCGTGGGTCGGCCTGACGGAGGACGAGGCGAGCGCGAAGGGGATCGCGTATCGTTCGAGCACGTTCCCGCTGGCCGCGAGCGGCAAGGCGTTGGCGCTCGGTGAACCGCTCGGGTGGCTAAAACTGGTTGAAGACGTCGCCGACGGCCGCGTGATCGGCGCGCATTTCCTCGGCCCGGGCGTCTCCGAACTGATCGCCGAGCTCACTCTCGCCATTCGAGTCGGCGCGACCGCCAAAGATATCACGGACACAATTCATCCGCATCCCACGCTGAGCGAAGCGGTGCGGGAATCCGCGCTCGGCTTGTTCGACGGTTCGATCCACGCCGCGGCGCGGGTAAAATCATCCAACGAGGCGCGCAGTGGAGTCTAGACGATTTCGACTCTTGGACCTCGGCGGCTTGACCGCGGCCGAGAATATGGCCTTGGATCATATCATCCTGGAGGAGACGGCCGCGGGGTCGAGTCCTCCCACGTTGCGGTTTCTTCAATTCACGCCCGCCGCGGCCCTTGTCGGGTATCACCAGGATGTCCATCTCGAGCTTCGGACCGACTACTGCCGGTCACAGGGTATCGATATCAACCGCCGGTTGACCGGCGGCGGCGGCATCTTCTTTCAGGAGTCCGCGCTCGGGTGGGAGCTCTTCGGAATCATGGGCGAGCCTCCTTTCCGGGGATCGTACGAATCCATGCTCCATTCGATCTGTTCCATGGCCGCGGAGGGTTTCTCCCGTCTGGGGATCGACGCCCGATTCAGGCCCCGCAACGACATCGAGGTGGACGGCCGCAAGATATCCGGAACCGGCGGGGTGACCGCGTCCGGGGGCTTCATGTTCCAGGGGACGCTGCTCATGGAGAATGAGGTCGAGCAGTTCGTGCGTGCGCTGCGCGTTCCCGTCGAGAAGCTCAAGAAGCGTGAAATCGAATCGCTCCTTGAACGGATCTGTTTTCTCTCGGACCTCATTCAACCGGCCCCGCCTCTCTCGACCGTCAAGGAGGCGCTCGTCGCCGAGTTTGCGGAACGTCTCGGCGTGGAATTCGTTCCCGGCGATTTGACGGATGCGGAAAAACGACGTCTCGGGGAAGAGCTTCCATATTTCGAGAGCGATCGATGGATCGATTCCCGTTTCCGTCCCGCGCATGAAGGCGATCCGATCCGATCGATCACTCAAACGGACGCGGGAACCATGCGCGTGCACCTATGGCTCGCGCCCGGGGGGAGAAAAATCCGTCAGGCGCTCATCGTGGGCGACTTCTTCACCGTGCCGACCCGCTTGATACACGACCTGGAAGCCTTCCTCGTGGGGCGTCCGGCTGATCGCGCCCGGCTCGACGAAGCGGTCCGATCGTTCTTCGACCAGTATGAAGGGCGCATTTTAGGAATCACTCCGGAACAGGTCGCGCAGGCGGTTTCTTCCGCCGCGGATCGTCTTTCGCTCCTTCGCGCGGGCGATTTCAATCTGAACCAGGCGAACGAGCTTTTTCTCGTCAACCTCGAGCCGGATCATCTGAAGAGCCACAAGCCTCGGTGGCTCTTGCTGCCGTACTGCTCGAAGAGCCTCGGGTGCCCCTATCGTTCAATCCCGGGATGCGATCAGTGCGGCATGTGTGAAATCGGCGACTGCTGCGATTTGGCTCGGGAATGGGGAATGGAGCCGATTACGATCCAGAGCTTCGAACACCTTATGGAAGTGCTCCACGCGGAATGCGAAGACAACGAAGGCTTGTACGTGGGCTCGTGCTGCGAGGCGTTCTACGCGAAACACCAGAAGGAGATGGAGGAGGTCCGAGCCCGAGGCGTGCTCGTCAATCTCGATTCCACAACCTGTTACGATTTAGGCAAGGGGACGCTCGCATACAAGGGGCAGTTCGACAACAAGACCTTCCTGAACATGGATCTGATCGAGAAGACCCTCAGACACCTCAATGAATCTTCCCTCTGAGTGCGATGTCTTGGTAACGGGCGCGGGACCCGCTGGATGCGTCGCCGCGGCTCGGGCGGCCGAATCGGGCGCGCGAACGCTGCTGATCGACGCCAAGACACGATTGGGCGAGCGTCCGCACTGCGGTGAATTCGTCCCTAGGCAGCTCTTAGCGGAATTTCAACTCGACGGGTCATGTGTCACGCAGAGCGTCGACACGATGATCACGCTGATTCTCGCTCCCGGCTCTCTGGACGAGGCGTCGGCCGATGAATCGCGGCGTTCTCCCGCAAGCTTCGACGAGATCCTTTCGTTCCCGGATGTAACGACCGGCGCTGAAACGCCGTCGCCGGGCTATCTCATCGATCGGGCCCGATTCGATCGCGACTTGGCGCGGACGGCTGCGCAAAAAGGCGCGCTGGTGTTGTCGTCCACGCGATTATCGGGAAAGGACGGCGACGGCTGGATTCTGAAGGGCCGATGGGAAGAGCGGCGTATTGTCCCAAAGGTAGTGATCGCGGCCGACGGAGCCGCGTCGACCGTCGCCGCACGGTTGAGCGCTCAGCGAACCGCTTACCTGCGCGGGGTTCAGATCGAGGCGCCGCTTTCCGCTCCGCTCTCGAGCACACACATCGTCCTCGGGCAGGAAATTCCCGGCGGATACGGCTGGCTCTTCCCAAAGGGTTCGACCGCCAACGTGGGGCTCGGCGTCTCGGCTGATCCCGCGGTGAGCCCGCGCCTCCTCCTCGAGGCCCTTCGTCGGAGATTCGTCGCATGGGGGTTGATCCGGCCGGGCATCCTCGCGTCTACAAGCGGACTTATCCCCGTGTCCGGGATGAGGGAACACCTGACGATCGGTTCGGTTGTTTTCTGCGGGGACGCGGCGGGGCTGACCCATCCCGTGACGGGAGCGGGAATGCCCCAAGCGATCTTTTCAGGATGGGAAGCGGGGTACGCGGCGGCTGAAGCGCTCAGGGGGCGTTCGGACGCGTTGAGCGCGTACGAGACGGCGGTGAAAGGCCGTTATGGAGGCGTCCTGCGCCATGCCCTCCAAAAGCGCCGTAAGATGGACGCTGAATGGAATCAAGGGGATTTCGCGGATCTCTGCCGGCAATGCTGGATCGCTTTTGAGGGATACCGGAGACGTGAACGGAGCGGATGAAGGCCGAATGGATTCAAGACGGCGCATCAAGATCGACGCGGAACGGTCCTCCCCATTTCAGGAGACTTTGCGCACCGCGTGGGACCTGTCCCGCGAATATCACGGTTCCGTTATCTCCTTTCACGTGCCGGGGATGTTCGTGGTCGACGGTCGACGGGGGCGATATCGCGCGGTCTCGATCACCGGCGCGCGCTGCGATTTGGACTGTGGGCATTGCAAAGGGAAGCTGCTGGAGACCATGGCCCACGCGCCCGAGCCCGAGGATCTTGTCCGAATCGGCCTCGAAGCGGCCCAACGCGGGGACCACGGCATGCTGATAACCGGCGGGTGCGATCGATTCGGCCGCCTCCCGTGGCGCGAGTTCCTCCCTGCGATTGCACGATTGAAAACCGAGACGGATTTGATCCTCACCGTCCATGCGGGTCAGGTCGATAGGGAGACGGCGCGATCCCTCAAGAGCGGGGGTGTCGATCAGGCGCTTGTTGACGTGATGGGAGACGACGAAACGGTCAAGCGGGTCTACCGTTTGGACGAGGGAACCGCAGTGATTCGTCGGACCCTGGACGCGCTTGCGGATGCCGGAGTGGAAACCGTTCCTCACATCCTGTTCGGCATCTATTACGGCGAAGAACGGGCGGAATGCGAGGCGCTCGAGATCCTGAGGAATTATCCCCTTCGCAAATATGTGGTTGTGGTTCTCATGCCGTTTCTGGGAACGCCCATGGAGGGCGTCTCTGCGCCCCCTCCGGAGCGCGTCGCCGAATTCCTCGCCGGGGCCCGTATCGCGCTGCCGACAGTGAAAGCGTCCCTCGGGTGCGCTCGACCGCGTGGGCGGTATCGACGGCGGCTCGATCCGTTGGCTGTCCGAGCGGGCGTGAACGTCATGGCGCTTCCGTCGGACGCGGCCGTTGATGAAGCGCGAGCGCTCGGTCTCAGCGTGGAATTCCGGGAGACCTGCTGTTCACTGGGCTAACCCGAGCACAAAAAAAGCGACCGGGAAATCCCGATCGCTTTTGATTGTGAAGACGACCCGTCCACGAGGCGTTTCAGACGGCCGGCTCGGTCATTTCGCTCAGTCTTTGTAGACGTTCCCAGTTCTTGTTGACGCGTTCCTGGATGATCTCGATGAGTTTGTCGTCAAGGTGGCGGAAACGTCCCTGACCCTGGAAGTAGTCGCCGATGGGCTTGAGTTCCTTAGGCTTCCTGGTGAGCTTCCATACGCCGTTTTCCACTTCGTACAGAGGAAACACGCCCGAATCCACGGCCAGTTTGCCGTACTCGATCGCTTTGTTGGGCGGTATTCTCCATCCGGTGGGACAGACCGAGAGAATGTGGAGGTACGCGGGACCTTCGACCTCTTTGGCTTTGTGCACTTTCTTGATCAGGTCGTTGTAGTAGCTCGGGCATGCGGTCGCAGCGTACGGAATATTGTGAGCCGCCGCGATTGCGGTCATGTCCTTCTTCCATGTGGTCTGACCCGAGGGTTTCACCTTGCCCGCCGGCGACGTGGTCGTGGTCGCGCCGAAGGGTGTCGACGAAGACCGCTGAATGCCCGTATTCATGTACGCTTCGTTGTCTACGCATACGTAGATCATGTTGTGGCCGCGTTCGAGCATACCGGAGAGCGCCTGCATGCCGATGTCGCTCGTGCCGCCGTCGCCGGCCATCGCGACCACCGTGACGTCCTTATCCGGTATTCTTCCCTTGCGCCGAAGCGCTTTCATTGCGGATTCCACACCTGATCCCACTGCAGCCGCATTCTCGAACGCGACATGGATCCAGGGAACGTTCCAGGACGTGAGGGGGTAGGGCGAGGAAATAATCTCCATGCAGCCGGTGGCCATCGACAGCACCATATCCGGGCCGATCGCCTTGAGCACGTGTCGGACCGCAAGGACTTCGGCGCATCCCTGGCACGCGCGATGGCCGGACGCAATATATTCGTCAACGGGGAAATTTTTGACCGGTTTCAGCGTATGTTTTTTTGCTTCTTCTGCCATCGTATTCTCCCTGCAGCGCGGGGCCTCAGCCTCGCACTCCGTAGATCACATTGTCGACGTCCGCATCGGCGAGGGCCGCATCGGTGACTCTCACGATATCATCCGGCGCAACGTCTCTTCCGCCCAGTCCGACAATCATTCCGTGAATGTTGGGATTATTCGGCTCATGGTACATCACGGAGCGCAGTTCCGACGCCAGCGGCGCATGACCGCCGCCGAGGCTGAGGCACCGATCGAGCGCGATCACGTCTTTGGCGCCGGTGAGGGCCTTCCGGAGCAGGTCTGCGGGGAGGGGCCGCCACAGGCGAACCTTGACCAGACCGACCTTCCGTCCGGCTTCTCTCATGATATCCACGCCTTCTTCCGCGGTCTCACACACGGATCCCATGGCCACCAGGAGCGTGTCCGCGTCGTCGGCCTTGTAGGTCTCGATCGGCGCGTATCGACGTCCGGTCAGTTCGGCCAGTTCGTCCCACGCCTTGGTAATCACCGGCATCGAATTCATCAGCGCGTTTTCGTGAGCCATCTTTTGCTCCGCGTAGATCTCCGGCATGCCGAACGCGCCCATGGTCACGACCTTGTCCGGGTGGAGACGATGGAGCGGCTGAAACGGCGGCAGGAACTTCTCGACCATCTCCTTGTTCCAGTACTCGATCGGTTCGATCACATGCGTCAGAATGAAGCCGTCCATGTTGATCATCACCGGAAGGAAGACCTGCGGATCTTCTCCCACGCGGAACGCATAGAAAATGTGATCGTACACGTCCTGGCCGTTTTCGCAGAAGATCTGAATCCAGCCGCAATCGCGCACCATCATGACGTCCGAGTGGTCGTTCCAGATCGACAGAGGAGCGCTCAATGCGCGGTTGGCCAGGAGCATGACCATCGGGAGCCGCATCGAGGAGGCGATAAAGACGATCTCGGACATGAGCGCAAGGCCCTGGGCCGCGGTGGACGTGAACGTGCGCGCCCCGGCCGCAGCGGACCCACAGCAGACGCTCATCGCGGAATGTTCCGATTCAACGGGGACGAATTCCGCGTCGAGATGTCCCTCGGCCACCAACTCGGAAAGGTGCTCGACCACGTGGGTCTGAGGAGTGATGGGATACGCGGCCACAACATCGACATCGCACAGACCGACGGCTTCGGCTGCGGCTATGGAAACTTCAACACCGACACGTTTTCCCATGTTTATTCCTCCTCCACCATCTCGATAGCGTCCGTGGGACACTCGTGAGCGCAGATGCCGCACCCTTTGCAATAATCAAAGTCCCAGACCACGATGTTGTTCTCATAATCCGGTCGAATCGCCGCGTCGGGACACATGATGAAGCATCTCGAGCATCGAATGCACTTTTCTTCACTATACTTAGGCCGTTGTGAGCGCCACGTGCCCGTATGGTAACTGCACGCGTTTCCCGGCTCCGTGATAACCCCGCCGGAGTCCACTTCCCGCCAGGTAATTTCTTCCATTGATTTCGCCACGAGTTCCTCCGTTTCAAGAGAGGGATTTGATTTTTCCGAATATCCCGGGTGCGTCGAGTCGGTCGAGATCGCGGACGCGTCGTCCTCACGATCTCCGCGCGGGGAAGGGCGCGAAAGCTAGCCGACGACGCGGGTTTCTTCATAAGCACGTTTCATTGCCTCGATATTACGCGGCGCGATGCGGCCGAAACGTCGACGAAAGGGTTCCTCGAGGGACTCAACCTCCAAGATCCGAGTGCCCTTGACCAGAGCGCCGACCATCGTGGTGTTGGTTATCGGCAAGCCGATCACTTCGCGGGCGATCTTCGAGGCGTCCACCACGGCGAGCTTGCCGCTGTAGGAGAGCTCCTTGCGCAATTCCTCCGGATCGTGCCCGGAATTGATGACGAGCGTCCCGCCCTCCCTGAGGCCCTGCGCGGGATTCGCAATGTCGATCAGCGACGGGTCAAGCACCACGACGACGTCCGGATTATAGACTTTCGCGCGAATTCGGATGGGTTTGTCATTGACCCGGGCGAACGCGACCACCGGCGCGCCGCGGCGTTCCGGTCCGAAACTGGGGAACGCGGTGGCGTACTTACCGGTTTCGATCGCGGCCTGCGCCACCAGCTCGGCGGATGTTACCGCTCCCTGGCCTCCACGGCCGTGGAATCTTAGTTCTATCATGACTACTCCTCAAATCAGTCTGCCGGAAAGGGGCGCCGTATGCTCCTTGCAGCAGTGGTCAAAAGATTCGCAAAGCATGCGCCGCTTCCATGAATCCTCCCCGAGCCGCGTCACACGGCGTACGCGCCGGAATCGACCTTCCCGCGAACTCGGTGTCTCTTCTCGTGAATGTCCGTGAAGACGAATCGGTCTCCGTTCATCCCGTCGGCGCCGATTTCGGCGTCCCTCATGGGTCGACGGGCGCCGCGTCACAGCTCGCCGACGTCGTGCCCCGCTCTCTCGATTACCGCATAGCGCATCTGATCGTTGATGATCTCCATGCAGTTCATGAGATTGTATTTGGCTTCGGCCAACTCCCGAATTTCGGAAGGAAGCAGCTCTTTTTTTTGGAGATAGACGTCGATCCGTTCGTTGAGGACTTGGATGTGTCGAAGATCGGCCGAGTACGAATCATCCTCGTCCCAATCCGTTTCCGGACCGGCCGCAGGCGCCAAAGCCAGCTTATCCTCCCAATCGTCGAGCTTCTTCCATCGGGCCACCGTCGCCGGGTGCACGCCCAATTGCGTAGCGAGTTCCTTGTTCGTTATTCGGCCCCGCTCCCGAATGAAAAGCGTTTCCGCGTTCTTTCGAGCCTCATTCTTCTTCATCGAGATACCTCCTGTTCCCTCAGCATGGAAATCAGGAATCATGGGCTTCGGGCGGAGCTTTTCGCAAGCGAGGATTTCTCGCGCGGCCTCGAATTCACCTTAAGCCGTTCCCCCCCGCACGTTGCCGAGCTGAATTCCTGCCTGGCCGCTTGACGTATTCGCCAAGACGTACAAAAAATGGATTTTACCAGAAGGCCGAGGGACCGATCAAGCCTTATTGTCCCCAGGCGCTCCGTATGAGCCGCATCGCCCCTTTCTGCGCCGAGCGATGAGCGCTCGATCGCAGGCCGGACCACGTCCCCGAAGATTTCCGCTGACGGAGTGTCGAATCGACAGCGCCATGCCCGTTGATGAAGAATTCCTCAAATCGCTGCCCGCCGGCCCCGGCGTCTACCTTATGACGGACGAAAAGAATACCGTCTTGTACGTCGGCAAAGCGGCCAACCTCCGAAGCCGCGTGAGGAGCTATTTCATCAAGGGAGGTGACGAGCGTCCGAGGATCCAATTCCTCATGGAGCGCGTCGACTCGATCCGCACCATTCTGACGGATACCGAGAAAGAAGCGCTCATCCTCGAAAACAACCTCATCAAGCAGTACCGACCCAAGTACAACGTCCATCTCAGAGACGACAAATCTTTCTACTCGCTCCGCCTCAACGTGACCCACCCGTTTCCCCGGCTGACCCTGGTGCGGACTCGGCACATCAAGCCCGACGGGGAGCGGTACTTCGGCCCGTACTCATCCGCGCGGGACGCGCGGTCTACATTGAAATTCATCCTCAAACTTTTTCCGCTCAGACAATGTACCGAGCGCGCCTTCGCGACGTGTACGAGGCCATGCCTCAATTGTCAGATGAAACGATGCCTCTGCCCGTGCTCGGGGAAAGTAGAGCGGGAGGAATACGCCCGAATGGTGGAAGGCGTAACGCTCCTCCTTCAAGGCCGGCAGGCGGACCTGGCGCATACGCTCGAGGATGAAATGAAAAAGGCCGCGGAGGGCCTGCGCTTCGAAGAAGCCGCGCGCATTCGGGATCGGATCACATCGATCACCCGGACACTCGAAGCGCAGAACGTCTCCTTCTTTCACCTGAAGGATCAGGACGTTATCGCTTTGGTCAACGGTGAGGACGACCTATACGTGGTCCAGGTCATTTCCCTGCGGCGAGGGAAACTACTGTACGAAGATTCGTTCGTGGTTCGCAACAAAGCCCTCGAGGCGGACGAGATCATGGCCGCTTCGATCAAGCAGTACTACGGCTCCGGCGCGTTCGTCCCGAAGGAGATCCTCATATCCAGACCCGTTGAGAATCAGGAGCTTATCGAGTCCTGGCTGCGGGAACTCCGAGGAAACAAGGTGGGACTGCGCGTCCCCGCGCGGGGATCGGGGGCGCGCCTCATGGCTCTTGCGCTCAAGAACGCCCGCAACGCGCTTAAACGAGAGAAAGGCGACGATACGACCGGCCGGGCGCTCGCCGCCATCGCCAAACGCCTGAGATTACCGGACCTCCCCGTGAGAATCGAAGGATACGATATCGCCAATATCGCCGGCAGCGATCCCGTCGGCGCCAAGGTCGCGTTCAAACACGCTCAACCGGACAAATCCGCGTACCGGAAGTACACAATCCGGGGGTTCGGCGATCAGGACGACCCCGGGATGATTCACCAGGTTATCGATCGACGCCTCAACCATCTCGACGGCGACCCGTTGCCCGATCTCTTTCTCATTGACGGGGGAAAATCACAGCTGAACGCCGCGGCCGCGGCGCTCAAGGATCATCTCGGGGACGACGCGCCCCCGGTGACCGCGATCGCCAAAGCCCGAACCGAAGAGCAGCGGGAACGCGTCTTCATTCCCAACCGCAAGAATCCCATCCTCTTTCCCCATGGGGATCCGGGCTTGATGCTGCTCATGCGCGTTCGCGACGAATCCCATCGGGTTGTGAATAACTTCCTCGGCGGCACGCGAAAGAAAAGCGTCATCCGAACCGGCCTCCAGGACGTGCCGGGAATCGGCCCCAAAAAGCGGAATACGCTCCTCAAGGCCTTTGGCAGTCTCAAAGCGGTCTTGGAAGCGTCCGACGAAGACCTGGCCTCGATCGAGGGAATCGGCGAAAAGGATGTGAAGCGCCTGCGGGCCCATTTCGCGCAGCCGATGGTGAAACCGGCCACCGAAGAAACCGCGGCTGAAGAGTCCTTGGTCTTCACGGACGAGAGCTACGAGCGGTAGGATCGAGGGGCGGTCCCGCCGGGGATTCGTTCACCGGCTCTGGACCCCGTGGGTGTCCGCAATCCGTTCGAACATCACCACCATCCCCGTAATCAAGGTATAGAGCGCCTCGATGGGGAGATTCTCCTCGACGCTGCGATCGAAGAAGATGTTGAGGTTGGATTCGAGCTCGTCCTCGGGCTTCCAATAGCAGATCGCGACGGGGACCTTGGGGAGGGGATACAGCACCACCGCGATGTCCGAGTCGAATACGCCTTCGACGGGCTTCGCCTGGAAGATGTCGATCATGAGCTCGAAAAGATCCGTGTGTTTGTCCGCGACCCGCTTAAGGGGTTTTTCGGTCCTTTGATGATAGAGCCGCGCCCAATCCGCGCCGCCCTTCAACTCGCGGAACGGGACCCATTCACCCGTCGGTTCCTTTCCCGCGCCCGAGAGCACGTACCTCAGCATGGGGAGAGTCACCCACGTATGGATATGACAGATCGAGACGACCTCGCCGCTCACCCCTACGTTGAAATCTTTTCCGAGGCACTTGACGGTAAGGTAGCGGCCGTCGAAAGGAGCGTCCAACCTTTTGGCGGCTTCGGAAAGATCGATGTCGGCGACCTTCCTTCCCAGCCGTTCGACGGCCTGCCGCCGTTCCTCGTCCCGCATTTCGCTGATGGACGGTCCGATCTCGAAGCGCTCGACCACGCTTTTGTCGAGGAACGGGCATTCCTCGAGGCGCTTTTCACCTCTGAAAACCGCGGCCGCAAATGCGAGGCAGGTCGGCACCCGGCATTTTCGGCAGTTTGTGCCGGGAAGTAACTTGAACAGTTCGAGAGCGTTTTTCGGCTGATGCATCGAATAATCTCCATGGGTTCGACGGACTCTCATGCGTCTTCGCGATCGCGATTCGCCATTTCCCTCGATATGATGCGCATCATCCTTTTGACAGGGAATCCCCCGCACGAGTGACATGACATCCGAGGGAAGGGACTCGCCGCGACGCACGCTCTGCGCCTGGAGAGGGAACGGCGACGCGCCGGGGCCCCGGACGGTCAGTCGGCTGCGTCGAGCCAGCTTTCCGCTTCGGAGCGTTCGAAGAAGGTCTTCACCGGGAAGCCCGTCTTCTGCGTCAGGGTGTCCATCTGGAGCTTGATGAAGGTGTCGCGATCAAAGATACGGGCGGCTTTCCGCAATCCGCCGTCCTGAGCGATCTTCTGCGCGCCTGCGATATAATCGGTGAGCAACACCGAGCTCGCCCCCGTCCAGTCGATCAGTTCCGTGAACCCCGGCGAGCAGAGCTTCACCGCGGCCTCGACGTCCTGCAGCCAATTCGGCATATCTTTCGGGTTGGTCCAGCTCCCCCGCATCGTGAAGTAAATGCGGTTTTTCGCCTGATCCACATCGATCTCGTAGAAATCGTTGGACGTTACTCTTTTCATGGCAAAGCCTCACGTGATGTTTGTCCTCCGGGACTGCGCCGGAGGCGTTCGGACGCGATTCGGTATGGTGGGGTGTGGTCCGCCGGCCGGCCGTGCTCCACGCAGGGAGTCGATCCGGCGGGCGCCGAAACTCTTTGTTCCGCAACGCAAGCTTATCGATTCTCATTTTATCACAATCATCGCTTTTCATGAGCGCAAATCGAATATCTCGAGGTTCAGGAATGATATCGCGTTCGAGGACGCCGTTATGGCGATCGAGAATCGTACAGCCGCGCGATGACACACACGCCGACTCGAAAGCTCAAGGGTCGGAGCCGACGAGAGGCTGTGCCTCGGGAAGGCCGGATAAGCCCAAGGGCGACTCCTACCAAGCGACTGAAGCGTCGCGTTGAGGCGCCGTTCTTCTTGACCGCTCCCTCGGCTACTCGTAGAATCATCGAAGGTAATGGTTCACCGGGCTTGAGGCGGCTCTGCGCCCGGTGAGGATGGA
>CAYLRL010000087.1:0-19593 GCA_964385875.1 uncultured Syntrophales bacterium
TCTCCCCCTCCATCCTCACCGGGCGCAGAGCCGCCTCAAGCCCGGTGAACCATTTAGACTCAAGGAGGTATGCGTGAGCGGATACGCCCTCGTGGTCGTGGACATGATCAAGGACAACGTGAACCCTCAGGGCGAGGGCCCGATGGATTTGGAAGCGACGAAAATCATTCGACCGATCGTGGATCTCAGCCGGGTATTCCGAACTACCGGGAACCGTGTGGTCTATGCGTGCGACAGCTTCATGGAGGGCGACTTCATCTTCGGAGCCCGCATGCCGCCTCACGCCATCCGGGGAACAGGCGGCGACGAGCCGTTGGATGAACTCGAAATGCATCCGGGCGACCTCTTTCTCCAAAAACGGCGAATGAGTTCCTTTTACAAGACGGACCTCGATCAGACGCTGCGCACCTGGGGCGTTCACACCGTCGTTGTCTGCGGGATCGTGACGAACGTCTGCGTGCTCATTACCGCTCTGGACGCCCTGCAAAATGATTTTCGATCGGTTATCGTCTCGGACGCGTCCGCGTGCTTCAAGCCGGAACTTCACGACATGACTATCGAATCGTACAAGTACCTCCCGCTGGACCCGCTCTTCAGGATCATGACCTCGGCCGAGGTGGCGGACGAGCTGACGGCCGACGCGGGGACGTCCTAGAACGGGCCTACCGATCGGTCACGTCCGATCGCCCGGTTACTTCCCGGGTGGTTCGATCCCGTCGACCGACAGCACCCGATAGAGGTCACGCGTGCCTTCAAAACCTTTGAGACACGCCTCGCATTTTGCGCCCACGTCGACTCTCTCTTTCACCAGGTCGTACGTGGGTTCGGAGATCATGATCTCCCCCGGCGCAGCCTCAGCCTGGATTCGGTGCGTCTCGTTGACGGCCGAACCCACGATTCCGTACTTGGTTCTTGTTTCCGAGCCTATGTTGCCGACGATCACGTCGCCGGTGTGAACGCCGATACCCATAGAAATTTCCGGGAGATCCTCCTTCCTGTTCTCTTCCGCTTGGGGCTTCATCTGCGCCATCATGTCGACCGCGCATCGCACCGCGTCCGCGCCTCGCTCGGACAAATCCGAGGCGCCGCCGTCGAAAAATACGAGCACGGAATCGCCGTAGAAGTCGACGATAATCCCCCGATAGTGATGAATGACCTCGATCATTCGTGAGAAATGGCGGTTCACGATTTTGATCACTTGTTCCGGTTGTAACCTGTCGGAAATAGGTGTGAAGTCCCGCAGGTCCGCCATGAGGATGGTTACCGTGCGCTTTTCGCCTCCCAGTCGGAGGGCTTCGGGCCGATTCAGGAGGTCTTCGGCCACATCCTTGTCCACGTATCTGCCGAAGGTTCGTTCGATAAGCTCACGTTTCCGTAGACCTTCGGTCATACGGTTGAAGCTCCGGGCCAATACGCCGACCTCATCGGACCTTCCCTCGTCCACGTGAACGGAGTAGTCGCCCTGTTCGACCCGGGCGGAGGCTTCGGATATATCGCCGACGGCTTTGGCGACGGGAGCGGTGTTCCATCTGAGCAGCAATGCGGTGATCAGCAGCGCGGCCGCGCCAAGGAGCGCGTAATTCAGCTGAAAGCGCACAATAGGCGCAAGAATGACGGCCCCGGGAGATGAAAGCACGAGGAACCAATTGGTTGAAGGCGCCTTGTAGAAGCCGATGATACGGTCCGGTGGACTCCCTTCTCCGAAGACCGTTCCAAAATGGCGTTCCTGCATTTCCCGGAGGACGCGCTGTTCGAGCGGATCGCCCGTCGCGCCGAGGCGGCCCCCGCGCTGGGCAATCACATTCCCGGTGTGGGCGAGGAACGTCCCGTCCGATTTGACGAGACTCGCTTGACTTTCTTCCCATTGCCCCGCCTCGAGGATGCCTTTCATGAAGGATGCGAATGCGACGTACGCGACGATTCGCTTTGCCGGCGCGGTCTCCGCTCCTCCGAACGTCTGTGCTATGGACAGAAAATTACCCGAGGGATCCAACGCTACGTCCACGGAATGCCTCATCATTCCGTGCATGCCTCTTGGGGCGGTCGAACCGGTCGACGAGCCCCGCCCTCTCATATGGGATCCCATCCCGCGCATGGTCCGGCGCCTCGTCCCGTCCATTCTCATCATCGTTCCCTCGCTTCGCGGAGGCGTCGGGGGCCGAGCAACAACGGTTTCGCGGTCCGCTCGGAGATCCTCGAGATTGACCATGCTTACCCCGGGTTGATCGGCCAGCCGCTGAATGAGAAACGCCTGGGTCACCGCATGGTCGGGGGTATCCTCTGCGGCGGCGATCAGGCCGATCATTTCCCGCTTGGAATCGAGGCGCATTTGGATCTGATGTGCGGTCTTCTCCAGCCGGAGTTTGGCTTGTTCCCTCCACTGGTCGAGAATGTAGGAGCGAGCGTGGAAAAAGGAAACGACGCCCGTGGTCAAAAGGACCAGGGTCACCGGGAGCAGAAGAAAAACGAGAAATCGTCGCTGAAGGGAAAAAATCATGATCGGCTCCTATCGCGAAGGCGCACGTGTCCGCGGTGAGCGGCCCCCTACAAGGTTACACCGGCGAGAGGAAAATCCCGCGTGCCGAGACGCCCCGACCGTTGGCGGATCCGGCGAGGAACGAAGCTTGCCGGCGGCAATCCGGGAGTCGGAAACGTCAGCCGACCACGCGACGCGCGGCCGTGTCCAGCGCTTTCCAAATCTCATCGACCCAGTCGAGGTGTTCCGGCTTCATAAGGCAGCTCCGAAGGCAAGCGACCGTATCCTGATCCCATTCCATGCCCGGCAGTCGGGACTCGAGCAACGAGTGGGGAAACGTCGCGACCGCAAGATGGAGATGTTCCTCAGCCGCTTGGTCGAAGATTTGTCGGACGAGCCGCGACGATTCGGATGCCGTCCCGGCGTTGACCGACCACACGACGATATCGAGTTCAGGGGGAAACAAAGATGTGAATCTCGGGTCCTGTTCGAGCTTCTTGTGGAGCGTGAGCGCGGCCTGTCGGCAGGAGGCCAACCCTCGAGCGAACTCGCCGTCCCGCGTCATGGGCAGGAGGCGTTGCGTCGCCCACAACGCGACAGCAGCCGCGCCGGGCCTCGAGCACTCGAGGCTGATCTCACCCAGATGCAATTCATCGGAAGTGAAATAGGTGTACGCGGAATCGTGCTTGTAGAGGCGACCCACGGACGGGTCTTTAAACATGACGCAACCACATCCGTACGGCTGGAGCCCGTGTTTGTGCGGATCGATGACGATCGAATCGACCTCGCTCAGAACATCGAGCGCTTCCCGAGCGTCCGAAGCAAGGTTATCGACGAGCGTGAAATACCCGCCGTACGCTGCGTCCGCGTGCAGCCTGAATCCGTAATCTTCCCGCAGACGGAGAATCTCCGGAAGCGGGTCGACCGATCCGGTCGCGGTCGTGCCCATAGTCGCTACCACGGCCCCCACGGCGCCGTCGTCCAACGACCGGCGCAGGGCCTCCGTGTCCATCCGGGCCCTCGAATCGACCGGAACCGACGCGAAGGGCAACCGCAGCACACCGCAGATCCGTTGATGGGTATAGTGCGCCTGCTCGGACGCCAGGATCGTCTTCTGCGAGGTGAGTTCGCCGGCGACCCAAAGCGCCTCGAGGTTCGCCATAGTCCCCCCGCTGCAGAGATGCCCGAGGCTCCCGTCCCACCCGATCATCTGCGCTATCCCCTCCACCGCTTCCTTTTCCATCGCCGAGCTGCAAACGCCGCCGTCCAGCGCATGATTGTTGGGATTGATCCACAGCGACATGATGTAGGCGAGCCGAGCGATCGGGTGAGGCGGCTTGATCATCTGTCCCGCGTAGAGCGGATGGGGATAGGGATAATTCTCCTTCATGCGCTCGGCCGCCTCCAGCAGGATCGGTTCCACCTCACGAATGTCGATGGATGAATCGAATGTCGGCATATGTTCGAAGATCTCTTCAAGCTCTTTGAGCGCGTCCCACACCAGAGTGAGGCTTTTCTTTTCCAGTGTCATCGATTATCTCCGCCGTATCGGGCTGCGTTCGTCTCGTTCGCCGTGTTTGCGCGTGAGCGTAGCATTCAGCGTTCGTCGCGATCAATCCGAAATCGTCCCGGCTTGCTGTCTATTAGGCGTTCGTATGGGCCTGCGCCGGAGAGTCTTCGCCGGCGCCGTAGTATTGAGCCGGTTATGGCAGCGTCCGCTGACGGGCTTATCGCCGGCCCGGTGAACGGCTACCGGCATTCAACCGGTTCCGCTTTCTTGTTTGCGGGGCAAGCAATAGAGGAGGGTTTCCTCTCTTAAGTACGAATAGTGTTCGACAAAGAAATCATAATCCGAAAGGACGTCCATGAGAAACAATGGAATATCCCACATATGCTCTATTTCGTGGTATATGCTGACCGCCAATTGCGGCCTGAATTCCTTGAGAGTCTCTTTGGCTCCGGCAAGAGCCTGAGGTTCGCCTCCTTCCAGATCGAGCTTTATATAGTCAACTGCTGAGAGCCCATTTTCTTTGACGAAGGCGTCAATGGAAGTACACGGAAACCTTCGCAGCGGAAATAGCGGAAGCTCGCGACCGGCACACCCGCCGATTGCTTGATTTCCGGCGCCGACGGGCAAAGATAAGGAACCGGGCGAATTCCAAAGCGCTTCGGATAGAAGCGAGATTTGGTCGCCGAAATGATTCACCGTCTCCCGCACCAGGACGTCAAGAAATTCAAAACCCATAGGATCGAAACAATAGATGTGTCCCCGTCGACCTACGGAGACGATCATGCGCGGCAACTCTGAGCCTTCATTGATGCCGCCGTTGATTATTACCCCCCCCTCCGGAATTGTTACGTAATCAAAGTAGTGCGATCTTGACAACACCCCGGAGAAGAACCGTTCGATTAACGATAGCGGATCTGCGCTCATGAGAAGTAAATAGAGCTCTTTACTTCGATCATCGGACAGATTTCTCGAAACTTCCTTGATCTTGCCTATATTGCGACGGATCGTCCCTCTATGAGCACCGGGGAAGACGTATTTCAGAATGAGGAGACAGTCGTCGGCCCTGATTCCTTGACCCATGAGGCTGATATGCCTTTCGATGCCCGCTTCAGACATGAGAACCTTACCGTCCGCAGTCCGTTCCATCCCGACAAGGTCGTGCGTTGCAACTTGCCAGTAGTCCCAAGGATTGCTGAGAGGGGGCATGAACACCAGAACCTGTTTAGGCGACAGTCCGCATCGTTGAAGTTCGTCAAGCCGTTCCGGCCAGCGCTGTGAAGCGATGACGACGTACGCCTCCGATGAAACGGAACCGGTTTGACGGGCATCGACGAACCCCAGAAACCGGGCATCCGAAAACAACTCTAGGATTCTTCGACTGTTTTCTAGTCGACTGTCGTCGTGAAGGATGTAATAGGCAGACCCGGCGGGAATCTGAGTCGGTGAAAAAATGAAGCTCTCAAGCGGCATGCCCCTGCTCTTGTTGATAAAGGGCCTCGAAAGAGGGTAGGCAAGATTCCAGTAACCACCCCAGCCTGGGGGCAGCCTACGCAACAATGCCGGTTTGGCTAGTCCCTTGGCCAAAGCCGAAAGCAATGTGCGACGCGCAAATTTTTTTAAGCGCCGCTTGAGAAATTTCCTGCCCGTCCGGCAATCCGACAGCGCATCCAAAACATCCCGGCCACTGATTATCGAAGCGTATGTCGCGGCAGTCAAGCCTCTTGCATCGGTAGCATTTGCATCCGCGCCTCGACTAAGCAGCAATCGGATGGCTGCAACTTCACCTTGAGCTGCGGCGGCCATTAACGGCGTAACGCCCCCCTGTGAGGGCGCGTTTGGATCGAGGCCCCGAGAAAGGAGAGCATCCAGCGCATCCAAATGACCCCCGCGTGCGGCCCATCGTAGCGCTGTGCTTTGTTCCGCACACGTGAGGTCTTTCGGGTCCAAATAGCGAAAGAGCGACCGGATTATCCCGACATGACCGGCTTGCGCCGCAAATGCGAGCGGATTTCCCTCCTTGCCGTAGGCAACTCTCGGATCGGCGCCGTTTTCAAGCAACGTGTCGGCGAGATCTCCTTTACCCCGCGCCGCTGCCTCGACAAGGGCTATTCGCCCCTCGAGGTCGGGCCGATTGGGATCGGCGCCCTTGGCAAGCAGCTCCTCCAGCTCCTTGTGAGCACTGAGGAGCACGGCTTGTACGAGTTTGTGCCCCCCTTCCTCACACACGGAAACGGAATTAACCTCGGGCGTCTGATTATGGCCGGTCATCAACCAATCCCCTTTTTCTGAGGCCCCGGACCGTGGCTCCTCCGTCCATGCGCCATACCCTCTGAAAGAGCACGAGAGCGAATTGCGGTGCGCTCACGTGAGCGCAGGTCGAAAAATCCGGAGGTCTCTGCGCAGTCTGTCCTATCCAATACGTTTCACAACGCCACAGTCAGGTCGACCTTGAAATCACTCAAGGCCGTTCGAATTCATACACGAGGATCCGAGGCAGGCCCTCGGTCGATATCCAACTTAATCAGACCGTCAAGAACGCTTACTCGAACCCGAGCCCGAGCGATTCCAAAGCTGCCCGCTGACGCCGTTTGTCGCATTTTACACGCATGCCGGGCGCACATCAAGACCGGAATCCGACGTCTGTTTTGCTCAGGGGTGTGCTTCTCGGTCTGTAGAGCGTATGTGGCGCCTTGGATCGCCTCGTTCGGCCGCCTTTCTGATCGAACCCCCCGGAGTAGTTCGCGGCGCCTCGGGAATGCCTTTTTCGGTCGCGCATATCCTCCCAAGCCCCCTTGCGGGTTCTTTCAGGGCAGATACGAAAAAGCCTCCCGGCCTGGGGCTTCTGCCAAGAGGTCTGCCGCGAACGCCGCTACTCGGGTCTGCGCGCTCGATCCGGGAACGCCCTTTGGATCTATCCTCCCCCGCATCCTTCCCGCGAATTGCGCATCGATATTGATGTGGAGAAATAGTAATGGTTCACCGGGCTTGAGGCGGCTCTACGCCCGGTGAGGATGGAGGGGGAGACTCATCTCCCCCTCCAAGCCTCCCCCATCGAGATATCACGCGCTTATCGCTGTCCCGGTGAACGGTTACGAGAAATACTACAAACTTCAGGAGGCAGACATGGTAAACGACATTTGTTTCTTCGAGATTCCCGCGGACGATATTGAAGCTTTGAAGGACTTCTACGGCCAATTGTTCAACTGGAAATTCGAACGAGGCATGGAAGGCTTCAACCACTACCACGTGGTGGGACACGACAGCCCCAAGGGCGGGCTGACCGCTCGGCAAGACGCCGAGCATGCACTCGTCAACTACGTGAGGACCGATTCGGCGGACGCGTCGCTCACCAAGGCCCAAGAGCTCGGCGCGCGGGTCATCGTCGAGAAGAAGCCGGTCCCGGGCGTCGGCTGGTACGCAGTGGTTCTGGACCCGCAAGGCAATCGTTTGGGGCTCTGGCAGGACGATCCGGGCGCGGCGTAAACCTCGAGCGCCCGTAAGAATGATCGATGCGACGCGGTCCGTTCACTAATCCGCTGAAAACGGCGAACGGGACGCGCCCTGCCCGGCGGCGTCCCGCAGCTGATGTTCCCCTGAGTGTGCGCTTAGGCTGAGGAGAGGGGGGAGCACATCATCGAAACGTCGCTATGCGCAACCGAGCGCTGTTGGTAAGCGGCACGCGGTCCATCCCAATTTCCCGCTTCCGCTCGGACGGAGCTAATCGAGACCGTCACACATCTTGTCCAACCTATCGAGATATTCTTTCAGGTCCTTAACCGGAACGTTCTTGGACGTTTGTTCGTCCCTGGGTCTGACCGCGACGATTATGACTGCCGACATGCGGTCTCTAACGGCGTAGATAATTCGGTAAGTCGGCGTGTAATCCTTGATGGTAATGGGCCAAAGCAGGCCTTTATGACGCTGAACCGGTTCGCATCCGGGCGGACGAGGATCATCTACGAGCTTTCGGCACGCGTCGAAAAGGAGGGGCGCAATCTTCGGATGGTTCTTGCGGGCCTTCTTGAGGTCTCGTTGGGCATGGCCCAAAATGTGGAGCGATTACGGCACGGGCGTGCTCAATATCCCAGGTCTTTTTCGAACTCCTCAAAAGGTCGAATCTCCTCGTCGGCCAAGGCTTCATCGATGGCGTCGGCGGCCGCGCACGCGTCCAGATAATCTTGGCGGTCTTCCTCGTCTCGGAATTCCTTCCGAATTGTCCCGCAGGGCGCCTGCTCGTCGGGGATCGGCTTTGTCTCGTTCATGCGGATTACTCCCACGTTCATCTCACGCTAAGACTACCACAGGAGACACTCGGAGTCACCGGCCCGTTCGAATGCATATGTCGAATGTGTGTCTGTTTTCATAGCGGCGAACGGGACGCGCCCTGCCCGGCGGCGTCCCGCAGCTGATGTTCCCCTGAGTGTGCGCTTGGGCTGAGGAGAGGGGGCGGACATCATCGAAATTCGAGTACCTTGTATCCTTTTTCCTCGAAACCGTCCCGAACCGCTTCCGGATCCGGCGCTTCCGCGCGTATGACGACTCTCACATTGTCTTCATCGTCTTCGGGGACGGTAAATATCGCCCTGGCCTTGCCGCCGCGTTCGTCCACGATCTTGAGAAGGTCGGAGAGCGTACCTGGTTCGAGCGTGACACCCTTCAGGGTTATGCGGACTCTCCGCCCTACCCCGGCCTCGAGGAGCTTGAAGAGCGTGACGAAAATCTCCCGGTCCGACACCACGCCCACCACTTTGCCTTCATCGAGGACCGGGAAGGTGCTCATCATCATTTCCCTCCCCTTGAGCAGCGTGTCCTCGACGCTGTCGTCGACGCTGATGGTGACCGGCATGCGGACCATCACGTCCTTGACTTTCAGCTTGTTACAGAAGTAGTTCATCTCGCACGCGTCGCCGCTGCCGCTGACGCATTGCGCGGCTTCGCTCAGATCCCGTCGATGCACCACGCCGCGGAGCCTCCCCTCCTCGACCACGGGAAGCATTTTGAGGTTATTTTCCCGTATCAACACGACGGCCTCGACGGCAAGCGCGTCCGGTTCGATCGAGATTTGTTGAGGGAGCATCCAATTCTTGATGATCATATCGGCCTCCGGCGGCCTTGACCGCTCTGCTTGAGCCGCCTGTAATCGGCGACCTTTCAAAAATGAACAAAGCCTATACGGACCGAGGAAAGACCTCAAGGCACGCCTCGACCACCGCGTCGGAGAACGCCGGCGCCTCGAGATTGGCGTTGACTTCTCGGATTATCACGTTCGGTCCCGCGACGCGTTTCATCACCTCGAGGAGTATAGCGTCCTGGTCCGGGTCGAACATATGCCCCGACGGGGGGTCCACCGCAGACCAACCCTGCGCGGGGAAGAGGAACACGACGCGGCCTTGGGCCCGATTCAGCTTCTCGCCGAAGACTTCGGCCACCTGCTTCATTTCGTCGTCGGACAGCCTGAGAAAGGTCCGCAATTCGTCGAGATCGTACTTGCGGCGCTCGTAATACTCGGGTTTGTAGCGCGACTTCCGCGGGCTCATCAGGTTCAATCCGCCGGGCGCTACAACCTGAGGTATGCCCATCGAGCCGGCGGTGGTCATCCTATTCGGCCCGGCCGCACGCATGCCTCCCAGGATTTCTTCACCCACACCGCCGGGCGTGAGATCCAGGACGCCGTCAAAGAAGCGTTGCCCGATCATGTCTTCCATCGCCCGGTCACACACGCCCGCGGCGGAAAAGCCGATGACCTGGAAGCCGGCTTCCTCGAGCTTCACCTGCGCATGGTGCGCGCAGTGTTCGGTGGGACCGAACATGGACATGGCGATCAGCGGCTTTCCATCCCGCCGCGCGGATTCCACCGTGAGCGGCTCGACCTCCGCCATACCGACGATGGCCGCTGCGCCGCGGTCGAGCACGTTTTGAAGGGGCTGGGAGAGGCCCGCGATCTCGATGACCGTGTGGAAGATCGCAACGTCCGCGGTTCCGATGTAGCGCGTGGACAGCCCCGGAAGCGCCGCGGTCGACGAAATCATCACTTTGGGCAATCCGAAGGGCATGGCCCGCATGATATCCGTGGCCATGAGACTCCCTGTGGAGCCGCCCAATCCGATGATACCGGCCAATCGACCCTTCTCGTGGAGGTCCTTCGCGAGCGTGACCGCTCCATCGATCATCTGACGGGTGATCTTCTTGCGCTCTCGCGACGCGCGGATGGTCTCGATATCCGTGCCCGCGGCCCGCGCGACCTCCTCGGGGGCGATGTCCGCCCCCGAGGTTTCGCCGGACATGCTCAAGTCCAGGACGGCGGGATTTCCGCCCCGTTCCCTGATTTTGTCGCGGAGAAAGAGGGTCTCCGGTCCTTTTGTGTCCAGAGTGGACACGAGGAGGATGATCCGTTCCATCAGGCTTTGCCCTCCGCGGCCAACCTCTCCTTGATGTCCTGCTTCAGCGTCTCCTTATTGACCTTCCCGGAATCGCCCACCGTCGGAAACTCGGGCACAACCTCGAGCCGCTCCGGAAGCTTGAATTTAGCGATGTTCTTGGATTTCAGGAACTCTACCATCTCTTCAAAGGTGAAGTCCCGCCCCGCCTTGGGTATCACGTACGCGGCGGCCCGTTCGCCCATCTCCCGGTCGGGGTATCCGACGACCGCGACGGACGCCACGTTGGGATGATCGTTCAGAAGACCTTCGATTTCCGCAGGATAGATGTTCTGGCCCCCGCGGATGATCATGTCCTTGGCGCGGCCGAGGATCCAGAGGCATCCCCGGTCGAACTTGACGATATCGCCCGTGGTGGTCCAACCGTTGGGATCGAACACCGTTGCGGTCAGCTCCTCGTCGCGGTAGTAGCCGGCGGGAGCGTGCGGTCCGCGGAAATAGAGAATCCCGGCTTCGCCCTCCGGGACTTCATTGCCCTGCTCGTCCACGAGACGGACCTGGTTCCCCGGCAGCATCCGACCAACGGTCCTGCGGCGCAGGTCCTTCGAGTCCTCGACGCGGCATCCCGAGACCGACCCCATGTCCTGGGTTCCCAGGTCGCTGGTAATTGACGCGCCGAACTTCTCTTCGGCCTCCTCCGCCACCTGGGGAGACAAGTATCCGCCGGCGGAACGAATGAACCGCAGCGAACCGAGATCGTACTTGGACGTGTCCACTTCGAGCATCCTCACCAGATGAGTCGGGACCACGCCGATGGCCGTCGCTTTCTCTTTTTCGATGAGCGCCAACGCGCCTTCGGGAGTGAACTGTTCCAGCATCACCGTCTTCGCTCCGGCCAGGGGCGCGGCGAAATAGGTGAGCGTCCCTGCGGCCCCGCCCGCGTGAGGAGCGATCGCCATGGTGATGTCGTCTTTGTTGAGCCCCCAGATATCCACACGACCCTTTGACGTGCAGACGCGCGGCGCGGTGGGCCATTCAACCAGTTTGGGGATTCCCGTGGTTCCCGAGGTGGTGGTGAGCAGGGCCACATCCCAGATGGCGTCCAATCTTCTCTCCGCAAGGACCGCCTCGTCGACCGGCTTTTGGACACGCTCGTTGACGATGTTGGTGAGGGAGTAGGTCCCCTCGGGAGCGCCCGCCGGGACTTCGTCATCGAAGAGAAAGATTGTTTCGAGATGCGGAAACTGCTTCTGAAGTCCCTCATACATCTCGAGGTAGTTGAATTTGTTGTATTCGGTCAGAATGATAACGGCCGACGCCTCGGTCCGTTCGACCATGTATTCGAGCTCACGCTGCCGCAGATAGGGATAGACGGTCAGGGAGATCAAGCCGGCTCTTTCGCAGGCGATCCTGGCCAGAAATCCGTACACGCTGTTGGGCGCCTGAATGATCACCCGAGCATGTTTCGGGATGCCCATTTCGACCCAGGAGATCGCCATTGCGTCGACGAGCCGCTTCGCCTCGGCCCAGGTCAACCGGTATTTGGAATCGACCAGGGCCTCCCTGTCCCCATATTCTCGGGCGTTGCGGTCCCAGAAGTCATAGAAGGTCTCCTGAGTCCAGTGCCCGTTCTTGACGAATTCATCCACCATCTCTTGCTGATAACGTATCGGTCTCACCTAGGCCTCCTTGACCGGCCGAACTTACGGGACGCGCACCGTCCCGGAGAGGTTCCCACGCGGAGCGCGGGAACCGGATCGCATTCATCGATTGAGAGGCTACAGTCCGAGTTCGGACCACCGACCCTTGACTCTTTCCACCATGTCGGGATCGAGCTCGATAGGAATTGGCTTCTTCTTCCAGTCGTAGGGTATGGTGGCGTCGAGGAGCAGCCTGCCCGTGATCTCCCTGGCGTCGATGGGCAGCGACGGATCCAACGGCGTGGAGCGGCCCCGCTTGATGACCTGGGAACGGTTGGGCTGGAACCGGAAGCTCAACGCGTACATCACGCGGGGAATATCCCAAGGATCGATGTCGTCGTCGACAACGATGACCGTCTTGAGTCCGTACGCGCCCATTTCCGTCGAGATCGCCGCGGTCAGGACTTGGTCGGCATGCCCGGGATACATCTGCTTCACGGAGATGATGGCCAGGAACCTCCCGGAACCCTCGGGCGGACAATAAACCGCTTTGAGACCCGGGATTTTCATGTCCAGGAGCTGCTGCCACAACGTCGCGCCGTACGAGAGCGCCATGGTCATGTGCGTGTCGGTGACGGCTCGACCAACCGTGGTTCCCCACAGTATGGGATTGTTCCTGTGGGTGACGCACTTCACATCCATGAAATTGCGCGGGTCCGTGCCGACGCCCGAGTAATACCCGGTGTACTCGCCGAAGGGCCCCTCTTCCATGAATTTGTCCGCGTCGATCTCGCCTTCGAGGACGATTTCCGCGGTGGCCGGGATCGGGAGGTCGACGGTCTCTCCTTGAACCACCTCGATCGGTTCGCCCCTGATGGCGCCGGCGACGTCGTACTCGGACACGAACGCGGAAATGCGCGCCGCGCCGAGAATGAACAGCAAGGGATCGCATCCGATAACCGCTGCGGCCGGCATCGGTTTGCCCATCGCCTGGTATTTCTTGAGCATGATATCGGCGTGCTTACCTTTGATGAACTGGGTGCCGATCTTGTCCTTTCCGAGGAGTTGCGCCCGATAGGTCCCCAGGTTGACCCAGCCCGTTTCCGGATCCTTGGTGATGAAATAGTGCGCGGTGCCGATATAACGTCCTCCGTCAAGCGGATACCATTGAGGAACGGGGAATTTGTAGAGGTCGATATCGTCTCCGGTCTGGATGTTTTCCTTGCACGGCGCGGCGGATTTGTCCACGATCTTCGGCGGGATCTTGTTTTCGCCCAATCTGGCCCACGCGCCGTATAGATCCGTCAGGGTCGATTCGAGCGGTTGCCCCATGATAAAGGCCAATCGCGGAGTCGTCGTACAAACACTGGTCATCACCGGCGTGTCGTAATCCTTCACGTTCTCGAAGAGAAGCGCTGGACCGCAGGCCTCTTCGTTCAGCTTGGCGATATGGGAGAGCTCGAGGTTCCAATCAACCTCGACCGTAATGCGTTTACACAGTCCCAGATCCTCGCCTTCCTTTATGAAGTCTCTCATGTCTTTCATACGGCTCTTCTGCTCCTTTGCTTTCGGTCGCGGCCGGCCCGGCCGGCTCGGTTGTTCGTATCAGGAACCGCTGATAGGCGGCTTAATCCCTCTTCCTTACCCTACTTATACCTACGTGTGTAAAATCGCGCGCTTCATACGCCCCGCCCACGCCCGACAATCCGGAGGGCTCACACCGCGCCGGCGCCGGTCGAGCCCGGCCGCATACTGATACTTACGTGATCTTCCTACCTGTCATGAGACCTGCCGTAATATGCTCGATGGCGCTTTTTCGGGGCTGCACAATCGGCTTCACCTCCTTTTGACTCCAAACCGTTTCCGGTCGACTCTGGACAATGTAAACTTCGCCTTTATACGGGAGCGACTTTTCAGTCGCCCATTCGATATCCATATGTTTGCCGTAGTGTTTTTCGATACGTTTGGCGAATTCCGCCAGGTCGACGATTTCTTTGTCCAGCAGGCTTTGCGACTCTTTGCGTTCCTTGTCCACTTCCAGCTTGACCACTTGGTCCGTCTCCGGATCGGTGGTGTAGTAGATCTCCTTGCAGGAGACGATCTTCTTCGTCACCTCCATTGTGATCTTGTTCACATGGAACTGATCCGGGGTGACGTCTCCCGAGACCACGCTCTCGCCGTATCCCCAGTTGGAATCGATGACCACGGTGGCGGGGTCGCCGTTGCCGGGATTGAGGGTGAACATGACCCCGGCGGCGAACGACCGCACCATTTTCTGCACTGCAACGCTGATGAGGATTTTCGAGTGATCGAAACCCATCTTGACGCGATATGCGATCGCCCGGGGAGTGTACAAACTTGACCAACACTTCCGGATGCGATCCAGCAGATCGTCGACGCCCCGAATCCAGAGATACGTTTCCTGTTGGCCTGCGAAACTCGCTCCCGGGAGGTCCTCCGCGGTCGCGGACGATCTGACGGCGACCGGACACGCCGGGATACGGCATCGACGGGAGAGGACGCGGTATTCTTCCGCGAAACAGTCTTCGAGGAACTCGCTGACGGTCCCCGCCTCGATCCAACTTCGGATCTCCTCCGACGCCTTATCGATCTCATCGATCATCGAGTAGTCCAGTCGGGAAAGGTGTTCGACGATTCTGTCGGTGAGACCGTTCTCTTCGAGGAATTCCCTGAACGCTTCGGTGGTTATCGCGTACCCCGGGGGGACCGGGATGCGGGCCCGGAGGAGCTCCCCGAGACTCGCGCATTTCCCGCCGACCCGGTCCACCATATTCATGTCGCATTCCTCGAAAGGAAGCACGTACTTCGACTCATCCATCATGGAATCCTTGTCTTTTTTCGCTTAAGAGAGGACGTCGATCTCCCCTTTCGCTCCGTCGACCTTCACCTGCATGCCCGTCTTCAGCCGTGACGTGGCCGAGCCGGTGCCGACAACAGCGGGGAGTCCGTACTCTCGACAAACAATGGCCGCGTGACACATGACGCCGCCCACATCGGTGACCGCGGCCTTGATCTTCTGAAACGCCGGGGCCCAACTGGGTGAGGTGGTCGGCGCGACGAGGATTTCCCCTTCCTGCAGTTCGTTGATTTCCTTGACGGTTCGGCACACCCGCACCGGTCCCTCGACCGTGCCCGGCGACCCCGGAAATCCGACGATCTTGGAAAGGTCGCCCTCAGCCACCGCGCGAAGCCGTGCCCAGTGCGACATCGATTCCGCGGTTACGCCCCACAGAACAATCGTGAAAGGTTCGCTGATGGTTTCGGGAACCGGGCCCATGGCGTCGGGCGGTGTCCACTCGCGGAACTTCTCGACGCACGATTTCCGCCAGGCGATCTCCTTGGGCCATACCAGGGGACCTCTCGGCTTGCTTCCCGTGGCCCATGCGGTGACCAAATCCCACAACGCGTCCTTGATCTCGGATCGCTTGAGGTACCAAACGTCTTCGATCTCTTCTATGAACTCGAAGTCCTTCATGACCTTGGCCACATCGCGGATCTTGTTCCAGAAGATGCTGTGAAACCAATGCTCCACGTAGAAGAGATGGTTTTCCACATAGGGGAAGACCGTCCTTGCCTGATTGAGCATCTGGTCGAACGTCGCCTTATCGTCCTCGGTTTGCAGTAAAGCCCGGTATCCTTCGGAGAGTTGATCGCGCTCCTCGATGATCCGAGCGGTGGGGCGGTCGATGTTTTCTCCCTCCCGGACCTTCTCGACGTAGATCTGCATGGCCTGAATGGGAATATCCAGGTCGTCGTTCCAGCAGCGGTCGTGGTGATACCAACCCGTTCCCGTGGAAACATAGAACCACGGGTCGCGAGCGCCCTCGAACGCCTCGAGCCACTTCTTGCCGTTCTCGGACCCCTGCATGCCGTCGAGAACTTCCTTGGCCGATCCCTTCATCGCGATATCGTCCACGCCCAGCTGGACAGCGAGTTTGGCCAGTTTTTTCAGCTCTTCATCGGGGCGATAGATAATGACGTCGATACCGCCGACCATTTGCGTGATTTTCTGCAGCGGGATGTCGGGGAAGGCCTTGGTGCAGAAATCCACGAAAAAGACATAGGCCGCGTATCCGAGGTTGAGGAATTCGAAGTGATACTGCCAGCACTTGATACCGAGGTCGATAAGCTTGTCGTATGCGTTGTGCAGGAGATATCCGCTTGATATTCCCTTGCCCTCGAAGACGACCGATTCATCCTCCATGACGGGAAGTTCGGGCACCTCGGTCGCCTCGAGCTCCTTGATGAGGGAGCGCATTTTTTCTTCCCACTGATCGTGGAGTCTGTCCCAGTTTTCGTAGTAGTATCCGGCGCGTTTCATGAACTGTTCGGCGCGCTTGGGGATGTCATCCGGGTCGGCGACAGGCAGAGGAGTGATATAGATATAACCGTTATGAATACGGTGGTCGATGCCCATGGCCGGAGGAACGATGAAGATCCTCTGATTGAACTGGGATAGCGCCAGAAACCACGCCTCATCCCATATGATGTCAAAGGGATACATCGGCTCGGGATAGTGCAGTCCGTCATAGAACCAGAACATGTTCTCTTCGTACTTCTTTCGTTCCGGATCTTCCGTTCCGAACTGGTAGTAGTAAGGATACATTCTCTCCCAGCCTTCGGTCCCGGGGATCTGTTCCGCCTCGTGCGGACTCGGGAATTTCAGATCGGCCATTACTCCACCTCCTTCTGCGTGATCTTGGTAGTCCTCTTTGCCGGTTCTTTCGGCGCCGAGCGGTTGACGTTTCGCCTTCCCGAGATTCGTGATCCGTATGATCGGCGATCGGCCGCGCTCCACGGTCGGTCGAAAGCCGCCCCCCCCCTCCCGGATCGTTCCGAATCTTTATCGGGCATCCTTTCCGTCCCGTCTTCGTCCATACCCAAATCACATCAAGCCTTTTCGGGCTCCCCGACGATCTTTCCCTCCTTCACGTCGGCCGTCCATCGCGTTCCGAAGCCGACTTCGTTGTTCACATAGAGAATGCGTTCCGATTGAAATTCGTACATCGCTATCTTCGTCATGCCCGCCGCGACTTCTTTGGAAATCGCGGAGGGGTCCGAGAAAAACTGTTTGACGAACGGATGGCGTCGAATATAGAGCGCGAGGCGGCGTGCCAGGACCGCGGGGGACGTGATTGGTCGCACTCGGCCGGACAGCTGCAGTCCCTTGATATCCTGCCACCGTTCGTAGTGCCCGTGAATGGTCCCCGCGGCTCGGGGATCCGCGGAAAACGCCCGGGAATGCCTCGATCCGGGCGAGGAAAAGAATACCAGGTCCAATTCCCGCCGAGCGTAATAGACCGCGGCCGCCCACGGCCCTTCATCGTCGCTGCATGCGAGGTTCACTGTGGTGTGAGCATCCATGAACGCCTTCACGATTCGTTCGAATTCCTCACGGGTCATCCGCCCGCCCATCGGGCAAAGAGCCGGTGGGGAATCTCGAATTGATCCAATACCTTCCCTACCGTCTGATTGATAATGTCGTCCAAGGTCTTGGGGCGATGGTAGAATGACGGGACCGGCGGAAGAATAACGCCGCCCATCTCCGTCACCGCGACCATGGACCGAAGATGGCCCAGATGGAGCGGTGTTTCCCGAGGAATCACGACAAGTTTGCGCCGCTCCTTCAAAGTCACGTCCGCAGCCCGCACGAGCAGGTTGTCGTCAATCGAGTGAGCGATCATCGAAAGACTCTTCATGGAACAGGGCGCCACCACCATGCCGTCCGTCCTGAAGGAACCGCTCGAAATCGGCGCGGCGAGATTCTTGGGAGAATGCAGGTGATCCGCGAGACGCTCGACGGATTCGGGCTCGATCGAGTTCTCGTATTCCATGGTGGTTCGGGCGCCGTTGGAGATGACGACGTGTGTTTCGATCCCGTCGATTTCCCGGAGCGCTTCGAGGAGCCGGATCCCGTAAATGACGCCGCTGGCGCCGCTGATGCCGACAATGAGTCTTCTCACGAGGGGCCCTTTCAGGTCGGCCCGCGAGCGGAGCGGTTCGGTTGCGAACCATCCTCCGCCCCTCGGGGAACACGGGGACGCGCTCACCAAACCCGGCCGTTCTCCGGGCGCTTGGAGTCGGAACGGGTATGGGTTGATTGCCGAAGTCGGATGTCCGTTGCATCTCGGTGGATCTACGGACCTACGATGTCGCGGCCGGCGCAGTTCCCGACGCGTCGATCGCATGAGACAATCAGTCTCTCAGTTGGTTAGAAGAGGAAGTTGCCGAGTTACGTCGAATGACACCGTTGGTGACTATGTTTTTCGACCGTTTTATCGGCCGGTTAGTCGGTAAGAGTTCGGTTCGGCCATACGTCGCTATGGACGTTCTTGAAATTGAAGGGTGGAGAATAGGCTGCCCTTCAAGCGGTACGGAGCGTCTTTGCTCTCAGAGGAAATTGTCGGTCATGGAGAGCGCGTTCGTCAAGCAAGAAAAAATTATATGTGTATAAGCCCCGCTTATATTATACTGGCCATAGATTCCCCCGGGGGTCGGCGCCGCATGAATCTGAGACACCTCGAGACCTTTCATTGGTTTTGCCGCTTCTTGAGCATGAGCAGGACCGCGGAGCATCTCAACATCTCGCAGCCCGCCGTCTCTCAGCAGCTCAAGAGCTTCGAGGCCGAGTGTAAAGTCAAGCTCTTCTACCGTGAAAACAATCAGTACCGCCTGACCGAGACCGGAGACGCCCTCTATCTGCTCAGCAAACGGGTCTTCTCCCGCGTCGAGCAAATGGACGAGCTGCTGGCCAAGTCCCGTCAGGACACGTCGGAACACCTCCTCGTCGGGACCACCAAAGCGTACGCTCGCACGATCATGCCGGACATGATCGCCCTTTTTCAGAAGCAGTTTCCTACCATCCACGTGCGGTTGAGCGAAGGCAACTCGGCCGACCTCATCAGACGGCTTCGCGAGCGGAAAGAAGATGTGGTGATGACCGCGCGCAGCCGCTACGATTCGGGCGTGAAGGCCATTCCCTTCAGACGCGCGGAGTTCATTCTCGCGGCCCGACCGGATCACCCGCTGGCCGCGGGCGGCGAACCGGTATCCATCCGCTGCCTGGCCGGTGAAACGCTGATCATCCGCGAACAGGGATCCGGCTCGAGACAGGAGATCCTCAAGAAGCTCAACGAACACGGCGTCACCCCCACGATGATCGTGGAATCCGAGAGCCTGAGCTTCATCCTTGCGTATATCGAGCGAAAGATGGGAGTGTCGTTCATCCTGGCCCCGGAAATCGAGAGCGAACTCGCCCGGGGGGTGCTGAAGAAGATCAACCTCATCGAGGGAGACGTGGGATTTCCCGCCGATATCGTCATCAGAAGCGAAGAATATGTCCCGGTTCACATGCGCCAATTCATTCGTATCGCAAAGCAGACGAAGACGAATTGAGACGGCCGCTCGTAGTGGGGGGGCTCCGTCGAACGTGGCGCCGCCGGTCGCGTCATGGATCGGTCGGTGGGTCGATCGATCGCATCGCCGGCGACGAAATTCTGTAACCGTTCACCGGGCCGACGAAAAGCGCTTGATATCTCGATGGGGGAGGCTTGGAGGGGGAGATGAGTC
>CAYLRL010000088.1:0-19474 GCA_964385875.1 uncultured Syntrophales bacterium
TGATGTAGGGCCTGAATGAGCTACTATATTTCACGAAAGAAACCTCACTTTCAGATTACATATGTTGATCGACGTCATCGAAGCGCAAGCCTCGGGCCTTCGCGCCGGCCTCGCGAATCCTCTCGAACCGCCGTTACATAACACATTGATTGTCTTCTTCCACCGCGTCTCGGAGTCGTTGTTCGAAACCGGGGATCGCCGAGAAGACTCTGTTCCAATTGGGGATTGAGGGCGGACCGAGGGGGTTCTCATTGATGGTCTCTCCTGCGATGCGGACGGCTTCGGCAAATGTTTCGATCGCCAAGGCCTCGGCGTGGAGGTCGTATTCGAGGCCGTTCAATTGGGCGTCGCAGCGATAGACGGCCATTCTGTCCTGGGCTTCCTTCAGGAAGGTCGCTCTCAGCGTATTGAAAAAGCCGTACATCAGTTGAATGCCGCTGGCATGGAGCGCGCGAAATATCGTTTTGCATATGTCGATAGACATTTTGTTGAGGCCCCGTTCCGGATCCTCGGGCGACAATTCCTGATGCTTATGCTCGTAATTGTGGCAGAGCTCCACTTGGCAAATACGGTTCAGGGAGCAATTGCGGTAGACCTCAGCCAGAACGCCTACCTCGAGGCCCCAGTCGGCGGGGATGCGATTGACACGCGCCAAGTCCGCGATCATCGAGAACTCACCGGCCAGGGGATACCGAAAGGCGTTGTAATAATCAAGGAGCGGGACATGGCCGAGGATCTTGATGAGCGAGGCCAGCAGCGGAGAAACCAGCAGCCGAGTCACCCGTCCGTGCATCCGATCGGTGATCCGGCAGTAGTATCCTTTGCAAAATTCGTAGTCCAGCTCCTTGATGACGGTCGGGTAGATCAATCTATTGAGAAGTTTCCGGTCGTAGGACACGATGTCGCAGTCGTGGAGCGCGATCACGTGGGATTCGCCCTTCGCCAGCACATAGCCGTATGCCAACCATGCGCTCCGCCCCTTCCCGTGAGGCCCGAGGGTCAGACCGGTTTCTTCCATCTCGTTGTAGATCGCGCGCATCCGCTCGCCGTCATTCCAGATAAGACGGAGGTTCGTCCCGGGGCGATTCAACGGCGCGAAAAACGAGCAGGCCCGGTCGTAGTCGTTCTTGTCGGCCGGTCCGAGGGTCACGACGATCTCGTGAATATAGTCGACCGTGCCGAGCACGTCCATGATTCCGCTCAACGCCGGCCCGTCCATTTCGGCAATGAGAGAGGGCAACACCAGAGCTACCGGACGAGATTCGGCCGCGGCCTCCAGTTCGGCTTCCATATCGGCGGGATCCACCTCTTGCAACAGGTGAAGGGTGGCGATCGGTCCTCTTTGCAGGAAGTCACTCATTCTTACCTCCCGTGAATTCGGATGCGTCGGCCGGCGAGGGCTCCTAAGAAGCCGCTCGAATGCCGTGCGACGGAATACGGTCACGTCGATCCGGCGATGACGTCGTTAACGGCGAGGCGGCGACTGCGCGATGATTACGGTTCGGCCGGTTCCCTTCACGGGCAATCGCCTCGCTGGGGGGTGTCCCGGCCCGGCTCAGGAAAGCCTCCCGGATGTCTCGGCTTTCCCCGGCGCCTCCTCCCTGAACGTCTACCACCTCAAGACTACCATAGACTCAGCGTTCGTCCATTCTTCATTTGTCGAGCGTGCCCGACTCGGTCAACTCCCTGAGGACCGCGATCACCGCCTCATTCCATCCGTACGGCCCGGCCGCTCGCGTGGATCGAGCGTGCGCGGGCGCGCCCGCGAACTCCGGTCGGCTGATGTCCCGTCCGACAAGTATGGGTATGTCCATCTTTTCGAGGAATGAGAAGTCGTTCGGGCCGTCCCCGAGTCCGATGGTAACGATCGGCCCATGGAGCCGTTCGTACGCTTCGGCGACGATTTTCACCGCCGCTCCTTTGCCCTGATGACCCATGAGATGCCAAAATCGTCCTCCTCGGACTGCGGTGAGGCCCCTTCGCCCCGCGGCTGCGATGATCTTCTCGTCCCAATCGGGCCCGGCGGCCGAGGCAGTGAACGGTTCATCGAAGTCCCTCGATCTCGCGTTCACCGCATCGGCGTACGGGAGACCCGTCAGGTCGACCACCTCGTCGACGCTCATATCCGCGAAGCCGCGGAGGTCGATTCCCACCTCGTTTTCGACCTCGCGCAGCGCCTCCGTGAGACGCTCGTACCGCGCGCCGAGCGGAAGTATTGACAGTTCGTTGCGGTTCAAGACTTCGTCCGAACCGATCAGAGAGCGAAGTTCGGCCTCGACGGGAGAGCCGTGGGGCGCGACGATTCCCCCGCCGTTCTCGATGATGAATGGTGTGTCCAGGTCGAGAGCCCGGTGGATGGGCGCCATTTCCGGGAGGGTCTTGCTCGACACGAGCACGAGAAAACCTCCGCCCTCTTTCAAGAGGCGCAGCGCTTCACGCGCCGGCGCCCAGGAATAGGTCCGGCGGTCCAAGAGTGTTTCATCGAGATCGCTGAAAACCGTGATATGCATGCCGGCCCTGCTTTGCCGTAGATTTGGACGCCCACCGCGGTCAACGCTCGGACCCGAGCGGGGCGCCGTTCGATTCAGCCGATCGGCCCTCTCAATCCCACCCCAGTATAGGAAAGGGACGGTCCGACCACAAGGAGACAGAACGCTCAGACCCCCTTCGTTTCCTCGGTTATGGGCCGTACATGCTTGGTATGCGCAGAAGGTTATGGTAGATTGTTTCGGCGCAGCGGAGCCGGCGCCGATTCCTTTCGACAGGTGGCGGAAATGAACGTGATCGAAGAGAATCCCTCGAACATTAGCCGGGCGGATGTGGTGGTCGGCATCCCGTCGTACAAAGAAGCGGACTCGATCCCGTTTCCCACGCAGCAAGCCGACGAGGGGCTAACGCAGTATTTCGGCGATTATTCATGCGTCGTCATCAACTGCGACAACAACTCGCCCGACGACACGCGCCAAGCGTTTCTCGACACCCCGACCAATAATCCGAAGATCTATCTTTCGACGCCGGAAGGGGTCAAAGGTAAGGGAAACAACTTCAGGAACCTTTTCAGGAAGGCGCTCGATCTAAACGCGCAGGCGGTGGTCGTGGTCGACGCGGACCTCAAGAGCATCACGCCGCAATGGATCAAGAATCTCGGGCAACCCCTCTTCGAGGACTTCCACTACGTCGCTCCTCTCTATGTGCGTCACAAATATGACGGCACCATTACGAACAATATTGCCTACCCACTCAGCCGCTCGCTTTACGGCAGGCGCATTCGGCAGCCCATCGGCGGTGATTTCGGCTTTTCCGGCGAATTGGCGAAAATTTACGCCGAAGCGGAGGGCTGGACCGACGAAGTCGCCCACTTCGGGATCGACATTTGGATGACCACGGTGGCGATGAAGAACAGACTGCCGGTAATTCAATCGTTTATGGGGCGCCCCAAAGTGCATAAACCCAAGGATCCCGCGGCGGATCTCGGTCCCATGTTCGCCAACGTAATCGGGACCATGTTCGATTTGATGATTCGGTACGAGGATTTCTGGACGGGGGTCAAGTGGAGCAGGCCCACGGCGGTCTTCAATTTCGGGCTCGGCGTCGTGGAGTCTCCCCCGGAAGTGAAAGTGGACGTCAAAGCCCTCGAGAGCAGGTTTTCCGACGGCTCGAAGTCGTACTGGGATCTGTACAGAAGCTTCATGTCGGACCAGACATACGGGAAGTTGGAAGAAGCCGCGGAATCGGTCGGCGACACCTTTGAATTGCCCACGTCCCTCTGGGCGAAAGTGCTCTACGAATTCGCCTGCGCGTACAAGCGTGAAGCCGCGCCGCGGGAGGAACTCATGTACGCCCTGATTCCTCTCTACTACGGACGCGTGCTCTCGTTTGTGCTCGAAACTCAGGAGAAGTCCACCCTTCAGGTGGAAGAAGTCATCGAAGAGCAATGCTTTGAATTTGAAAAAACCAAGCCGTTCCTTCTCGAAAAATGGTCCGAGAGATGAAGCCTGACCGCGGCCCGACCGTCCGGGCGACGTGAATTGTGGGGACGGGTCAACACGGAGATCGGTCCCCATTCCTCCACCGCAGCCCATGCCCTCGTGTCACGGAAGCTCAAGAATAAGGCCCCCGACCTCGACGTCTTCATGATGGACGTTGTCCGACCGCCCGCATTCGGCGCGGCGGGTTGGGCGCGGCCGCCGGACGACCGCTTCCCTCCCTCGCGACGCACGGATTTCCTTCAGGGCGCCGACTATGCGCTGCGGCGACTGTGGAAACGGTTGAGCGGGAATCGCCCGGTCTTGACACCTCGCCCGCGGTTTGAACATCTGTACATGAGGAAGCGATGCGGACTGCGCAGACTCTCCCCGAGTCGCAGGCGAATCAAGCCGGACCGGGACCGCTCCGGCGGGGGGCTATCGTTGGGACGGTTGAGATGCGGGACGAGGCCCGCCAGGGAGCCTTGGAACCGCAGGAAACTTTAGACTGAAGCCCTCTCGTCGACTTGTGGTCGGGAACCGAACGGCGAACGAATTGACGAGCAGGATAATCGTGCGAAAAATAGTGAGTATCGGAAGGAGTGACGGGCGCGGCCCGCAACGGGGGAGACAAGGCGGCCGTAAGGAAATTGACGATGCTCAGGCTTCACAAGGGAGTTCAGGTGTGCACAACGCGAAATTGTTGCAGGACGAGATCCATTTTAGACATGACGTTTCATCGGCCCACACAACCGCCACGTACGAAAGAATACCATGCGGACGCCATACGATTTTCCTCGATCCCGAGACGCCCTTCTGGTTTGTTCCGAATGCAGGAGCGGCTCGACTGCTGAGTATTGAAGAGGCGGTGAGAGACCGGGACGCCGCATCGTCGGACGGGCTCGAGGCTGTTCGGGCGCTCGATCGACAAGCGCTGGAACGGATGATCGCAGTTCCTCCGGTCGAGCCCTACGTCGGCAGAAAGCACCGTCGTCCGGAGCGGCTTTCCGAGCTCTGGTTCCATCTGACGGACGCATGCAACTGCAATTGCCGACATTGTTTGTTCGGCGGTCGCGGCGGTCCGAATCGTTCCCTGTCTCGTGAGCGCATCGAAACGCTCGTTGACGAGGCCTACGATCTCGGCGGCCGGCTGGTCTGCTTTACCGGGGGCGAACCCTTCGTCTATCCGGACTTCGTCGGACTGCTCGAGAGTATGCTCAGCCGAGACGATCTTCGCGTCGCAACCCTCACCAACGCGATGCTCCTTCCGGAGCGACTCGATCGACTCGCCTCGTTGGACAGGAATCGGCTGCACTTTCAAGTGAGCCTCGACGGGCCTGAAGTCTTTCACGATGCGATCCGGGGGGAGGGTTCGTTCGCGAAAACAGCGGCGGCGCTCCGCGAAATGACCGAATCGGGTCTGCCGTGCAGCGTCGCAATGGCCGTAAACAGCGAAAATGTCGATTACATGGCGGAGACCGTCGCGACCGCGCACGATCTGGGAGTCGAGACGATCCACTTCATGTGGCATTTCAGACGAGGCTCCGGGAAGACGTTGAGCGCGGTCCCGGACCGTCTGCTCATGAAAAACCTTCGCGCCGCCATTGCGGCGGCTCGTCGGTTTGGAGTAACCATCGACAACCTGGAAGCCATGAAAGCGCAACTGTTCTCCCATCCGGGCACGCGGTTCGATTTCGGCAACGCGGGATGGGAATCCTTGGCCGTGGGACCCGACGAATCGGTCTACCCGACGCCGGCCATGGTCGATTTGACGCCGTTCAAGGCCGGAAACGCACGGGACGGACTCGAGCGGGTATGGCGGGAAAGTCCCGTATTGGCGCGTGTCCGGTCCGCGTCTCTGACCGAGGTCGACGGAATGCGCGACGATCCCTGGCGACTGATTATCGGCGGCGGAGATCTCGATCATTGCGCCCACGTCGACGACGCGGCGCCGGGCGCCATACGCTTCAGCGACGACCCGTATCGCGGTGTCTATCGATTCATAGCCCTGACGCTCATCGAGGAGGCGCTCGTCGGTCTGCCCGTTCCGGAGCATCCCGGCTTGATTCTCCGTATGGGGGACATCACCACCGACTGCCCCTCCGGCGATGATGTGAACTTCACCCATTGCAACTGCTTGCTGTCAATGGGCGAAGGAGGCGCGGCAGGGCTGGTCCGTGAATTCTACACCGATCGCGCGGAGTCTCCCGACGAGCTCATTCTCAATCCTGTTCAACTCCCCGAAGACGAGGCCGACTTCATTCCGGACGAGGCTAGGGCGAGGATGTACGGCTGCGGCAGCCCCGTGGCCGACGCCGAGCTCAAACCCGGGGAAACCCTGGTCGATCTTGGCTCCGGGACAGGCGTCGAATGCTTCCTCGCAGCGAGGGAGGTCGGGCCCACCGGCGCGGCTGTCGGGGTCGACATGACCGACGCGATGCTCGAGATTGCTGAACGCTCGAAGGGGCACGTCGCCGCGGAGTTGGGATACGCCAACGTTCAATTCAGAAAGGGGTTCCTCGAGGAACTCCCCGTTGAAAACGATTTTGCGGACGCGATTATCTCGAACTGCGTCGTGAACCTGAGTCACAATAAGCGCCGCGTCTTCGCCGAAATATACCGCGCGCTGAAGCCGGGCGGGCGTCTTGTCATTTCCGATGTGGTCTGTGAAAGCGAACCTCCCCTCGACGTGCGTGCGGACCATCAGCTCATCGGCGAGTGCATAGGCGGCGCGCTCGTCCAGGATTATCTCTTCGGCTTGCTCAGAGATGTGGGCTTCGTCAACGCCTCTGTGGTGAAGCGCTTCCCCTACCGGGACGTTCAGGGCCGTCAGTTCTATTCACTGACTTTCCGGGCTTATAAACCGAGCCGGGCTCGTGAGACCGACATCGTGTACGCCGGACCCTTCCGCGCGGTGATAACCGACGACGGCCGGGTGATATCCAAGGGACTCCGAGATCGAGTTGACCCGGGCCCCGGTTGGGACGAGGATTCCCTTGCGCGAGCGGGCATTCTGACCGTGGACGGCCGAGCCGGTGAAATCACCAATATCGACGCGGAATCGGGATGCGCGTGCTTCATTCCTCCGACTCCCTCGACCGCGACGGTTGAGGATGCCGCGCACGAGACCGGTTGCCTGATCTGCGGCGAACCCCTCGTGTACGGATCGTTGAACGTCGAGGCGTCCTGCGCGGTCTGCGGTAAAGCGGATTACACACGCGCGCAGTGCGCTCGAGGACATTTCGTCTGCGACGCATGCCACATCCGTGAGCCGAAAGAGATCGCGCGGCGACTCTGCCTCGATTCGGATGAACCCGACGCGTTTCAGCTTTTCTATCGGGTTGCGAGCCATCCCGTTATTCCGCTTCACGGCCCCGAGTATCACAGTATCGTACCCGGCGTGATTCTTGCCGCGTACCGCAACGCCGGCGGATCGATCACCGACGATAAGATCGTCGAGGGCATCGAGCGAGGGAGCCTCGTGCCGGGCGGGTCGTGCGCGTTCATGGGCGTTTGCGGCGCAGCGACCGGCGTAGGAATCGCGTACGGGATCATGCTCGAATCCAACCCCCTCAAGCCGGTCCCTCGCCAACATGCGCAGCGCATCGTCGCGCGAACACTGGATCGAATCACGTCACTCAAGGCAGCGCGATGCTGCCGCCGGGAAGCCCACTTTGCGCTGGAGACCGCGGCGCGGGAGTCCACGGACCTGCTCCCGGTCCCATTGACGGCTCACGCGTGGGAATCGTGCGATCGGAGCGAGCTCAACGACGAATGCGTCAGAAGGAGTTGCCCCTTCTATCGACGAACCAATGACTGAGGTTAAAGAACTGGCATCGGCGCCCCCGGGTCACCTGAACAGGTTCCACGCCCGCAGGCGAATCGCCCGCTCATCGGTTTTCGTGGGTCGATACTTCACGTATCGGGCCTGAACGGGCCGTGGAGCGTAGTACTCGAAGCCGGGCCACCTGGAATAGCTGTCCGTCTGATTCCGATTCGCCCGAACGAACGGTTCCCACGTTTCGCCGTCGACCGATGTCTCGATAACCCAATTCTCGGGTACGGCCCGTTCGTCCGCCCAAACAATCCGACATCGACTCAGGGGTATTTCCCGAGGGAGCTTGAGCGTCATTTCGAGCTTCTCCCGCGCGGTGACCGCTTTCGATTCATAGCTGCGGCCCTCTGTGGGGTAGCCGGACACTGCTTTATCCGGACCGGAATCCGGATCGGCGGCGGGCGGAACTTATTCCACCTCCGCGGACGTCGCGAAAACGTAGAAATAGGAGTCCTTCGCTCCCAGGCGATCGCCTTCGGTCAACGGCTGTTGGAAGAGCCGCTCTTTGATCAAGGTGGAGAGTTCCTTTGCGATAAGATAATTGGCCCCGGCGGTCAAATGACACCAATCGAGAAAAACCCACTGCGAGACATCGTCGAAGTAGCGCGAAAAATCGACGAGGAAATAGCGATTCCGTTGAGCGCTTTCCACTAGGCGAGTGATGAGCAGCGAATAGATCCGGTTCATCGCGTAAGTGCGTACCTCACATTCTGTGCGGTCAGCCTCAGCATGGCCGGGAAGGACTTCGCCGCTCACGCCCCCTCGGCCGTACCCCCCGAGTGGCTTGAAGTATTGAGGGGAGCGCCGATCAAAGAAGTCCGAGCGCTCGTGAGAGGATTGGCCCTCCTGGACGAAGCAGGCGCGCAGTGCGGTCGACAAACCCTCGGGGCAGGTGATGTAACCGGTTCCGCAATCTCGCCGCCGGCCCGCACATTCGAGCGATGCCGGCGCGGTGTCCACGCCGCAAGGAGATGATCGATGAGCAAGAAGATTCTCGTGGTAGACGAATCCCCCAACAGGTTGAATTTCATCAGCGACACACTCACCGACAACGGGTATGAGGTGATAAAGGCAAACAACGGGGTGGCGGCCAAGGAGAAGATATGGGCTGAAAAGCCCGACCTAGTCTGTCTCGATATCGTGCTCCCCGAAGAATCCGGCGTTAAGCTCTTTCACGAGATGCGAGAGGACGATGAGATCAAGTCCATCCCGGTCGTCATCATCGACGATATCGAAGACCGGGACGCCGGCGCGGGGCGATACATGCAGTTCGAACGATTCCCGGCAAAGCAGTCATCGGTCGGACCGCCGGAAGGCTATGTGGACAAGCCCACCGATCGCGACGAGCTGATGCGCGAGGTCCGCAAGGCGCTGGGATAGGGGGCTGACCCGGAAGAACTCGGCCCCCCCTTTCTGCGCCCCGCGAGGTAAGAGTCCGGCCTCCGGCACGAAACTTGCCTACCTTAACACCGGACGTGGGAATGCGCCGACCGGCCCAGCCCCACGCGGCATTAACGCCCAAGGAGAACACAATGCCCGGTGAAAACAACGGCTTCCGCATGCAAGGCGGAGGACAGGGTCAAGGAGGCGGACGTGGACAAGGTCCCGGACGTGGACAAGGCGGCGGACGACGGCCTGCACACTGCGTCTGCCTCAACTGCGGAGAGAAAACTCCCCATACGCCCGGCCAACCATGCTTCGAACAGAAATGCCCCAAATGCGGCGGCCAAATGCGCGGAGAGTAAGCGCGGCCGAGTAAGCGCGGCCGAGCAAGCGGGAGCGCGGTGATATCACGACGCGATCGCCCGCCGCATTATGCAGCCAAAATTGCCACCCTCGGTGCGGTTCGCAACCAAGAATGATCTCGTCGGCCGAAGAACCGAGAACTCGGGGAAGGACGCTTGTTGAAAAATGCTCCCACCCCGAATACGGCGCCCCGCACAAATCTTTAGCCGAGCAACCGGTGGACATGCCTTGACCTCCTTCCAAGACGTTTGCTAATCCCGGAAGGATCAAGCATGTCCACTTTCATTTTCCAACTTCCCGTACGCAAATAGCGGATGAGCCTGAAAATCTCATACCCGGCGCCAAGGACTTCCCGCTCACAGAGGCAGCCGTCACGCCCAATCGGTCATTGCGAAAAGCATCGCGACGAAGCAATCTCTATGCCCGAACGTGACCCCCACCCGCTGGACGTCCTTTACTGCGCCGGCTGCCAGAGCCCTCAGAAGAGGGCTCCGAGGAATCCGGGGGGACTCTTTTTTGAAAAAAGCCGTCCCCCCGCACCCCCCTGCAAAAAACTTCATATATGGCGCGGGAGGCGCCGGCCTCCCTCGCCCCGTTAGGGGCGGCCGAAAGCAGGCCGGTCCTTCAGGGCCGGTGGTCAGCCGATCCCAACCAAACCCTCTTATCGTCTCGTAGAGACGACCGATCGGATCGCGAGGAATCACACCGACGCCGTGTCATTGCGAGGAGCAACGCGACGAAGCAATCTCTATGCCCGAACGTGACCCCCGCCCGCTGGACGTCCTTTACTGCGCCGGCTGCCCGAGCCCTCAGAAGAGGGCTCCGAGGAATCCGGGGGGACTCTTTTTTGAAAAAAGCCGTCCCCCCGCACCCCCCTGCAAAAAACTTCATATATGGCGCGGGAGGCGCCGGCCTCCCTCGCCCCGTTAGGGGCGGCCGAAAGCAGGCCGGTCCTTCAGGGCCGGTGGTCAGCCGATCCCAACCAAACCCTCTTATCGTCTCGTAGAGACGACCGATCGGATCGCGAGGAATCACACCGACGCCGTGTCATTGCGAGGAGCATCGCGACGAAGCAATCTCAATGCTCAACCCAACGAAAGATGGTTCGGCTCGGACAACGAGGCCATTACGCTGGGTGGCCCGCGGGATCCCGAGCAATCCGGGGGACTCATTTTTGGAAAGAACCGTCTCTCCGGCGAGCCTACAAAAACCTTCACCTTTAGGGCCGAAGGCGGCGTTCTTAATCGAGTCGAGCGTACACGTCCCCCTGCAGCGACCTCGACTCAAGGTCCGATAGTCGTGAGCGCAATTCATCCCCGTCCGTCCATTCGGACAGGACAAAGGAATGGCGATTTCCGATCACGTAATTGAATCGGTAGTCGCCGAGGCGGTCCAGCCGACGGACGCATTGAAGCGCGGGGTCGAGGTATTCGCGGTGGAACTCGAAGGAGCAGGTTTGGATTGGTCGGGACAAGCCCAGTAAGACCTCGAGTTCGTACCCTTCCACGTCGATCTTGACGAACGCCGGCCGGCCGTGAATCTCGATAAGCCGATCCAATGTGGTCACATCCACCGCCATGCTTCGGGACCACTCGTACGATCGGAACCGGCCGCTCGCTTTAACGGCGTCGATCCACTGCGAGGACATGGAGGATATGGGCGAGCGCACGTCGCTGAGCCGGATCGAGCCGACGCCTTCACGGTCTCCGAGCGCCGCGTTGACGATCTTCACATCCTTCCGGCGTCCGAATCGTCGCTTGAGAGTCGAAATGCACTCCGTCTGCGGTTCAATTGCGACGACATTCGCGCCCAACGCGAGGAAGAGCGTGGTTTTGTGACCGTAATTCGCGCCGACGTCGAATACGCGATCTCCTGGGCCCACAAATGCGGAATAGAACCTCAGCGCTCGGCTGCGGGTAAATCCGCGTTTCACCGCATTTGCAGCAAACTTGAGCGTCGAGTACGCCCTCAGGACGTGGATTCTTGCGTTCATTGCGAATTCCGGCGCATGCGGGCCCTCGCCGATAAATAGGGAATGGCGCCGGCGCGGTAGACTCCGATTGTCGCATCAGGCTCTGTGACTTCCTTCAGCAGGAGCAACATCCGGACATCTTCCACGTTCGTCCGAACATGAATGCCTCCCGTATGTTCAGATTGTGGGTTCACAGGCAGTGTACGTGAGGGTCGGTTTGAGGCCGTACATTCTTCCGCTGCGATATTTGTGCGTTTCATGGGGTTCGCCAAGGTTCAACCATGCCTGAACCGCGCTGCCGGGTCAACCGGGCGCTTGACCTCCGCGCCGGCTGTTCGCAGCTTAACAGGTGAATCGATTTCCCAGGGGGAACACGCCTATGACGTCGAACAGCCGTCCGTCCGACTCGTGGATGACCAAGCCGACCGATCGGTTTATTCTGAAGTGGATCAAATGCACGCTGTCCGCTCGGATAACGCCGCGTCTGGCGGAGGTCCGGGGACTGCGGCCGTGGATGATCACGTTTTGTTCCATGGTCCTGGGGATTCTCTCGGGAGCGTTCTTCAGCCTGTCGTGGGGTTTCTTCGGCGGGCTCTTCGCGGCGGCGTCCCAGGTCATGGACGGCGTCGACGGTCAGTTCGCCCGAATTACGGGCAGGGCCTCGCCGGCGGGAGCGTTTCTCGATTCAGCGCTCGACCGGTACACCGACGCGGCGGTGGTCCTCGGGATCATGATCTACGGCATGCGGACCGGCGCGGACATCCATCCGTTCGTCGCGCTCGGCGTCGGTTTTCTCGCGCTTGCAGGGAGCGGTTTGATCAGCTACACGACGGCCCGGGCGGGCACGCTCGATCTCGACCTGGGAGCGCCGACGCTCGCCTCGAAGGGCACGCGGCACTCGGTTATGGCCCTGAGCGGACTTCTGAGCCCGCTCTGGGCGCCGCTCCCCTTTGTCGCACTCTGTTATGTCGCCGCGCACACGAACGCGGTTGTGATCGTCCGTATCGTCAGAGCGTACGGCAATCCTGATCCCGGATCTGCCGGCGGCGTCTGACCGCCTCGGGGGCGCCGCGGCCCGGCCGGCTTGACGCTCAGTCGAAGGTATAGACTTTGCGGATCGTCTCGTGAACCGTCCAGGTGCACTTCATCCCCTTCGGGAAGGTCACCAGGTCGCCGGCTTCGATCTCCATTGTGTCGCCGTTTTCCGCTTTCACGGTGACACGTCCCTCGTGCACGTATGCGGTTTCGGTTTCGCCGTATTGCCAGGGGAAAGTCGAGGGCTCGCATTCCCACGCGCTCCACGAATCCACGCCCAGTTCGTTCAGTTTCGCCTTATCCGGTTTTTCTTTCTTCATGTGCGCCATTGCAACTATCCTCGATTTGTAAGGTACGAATTTCGCTCCGGGTCAAGCCGAGAAACTCTCCTCGTCGGATTGGCGCTTCGCCAGTTCGTCCGACAATCGGGCGAATTCGACGGGGGTCAAGGTCTCGCCTCTGCGCCCGAGGTCTATGTTCGCCGCGTCGGCCGCGTCGGCGATCGACTCGAACGGCAGGCCGAGCGCCGGGTTATTCTTCAAAGTATTGCGCAATGTCTTCCGTCTGCCGGCGAAAGAGGCCTTAACGAGCCGCGTCAGAAGCGCGGAATCGGCCGCAGGGACAGGAGGTGTTTCGGGAAAATGTATCTCGACAAGGGTTGAGCTCACCTTTGGCCTGGGATAGAACGCCGTGCCCGGGATTCTGAAACGGAGCCGCACCTCTGCGGAGACGCCCAGCAGAGCGGTCAGAACGCCGTAGTCCTTGGTTCCCGGTTCCGCGATGAGGCGTTCGGCCACCTCCGTCTGGAGGAGCACGTACAACGATCTGAACAGCGCCCGGTTTTCGTGGAAGAGAAAGACCAGTCTGCTCGATATGTTATACGGCAGATTTGCGACGACCTTCAGCCTGCCGAGTTCGGCAGCGAGCGGGGCAAAGTCGAACTTGAGCGCGTCCACGTGGACAAGTTGCAGATCGTCGCGACGGTCGAGCTTCTCGCGGAGCGCCTCGAAAAAGCCCGAGTCCACTTCCAGCGCCCAAACCCGAGCGCCGGCCTCGAGCAACGCCTCGGTGAGGACGCCCAACCCCGCGCCCACCTCCACGACGGGCTCGCCCGGCGTGATATCCGCCGCGTGGACAATCCGCTCCAGATAGGCCGAATCCACAAGGAGGTTCTGGCCCATCCATTTTTTCGGGGCTAGGCCGTGCCGCTGGAAGGTGTTTTTCACGTCTCTCGACGATGATTTCATGCTCGATCCAATCTCCAAGCGGCGGAGACCGTATTGGTCCATTCCCTCGCCGCATGATGACAAGCAGTCTACCATCGCGTGACGGACCGAGAAAAGGGGGCCGCGGCGCTTAAACCGGAGGTTGGGCACGGTCGCGGAATCTTTCCGCCTGCTGCCTCTACCGGCCCGTTCCCGCCTGCAGAGATTGTTCCGCTACATCCATGGCCTTGCGTAGATCCGTCACCGCGTCGCGTCTTCTGCCGAGGTTGGCCAGCGCGACGCCGCGATTGTTGAGCGTCGCCGGATTGTCGGGTTTGAGTTCAAGAGCCATATCGTAATCGGCCACTGCCTTGGCGTACTGACCCAAGGCGGCGAGCGCGTCGCCCCGAAGCTTATAGGGCAGACTTCGATTTGGTTTTATGACAATGGCTTGATTGAGGTCCTCGAGAGCTTCAGCCATACGCCCTTGGTTGATGTACACCCGCGCTCGGCCGAGCCACGCGTCGTAGAAAGTGGGATCGATCTGAATCACGGTGGAGAAATCATCGAGGGCTTTGGAGAACATCGCCACGTCGAAGTAGGTCAGGCCCCGCTGCAGGAACGAGACCGCCTCGTTCGGCGCAAGGTCGCACGCCTTACCGAAGTCCTCGAGAGCAAGCGCGTCGTCACCCGCGAAGCGATGACCCAACCCGCGGTAGAAATAAAACCTCGGCTGCGGCGCGATCTGAATCAGGTCGGTGAAGATCCGGACCGCTTCGGGGCCTTGTCGCGCTTCCAATGCAGCGATTCCTTGGTCGGTAAGCGACTTGATTCGATCGTCCTGCGCAAGTGCGCAGACGGCGCCCAAGGCAATCCATAGGGCGCATATGCCTGCGAGAAGTCTTGTTGTGCCGGACATTCGCATCATCCTTTCCGTAGGCCGAATGAAGGGTACGCTCTCCGGACCACCCTTTGCAATGAAAATCGGAGCGCATCGCGTCGGCGGTCTCTCTCTGCGGTAATTCTTGACGCTTGACCAAGGGGATGGTACAAAACTCTCTTATTTTCAATTCGTTCACGGAGGCCAAACACTCCGGCAAGGACGTCTCATGTTGACCTTTCAAGAACAAATCCTGACCCTCGAAAAATTCTGGTCGGAGCGCGGCTGCGTCATTCAACAGCCCTATGACGTGGAAAAGGGCGCGGGAACCATGAATCCGGCCACGTTCCTCCGTGTGCTGGGCCCCGAACCCTGGAACGTCGCGTACGTGGAGCCCTCGCGGCGACCGACCGACGGCAGGTACGGCGAAAATCCGAATCGGCTGCAACATTACTATCAATATCAGGTGATTCTCAAGCCGTCGCCCCTTGAAGTCCAGGAGCTCTATCTCGAATCGCTGCAGGCCCTCGGGATCGACCTCCTGGCCCACGACATCCGATTCGTGGAAGACGACTGGGAATCGCCCACGCTGGGGGCGTGGGGCGTGGGCTGGGAAGTGTGGCTCGACGGCATGGAGATTACCCAGTTCACCTATTTCCAACAGGCCGGGGGATTCGACCTCAAACCCATCTCCGTCGAATTGACCTACGGGATCGAGCGCATCTGCATGTATCTGCAGGGGGTGGAAAGCGTCTTCGATCTGCTCTGGACGGGCGACGTCACGTACGGCGATATCCATCACAAGTCGGAGTATGAAGGGTCGGTCTACAATTTCGATCGTGCGGACAGCGCGATGCTCTTCAAACTCTTCGACATGTACGAAGCGGAATGCGTCGCTCTCCTGGACAACGACGAACCGCTTATCTGGCCGGCCTACGATTATTGCCTGAAATGCTCGCACACCTTTAACGTGCTCGACGCGCGGGGCTCGATCAGTGTAGCCGAACGGACCGCATACATTCATCGGGTGCGCAATCTGGCCCGAAAGACGGCCGCGGCGTACACCGCTCAACGGGAAGCCATGGGATATCCGCTCCTCGATAAATTCTCCCGGAATGGAGAGGCGTCATGACAGGCGAATTCCTCCTCGAGATCGGGACCGAAGAAATCCCCGCCGGATTCATGCCGCCTGCGCTGCAGGCCATAGACGACCTCTTCACCAAGGCGATGACCGACGCGCGGATCGGCTTCGGCGCCGTGGAAACCTACGGAACCCCGCGACGGCTTATCCTGCGCGTCTCCGACGTGGAATCCATGCAGGCGTCGCGAGAGATCGAACGAACAGGGCCGCCCAAAAGCCGGGCGTACGACGAAAACGGCAATCCCACGAAAGCAGCGTTGGGCTTCGCGAAAAGTCAGGGCATCGACGTGTCCGAGCTTGTACTGGTCGAGACGGCCAAGGGAGAGCAGGTCGCGGTCCGAAAAACGGAAGAAGGCAAGCCCACCATCGAAGCGCTCTCAGAGATTGTTCCCAGCCTCATCGAACGAATACCGTTCCCGAAGAGCATGCGCTGGATGGACCTCGATGTACGATTCGCGCGGCCGATACATTGGATCGTCGCGTTGTACGACGGTCAAACGGTCCCGTTGGGCTTCGGCAATATCAAGAGCGGTTCGACAAGCTACGGGCATCGATTCACCCACCCTGACGGCTTTATCGTAGCGTCGTTTGGTGATCTGGAGAGAACGCTCGCGGGTCAGGGCGTGGTGATCGATCCGGACGCCCGGCTCGCCGCGCTGAAGAATTTGATCGAATCGCCGGCCCGAGACTCGGGTCTCCATGTGTTCGACGATCCCGAGCTGCTGCGGGAGGTGAACTACCTTGTCGAGAGCCCGTACCCGATCATGGGTGAATTCACTCGGGATTTCCTCGAACTGCCGGCGTCGATCCTCATCACGGTGATGAAGAAGCATCAACGCTACTTCTCACTCCAGGGAAGCGACGGACGCATAACCAACCGGTTCATCGCGGTCAACAACACGCCGGTCAAAGATCCGGCCGTCTCGGTAAAAGGACATCAAAGAGTCCTCAAGGCGCGTCTCGAGGACGCTCGGTTCTATTTCCACGACGATCGGAAACGACCGCTGATCGATCGACTGGACGATCTCAAAGGAGTCGTCTTCCACTCGAAGCTCGGCACGTCGTATGAGAAGGCCCAACGATTCACGCGCCTTGCGGTCCTCCTCGCCGAACAGTTCTACCCGGATGAGCGGGCCAAGGTCGAGCGCGCGGCGCTCCTCGCCAAGTGCGATCTCGAGACCGGGATCGTGTACGAGTTCCCCGAACTCCAGGGCATTATCGGCAGCTATTATGCGCTCATGGACGGGGAAGACGAAGCGGTTGCGGACGCGATTCGGGAGCATTATCTGCCCGCCCACGCGGGTGACGACCTCCCTGTGGGGATCATCGGCGCGCTCGTGTCCATCGCCGATCGCATCGACACAATATGCGGATGCTTCAGCGTCGGTCTCATCCCCACGGGAACCGCGGACCCATACGCGCTCCGCCGCCATGCGCTCGCGGTAATTCAGATCCTCATGGAACTGGATATACCGCTGAGTCTGCGGGGATTTGTGCGCGAAGCCGGCGAAGCGCTTGCCGACAAACGCACGCGACCCGCCGATGAGGTTGAGCATGACGTGATGGAGTTCATCGCGACGCGATTTCTTCACTTCCACACGTCGCGCGACTTCCCGCTCGATGTGGTGGAAGCGGTGGTGCGCGCGAGGTTCGACGATGTGGCCGACGCGCGGCGACGCGTCGTTGCGCTCCGAACGTGGAAGCAACGAGAGGACTTCGACGCGATCATCGTGGGCTTCAAGCGGGTCGTGAATATCCTCAAGGGCGCGGAACCCGGCGAGCTCTCAGAAGACCTGCTCATGGAACAAGCGGAAAAAGATCTCGCCCGCGCGTTCGCCGAGGTGCGGGCCGAGGCCGCGCCATTGATCGAGAAAGGCGATTATGCCGCCGCGCTCGAAGCGGCCGCGAATCTAAAGGCGCCGATCGATCGCTTCTTCGACGACGTTATGGTCATGGTCGAGGATAAGCGGCTGCGGGAGAATCGCCTCGCGCTGTTAAGCGGCATCGCCGAATTCTTCTCGCAAATTGCGGATTTCTCATTCATCGGCTCCACCGCGGAAACAAAATGATGGGCTCAGGTCCGCCTCCCCCTTGTCGATGAAAGACCCTCCCCGCCCACAGGGAAAGGGAGAGGAAGAAGCTGGGCTCTCCCAGAGGGAGAGGAGGAGGCTTGGCGCCTTCAGAAGGGGTAAGCGCAGGAAAACGTGCTTTCTTCGAGAGTATACGCCGAGAGGATTAACACTACCGTGAGGAAGAGGGAGCCGAGCAGCGCCTTATCTCCCGCCGGAAGACCGGCTTCTTCTCCCCTCTCCCTTCGGAAGACGGTTAGGGTGAGGGCTCTTTACCTACCCCCATGTGTACAACGAAAGCCGGCGCACGCTCACTTCGTTCGGAAGCCCGGCAAGCCGTCCTTCTCGGCCCCCGGCTGCGGCGTCTTGTCGATGGTTTTCGTCTTGAAGCCGGGCAGGACGGCCGGAGCCGACCGCTCTGCGGCTGCCGCCTCAGTCTGCGGTTTTTCATTGACGATTTCGGAGCGGCCTTGAGCCTGCTCCGCGGTTGTCTGTTCACGCGCTTTCGTCTTCTTGAAGCCCGGCAAGTCCTTGGCCTTCTTCAGATACGCGTCTTTCGCTTCGAGGAAGCCTTTGCTCGGGCTGCACGTGTGCTCGTCGTCCAACGCGGAGCCGTACCAATACGCGGCTTCTCCGTAATCCTGCTCGACCCCGTTCCCATAGTAATACATATCGCCGAGCCGGCACATCGCGCTCGTGTCGCCGTTTTCAGCCTTGTCCTTGAGCCTATCGATTTCGCTTGCCCCGGTCGTTTCCCGCGCGCCGGAATCCGACGACGAGGGGCCCAAAGACGTATCGGTCGCAGTTCGGGCCGGCGCCGCGTCGGGATCGCACGCGGTTCCGAGGGCAAGCGAAGCGGGATCCGCGACCTCTTCTTTGCCGATAAGGACGACCCGTCGGTTTTTCTTACGGTTCTCCTCGGACGTGTTGGAATACATGGGCTCGGTCTCGCCGAATCCCATCGGCGCGAGCCGGTCTTCGGGCACGCCCACGGAGACCAGATAATCCACGACCGCGTTCGCCCGCTCCCACGAGAGTCGACAATTGTTGGCCTCGCTCCCGATATCGCATGTGTGCCCGGCTATCACGAATTTGGGCACGCCTTTGACCTGCGGGTCCTTGAGGCTCTCGGCTATGATGTGGAGCTGGGGGAGCGAGTCCTGCCTGACTTGGGCCAGGCCGTATTCGAAGAGGATCGATTCGCTCGTGAATTCGATGGGCTCGCCCTTTTTCAGTTTCGCGATGACGATGTCCTTGGAGATCACTCTCGGTCCTGCGATCGCCTTGTTGATGACCTTCGGCGTTTCGGCTTGTTTGCGGAGTTCGATATACTCCTCCCATGTCTCCGCCCCGCACGGCGCCGAGATCATGGCCGCGGCCGCAGTTGCGACGAGCGCAATCATCATGGAGATTCTCATGTTCCATCCTCCGGTCGATTCGGTTCTCGGCCGCGCACACCGTCGTTCGGACGTCAATCGGTCCGCGGGCTCTCGTCTCGGCGTCATTCGCCGGGGCTTGTATGAGTTCGTGGGCAATCGGCGTCTCCTGTGACATTCTACCATAGTATTTTTTTAATGGTTCACCGGGCTTGAGGCGGCTCTGCGCCCGGTGAGGATGGAGGGGGAG
>CAYLRL010000089.1:0-19199 GCA_964385875.1 uncultured Syntrophales bacterium
AGCCTCCCCCATCGAGATATCAATGGCTTGTCGCTATCCCGGTGAACGGTTACCTCGAATCTATGTGCTCTCCCGAGCGACGGGAAATCGCCGATAGTGGTTATAGAGGATGAATTCGAGCATCTGGGAGATGTTCTTCCCTCGCCGCGCCCTATCCGTCTCGAATTCCTCGAGCAGATCCTCCGGCACGGTCCCGGCGAGCCGTTTTCGGGATCGGGCGTACTTCTTCGTGCCCTCGATACGCTCAGGGACCGGCGGCTCTTCCAACGAATCCCCTCCCGGTTCGGACACGGCAGCGATTTCCGAAGGAAGCTTCTCCGCCGGCGTTCGAGCGATCATTTCCCTCACATAATCCTGCCACGACTCGGGGAGCGCGTCCATTTCATTGAACGCGGACGCGAGAAGGTCGGGGAGCTGCTTGCGAAGCTCCTCCAGGACGAGCTCGCGCAGACGCTCCGTTCGTGAGGCTTCAACATCTTGGCCGACAGACCATGCATCTTTGGCAAAACTGGAAACCCCCGGCGACGATTCACCCTCGTTAATCTCCGGAGGCGGCCAGAGCCCGCTCCGTTTCCACTCGTTGAGACGCCGCCGCCGGTTCCGGTCGTTCGGCATTGCACGCACGAGCGCATCCGATTCGGAGAGCCCGCCCCGAACGAGTTCATACACCTTGACCCGCAGCGCGACGTCCTCCATATCACCGAGATAATTCACTTCCGCCATGGCTCACCCTCCTGAGAGCGCGTAGAGCGCTCCGGCCCTCTGCACGTGATTCATAGAGCCGCCGACCGGCCCGCCGCTCATGCTTTTCTCGCAGAGCGCTAATCCATGTCAAGCGTTCTGGTGCAAATTTGTCAAGCATGAACGAATATCAACACATTGAAGAATGTCCCTGTCGGCAAAACGGGACGACCGTCTTCGTCGGAGGACGGCCCTGCTGGATGGTGACGCCCAAGTTTCGGTCCGTGGTTACCGACAACGGACGCCTCCACGTGGAACGCGGCTGCGAATCATGCGATGTCTTCCTGAGATCCTGCTGCAGCCACGCTGTGAGAGCGTCGGACTAGCTCCGCCGAAACCGTCGCCGAATCCGGTTCGCCGGTCCAATCTCAACCCCGCGGATGGATGATCCGCCCGTTCATCTTTCACCGGCCGGAGCGCTTCATCGCCAATAAAAAAAGCGCCGGTCGGCGCTTTTCCTCGCAAAGTATGTTTGTGCGGTATAGAGTCCGGAGGGCCAGCCTAGGTGAATCTCCCTGGCGCATGTATTCTGAGCACTTGTTCGCGCCGTCAATCAAGCGCAACCGCCCCCTAGCTTGCCGCTCCCTAACCGAATCCCCCGACGTCGCTACGAAGGTACCGTCACGCTCCAGGTCCTTTACGGTGTTTCCGCTGTACGGGTGGAGTGCAAGACGCGTCACACCACGGTAAAGCGACCTCAAAACTTTCACGCCGACGCTTTTTGGTAAAGGGAGATATCCGAGCCTCCATTCTCTCAAGTCTTTCCGTGGCCTCTGTTAGCCTTTTGGTTTTCTTGATATCTTGATCTTTCATTCTTCGTCCTCCGGCGCGCTTCGCGCAGATCTCGGAATGGCCCCGTAAAATGAATGCGACTTGCTCTCCATACACTTGCTTGCGAAAACCGAGACGTAGTTATCGCTGCGGATGTACAGTTCATGGAGTTTTTTCCACCAGTCCGTGTGGACGTCGACGTGCTCCACGTTCAGGCCGCAATTCTGGGCTTCAACCGAATTGATTGGTCTGGAATGACTCAACACCTGGTCTGGGACCGTGAAAACCTTAATCTTCTCTCTGATGGAGTCCAAGTCGTGGCCGCTCAGCATTCCGGATTCCAAGCTTCTTACGGCTATGTCTTCGGAAAGCTTGATGGCTGCCTCAAATTCAACAATTTCGCTTTCGTCGAATCGCTGCAGCTGTTGAATATATGGCTCGAGGTTTCCCTCTTGAGGCGACACGGCATCTTTGAAGAGCGTTCTGTAGGTTTTTACTAAGTTGTGTACTGAAAACAGCCCCAGCCTACTCTCACGCAAGAAAATCTGCGGATCAACAGGCCCCAATTCGGACGTGCCGCTCATTAGAATCTTAGACGCCCCAAAGCAGACCATGGTTGCCGCGGACTTGGCCTTGCCCGGAACAATGGCCCAGTACTCGCCGGTTCCACTGTATGTTCTGCACACGCTGATAAGACGCTCGGCCGCTATACCGTCACCTCCCGGAGAATTGATTACAAGGGCGAACCCCCGGGAAACATCCATGTCCTGCAAAATGCTTTGAAGCATATCTGCATCGGCATCTTGGAGAAGCCCATAAGACATGTTGGAGAAAAAAGACACCACCGGTCGTCCGAGATGCTTTTCAAGGATTTCAAACAGCGGACGCCTCGTCTCGTGGCCCTGATGCTGCTCTGCGAGAACGCGAGAATAGACTGCTTCTCCTATACTCATGTGGATTCCTCTACCGCACAGCGTGGCGCAGCGGCACAGCCGCCTCTCACGAATATTCTGCGCAGACTGGAACCTAGTTGTCAAGGACGGAAAGGGTTGTCTTTTCCCCCGCCCGTCGAGATCGGTGAAGGACCTGCCGTGTGCAACAGGCTTCTTCGACGCCGCAGTGGGGCGCTTACCAGTCATGTGGCTCGATTCCCCCGATGATTCTACCTTTTAAGCGCCATTTTTGTGATGAATGAAAGGGACTTGTCATCGCAGGGCCAATTCAAGCGAAGCCCTGGGAAAACGGGGAGCCGGTCCCGGGCCGGGGCCCCCCGTTGTGTTTGGTGGATCGTCCGCGCGGTTTGCTAACCGGTCGGCAGACCGTAGATCATGCCGAGGTTGGATCGAGGATTGCGCGCGACCACGCCGTAGGTCTGGAACGAGATCAGCCAGCGCTGGTACCGGCCCTGGGTGCCGATCTCCTTGCGTTCCAGTCTATCCTGGTTGAAGTAGCCGTAGGAGAACTTGTCGAAGTTCACCAGGATGAGCGTGTCCGGACGCATGTACCGATCCGAGAGGATGGGAAAGCTCTTGCCGATCTTCGCGTCGAAGGTGTCCACCTTGAAGCCGACGCCGGTCGCGTCCTGGTCCATGCGCCGGTACGAAATGTCGAAGTCGTGGATATACTGGTGAGTGAGCGGGTGGCAGACGATCCACCATTCACCGGTGTTGTAGTCGGCCAGTTCGTCGAGCCAGAGGTTTCGGGCAACGTCGTCCAGGTCGGTCTTGGTGAGCGGCGCGGCGCTCTTGTTCACGTACACGTTGGGATTGGCCAGCTCGGCTTGGGTGAGGACCGGCCAGGTGCAGATACCGCACATGGTCGGCTCTTCCGTATGCGTGCCGTACACGAAGTTTGATCCGTCATGGTACGGCCGAGACCTGAGCGCCGCGTACGCGAGCTGCCGTCGGAGCTTCTCCAGGAGCGCGGTAATCTGATGCTGAACCTCGTCCTGGACGATCTCGTACTTGGTGTTCTTGCGGGTCTTCGGAATCTCGAACGTCTCCGCGTGGATCTGCGTCCCCACTTCCCGGAAGACCCGTTCCAGGGATCGAGGGTCGGACGCGTCCCGATAGTCGGACCAGACTTCGGATATCACGTCCCAGCCCACGGCTTCCGAGTCGTCGGAAAGGGTGGTGGCGCCGTACGCCTCGACGGTCGCGGTCAACCCGTCAAGCGAGGTCACCTTGGCCTGCACGCCGTCGGAGGGGCGCTCGAGGATCGTCCCCGTGCGGATCACCTTCCCGAGGGAATCCGCGCTCACCGCCTTGCCGAAAAGGTACCCGGAGAAGGTTATGGTCGAGCCGACCAACTGCGCGGTGATCTGCGAGGGATACCCCCACTCTTCCATCCATCGGACCACCGGCGTCGCAACCGGTTGACCGATCTTGATCTTCGAGAGCACGTCGCTCTGTTGCTGGACGACCTTGTCGAGCCCTTCGAGAAGGATCTTCTTCAGTCGTCGTTCCGAGTCGATATCATTCTGCGTCCACAATTTCATGAAATCGCCGACATCACCTGCCATGTCGTCACGCTCCTCAGCAATTAGAGTTTGAGTTTGCTCAGTCCGGAGAACATCTCGTCGAGCGTCTTGGACTTCTTGAGCACCTTATCCAGTTCGCGATCCTTGGAGACCGGGTCCGCTGATTGACCGACGCTTTCGACCGCGGACGCTTTGCGCACGTCTTTGCTCAATGCGTCCCGGAGCGTAGCGCCGTGCTCCCGCCGCTTCACAATGCCCTGCAGGAGGTTGACCGCGTCCTCAGGCGGAATCCCTTTGTCCAGGACCAGGAATTCCAAGTCCTGCTCATGGGGCTTGAGATGGGCGTTCTCCGGCTCGTTGAGGAATTCCCGCACGAACCGGGTGAATCCGCGCTGCTCCGCGAGCAGTTCCTGGAGGCGTCGTTCCGTCTCTTCCAGGGCGTCGAGGCGGACGCGATCCATCATCAGCGCGATCGCGCCGGCAGGGTCCTTCGCGAAGGCCTCCTGCATGTCCCGGACGAACGCCTGCTGCTCGACGGACTGCATCATCGCGCGGGTGTCCTCGCCCATTTCGTCGAGCCGCCGACGAAGCTCCCCGACCTCCTTTTCCTTGGCCGCGAGCGTCCGTCGAGTCTTCGCATACGCCGCGTGCACATCCTCTTCGGTCTGGAAGTCTTCATCGAGTTCGTCGGCGGCGTCAGCCGATCGTTGGTCGTTTACCGAACGCATCGCCGCCGCGATAGCGTCGTCGGCCGTTTCCCTGTCCGGGCCCTGATCGAAAGCTTTTCGCTTTCTGTTCTGTGGTTCCACGTTTGCATGCCCTCCTTTGTGTGACTTTACCGGCTGTCGGGCCGGGCTTTGAGGTGGATCCGATCCAACGTGTTGAGGACCAGTTCGATTCCGGCTACAAATCCCCGATTGAAATCGAGGTTTTTGTCTCGATCCAGGCATTCCATAATCTTGATGAATTGCTCCCGCTTGAGCATCTCGACGAATGAAGGAAGGAATTGCCGGCTCCAGAAGGGTCGCGCGGCGCATTCGACCAGACGATCCTCGATCTCCTTGTCCGATTGGTCGTCCCAGCCGTCGCGAAACAGCAGATATTCTTTCGAGAACGTCGACATCTCAGCCTCCCCGCATGTAGCATAGGTTCCGTGAAAAAAAATCTCGACCGACTCATCGAAATCACGGCGAACCGCCGGCGCCGTGGTAGGATCGGGATACCCAAGCATCCCAAGAGACCGGAGTTCCCGATGCTCGAACTAGGCCGCGTCGGAGCGGTGCGAACGTTCAAACTCGCGCGCAGTGTCTATGGACGAGCGCTCTATTTCACCGCGGCCTACCTGGTGGACGGACTTCTTATCGATACGGGCTGCGCGCACACCGCGGACGAGCTCGGCCGGGCTCTGGCCGACGAAGACATCCGGTCGATCGTCAACACCCACAGCCACGAGGATCACATCGGCGGCAATGCGCTCATTCAGGCGCAAAGAAACATTTCTGCGTTCGTCCGCCCGGACGGCCTGTCATATGTCGAGCAACCCCGCTTAAGAAGCTTGCGTCCATATCAACGTATCGTCTGGGGATATCCCGAACCGTCGAAGGCAGCCCCCCTCGGAGATGCGATCGAAACGGATCGGTACCATTTCCGCGTGATCCACACGCCGGGCCACAGCGACGATCATGTCGCGCTTTTCGAACCGAACGAAGGTCTGCTCTTCACCGGTGACGCATACGTGGGCGGACGAGACCGCACTCTCCGAGGCGATTACAACGTGTGGGAAATCATCGAATCCATCGAGACTCTCGCCGGTCTCGAACCTCGTATGGTCTTGACCGGCAGCGGGACCGTCCGAGAGAACCCCGGAGAAGAAATCCGACGGAAAATCGACTACCTCAAGGAGATCGGCGACCGAATCCTCGACCTCCATAAACAAGGTTTGAGCTACCGCCGAATACGCAATCGGCTGTTCGGTCGTGAAATGCTCATGACGTACCTCACGGGGGGCCACTTCTCAGGTATAAATCTGGTTCGATCGTTCGTCGAAGACGCCGCCCGCGGTTCCGAGCGCTGAAGCTCACTCACCCTGAGGCCCGCCGGGGCCGGCCGCCTGCGCCTGCATCTGGAGCAGCTGAGCGAGCGCGTTCGCGTCGGTGGGGATCGGTCCCATCGGACCGCCGTCTTCGACCAATCGAGGCGGCGCGTCCTGCGAAACCAACGGGTCCATGAAGCCCGCCTCCGCCGCGGCCTGAAGATCCGGACTCTGAGGCGGAACCGGTTCGATGCGGTTGAAGACCCTGTCCGCCCCGTCCACGCCGATAAGGTCAAGATAGCGCTTGAGGAGTTCCGAGAATGAAATGTGCACGCCCTCCTGCGCGAGCATCGGTTGAAACTTTGCAAGCGTCGGCAGGGCCCGCTCGATGCTCTGCGCCTTGGCCAATCGCGTGGACTCCTGTCGCGTCAGCGTCGCGACGACCCGATATCGGCCGGATTGGATCTCGGTCGCGGTCACAAGCAGCGGCACATCGAGACCGCTGGGATCCCGAACCGTAATGAACTGATCGTCGAGCATGAATTGCTGGAGCATGGAAAGCGCCAGCTTGCCCAGCGGCTCAAGGAAGCTCCGAGCAAAGAGATCGGTGCGGGTGGTGAACGGCGCAAGGGCTGCTTCTTGCAGGATATGGGCTTCCGTCGCGGTCTTGCTCCGTGTGGAAACGCCCAGGGTGGTGTCCGAGACCGTGGTGCGCTTCTCCAGAAGGCCGTTGAGATAATTGATCAGATGATTCACGTCCTGCTGGGGGAAATTGAGCGGGGGAAACGGCTGGATGTCCCCCGGATCGTCGACCGTCCAGACCTTTCCCGGGTAGACCACGTCGTTTTCCGTGCTGATCTGACGGGCCGCGGACGAGCCTCGGCGCACCACCAGCTGCGCATTGGCCGTCAGCCGCGCGTTGTCCTGGGACTGGCTGATGAACTGAGAGATGGCGTGGATCAGATCGAGATTGCTCTCGACCGCTCCCATTCCGAACGGACCGGGTAGCGGCGTATAGTGGGCCGCAAGAAAGGGCCGCAACCCCGACCAGAGAACCGGCGCGTCCGTGAGCCGCACCATGACGCCGTCCTCAGGCGATTCCGCGTCCTTTTCCGTGATGACGGTGCAGAGACATTCCTTGTGTCCGCCGTCGGTCGGGACGAGACCGTGCCATTCCCAGACGGTGAACTTCCGGATCGCGTCGTCCTCGAGATCGCGAGCGTCCGTGTCTTCGAGGAGCCCTTCGGTTCCGTCCGCGGCCCGTTCCGGGGCGTCCTTCCAGCGGCTCAAGAATTCGTCCTTGTTGAGATGGTATACGCCGCGGCCGAACTGCTCGATGATGTGCTCGAAGGTCTTGTCCACCCGATGACCGATTCCGTTGTGTCGCTGTACGTCGCTATGATTCGCGGTCCAATCGACCAGCAGGCGATCGAGCGGAATAACCTGGACGATCACGCAGTCGTAGATCTTCTCGCTGTCGCTGATCACTTCGAGGGTTTCGTAATTCCAGCGATGTTTGTTCACTTCCTTCGAGTACCAGAAGACCTTGGCGTACACCGACCCGTACAAGACCAGGCTCTGGAGAATCTCATAGAGCCGTACGTGAATCTGGCCCTGCGCAAGCCTCGAGAGCAGCAATTCCTGGAGCTTGTACGACGTCGGGAATTGCACGTCGTCCTTGACCGATTCCGCAGCGCTCTCCGGAACCACGCTCAGCCAGTCCGGCCCGTTGAAGAGCGCCTGATAGGCCCGATCCACCCACGAATCGACGATGTACGACGGCGCAAGGATAATGTCGGATTGCCAACGATCCTTGCCGGCAGACGCCCGGTTTCGCAAACCCGCGCGATTTTCCGCGGCGGCCGTGTCAGTGCGGGCGGTCCACGAGTTCAGATCCCGGCGGTTGTGATAGAGATCCTCGAGGAGCTTCCATCGGGCCGTCTTCCTGCTCACATACTCGGCGGACGCTTTGAGCCAGTTGGTGACGTACTCGTAGGCCTCCCTCTGAAAGGCCGGCGCCGGCGCAGCCGTTCGGGACCTGCCGCCGCTCGCCTGCGAGGGGAGTCCCCCTCCCAACGGTCCTTCCGCGGTGGCGGCGGGTTCGTAGATCTCGGTGGGTCGTTTGTCCGCGTTTTTCATGATCAAAATCCTCTCCTCCGGGAGGTTAAAAGGTGTATAAACAACCCGAAGTGTCGTCTATGTATAGCCCGCTCGGTTGAGGAAAACACGTGCCCCTCGGCCCTCTTTCTCCACGTGCCTCGACTTTGGGATGACAATCTAAACGTGAGAACGCTCAATTCCTGCAGTAGGCGCCGGCGTCTGTTCGGAATCTCATTCCGTGAACTTGCGAGGTCATATTCACGCGCCCCGGCAGTTCGACGCGCATTCACATTGTACGCCGGTCAGATCAACACACCGTATGTCTGGATGAACTGATGTAAAATGCCGGTTCGACTTCCGTCATGCAATGAAGCGATTATAGAATGAGGATTTCGGTGAGGCAACCATTCGATGGAAAATGTTTCCGGGGGGCGTGTACTCCCAAAATGAAGGTCATCATTACACGCGGAACAGCCTTACCGACTTGAGAATGCATCCGTCTGAAAAACGGACTCCTCCGCCGGACCCGAGAACTATTCGGAAGTCCGGCGGGCGAACGATCAAGAACTGTACAGACGGGCTACTCACTCTTTGACGGTTCCCCTTGTCGTAAGGCTCGCTCTCCTTCGGCTTCAAGCGGTCGACGGCGCAGGTTCAATACTTCATCCTTGTCCCTCTCCGGTCTCAGAGAGCGCACTCTGTTCAGCCTTTTCAGCCGCATCAGTTCTCCAACCTCTTCCCTCGTCTTCTTGGACACAATCATTGCCGGCGCCTCCTGCCTTCTCCAGCGCGTTTTCATCTGAAAGGAACCCAACTACGGGCTGATCACTGAATTCTATAGACGACTGCATTATTGAATCCAGGGCTCCTCGAAGCTCCTCTTCCTCCTGGTTGCATGCCGAGACCCTCTGAAAGATCTTCTTCGCTTCGTCTTGATCGATCACATAGCTGTGAGTGGCGTATTCGGAAATGAGTTTGGACAGGCCGGAGGGTAACAGATTACTACTGCCCTCTTCCAGAGCCTTCCCATACTGGTTCGCAATATTCAGCGCTCGCAATGCTTCTCCCAGTCTAAGCGGATCGATCTGCTGATATATTGGCGCTAACAATCCGGCGGTCAAATCAGTGGCGATTCGACCGGCCGTCGGCACGGTTATCTGATTCCCGCTTCCACCGATGATCTTAATGAACAGGCCCTCAAAAGTACTGTACGCCATAGCGGCCAACTCGTCGAGGGCGAAGGTAGTTACCAACCCGGACTCCTGAATTCCGATCTCATCTCTCTTCGGAATCTGAACATCGAGAGGCCCCAACTCCCCATATTCCGAAAAGACTAATTCGTTGGCTCCCAAGGCGACAAGAGTCCCTGCGCTCTTGCAGATTCCGGACACGAAGAAATGAAACCTCTCGTAGCAGGACTGAAGCTTTTTCGCCGCCAAATAAGCAGCGTCGGGATCGCCCCGGCCGTCCACATCACCAACAGCACATTGCGGCGCCTCCTGCGCTGCAAAATGATGTCCAACATCCGCTTCTGGCCTTCACGTCTCAGAAGCCCCCCATAGAAGAGGACATCCGCATTCCTAAGCTGAGCCACATGATTTGCCGCTCTCGTCACCGCAGCCAACGGATCATCGGCGGCGCCGGCCGTCGTACCGCCATTTTTGGCCTCGTTGTTCTCAGATTGAGTCATCATCCTCTCGTGGGCGGGGGGTCCGTGATACGTCTTCTCGCCTTTCCTCCGTCCCGAATCAGAATCTCGCGCCTCGGCGCCTTGAATCAATCCATTTGCCGTTCAAAGCCATGAATACTCTCCAACCGATTACGATTCACACTTATTATAGACGGCGCATTCGCACAAATCAACGATTCAATGAAAAAAGGGCTCTGCACGAAGAGGCTGGAAGGGCGTTTCAAAGCGTGGGGCGCTGGGAAGGTCACGTGAGCGGCGTCCGTTGTTTCTTGGCGGCAGGGAGTCCGGCGACGACCGGCTCATCGGGCCGTGCGTGAGATTCACTGGAATGTCAGTCGGCAAGCCGATCTTGATCCGAGGGCCGTAACCATGGGGTGTCGATTGCCGGGTAGATTCGATAGACGACAGGCCACAAGCCTCTTTGATTAATCAGCTGTATCCTTTCGCCGGCCGAAATGTCAAATAAACTTGCCGGGATTGAGGATTCCCTTGGGGTCGAGGCTGTCCTTGACGGCCTTGGTGACCGCCATCGCGACCGGGTCAAGTTGGAGGGGCAGGAGCCGCGACTTCGAGATACCGATGCCGTGCTCGCCGGTGAGCGTACCGCCCTGGGCCAGGGCTTCGCGGTAGATTTCTTCGGTGGCGCCGGCCACTCGGCGGCTTTCCTCCCCGTCCCGTTGATCGTACGCGGCCAGGGGGTGGAGGTTGCCGTCGCCGGCGTGCGCGACCACCCCGATGGTGACGTTCCAGCGATCCGCGGCTTCCCGGACTTTGCGGACCATCGTCGGGAGGTTGGAGACGGGCACGGTCGCGTCTTCCATGACCACGGTGGGTCTGAGTCGAGCCATCACGGAAAACGCGGCGCGGCGAGCGGTCCAGAGGGCCTGGGCTTCAGCGTCGTCCCTTGCCGTGATCACGCGAATCGCGTTGTTCGTTCTGAGCACTTCTTCGATGCGCTTCACTTGAGCGTCGAGGCTTTCCGGCTCGCCGTCCACTTCGATGAGGAGCATTCCCTCGGTATCCTGGGGGAGTCCAAGATGGGAATCCGCTTCCACGGCCGATATGACTACGTCGTCCATGAGTTCCAGAGCTGAAGGGACGATTCCCGCGCCGATGATACCCGCGACTGCGCGACCGCTGTCCTCGAGTTTTGCGAAGTCCGCCCGGAGCGTACGGCCGGCCTTGGGCTTGGGGACAAGCTTCACGTGGATCTCGGTCACAATCCCGAGAGCGCCCTCGGAACCGCAGAACAGGTGAGTAAAATCGTAGCCGCAGCTTCGGCGCCGGCCGTTGCCCTCCGTGTTCAGGACTTCGCCGTTTGCGAGGACCACGGTCAATCCCAGCAAGTAGTCCTTGGTCACACCGTATTTGACCGTTTTGGGTCCGCCGGCGTTCGTGCCCACATTACCGCCCATGCTTGCGACCATCCAGGAACTGGGATCGGGGGGATAGAGCAGCCCCTCCTTGAGGCACGCGCGTTGAAAGTCGAAGTTGATCACGCCGGGCTGGACAGTTGCGGTCCGGCGCTCCGCATCCAAGGAGAGGATTCGATTCATCCGACTCATTGCGAGAACAATACCGCCCTTGAGGGGAACGGTCTCACCGGCCAGATTTGTGCCTGAGCCTCGAGGAACGACCGGTATGGCCTCCCGATATGCGATCTTCATGATCTCGGCGGTCTCTTCGGTCGACATAGGGAAGAGAACGAGATCGGGTCGGTGTTCCTTGGTATACGCGTCGTACGAGTACGCGACCAAGTCCTCGGGCTGATCGGCCGCTCGATTCCGCCCCACGATATTTATCAATTCCTGCTTGACGGATTGATTCATGCCGGCATCCCATCATCCGTCGACACGTTTCCCTGCCCCGTGTTAATTACCTCCGCGGCGGGGCGGTTCGACTCTCTCATCGATGCGCGCTTACCTTGAACGCGGACCGAGCGGAAACCATGCCGGTATTAGGAAATCGCTAATCATTCGTACTATAGCCGGCCCAAGCGCGGCGGTCAACAGTTTCTCGGTCTCCCGCGCGCGTCGGTGGGAGGCCTTCTCGGAATGATTCAACCGCCGGCGTTTGACGGCGGCGACGGAATCCTTTATGAGGATAGATGGCGATTTCAGCGATCGAATGCGAATCGGAGACAAGCGACCACCTCCTCCTCATGAAATCGGCACGAAAAATACGTCTCAAGGATGTGCTCGACGACTTTCGCGGGGGTCTGGACGAAGCGGGCATCATGCGCAAGTATCGGATATCCCCGCGGGGCATGCGCTCATTGATGAGGAAGCTCGACGCGTTGGGTGTCCGGGAACGGCCGACGGTCACGGAGATCGAGACCTCTTCCAAGATTATTCATGTCCGGAACATCGTGGACGACATCTGTTCGGGCATGTCGCGGGACGCGCTCCGCTCGGCCTACGACCTCACCGAAGACCAAGTGGATCTCGTGTTTCGCAAGCTATTGGAATTGAAGGCGATAACTCGGGGGGTTCTCTTCGGGAACGTATCCCTCGGTCCCCATGAACGGGGTCCCGCAAATCTGAGATTCGTCAAGCGGTCCTATGTGGACTTCGACGTGCCGATCTGCGACGCGGACAACCCGTCGAATCGAGGGCTCGTAAAAGACGTAACCGAAGACGGCATCGGAACGGTCGGCTTGGAAGCGCACGTGGAGGAGGAGAAGCGGCTCGTTATCGCAGGCGACGCGTATGGGATTGTCCCCCGGTTCGAGGCGCGCGCCCGATGCCGATGGTTCGAGGTCGACAAGCTCGACGGTGAGAATCAGGCGGGATTTCAGATAGTATCCATGGATGAAGAGGATCGTCGTCGTCTCGGGGAACTGATTGCGCTCGTAACGCTGATCACGTGATGTTCGGCCGGGCCGGGCGATAAGCCTTTGATATCTCGATGGGGGAGGTTTGGAGGGAAAGATGAGTCTCCCCCTCCATTCGCACCGGGCGTAGAGCCGCCTCAAGCCCGGTGGACTATTCCGTTACCACTTGATGTCGTACACGCAGGTGTTGTCTCCCTTCCGCGCGCATTGGGTCTGGCGCACGGAGGCGCCGGCTACGCCGACCATCCCGAGGATGCCCTCAAAGACGCCTTCGATGAAGATACAGTTATATCCAGGGGACGGCGCTTCCACAATAACGTGGCCCTCCTCGAGCTTCTCGAAGCGGCGGGGAACGACGTCCGGCCCGCGGTGGTTGGCCAAAAATCCGTCACCCTCGAATTTGACGAAGTCCAGAGGCGTCTTGAGATGGTCGGGTAGTCCGGCGGTATTCTTGATGGTGGGATAGACGAGTCTGCCGATGAACTTGATGGAAGCCGCGCCGACGACTCCTGGTGAATCCTGCTCGATCGCAGTGAAGACCGAGTTCAGGACTTTGGTGTCGTAAAAAGCCTCGGGTTCCAACGCTTCCGGTTCCGCACCCGTGGACTTCTTCACCGCGTCAACGGCCGCAGCTCGCGCTTGAGGTTTCGATTTGATCAGGTCGCATGCCAACGTGATGAACTTGCCTTTGATTTCAGCCATAACGCGAAACTCCTTATCTGATCGTGCGGTCGAACCGTGTCCGGAACGTACAGGAAACGCGCGATCGGCTTGCTTGTCAACGCAATTATAAGCCGCCCTAATAATTCATTGCACCGAAGACGCCAAGTAGCCGGGTTAATTGAGCATAACCGTGTCGAAGCCGAACCTGGGCCGCGGTACGAACCGCTCGATCGACGGGACGACGCTCAGCGCACGGTGAAGTCCATCCTGCGCGCCAGGTCGTCTTCGTAGTAGATTTCCACCTTCCAGAGGCCGGGTTCATGGTCGTAGAGCTCTTTTGTGGACATACTGTGCGAGATGACCGAGCCGCCTTGCGGACGGTGTTCGCCCTGATCCTCGATTTCCTTCTTGTCGTGGGTCTGTCTTATGGTGCGATACTCCTGACCGGACGGATCGTACCAGATTGTCTTCGTGTGATATTTGTTCTTTTCGTTCGCCGGCGTGAAGATCACGAAGACCCGGGGCTGAAGCGTGTGATCGAAACTGTCCCGCGGGTGAGCGACCGAGCCGGCGGTCAGGACGGCCTTCTTCAGGTGCCAGTACTCGACGTCGGGATCAGTTTTCTTCAACCACGTTATCTCTCCCAGGTTGAAGGCTCCGCAGCCGCTCAGTAAAAAGCTCACAAGCAGCGTCATATGGAGAGCCGCTCGACGCGATCTCCGACGCCTGTTCTCTTTTCCCGTTCGATTAACCGCCACGGTTGGTCCTCACGGATTGCGCACGAGCGCGATTTCATCACATTCGGGGAATTTCGTGCATCGGATGCAGTCCGCCCAGATCTTGTGCGGCAGACGACTCTTCTCCAGAAATGAAAATCCCAACCGCCGAAAGAGACTCGGACGATACGTGAGCACAAATACTTGCCGAACACCCATTTGCCGTGCGTCCTCGAGGAGCGCCTCGATGAGCGCACTACCGAGGCCGCGATTCTGATGGGAGGTCCGCACAGCCAACGATCTGATTTCGGCAAGGTCTTCCCAGACGAATTGCAGGGCCGCGCACGCGGTGATGTCGTGCGAGGCTTCGTCCTCATCCACCAGGAAGTCCCGCACCTGCCCGTAGATCTCGCTCATCGCCCTCGGTAGAATCTGCCCGTTGTCGGCTTGTTCGGAAATGATCCGGTGGATCGTCTTCACATCTTGGAGTCGAGCTTTCCGAATCAACCTGAGACCTCCGCCGATTCGACCTCCATTAACCGCCGCACGTGTTCCTTGGCGGATTCCGATCCCGGTTCCGCGCCGAGCATGCGGGCAAGCTCGTTGATTCTGCCCTCCCGATCCAGCGGCTGAACATCGATTCGCGTCCGGCCTTTCGCGACTCTTTTCCCGACGGAAAGATGATGATCCGCCCTCGCCGCGATCTGGTGAAGATGCGTCACGCAGAGCACCTGCTGTGCCTCGGCGACCCGAGCCAGGCGAGCCCCCACCGCGGTCGCGGTATGCCCGCCGATGCCCGCGTCCACTTCGTCGAACACCACCGTGGGCGCGCCGCCGGTATGTACCTGGAGCGCCTTGAGCGACAGCATGATACGCGAAAGTTCACCGCCCGAGGCCACCTTGGCAAGCGGCCGCAGCTCTTCGCCGGGGTTCGCGCAGAGATAGAACTCGACCTTTTCCAGGCCCAGCGGGGACGCAGTGTCGCCTTCCAAGTGATCGAACCGGACTGAAAATTCCGCGCCCGGCATCGCGAGCTCCTTCAGTTCCCCCTCGACCGCTTTTTCAAGCTTCCCTGCCGCTCGTCGACGTTCCTTCGAAAGACCTTCCGCAGCTTGCATATACTCCCGGTAGGTTTCATCCGATCGAGCGCTCAGCTTTTTCACCTCCGCCCGCGCGGTGAGAATTTCCCCGTGTTCACGGCCGAGCTCGTCCACATACCGGACAAGGCCGTCCACGTCTCGACCGTATTTTCTCTTCAGTCTCCTGAGCAGCGCCAGACGTTCCTCGATTCGCTCGAGACGCGCGGGATCGCTGTGACTGTGCTCGGCGGTGTCCCGCAGTTCCAAGGCGACGTCTTCCACTCGATAGAGCGCGTCCTCGAGATTTTCCTTGATGTTCGAGAGTTTCGGATTGACGGACACCAGGAAGTCGACCGCCTTGCCGACCTCGGACATCATCTCGACGATGCTCCCGGATTTCGAGTAGAGCGTCTGGTACGCTTCAAAAGCCCGCTCGCGAATTTGAACGGCCTTGCCGAGGGTATCACGTTCCGCGATCAGTTCGTCTTCTTCGCCCTCTCGGATCTCCGCATTGGTGAGTTCCTCGACCGCCGCGGCGTTCTCTTCGGCGAGTCGCTCCAGTTCTCGGACGTGTTTTTCGGCCGTGGCCAGATCTCGTTGAGCCTGCCTCCATGCGCCGTGAGTGAGGGCGGTCCGCCGCCGAGCCTCCCACAGGCCGCCGTATCCGTCCAGGATGTCCAGGTGCTCTTCCGGATTGAGCAGCACGTAATGCTCGTGTTGTCCGAAGATGCTTATCAGACTGCGGCCTACCGACTGCAACATTTCCACGGTGGCGAGATTGCCGTTGATGAACGCTCTGGATCGACCGGACCGAAAGATGCGTCTCGTCAGGGTGATCTCCGTGCCGGGTCGTACGAATTCGGCCAACTCATCATCCGGCTCGAAACCCTCTTCCAGATGGAACAGGCCTTCCACGTGGGCTTCCTCCTCGCCTTTACGGATGAGTTCCGCGGACGCGCGCGAACCGAGCAGCAGATTGAGCGCGCCGATGAGAATGGATTTCCCGGCGCCGGTCTCGCCGGTGAGCACATTTAGTCCGGACCGGAAATCCACATCCACCCGGTCGATAATGGCGAGGTTGGAAATGCGCAGATAATCTAACATGCGGCCTTTCGGGATCGTCTTTTCCGTGCCGTCGTGGCGTGTCAATCACTCCCGGTCTTCAATCCCACGGCATCTGCAATACCACGAAGGACTGCTCAGAGCAATCCGAGCTTCTCTTCCAATACCGAGAAATAGTCTCGGGCGCGGGATCTCACCAGGGCGAAGGTGAGGGGCGATCGAACGATCCGGATCGACTGGCCGGCTTCCAGGGGCACTGTAGTGTGACCGTCGAGAGTGAGGGTGAGGTGCTCGCCCTTGCGCAGACGAATGAAGGTGTCGAAGTCCGCGGGAATGAGCAATGGGCGCCGCAGTCCCGAAAACGGACAGATCGGCGTTAGAAGCGTCGCTTCGATGTCCGGGTGGACCAGCGGCCCGTACGCCGCGTACGAATAGGCGCTCGAGCCGTTCGGCGTGGACACGATCAAGCCGTCGGCTCGGATTTCGATCTCCCGTCCGCCGCCGATCCGCACGCCGAGGTCGATCAGTCGAGCACGGACGCCCCAGTGGATGACCGCGTCGTTGAGGAATCGGTGGGTAGTCCCGTCCGGCAGGGTCACTTCGAGCAGCATGCGGTTGGCAATATCGGCTCGGCCGTCAAATACCGCTTCGATTTCGTCAATGGCTTCGTCCGGCGCGATTTCCGCCATGTAGCCGATACGACCGAGATTCACGCCCAAGACCGGCACGGGCTTCGAATTCAGCAGACTTGCGGCCCGAAGGATTGTGCCGTCTCCCCCGAGGACCACCAAAAGGTCGGCTTCATCCGAGATGCTGTCGGTGAGGCGCGCGTCCTGAATTTTCGTCGATTCGAGACACGAGGCTTCAATCAGCACGTCTCTGCCGGTTTGCTTGATGAAGCCGGCGATGCGCCGAGCCAAGTTGAGCTCTTGTTCTCCCGCGCTTCGTAAAACCAATCCTACGCTTTGCATGTCAGCCTCGGCTATGCAAGGTCGGGTAATTCAACCTCGTACCACGATTTGACCCGAAAATCCAGGGAATTGCCCCCGCGGTCGAGTTCCTGCCCGGACCGGGCTTGTAGTCCGGCTGAAGTTGGAGTACGCTAAGAATATGGATCTCTTCGACAATCCCGGCACGGATCGCGAACGGAAACCGCTTGCGGATCGTATGCGTCCCGCGACCCTTGACGAATTCCTCGGCCAGGCCGAGCTCCTCGGCCCTGAACGCGCGCTCAGACGAGCCATCCAGGCGGACCGCCTCTTCTCCATGCTTTTCTGGGGTCCGCCGGGTACGGGCAAAACCACCCTCGCGCGCATTATTGCCGGAAAATCGAAGGCTCGATTCGAGCACTACTCGGCCGTCACCGCCGGCGTCAAAGAGATTCGGGCGGTCGTCAAACAAGCCAAAGACGACCTCAAATTCATGGGCCGCAAGACGGTCCTCTTCCTCGACGAGATCCACCGGTTCAATAAATCCCAACAGGACTACCTTCTCCCCCACGTGGAAGACGGCTCCATCGTGCTCATCGGCGCGACCACCGAAAATCCCAGCTTCGAGGTCAATTCCGCGCTCCTTTCACGCCTCCGGGTCTTCGTCCTCGAGCCGCTCTCGGCGGAAGATCTTCGAGCCATCCTCACCCGAGCGCTCAACGATGAGAAACTTGGCGTCGGCGATCTTAATCTGACCACCGACGACGACGCGCTCGAGCTTATTGTTTCGTTGTCGGGCGGCGATGCGCGGACTGCGCTCAATATCCTCGAGGTCGCCGGCCGGGATGCAGGCGAACATCGCGAGGGGCGCCTGACCGCGGAGGTCGTCAAGGAGGTCGTTCAGAAGCGCAATCTGCTCTACGACAAGACCGGCGAGGAGCACTACAATCTCATCAGCGCGCTGCACAAGTCGCTCAGGGACAGCGACCCCGATGCGGGACTCTACTGGATGGGTCGGATGATCGAAGGGGGTGAAGATCCTCTGTACATCGCTCGGAGACTGGTCCGCTTTGCGAGCGAAGACGTGGGATTGGCCTCTCCCCGAGCCTTGGAGCAAGCCGTGGCCGCATTCCAGGCCTGTCGATACACGGGCCTTCCCGAATGCGCGCTTGCGCTCGCCCAAGCAGTGGTCTTCCTCGCGACCGCTCCCAAGTCCAATGCGCTCGAGGCCGCCTACATCGAAGTGAAAAAGGAGATCGCCCGAACGGGCCACCTGCCCGTGCCCATGCACATCCGCAATGCGCCCACCGGCCTCATGAAAAAGCTCGGATACGCCAAAGGATACCAATACGCTCACGATTACCCGGACGCTCGCGTGGATCAGGAGCACCTGCCGGAAGAGATCCGCGGCCGGAGGTTCTATCATCCGACAGATCGAGGCTTTGAACGCACCGTCAGAGAGCGCATGGGATTGGACGGCGAGACGGACGAGAGCGAATGAGCAGACCGGCCTCAGACACCCCCCGGAAGCGTTGAGGAACGAAATCAAAGCTCCCCCCTCGAAACCCCGGCGTCATGACGAGTGTCATTGCCGGCGGGGCGAAGCAATCTCAGCGCTCGAAACGCCCACAGTCGTTGAGATCGCCGGGTGGCCCGGAGGCCGGCGCCTCCGGACGCCCTAGGCGCAAAAGGCCGGCTTGAATATGCCGGGAGATTGGGAGCTCAAGGGACGCTTCAGTGAAATACCCCTTTTGCGGCTGCGCCGCCCGGACGTATGACGTCCAGGCCAGTGCGCCTGTGCGCGTACTTAATCAGAGAGGTGCAAGTCCTCTCCAGGTATACCTTCTCCGGCCTGTGGCCGCCTGTAACTGCGTCGCTGCGAGGCGGGGCGGAGAGCAACAGGAGGCGAACGACCAGTCCGTAGGATAACGAACCGGTTTCGGCCGGGTGGGCTCGGCGAGCCTGCTAGGAGTGTGTCGCGGAACCGGCTGCAAGCCGCAGGCTTGGTGGCACGTCGGCGCCTGATGTGGCATCATGTAGCGTAAAGTCGTGGCGCTTGCTACCGACGGTTGTTCAGCAGTCTATTTGGAACTCCAAACGTGCC
>CAYLRL010000090.1:0-18887 GCA_964385875.1 uncultured Syntrophales bacterium
ACACCCCACTCTACAGAAACCCGACGAATTGAGAAATCCTTTTTCCGCCCCTGTTCCGCTCCGTCCCCTTTCATCCGCATTCCACCACGTCTTCCTCGCCGCAGGTCTTGACATCGGAACCCGCTGCCGGGATACTCCCCTCATTCTTTTGCGACGGGTTCAATGGAAGATCTCTATTCACGAGTTCAGGAAGCGGCTGAATTTCCGGCGCGTCGGGTTGATGTCCGGCCCGATGCGGCGTTGATCCTCGGCACGGGACTGGGCCGAGCGGCCGTGCGGATCGAAGTCCTCGAACGGCTCCCCTATTCGGAGATCCCCCACTTTCCGCGCTGCACAGTGGAAAGCCACGGCGGATCGCTTCTCTTCGGCCGGTGGGCCGGTCGTTCGGTGGTCGTCATGGAAGGACGGTTTCATTACTACGAAGGGTACTCCCTCCAGGATGTGACCCTTCCCGTGCGTGTCATGAAGGAGTTGGGCGCGCGGCTCCTGTTCATCGCCAGCGCGGCGGGAGGACTCAATCCCCTCTTTCGGGCCGGCGACGTAATGATCGTGACTGACCACATCAATCTCATGGGTGACGGTCCCTTGCGGGGACTCACCGACGACCGCCTCGGAGATCGATTCCCGGACATGACCGCGCCGTACGATCACGAGCTGATCGAAATCGCCGGAGGAGCCGCGATCGAGAAAAAGATACCGCTTCGCGTCGGCGTGTACGCGGGAGTGGCGGGGCCCAACCTCGAGACGCGGACCGAGACTCGTATGCTTCGCCTCCTGGGCGCGGACACCGTCGGCATGAGCACCGTCCCGGAAGCGATCGTCGCGGTTCAGGCGGGCCTCCGGACCCTTGCGCTGAACGCGATAACCAACGTCAATATCCCCGACGCAATGGAACCCGTATCGGTCGATCAGGTCATAGCGACGGCCGAGCAGGCCGCTCCGAAGATTGCGGATATTTTTGAGGCCGTGCTCGGTCGCGTGGATCTTTGACCGGGCCAAAGCCCGCATATATTCGTTGTCGCCGCGCGAACACGACGCAAAGGACCGCATGGAAGACGCTTCATCCCAGGTAACGCTGATCCTCGCCGGCGGTCTTATTCTCGCGGACCCGACCGATCCCGCGGTCGAAGCGCACGGACGAACGCTGATCGCAGGGGATCGCCTGCTTGCGGTGAACACGTCCGAGGCGCGGGACCTGGAGACCGACGCGCCGGTACTCGACTGTTCGGGTTGTCTTGTGATACCGGGGCTGGTCAACGCGCATATTCACGGCGCAATGAGTCTCCTCCGCGGATTGGCCGACGACCTCCCCCTGGATCGCTGGCTCAACGAGTATATCTTCCCGGCCGAGGCGCGACACGCCGACCCCGAGTTCGTGTACACGGGGACGCTCCTTTCCGCGGCGGAATCCGTGCTCGCCGGGGTGACGACGATCGCGGACGGATACTTCCACATGGAGAGCGCCGCCCAAGCGGCTATCGATGTGGGAGTGCGAGCGGTAATAGCCCAAGGGATTCTGGACGTGCCGGCCCCGGACGCTCCCACCGGGGGTTCGTGGAGGAACCGAACGGACGAGTTCCTCGCCGGCTTTCCATCGGACCCGCTCGTAACCCCTGCGCTCTTCTGTCATTCTCCCTACCTGTGCGGCCCGTCGACGCTCCAGGAGGCTCACGAGATCTGCTCGACCGGCGGCCTTCCGCTCTTCATCCATGTGTCGGAGACCGTCTCCGAAGTGGAAGAGATACTCCGGCGACACGGGGCGCGTCCCGTGGAACACCTCGATCGATTGGGCCTGCTCGGACCGCGGCTCATCGCCGTTCACGTCGCGCACGTGGACGATCGTGAACGGGAGCTGCTCGCACAATCCCACACACGCGCGGTTCACTGCCCGGAAAGCAATATGAAGCTCGCGTCGGGCGCAGCAGACGCCTCCGCGCTGCGGGCCGCCGGCGTGCGGGTCGGATTGGGGACGGACGGAGCCGCGAGCAACAATAACCTCGATCTGTTCGAGGAGATGCGCACTGCGTCGTTGCTTGCGAAGCTCGTCACGGGCGATCCCGAGGCGTTGGACGCTCGGGCCGCGCTTCGCTGTGCGACCATTGACGGCGCTATCGCTCTGGGAATGGACGATCGCATTGGATCGCTGGTCGAAGGAAAGGCCGCGGACATCGCAGTTGTGGATCTGGACAGACCGCACTTGCGGCCGCTGTTCGATCCGGTGTCGCATCTGGTTTATTCCGCGAAGGGGTCGGACGTGAAGCACGTCGTGGTGAACGGTTTCGCGATTGTGCGCGACGGGCGGCTCTTAACCGTCGATGAAGCCCGGCTGCGTGAGCGGGTTCGATCGAAGGCGCTCGATATCGCCCGTGATCTCGGTGTTGACGATCGCTTTGAGGAGAGCGCGGTATGACGGACAAGTTTACGTATAAGGACGCGGGAGTCGACGTCGAGCTCGCGGATCGAGTCATCGGCTCGCTTGCCAATCGGATCAGAGCCACCCATCGGAACGACGTCATAGGCCGGCCCGGCGGCTTTGCCGCCTTGGTGAGGCCCGATTGGTCTCGGTACGAGGATCCCGTGCTGGTGTCAGCCACCGACGGCGTCGGCACCAAGTTGAAGCTTGCGTTTCTCACGGGTGTCCATGACACGGTCGGCGTGGATCTCGTTGCCATGAACGTGAACGACGTCCTGGTCAACGGCGCGGAACCTCTCTTCTTTCTCGATTACCTCGCGACCGGCGCCATAGATCCCCAAATCGTGCGAGCGATCGTATCGGGTATTGCGGACGGGTGCGAGGAGGCCGGCTGTTCCCTGATCGGCGGTGAAACTGCGGAGATGCCGGATTTCTACGCTCCCGGAGAATACGACCTGGCGGGCTTCTGCGTCGGGATCGTCGATCGCGCGGAGATCATCGACGGGCGAACTGTCGAGCCGGGCGACGCGGTCATCGGTCTGGCGTCTACCGGTCTTCACAGCAATGGGTTCAGCCTCGTAAGAAAGGTACTGCTCGAGCGACGGGGCTATACGGTCGATTCACCGATTCCGGAACTGGGCAGACCCCTGGGCGAAGAGCTCCTTACCCCGACCGCGATCTATGTGAAGCCGACCCTCGATCTGATCCGTCGGATTCCCGTCTCGGGGATGGCGCACATCACGGGGGGCGGCTTTCAAGGAAATATACCTCGAATTCTCCCCGAGTCCGTTCGCGTAACGATACGTCGAGAATCGTGGACTCCCCCTCCGATTTTTGACATCCTCCGCCGCGAAACCGGCCTCGACGAAGACGAGATGTTCCGAACGTTCAATATGGGCGTGGGATTTATTTGTATCGTACGGCCCGACCATGCCGACGCCGCGGTTCGTCTTCTTGCGGATCGAGGAGTGGGGAGCGCGATCGTCGGCGAGGTCTCCAAGCGGGGACAGGGTGACAATGCGGTGGCGTTCGACTGAGGGGAATCGTATCGAGCAGGGCCGCGAAGGTCCGCGGGTCATCATCAGCGCGTGCCTAGCGGGGCTGGCGACTCGCTATGACGGCGGTTCGCAGCCGCACCCCCGTCTCGAGGAACTTGCCCGTCGTTGCGTGCTCATCCCGCTTTGTCCCGAGGTCCTGGGCGGCCTGGGAATCCCCCGTCCGCCGTGCATCTTCGTGGGTGGAGACGGCGAAGCGGTCGTACGGGGCAAAGCGCGGGTCATGTCGGCTGACGGAATCAACCGGACGGAGCATTTTCTGGCGGGCGCCCGGGCGACCCTCCAGGTCATGGAGCTCGTCAGGCCGAGCTACGCGCTGTTCAAGGAAGGAAGCCCGTCCTGCGGTCTTCGACGAGTTGATATCCAAGGGGTCAAGAGCCCGGGAAAGGGCGTGACGACCGCTCTAATGGAGTCGGCGCGCGTTCCCGTCTACTCCGAGGAAGACGTTCCGCCGTTATGAACCGCAGGTCGATCGATCCGCTTCTCGATTGCGCCGGCCGTTGTGTCCCTGCGCGCCCACGCTCGAACCGTCCCCTAACGCCTGAAGAGAGAACCGGCTGATGGCGAAGGAAACCCTTTCCGACCATATCGAATCACACTGCGCGCGATTGTCCGCATTCCTGGAGGGCTTGGACGCCGACGGTCGAGATCGGGTGATCGGTCGTATTCTTGATACGCCCAATCCAATTAAGACTGCTGATCGAATAGAAGACTTGTACGGCGGCTGCGCTGCAGAGTCGATCGACATCATACTTATGGACGACGAGCTCGCCGGGCCGTTCTTGTCGACGGTGGGAGGGTCGAGATTTCTCTTCACCGTTTTGAACCGTTCGCCCGAGCTGACCGCGGCGATGTTCATCAACGGCGCCTACCGAACACGAAAGACCCGAGAGGACAAGGAGACGGAAATTCGGGCGCGGACAACGGAGGCTCGTACGCCGAACGATTTCGACCGTGAACTCCGGATTTACAAGGAGCAGGACTACCTTCGCATCGGATGTCGAGACCTGGCCGACATCGCCGACGTCACCGAGTTGACCGTGGAATTGTCCGCTTTGGCCGGAGCGTCGTTGGAAGCGGCCATCTCCTTCCATTGGGAACGCTTGGTCTTCAAGCACGGCCCCCCTCCCGGAACCGGCGAATCGACGGGGCTGACCGTGATCGCAATGGGGAAACTCGCCGGTGGTGAACTCAACTTCTCCTCCGACATCGACCTGATATTCCTGCGCGGCCCGTCAGAGGGTCGCACCGAGGGGCCGGAGCGCATCCCGACGGTCCAGTTTTACGAGAACCTCGTTCGCGCGGTTTCCCGTTCGCTCTCCGAGGTGACCGAGCACGGCTTCGTCTTTCGTACCGACTTGAGACTCCGGCCCGAAGGTGAAAAGGGCGAACTCGTACCGTCCGTGTCGAACGCCCTCCAGTACTACATGCAGTGGGGACGCACATGGGAGCGGGCCGCGCTGATGAAGGCAGTCCCCATCGCCGGGGATCGGCCGCTGGGACGCTCGTTTGTGAAAGCCCTCGAGCCCTTCCTTTATCGAAGATACCTCGACTACTCGACACTTGAAGACATTCGAGAAATGAAACTGCGCATCGAAGCGCAGCTGCGCAGGAAGCCGGGCGTTAACATCAAATTGGGCGAGGGAGGGATCCGGGAGATCGAATTCTTCGTCCAAACCCTTCAGCTGATCAATGCCGGGCGGCATCCTCGACTGCGCTCGCCGGGCACGATCGAGGGCCTCGACCTCCTCCAGGAGACCGGCCTCCTCGAAGCGGAAACCGCCGCAGGGCTCCGTGAAGCCTATATCTTTTTCCGAAAGACCGAGCATCGTATCCAAATCAATCATCAGTTACAGACCCATGAGCTGCCTCGAACCGAGGAAGAACAGCATGAATTGGCCCGCCGCATGGGCTATCGAAACGACGCTTTGAACGTTTTCCAAGCTGATTTGGAGCGTCACAGGCAGTTCGTGGGAGACCTCTTCTCCGGGCTTTTTTACAGCGAGGAGGATGCCAGGGAGGAGGGATCGCCCGACGTTCGGAAGATCATCGACGCAATCGACCGGGAAGACGTCGTATGCGAACTGCTCGAGAAGCATGGGTTCAAGAATCCGAAGCATTCGTACCGACTGCTCCGGGGGCTCGTGCTTCCCTCGGAAACTCGCCGGGTCTATTCCGACCGCGGCCGCGCTTTGCTGGGGCGGCTCGCTCCGGTCTTCCTCGACGAGTTGCTGACACTGCCCGACCCCGACGAAGCCCTTATTGCGTTGGACAAATATGTCAGCTCGCTCCAGGGGAAATCCGCCTACTTCTCCACCCTCGACGAGAATCCCGCGACCTCTCGATTTCTCGTGCGCATCCTCGGCGAAAGTCGCTTCTTTACCGATCTGTTGATCAGACATCCCCAATCGATCGATTCGCTTATCGGCCGATGGACCATTCAGCGCCCGAAGGAGAGGGACGCCCTCGAATTGGAACTCTCCGGGCGACTCGATTACCACACGGACTACGAGAGCCGGCTGGACGTCCTCCGGGTATTCAAGAACGAGCAGATCCTCCGTGTGGGCGTCAGTCATCTTACCGGCGAGATCGATTCCCTGACCGCGCGTTGGCTCATCACCGAGATCGCGGATGTCTGCCTCGAGGCCGCGGTGCGAATCGCGTCACGCGAAATGGAACGGAAATTCAAGCAGTTCACGTTCCATGACGCGCCGCCGTTCGTGATCCTCGGGATGGGCAAGCTCGGCGGTATGGAGATGACGTATCTCTCCGACTTGGACGTGATCTTTGTGTACGACCCTCCGGAAGACACATCGGGGAACCTGACCGCTCACGAGTGGTTCACGCGGCTGGCAAGCAGGATCATCTCGATACTGAGCGCGCCCACCGCCGAAGGGATCGCGTTCGAGATCGACACGCGTCTTCGTCCGTCGGGAAACAAGGGTCCGCTTGTGTCATCGTTGGCGTCGTTCGAGGACTATCACCGAACGAGCTCCAAATTGTGGGAAAAGCAAGCTCTCACCAGGGCTCGCCCGGTCACCGGCCCCGACTACCTCAAAGAGCGGGTCGACCGGATCGTGCGGGACTGTGTGCGCTCCACCGAACTAAGCGACGACGACATTAGGGAGATAGACCGGCTTCGGCGAAGAATGGAGAAGGAACTCGCCCATGAGGACGCCGGGCACGTAGACGTGAAAACGGGTCACGGCGGGCTTGTAGACGTCGAGTTCTTCGCGCAGGCCAATGTGCTCAGGCACGGCCGCTCACGGCCCCACATCTTGTGTCGAAGCACGGTGGAAACCCTCGCCGCGCTCAACCGGGAACGACTTATCGACTCGGAGACGTTTCAGACATTGGACGAAGGGTATCGTTTTCTTATCGGTCTCGAGGACCGTCTTCGCATTATGGAGTATAAGAGCGTCGACCGGATAGCCCTCGAGGGCGACAAGTTCTGCAGTCTCGCCCGGCGGCTGGGATACGACGAAGGGGCTGAGGACGCCTTCAAGGACGACTATTTCCGCGTGACGAGGGCCATACGGGCGATATACTCGTCGTTTTTTCAGGCGAACCGCTCGGCGCCGGCCGAATAGGCTATTCGAGGATCGGATCGCTGCACTGGTCGGCAAAGAGCGATTTATCGATCGCCTTGAAGTATGCGGCTTCAGGGGAGACACGATCTTGGTCCACCAGCGCCTGGAGCGCCTGATCCATGGTTTGCATACCCTCGGCGGTCCCTGTCTGAATGATCGATGCTACCTGCGAAAGCTTCCCTTCCCGGATCAGGTTTCCCACTGCGGCGCTGCTGAGAAGGATTTCCACAGCCGCGCATCGGCCCTTGCCGTCCTTGGTCTTGAGAAGCTGCTGAGCCAACACCGCCTTGAGTGATTCGCTGAGCATACTCCTGATCTGATTCTGCTGAGTTGCGGGGAATGCGTTGATGATGCGGTCGATCGTCTTGGTCGCGGAATTGGTGTGCAACGTGCCGAAGACGAGGATGCCGAGCTCCGCGCAGGTCAGGGCCAGGGAGATCGTCTCGAGGTCGCGCATTTCGCCGACCAGGATGATGTCCGGGTCTTCCCGAGACGCCACCCGAAGCGCGTCCGCAAAGCTGTGCGCGTGCGTGCCGATTTCCCGCTGGGTGATGAGCGATCGAAGGTTGGGATGCACGAACTCGATCGGGTCCTCGATCGTTATAATGTGCTTTTCCTGATTGCGATTGATGTAATCGATGATCGCCGCAAGGGTGGTCGATTTGCCCGAACCCGTGGGACCGGTGACCAGACAAAGTCCCCTCTGGATCTGGAGAAGCCGTTGGACGCCCTCCGGCATCCCGAGCGCTTCCAAGGAGAGAATATCCGTAGGAATCACTCGAAAGACTCCGGACATGCCGCGCATCGAATAGAAGTAATTGCAGCGGAACCGCGCCAACCCCTCGATCTCGTACGCCATATCCAATTCGAGCGTCGTTTTGAGCTTCTTCATCTGCTCCTCGGACATCATCTCACTGAAGAGCTGCTCGTTGATCGCATGGCTGAGGAGGTTGTGTTTGGTGGGTACCAGATCGCCCTTTGACCGCAGCATGGGCGGTCTGCCCGGGACCATGTGGAGGTCGGAGGAACCGGACTTGACCATCTCGTGGAAGAATGCGTCGATGTTAGCCATTGGAAACGCCTATTTCTGGATTAGATGGCTGAACGATTTCTTGCTCACGGCGTACGCATATGCGGTCTGCGCCGTTATCCTGCCGGCTTTGTACAGCTCCATGAGGGAGTCGTCCATTGACTGCATGCCGATGCCCCGCCCCGTCTGCATCATCGACGGAAGCTGGTGCGTCTTGGCCGACCGAATCACGTTGGCCATGGGCGCGGTGCCGATGAGAATCTCGCACGCAAGGACCTGCGCCTTTCCGTCGGCCCTCGGTACCAGCCGCTGCGTTATGACGGCCCTGAGACCTTCCGAAAGCATCGTTCGTATCTGGTTCTGCTCGTCGGGCGGGAACGAGTCGATCACGCGGTCGATGGTCTTCGGTCCCGATGATGTGGCCAACGTCCCCATGACGAGGTGGCCCGTTTCACTCGCGGTGATGGCGAGCCTGATCGACTCCAGGTCCCGTAACTCGCCGACCATGATAACGTCCGGATCCTCACGCAGCGCGGCCCGCAACGCGTTCTCGAACGAGCGGGTGTGCGTATTGAGCTGCCGCTGGTTTACCACCGCTTGCTTGATCGGATGCACAAATTCGATCGGATCCTCGACCGTCAGAATATGGACCGGGCGACTGGAATTGACGTAGTCTATCATCGAGGCCAATGTGGTCGACTTGCCCTGCCCCGTCGCGCCTGTGACAAGAATCAGACCCTGGTGGAAGTCGCAGAACTTGTTGACCACAGCCGGTAACCCGAGCTGATTGAGCGCGGGAATCTGAAGCGGCACGATCCGGAACGTCGCGTCGAGGCCCTTGCGCTGAAGGATAGCGTTCCCCCGGAATCTCGCCAATCCCTTGATCTCGTATCCGAAATCGAGCTGAAGATCTTTCTCGAGAATCTTGCGCTGCTGAGCATTGAGTATCTCGTAAATGAGATTCTTGGCGGCTTCCGGAGTGAGTTCCGGCGATTTCACCTTGATCAGACGCCCAAACTGGCGAATCAGAAAAGGGTTGCCCGTCGGCACGTGGAGATCGGACGCGCGAGCCTGCACGGCCATACGCAACACCGAGTCTATCTGGGCCATTCAGTCCTCCCCGTCCCACATTCGGAATACCGGGCTCGTGCGCCGGCCAATCTTCTCCCGCCCATTTACATTGACACCGCGGCTATCGCGAAGCGCTCCCCGACGGCGCCGGCCCAAGGAGCTTGCGCGCGTCCGGTTCCGAAACGGGCATCTCCTCCAACTGCAGCGGCGCTCCCTTGGCGAGCTCCTTCTCACGGATCTTACGGAATTCACCCTGGACTTCCATGAACGCGTCCACGATCTCGGGGTCGAACTGCTTGCCGCGGTTTTGAGCGATCACCGCCCTGGATTCTTCGTGCGTAAACGCTTTTTTGTAACGACGCTCCGTCGTAAGCGCGTCGTACACGTCGGCGATCGAGACGATCCTCGCGGCCAGCGGGATCTCCTCCCCGACGAGTCCGAAGGGGTAGCCCTTCCCGTCCCAGCGTTCGTGGTGATAGTACGCGATATCCCGCCCCAGTGAGAGGAAGCTCTCTTCCCCCGCTTCTTCGGCCGCCTCTTCAAGCGCGCGACCGCCGAAGAGCGCGTGCTGCTTCATGATTTCATACTCCTCGATCCCGAATTTCCGTGGGTTGAAGAGCACCGAATCGGGAATCGCCACCTTGCCGATATCATGGAGCACCGACGATTGCACCAGATCGTCGACGAAACGTTCGGTCAGAACCTCCGCGTATTTCTCCTTGGTCCGGAGGCGTTCGCAAAGAATCGCGCAGTATTCCTGCATCCTTCGGAGGTGGAAGCTCGTTTCCCCGTCGCGTGATTCCACAAGTTTGGCCAGCGCAAAGACCGACGTCCCTTGAATGCGCTTAATCTGTTTATACGACTCGAGCAGCTCCTCGTGCAGCCGCACTTCTTCGGTCACGTCCTGACCCAACCCGAGAATGCCGCCCACATTGCCCGACGAATCGTACATCGGCGAGACCGCCAGCGAAATGGTCAGTTCCCGGCCGTCCTTCGAGACTTGTTTCACCTTGCCCTGCACGGTCCCCTGTCGATCCTTCGTCATTTCGTCCAGAGCGGTCAATGTCCCGGGAGGCGCGTCGCCTGACGGGTAGAGACGCGTGATCTTCGAGCCGATCATTTCGTTGGCGTTGTATCCGAAAATCTTCTCCGCTCCGGTGTTCCAAAACACCACCCGTTTGTCGAAGTCGGTCAGAACAATGGAAACGCCGGTCGAGCTGTCGAGGATCCGCTGCAGAAACTCGTTGGTCCGGGCGAGCTCCTTGGTCCGCTCCTTGACCTGTTCTTCGAGCACGCGGGTGTAGTCCCGCTCGAAGCGTCTCAAGCGATAATGTTCGAGACCCTGTCTGACCGTATTGAGAAGTATTTCAGCGTTGATGGGCTTCTGGAGAAAATCGTACGCGCCGCGTCTGAGCGCTCCTATAGCGTTATCCAGATCCCCGAACCCGGTCACCAGAATAACCGGGACGGTATCATCCAATTCACGAACGGTGTGGAGCACCTCCAGGCCGTCCATGCCCGGCATTCGGATATCGGTTATGACCAGATGGGGACCGTCGGATTCGAAGAGCTCGACCGCTTCTTGGCCCGAGCCCGCGGTCACTACTTCAAAGCCGGTCATCTCCAGGAGTTCCCGAAGGATTCCCAGGGTAACTTCGTCGTCGTCTACGGCGAGGATACGGCCGGCGCTCGTCTTGCTGCCGTCCGGATTGGGCAGAAGTTCGTCGCCCTCCTCAGTGAACTTGCTTTCCGCACTCAACGTCCCAAACCCCTTATAGAGAGGAAGAAAGCCGGTTGCCACATGAGATCGTAGATGTGTCGTTCGTGTTGTCGCTGTCGTGTTTCCGCACTCGATTGTCACCTCGGTCGACCAGCCGCGTACGCCCATCGCCGCGAATGCGCGACCGCCTCTCGAGCAGGACGTCAAGCGCAGTGAGTCCTTCCTCGTCGATCATACTAACCAAGATGGACAAGTCATGTCAATCACTACCTCGCCTCTCCCGAGTAAGCTCATCCGCAGCCGCAGAGAGTTTGGCGTGTGCGGACGGAGCGTCGCGCCGGCCGTGCGTCGGAGTCTTATCGGCCCCCACATGAACAAGAAACTGATAACTCACACCACGCCGTCAGGCGCCTGTCGGGCTCTGTAATGCGCTCGCACTCCGGGGGATCCGAACGCAGGATTTGTGGGCTTTTTCCGAAGAGTCGGGTTGACAGCGCGGGGCGGATGTTTACCTGATAGGTAAAGTTCAACACGAGGAGCAGACCATGCGTGCCGATAAATTCACCCTTAAATCCCAAGAAGCGCTCGAGGTGGCTCAGCGGATCGCAGCGGACAAAGGCAATCCGCAGATCGACACCGAACACCTCCTGAGCTCCCTTCTGGTCGATGACGCAGGCACGTGCGTCGAAATCGTCAGAAAGCTCGGCGCGGATCTCGAGCGGCTCAGAGGCGAAGTTCAAACAGCGGTCGACAGCCTCCCCTCTCAATCGGGCGCAACCGCGGACAGATATTTCTCCAACGCCCTCCGCGGCGTCCTGGAGCAGGCCTTCAAAGAGATGGAGCAACTCAAGGATGAGTATGTCTCCGTCGAGCACCTTTTCATCGCGCTCGCCGGCGCAAGTGGAACCAAAGCCGAAAAGATCCTTCGGAAGCACGGTCTCACCAAGGACAATATCTACACCGTCCTGACCGACATCCGCGGGACCCAGCGCGTCACCGATCAATCGCCCGAAGAGAAATACCAGGCGCTGAAGCGGTTCACGCGCGATCTCACCGAACTGGCGCGCAAAGGCAAGCTCGATCCGGTCATCGGCCGCGACGACGAAATCCGCCGCATCATCCAGGTCCTTTCCCGGCGGACCAAGAACAACCCGGTGCTCATCGGCGATCCGGGCGTGGGTAAGACCGCGATCGTCGAGGGGCTCGCTCAGCGGATCGTCTCCGGCGATATCCCGGAGACGCTGAAGAACAAGCAGGTCCTGGCCCTTGACGTGGGACAGCTCATCGCCGGCGCGAAGTATCGGGGTGAATTCGAGGATCGCCTCAAGGCCGTGCTCAAGGAAGTCTCCGCAGCCGGAGGCGAAATCGTCCTCTTCATCGACGAAATGCACACCATCGTCGGCGCGGGCGCCGCGGAAGGCGCGGTCGACGCGTCCAATATGCTCAAGCCCGCGCTCGCTCGAGGCGAACTCCGCTGCGTGGGCGCGACCACGGTCAACGAATACCGCAAGCACATCGAGAAGGACGCCGCGTTCGAGCGCCGTTTCCAGCCGATTTACGTGGCGCAGCCTTCGGTCGAGGACGCAATCTCGATCCTCCGGGGCCTCAAGGAACGGTACGAAGTCCACCACGGCGTGCGCATCCAGGATGCGGCCATTCTCGCCGCGGTGACGCTCTCCGACCGTTACATCACTGATCGATTCCTGCCGGACAAGGCCATCGACCTCATCGATGAGGCGTCCTCCCGGCTGCGCATCGAAATCGACTCGATGCCCACGGAGATCGACGAAATCGAACGCCGCATCACCCAACTCCAAATCGAACAACAGGCCCTGACGAAGGAATCCGACCCGGGCAGCAAGGAACGCCTCGAGAAGGTCGGCGAAGAAATCGCGGAACTCACCGCGGAAGCCGACAAGCTCAAGGAAGTATGGCAGAAGGAAAAGAAGGTTATCCAGGCTATCCAGGACCTCAAGGAGCGATACGAACGCTCCAAGACCGAAGCGCAGAACGCTGAACGTGAAGGTGACTTGGCTCGAGCCGCGGAATTGCGCTACGGCATCCTGATCTCGCTCGAAAACGACATCAAACAGAAGAACGAGAAACTGCAAGAGATCCAAAAGGACGGCGGCCTGCTGAAAGAGGAAGTGGGCCCCGAGGACGTCGCTGAAGTGGTCGCGAAATGGACCGGCATTCCCGTTTCAAAGATGCTCGAAGGCGAAGTGGAAAAACTCCTCAAAATGGAGAGCCGCATCGAGCGACGGGTCATCGGTCAGGGCGAAGCCGTGGTCGCGGTCGCCAACGCGGTCCGTCGAGCCCGCTCCGGCCTGCAGGACCCTAATCGCCCGATCGGATCGTTCATCTTCATGGGCCCGACCGGCGTGGGCAAGACAGAGCTCGCCCGAGCGCTCTCGGAATTCCTCTTCGACGACGAACAGGCCATGGTGCGGGTCGATATGTCCGAATACATGGAACGCCACTCCGTGGCCCGACTCATCGGCGCTCCGCCGGGATACGTAGGGTATGAAGAAGGCGGCCAGCTCACCGAAGCGATCCGACGCCGGCCCTACTCGGTGGTGCTCTTCGACGAAATCGAAAAAGCGCACCCGGAAGTCTTCAGCGCGCTCCTGCAAATCCTCGATGACGGCCGACTCACCGACGGCAAGGGCCGCACCGTGGACTTCAAGAACACGATCATCATCATGACGTCCAACATCGGGTCCCAGGACATCCAACAGCTTGCGATCCAGGGCGATGAAGCCGCCATGAGGGAACGGGTCATGGACGCGCTCCGCATGCATTTCAAACCGGAGTTCCTCAACCGGCTCGACGATATCATCATCTTCCACGCGCTCGACGAACATCAGATCGAACAGATCGTGGACATCCAGATCGCTCGAGTGAACCGCCGGCTCGCCCAAAACAAGATCCAGCTGGAACTCACCCCCGACGCTCGACGACAACTGGCCAAGGAAGGGTTCGACCCGCTCTACGGCGCCCGGCCGCTCAAACGAGCCATCCAACGCCTCATCGAAAACCCCCTGGCCATGGAACTCCTCGCCGGCGCCTTCTCCGAAGGCGATACCATTGTCGTCTCCACCGACGGCGACCAGTTCTCCTTCTCCGAACGAAAAGCCGCATAACCCCCCCACCACCAAGACCACACCTCCAACCGTGGACGGAAGAAGGAAGAAGGACCGCCCCCCAGGGGGCGGTTTCTCTTCCAGAAGCCACCGCTTTTCCGCTGACATCGCGCCATGAGCTGCCCAGAAAATCAACAAGTTATCTTACCGTGGACATGTCAATTTTGCCCCTTGACAGAATGGTGGCTTCGGGCTAAGCTACCACTCGCATCCTACTCCCGGGCTGAATCATCGAGTTGAAAAAGGGGGGAAGGCACCTCAGAACGGACAAAGCGCCAACAAACAAAGCGTATGGGCATCACGATCGCCATACGAGAGCGGCGGTGAAAAGGTGTCCTATTCGGCCGCAGTCGGCACCCGGGAAGTGGCCCGTCGCCTTCCTTTGTGCAGCGGCAAGTTATTTCACAAAGACACCGTACTGACTCTAACTGGCAGTGCCTTGCGGAATGAAGAGGTAATGATGAACTTTCACAACTTGAGAGCTCTGCTTGCGGCAACCAAAAAAACGTTTGAGATGCACAACCCATCTGAGTCCTTTTACATCGCTTCCGCGGAAGATACAGTCTACATTGAACCGCCATTTGAAAAGATTGTATTCCACGTGGAGAAACCGTCGATAATACTCATATCGGCGGTCGGAGCTACTGGGAAGAGCGCTCTCGCGAGGAAGCTTTCCTCAGATCTAAGCCTACCCCTACTCGATTTAGCAAAACACAAACCAGTGGGTGACAATACGTTGACCGGCATACTTCATGATGCTTTTGCAGCGGAGGATATGTCGAAGGTGTTCGTCGGAATGGAAACGGGTTCATACGGTGTCATCATCGACGGGGTTGATGAGGCCCGCTCCAAGACCAACGAAGGAGCTTTCGAGGCCTTTCTGGACGACCTCGTTAAGGTTGCAAAAGCAGCCAAAAATCCCTCGCTCATGTTATTGGGTAGAACTCAAATACTTGAGGATTGTTGGGTGTATCTCAGCGAGGCTGAGGCCAGCGTCGGACTGGTTAGCATCGCACCCTTCACCGTCGATGATGCTAAGAAGTACATCGACTCCTACACGGGCGGACCCTCCTCCCCCCATTCGACTCTTTACAAAGAGGCCCGCGATCTGATTCTCAAAATGCTGGGAAACACGTTTACACCAACGACAAAGACATCTGATAGAGAGTTCCTTTCGTTTATAGGGTATCCACCGGTCCTCGATGCTGTTGTAACTCTCCTAAACCAAGAGGGCAATTACCACAAGCTGCTCGAGCGCATATCCCGCGCTGACGGCACAAACGTGGAAATTGAACTTCTTCATCGTATAGCGACCTACATCCTGAGCCGGGAGCGCGAGGAAAAGGTGCTACCGAACATAGTGGACCCACTTCTGGATGGTGTACCGAAAGAGATCCACATTGAAAGGGATGACCTCTATTCGGCAGAGGAACAATGTGTCCGGCTGATACACTACTGCTTACGCGAGGACATTCAATTGGAATGCATTTCAGACCCACGCCTCAACGAGAAGTACGAGACCCAGCTGGCCGAATTTCTTCCCGAGCATCCCTTCTTGACCGGACGGGAATTCCGCAATGCCGTATTTGAGGGACTGGTTCTGGCAAATCTAATGGTCTGCAACGAGAATATGGAAGCCATTGTCATGAAATATGTTGCAGAACATAAGAGAAGCTACCATCTCGTTTATATGCTCGATGCTGTCTCTGACGACAAGGTTTTACCCTCGCCATACTTGGGCACTTTATGCACTGCAGCTATGGAATTCCGTTCATTAAAAACTTTCGTCGATTTACAGTTGACGACCCCTGACTGGAACCAAGACATCGATGAGATCGAATCATTGGAGCAACTGGACATAGAAATCGAGATAGAGATAGAGTCGCGCGAAAAGCGCGATGTGGCAAAGTCGTTCCTGTTCCGGTCGCCCGTTGCATCGGACATGTGCCTGACGTTGGGACCGCGGCTGGCCCGAACTGTAGTAGCAGTCCCGTGCACCGTAGAGCTGTTGGCAGACGAAGAGTTGGAATTGACCGCACCCGTTGATATTACAGCCAGGTTCGTTAAGATTAATGCCAAGTCGCTGATTTTGCGACCTCATGTCAGAGGCGATGGCGGGAACGAAGTGATAATCGAGGCAGAACGTTTGGATAGCATTCTCCACAATATTGACTTAAATAGCGTAGAATTGTCCTTCTACGTGGTTGATAGTAGCGGCATTGCATATCCGGCTATCACATACAGCGTCGTGCGAACGCCTCCACCTGAAGATCCCTTGCTCCGCCAGAAGTATTTTCGACTGCGCCGCATCCTCCAAGAATTCCGGTCACACGGACGAGGTGGCCTGGCTAAGTACAGACACAAGATCGAACATGAGCGGGTGCTCCGGAACGAAGTTGGTAGGTCTGTTCTCAATGAGTTACTTAATGACGGAATACTGAAGCTTCATGGAAATCTCTATTTTCTAGATTCGGAGCAACTCAGCAGCGAATTGGGCATTTCTTGGCAGGGGCTTCGGCGCGGCGAGATGCCTCAGCGCTTGATGGATTACCTTCGCGACATTTCGTGAACCATATCGTTTGGCCGTCGGTAGGAGTTGGTATGCGTGGCGCTTTGAATTCCCAACCCAGTGGAACCCCTTACCCATCATGGCAGTCCAATTTCCGCTGCGTGGGGCTCAATCAAGAGGCGCTGGATGTCGAGCGTCGCAACGCTCGTAAAAGGACGGCGATTTTTCTGTAGATTGCTTTCAACATGACCGGCTACGTTGCAGTTCTTGAAATGGAGGCGTGATGGACGAGCCAACCGCAGTATTCGATGTTAGCTGCACCCAAGGAAATCAAGGTAATCCTGCATCCCCGCCTGCGATAGTGTTGCCCGCCTTTCTCGATTGCAGACCGCTTCATCCAAGGCGCTCCGAATTTCACCTTGAACAGTACCGCCAGAAACGCCGTCTTCTACTCGAAGAAATGCGGTGTGCGAACGCCTTTGCTTACGTCATTGCTGTCCTCAATCGGGACGCCGTCTACAGGATTGTAGTTCCGGAAGGCAGGCTGCTGCAAAAAGGCAGAGACGGGTTCTTCAGGGGCGTCTTCTACGGAAACAGGGGAATAGAGGGACACGCGAAATTCGTTCAAGTGGGTCCAACCGTCTTTGAGCTCGCAAAGACCGCCGGCTGCCAGGTACTCCTGATCAGCATTGCACTGCAGCTTAACCACATTCAAGATCTAGTCGAAGGGGTTCAGTTGGAATTCCATCGTGACCGGATAGCTGAAATTATGGCCGGGGTAGATCAGTTTGAACAGGCGATTCTGGTTGGCAATGAAAGCACTCGCAATCAGTTGATTGCAAACTCGATCCAGTCGTTGTCAACTGGACTACGCAAGACTCTTGCTGAACTGAAAGTACGGATTACCGACGTACCGGATCCCGCCGACCGCATACTCGATCATCTCAGACCGGGACGAAGAAAGACGGAAGTCGCAGAGAGGCTGATGAGGTTGGCAGAGGAGTCCTTTGCCGCATCGGTGCTCGGAATTAGAACGTTGGCGGAGTGTTTTGCAGTCCTTGATGAGTCAGATGCCGCAGCTGAAGCAGTAAGACACTACTACAACACCCTGATAGAGTGCGACATTGCTGCGGCGGCCGCAAAGGCGCGCCTTTTGCCCGTGAAGGGTGGGCACTTGCCACAGGAACCATGGATAAGGCTTGAAAAAGCCCACCGGTCAGCAGAGCTCGGATGGAATGTTTTGACTGGCTCGGGCCACTTAGGAGGGGCGGCGCGCGTAGCGATTGATTTTGTCCCGTCTGAAATCGAAGGAGGCAACGATGGCAACCTGCCCTGATTGTCGGCAACAGGAGCTTGAGCCAGGGGAATCGCGATGTCCCCGCTGCGCAAATGACCGGACGAACTGGTTGGTGAAGGCAGCTGAACTTGGTGTTGCGGCGTTTGCATTTGTAGGTGGCCTCGTCATCGCGATATGCACCAAGCGCCCACCTCGAACTTAGTGGTTGCGGCATGTGCTTCCCGCCGCGAAGCGCATCGATCGAGCGTCTCTCGGGCTGCGGTTGGCAGTAGGCGGGCGCTCATCGTTCCGGTGAATTGCGGGACGTACGCCCTTCCCTCTTGGGTGGCCCGGAGGCCACTGCCTCCGGGCGCCGAAGGCGCACGAGGTCTTCGTCGGTAGCGGTGGGAGTCAACCAAGAGCGAACCGCTTCTGAGGGAAAAGCCCTCGTGCGGCTGCGCGGCCGGGACGTATGACGTCCCGGCCGGCCGGTTTTTTTGCCTGTCATTGCGAGGAGCACGGCGACGAAACAATCTCAAAAGCCTGACCAACCCCACGCGCTGAGATTGCTTCGCTCCTTTCCCTCGGATGTACCTTTGGCGCGCTCGGATCTTGGGAACGTCCACGGCCTACCCTTGTCATTGCGAGGAGCACGGCGACGAAGCAATCTCAAAAGCCTGAGCAACCCCCCGCGCTGAGATTGCCTCGCTTCGGTCGCAAAGACATCCTTCGGGCGCCGGGCGGCCGGCCTCCATGAAGAGCCGTCCATAGGACGAGGCTGTCGAGAACGTCGCTGACGAGGCAGGTAATGCGCGTCGGGTCCCGAGGGTGAGACCGGTCGTGGCACGACGGTCACGGGCCTGCAGGGGCGGCCTACCTGCAGCATGGGGAACACGACGGCCGAATAGAGCATCGGAAGGTGATCGAGTCCGACGCGGAAGAGGCCGATCTCTTCGGCATCTGGGTGGACATCTGCGGAAATTACGTATTCGTGGGCGCCGGGGATGACGAACTCCACGGGAACGAGCGTAACGACGCCCTCTACGAGGATTTGGTCCTCGCCGCGGCGCCCGCGACTAG
>CAYLRL010000091.1:0-18703 GCA_964385875.1 uncultured Syntrophales bacterium
CCCTCCATCCTCACCGGGCGCAGAGCCGCCTCAAGCCCGGTGAACCATTACGAAAAAACGCCCAGGCGCCGACATGCTTCCCGAAAGGACCGTGGAGACAAGCCGAGGGCGATCGCGTTTCTCACAGCGTGTTTCAACCGCCGACGCCCGTCCCGGTCCAACACAAGTCGAGCAGTTGCCGTTCGAATCGACCGATATCCTTGGCCATACGATTAAAGAAGAGGAGATTCTCGGCGGACGGCTCGGGTTCCCAGCCGGGTGGAGGCGACCGATACCACTCGACTCGAATGGAGTACTGATGAGCGGCTTCCAGGATGTCCGCGCACGGACAGAAAATGCCGAAGAAGCGTCGGGCTTCGATGACGAGCTCCCGTATGGCCTTGTCATAAAGCTTCCGCCGCTCCCGGGCATCGTCCGCTTCCATAGCGATCCGATCCATTTCAAGGATGAAACGGTCGACGTGAGGGCAGAGAGCGTTCGGTTCGGCTGCGCGGGCGTGGGTCACGGCGAGCGCGATAAGAATGATTATGGACGGTATAAGGATCGATCTCATGAATACCGGACGGTGTGGGATTAACCTTCGGCGTCGGCGCCCGCGAGCCCGTGGACTTTCCCCACGCACGGGAGGGAGGGGGGGACAAATACGTGATGGAAGCAACCCCTGTTGGCGGGGGGAGGTCTTCCAACAGGGGTCTGGCTCACGACCTTTGATGGGGAAGTTCATGAGCTTGCCGTTAGCATATACTTTTGATTCCGCTCAGTCAACACCGGCGAGGCCAATGTCGCGCTCCTCAAACCGTCTTTCGCACGATGACCCTGTCACCGACCGCCGCTCCGCTTGACCTTGAGGCCCACGACAAGGTTCAGGAGGGTGTCGATTTCGGCGGGCTTCTCGACGATCGCGTCCACATCTTCGCGGGTCATCGCCTCGCTCTCGTCCGCGGACACCCCCCAGCCGGTGAGCAGGACGAAGACGGGCCTTTGCTCTCCGCGCTCTTCACATATTTGACTTATGCGCGCGGCGACTTGCCGGCCGTTCATACCGGGCATTCCGAGATCGCAGATGATTGCGTCGACCGATTCGCGTTCGAAAATCCGGAGGGCCTCTTCGCCGGATCGTGCGGTGAAGACTGTCTGATTCTTCGCGTTGAATCCGCGCTTGAGCGTCACGAGGAGCGGCTCGAGGTCGTCGACCACGAGCATGTTCATCGGTTTGTGATGGGGCCCGGGGTTGTCCGCGATCTCGGCCTTTTCGATATCGACCGCCGGCAGAGAAACCAAAACACTCGTTCCTCGGCCGACCTCGCTCTCCACGGAGATGTCCCCGCCGTGCCCTTCTATTACGCCGTACGCGCCGGCCAGCCCCATGCCTAACGTATTGAACCCCTTTGTCGTGAAGAACGGCTCGAACATCCGCGCCTGCACCTCGGGCGTCATGCCGACGCCGTTATCCGAGACCTCCAACTCGACTCGGTCGTCACGCCGACGGGCGCTGACCTCGATCACGCCGCCCTCCGGAAGGGCCTCGACCGCGTTCTTGATCAGGCCGACGACCACGCCGAAGAGTTCATGTTCGACGCCGTCCACGCGGCAATCCTCTCCGAGATCCGTCTCCATCGAGATTTCGACGCCCGCCCGCTCCGGCGCGCTCTTCCACCATACCCTGCTCATGTCGAGCGCGTGGCGGACCGTCTTCGAGAAATCAAAGGTCGAGCGCCGCCCCGAGGCATCGGACGTCCGGACGCCGGCGAAGCTCTGGAGGCGTTTCACCATCTCGGAACCGTTCTTCGCGCTTTCGATGACTTCATCCAACTGCGCCACAGCGGACGCGGGTTCGCCCATTTCGATGTCGACGCGGGCAAGATGCGCGCCGCCCGAAACCACCTGGAGGACATTGTTGAAATTGTGGGCCACACCGCCGGCCACGTCGGCTATGGCGCGCAGCCTCTCGGTTCGCACGAGCAATTCCTCGGCTCGACGCGAATCCGTGGCGTCTTCCACAACGGCCTGCGCTCCCGTGATTCGGCCGTGGGCGTCGAAGGTCGGCGTGAGGAGAATCCTCAAATGCAGGGCGCGCCCGGAGTCCGGAAGATAGGGGATCTCGAGCGTCACCGCGCGCTCATCATCCATGCACTGTTTGAAGCCGGCGGAAATACCCGCTTCCACGAACGGCGGATAAGAGAATACGTTAAGGGAAGCCGCGGAATCAACGGACGAAAAACCCAGAATCTCGAGCACGCGAGCGTTTGCCTCGATGATTCGCCCCGACTCGTCGATCGGCAATATTCCGACAGGCGCGTTGTCAAACAGCAACCCGTATTTGATCGCGTCCGAGCGCACGTTCTCTTCCGCTGTCTTACGCTCATGAACGTCTATGGTCGCACCGGCGACTCGGGTCGGCCGGCCGAATTCCGAGCGATCGACAACACGGCCTCGGGTGAGAGCCCATCTGAATGCGCCGGATTTGGTCCTCAGGCGATGCTCGATCTCAAAGACGGGGACACGTTCTTCGAGGTGGTCGTTCCAAGCCTGCTCCAACGCGGCCCGGTCGTCCGGATGGCCGAGGGCGTCCCAGGAGAGGCCCATGCGTTGCGCTTCGGAGGGATTGTACCCGAGCATGCCCGCCCATCGGTCGTCGTGAAAGGAGCTTCCCGTCTTGAGATCCACATCCCACAGACCGATGTCCGCGCCGCGAAGCGCCAATTCAAGCCGCTGTTCGTCCACCCGGAGGACGCTTTCAGTCCGGGTTCGCTCTTCGAGAAGGCGCTTCTTCTTGAGCGCCTCGTCAATCAACAACGGTGTCGCTTCAAGATAATATCCGTCCACATCCTTGATCACGTAATCGACCGCGCCGAGTTTCATCGCTTCGACCGCGACCGTCTCGTTACCGGCGCCGGTAATCATGATGGTCGGAGGAAGCGGGCCTCGTTCGGCCAGTTCGCGGATCACGTCAAGGCCGCTCTTGCCGGGCATCTTGTGGTCGACGGCCAAGACGTCGTACGCGCGGCGCTCGTGCAAGGCCAAGCCTTCCTCACCGCTCACCGCGATGTCAACCTCGTGTCCGGCCTGTTCGAGACGTTTCTTGAGCAGTACGGCCAGACCCGCGTCATCTTCCATGTAGAGTATGCGAGCATGAAATTCCGGCACAGACATAATCACTCACTCGTGGGCAAACTGACAATTTCCAGAAAGAGGCCGAGCTTGCGTATGGCTTCCGTAAATTGTTGATAATCCACCGGCTTCGTCATGAATACATTGCATCCTAAACTGTAACAACGCTCCACCTCGCGCTCGTCGTCGGTGCTGGTGAGAACGAGCACGGGGATGCTCCGAGTGCGCTCGTCCGCCTTCATCCGGCTCAGCACCGAATACCCGTCGATATGAGGAAGATTAAGATCCAGGAGAACAAAAATAGGAGTGGGGCGCTTACATTCGGCGTACTCGCCTTCACAGAAAATGAAGTCGCTCGCCGCTTTGCCGTCTCCCAGAATGACGACCTCATTGGTAATGTTCGCGCGACGAATATTCTTTTCGATGAGTCGCGCATGACCGGGATCGTCTTCTACGAGCAGAATGGTTACGGGCGCTCGGTCAGGCATGCCGTTCTCCTTCCATGAGACTCCGAGCGATGGTGAACGTAAACACGGCGCCCTTTCCCGGCTCCGATTCACACCACACTCGGCCGCCGTGGCGGCGAACCAGTGTACGCACGTAGGCGAGACCCATTCCTTCGCCTTGCGTGTCGCCCGCGTCCGCGCGCTTGAACATATCGAAGATCGTCATAAGATCCGATTCCCGAATGCCCCGACCGTTGTCGCTCACCGAGAAGACTGTCTCGTGGGGCATCCGCCGCCCGGATATATGTATGACGCCCGGTCGCTCGGGGCTGAGAAACTTGATTGCGTTCGACAGCAAGTTTCCGACAATTTGCTCCATCGCCGTCCTGTCGGCGACGGTGTCCGGCAGATCGTCCAAAACGACCGTGACGCCGGCGCTGTTAATTTGATACGCCATGGAATCGACCATTTCTCTCACTAATTCATTCATATTCAGATTGACGAGGTGAAGCTCCATTCGACCCAGTCGGGACAAACCGAGCACTGCGCGCACCAGTCCGTCGATCCTCGAGACCGCCGAATCGATGAAGTCGAGCCCCGGCAGAAGATCCTCCTCCAGCGCCTCGACAACTTCCTTTCGCCGTTCCTCGGGAAGCTCGCCCATGCCCGCTTCGACCGCGGGACGCACAATCGAGACCGCCTCTCGGATCTCCCGCACGAAGCCCTTGAGATTCACCAGCGGAGCGTTGAGGTCGTGCGATACGATATACGTGAAATTGCGAATCTCTTCCATGAGCTGGTTTCGGCGGTCTTCTTCAAGCTTCCGCAGCGTGATGTCTTGAGCGATCCCCGCGACTCTCCAGATTCCACCTTTTTCATCGTAGATGGGGAACGCTCTGTCCCAGATCCAGCGGAAAACCCCGTCCGGACGAATGATCCGGTAGGTCGCTTCGTATACGCCGCGCCCTTGGATGAAGCGCTTGTAGGACTCCTCCACCGACTTTCGATCCTCAGTGTGCGCCGAATCGAGCCATCGGTCGGGGGCGTCGTAGTAGCGGTCCGGCGATCTGCCCCACACCTCGGAGAACGCGGGGCTCACGTACGTGAGCTTGCCGGGCTCTCCCGCTTTGGTGAGCCAAAACACCTCGTGGATGTTTTCCGCAAGCTGCCTGAAGCGAGTTTCGCTCTCCTGAAGGGCCTCTCGAGCCTCCCGGTGATGGAGAACCTCGACGAACGCGGCCGAGAGAGACTCCAACAATTCCCGTTGATGGTCCGTATATCCGTCGGCGCGGTTGGCGACCGCGATCATACCGAACGCTCGGCCGGCCGACATCAACGGCGCGCTGAGGAACGTGTCGATGCGCGGATGGCCGTCGGGAAGCCCCACCCGGTCCGGATTATTATCCGGGTCGTTGACAATCAGCGACTGCGCCGAACGCAGCACCGAGCCCCATATTCCCCGCACATCCATGTCCCGAATGACGCCGGGGGCGTCCGCCTCCTCCAAACGACACGCGTCCCAGCCGGGGTCGCTCAGCGCCAGTGTGTCGAAGGTTCCCGAGTTGTTCACCGTTCCGATGAATCCAAACCTGCTCCGGGTCAAACTCTCCGAGATTTCGAGGCACTTCCGGGCCACGTCCTCGACGGTATCGCATTGAAGGGTCTCACGAAAAAGTCTGTTGATTCCGTCAAGGACGGCGCTCTGTCGGAGGATTTCTTCCTCGAAACGTTTGCGGTCCGAGATGTCCCTGGCAACGCTGAGAAACGCAGGACGACCACGAAAGGTTATGGACCGGCAACTGATCTCCGTGGGAATACGGACGCCGCCCTTGGCGATGTGGGCCGTTTCGAACAGCGCTGCGCCCTGTTCGTGAATCTCCCGCATCAGAGCCGGCACACGCGCCGCGAACTCCGGCGCGTCGATCCCGCCCGGCCCGAGCGCCTTGAGTTCCTCCCTTGTGTAACCGAGCCTCGTACAGGCGACGTCGTTCACGTCCAGGAAGCTTCTTTCGTCTTCGTGCACGAAAATCGCGTCGCCCGCGGCGTTGAAGAGCTCTCTATACCTCGATTCCGACTCGGACAGCGCGGCCTCAGCCAGCTTCTGCGGCTCGAGATCGGTGATTTTCAGCAGCGCGTGATCGATTCCGTTCAATTTGACGGCGCGTAAGCCGAGAAGTCCTCTCCTTATGCGACCGTCTTTCCGTCGGACCTTCACTTCGGTTGACGCGGTCGTCTCACGCCCGGCCAACAGGGAAAACGGAAGCGGCTTATCAATGGAATCCAACCATAGCTTGTTATCGTCGATGGGCCGGCCCACGACATCCCCTGCTTCATATCCGGTGATCGTCGTGAATCCCTCATTCACATCCACACAGACGCCGTCCTCGGTCCGAACGATGAGAACCGCGTCCGGGCCGGCGTGAAACACGGTTCGAAACCGCTCTTCACTCTGCTCCAGCGACTCGAGGGTTCGATTGTTGATGAGTCCCACCGCGGCGAATTCCGCGAAGCTCGCAGCGATTTCCGCGTCGTGGACGTGGAAGCCTCCCGGCTTATTGGCCAAGCCGAGCAGCCCCACCACGTCTCCGTCGACGATCAGCGGAGCAAAGAGCACGTTCTCGAGCTCGGCGTGCCCCTCGGGCATGAACTTCATCCACCGACTGTTCGAGAAATCATTGTCGAACACCGGCTTGCCCGACCGATAGGCCGTCTCCCGAAGTCCCCGGATCGGCATGGGCAGCGATGGATCCACCGTGCACGGCAACGGGCCGGCATCAAGGAAGAGCACCTCGTTTTCCGATCCGTCGTCGCTCAAGAGGGCCACATATCCCGCAGTCGCCCCAATTACCCGTTTGCATGCGTCATAGATCACCCGCGCCGAACTCTCGAAGTTCGCATGATCGAGGAGCGCGCGCGAACAGTCCAGAAGCGCGCGGGTGACCTTGTCCGGTTCCTTGGACGTACGGCCGTGACCCTCCACCCGGGGTGTTGTCCCGCGCTCGACCGGCGCTCGGTTGAGAATGACCGCCGCCGATGGTCCGGATTCTGTGGATTCGGCTATTCGCACCAGGTCGATGCGATACGCGGCCCCGACGCCGCCGCTTTCGATGCACGCGTCGAACCGTTCCGACTCCACGTCCGATGAGAGAAACGCAGCGATTGAATCGCCGAGCCCCGGAAGAACGACGTCGACAGGTCCCTCGGACCGCGGCGCGGGAAACCGCCGGGCCGCTTCGTTGCACGGGCGAACCGTGAGATCCTCGGACACTGTGAAGACCGGCTGATCGAGGCATTCCACGATCTTTCGATCGAACCGCGTCGGCGAACCGGTTTGCGACCGCGTCCGTTCGGGGACGGCGAGCCGATCTCCTCGTTCAGAGCCGTCCACGTTCACATCACTCGGGCCGGAAGAGGTATCTGTCGTGTGATCACTCACGTCATCAGTTTCCGTAGCCGTCAATAAGGTCGTCCGACGCATCACGGCGCGGGCGCAATCGAATCGGTCGACCGCAGTCGGGGGGAACGAAGACCACCCACTCGGACATCGAACGCAGTAACCTCGGATTTATCGATCCGCGCTTCTGCAAAGCATGCTCTTGTGCCCGTGCGCACGGTTGATTCAACCCGCTCACGGTGAGGCCGATCTGCGACGGCGCTTTTCCCGCGCATACGTACGTTCTGCCCGACACGGAATCTCAGAAGGCGATCTTTAAAAAAACCAGCGAAACGGCGTACTATAAGCGTAATCACGTACTCGATTAATGCCTGTTTGATGAGTCTAGCACACGATTCGGGGCCGGGCAAGATCGACGGACCCGCCTACGCCCGGTCCGTCCTGTGGGAGTTTCCCGTGGAGGGGGCGGCCTTATTGGGAATCATTGTCATCAACCGACAGGCCCCGCCTTGTCAAGGGAGAATCATTACCGGCGTGCCCACATCAACGTGCCCGAAGAGCTCTTCGATTTCGAAGTTCCACATGGCGATGCAACCGTCCGTCCAATTGTGAGGCTTGGGAAAGAGCAGCGATACCCAGCGCCGCTTATCGTAGTCGGTGGGATATCCGTGGATGCCCACCCAGCCGCCCAGCCGTGTGTTCCACGGCGGACGTCGGCCGTTCCGAACGCGTTCGAGGATCCGGTCGCGTTGGTCAAGGGGGATCATCCCTTTTTCAAAGGCCTCCTGCGCGTCTTCTTCCCCCGGATAACTGATACCGAGAAATCGCCAGAACTTGCTCGCCGCGCTCTTGTAACAGATGAAGTAATCCCCTTCGGGCGTCTTCTTGTCGCCGGTGACACGCTTCGGGCCGACCGGGTCCGCGCCGAGACAAACCCGATACGTCCGTACCGTGACACCGTCAACACGGAGCTCCAATGTCTGGTCGCTCTTTCGGATGATGATGGACGGACCCGACCCGCGATCGACATTCTTCGTCCGGGCCGGCCCCGACCGGGGAAGGGTTCCGACGAGGATCAGGATGAGAATGAGTGCAATAACCCAATGACGCGGCATAGCGCATTCCTTCACACGCGTGCGACTGAAATCGACGGCGCGCTCGAGACGAGCCCGCATATCACAACATGCTAACATACCGAAATAGCTTGGCTTAGTCAAGGGTGAAGTCGGACGGACGAATCTCGGCTCGGCAAATCAGGGAGTGACGGCCTCGTCGAGCGTTTTGATGAGCGTCCGAGCCGCGTCGGAGAGCGATCCTTGGTCTTCGTAAAACACATCCTGCACGCTTACCCCCGGGCCGTGATAGACCGCGTTCGCGTCGGTGTCGGGCTGGAGAGCCACGCCTTTGAGCGAAATGCCGGCGAATATCCCCTTTGTTCGGGAATACGAAAGAATGCCGGAACTGAACTGCAGATTAGTTCCAGCGGACGCGTCTCGGCCCACGGGGCCCGCGGCTACGGAGACATCCGCTCCGAGGGTGAACTTCTCTTCGAGAAGTCCCTGCACGCCCTTCTCGCGCATGATGAGCAGGATCAAGTCGACCGATTCCGCGCCCAATTGCAATCCCACACTCCCCCCACGTATCGTGAAGAAGGCCGGCTTGCTCCATTCCGCGGTCTTCTCGTCCCGCCGCAGCGCGACGCCGCTTCCGAAACTGACCGCCACCACCACGCCGGCTTTAACCACCCCGGGAAAGATCGCCACCGCGCGGGCCCGCTGAAGCAGGTCTCTGGGAACCCCGCTGTCGGGGCTTGCCATCATCGCTTCTATGACGGCTCGGGATGTGAGGATGCGTTGGTTGAGTTCTTCGAGGTTCGCGCCGTAAACGGGGGCGGACACGACCGCAGCCGCCGCGCACACGATCGCAATCCCGACAATCCGCGGTAGAAGACGTCGCGTCCGAGCCCCCCCGGTTCGCAGGCGTCCGGCGCCGCTTATCATGTGGAAACGTCCTTGCTCCGCCGAGGCCGCGCCCTGAGGCGAGCCGTAATCGACGCTTTCATCGGCGGTGTTCGTGGCCTCTCAGTGTTTGAAGGCCCGCTGATTGGTGAACATCATGGCGACCTGGGGGTTCGCCTGATTGCAGGCCTCGATCGACTCCCAGTCTCGTTCCGAGCCTCCGGGATGAACAATAGCCGAAACCCCTTCGGCGATCCCGACGTCCACGCCGTCGCGGAAAGGAAAGAACGCGTCGGAAACCATAACCGATCCTATGAGACCGCCCCGCTTCTCGTTCGTCTCCGCGTGAAGCTCACGCCGTGTCGATTCATCCATCATTTCGTTGAACGGGACCCCGTGCCGCTCGAAGCACAATCGGTCCATATATTTCGTGTACGCTTTGACCACCGCGATCTGAGCGACGCCGACCCGGTCCTGTTCGCCGGTTCCGATGCCCACGGTGCAGCCGTCTTTCACATAGATGACCGAGTTCGAGGTCACTCCCTGCTCGACGGCCCAGCCGAACACCATGTCCTCGAGCTCGCGCTCCGTCGGCGCGCGCTCGGTTTCATAGATCTTTCCGTCGCGCTCCACCCGAGCGGGAACGAGGTCGTCCGCGCTGAGTATCCGATTGACCGAAGACTGCTGGACAATGATCCCGCCGTCGATAAGCGACTTGAAGTCGAGGTAGCGCTCCGATGTGTACGTTTCAAGCTCGTTGATTCCGGGTATGGCCAGGATACGGAGATTCTTCCGACGCTTGAGAATGTCGACCGCGCCTTCCTCGAATGACGGCGCGGCGACCACCTCGAGGTAGTTGGCTGCAACAAGTTCGGCGGTTTCCTTGTCTACCGGCCGATTGAAGACAGCGGCCCCGCCGAACGCCGCGATGCGATCCGCCATGTTGGCCTTGTGATAGGCCCGCCTGAGGCTGTCGTTCATAGCCGCGCCGGAAGGATTGTTGTGTTTCATGATGGCGCACGCCGGCTTCTTGGTTAAGTACCTCAGAATATTCAATGCGTTGTCGACGTCCGTGAAGTTGATCTTGCCGGGATGCTTACCCGCCTGAATCATGTCCGCGACGTTCAGTGAACTGATCAAGCCGCGTCCCGCCGAGATGTACTCGGTATCGCCCAGTTTCAAGGACCCTGACACCAACGTATACAGAGCGGCCTTTTGGTCGGGATTTTCCCCGTACCTCAAACCCTTTTCAACCACATTCCCCCGCCCGTCCGGCAGGGACCATGACCGCTTACGATATTCCAGTTCCTGATCGCCGAGGATAATCTTCATGGTGTCGGGAAACTCGTCCGCCAGGACGCGTCTGTATTTCTCTTTCGGGTCCTCCATGAATAACCTCCTGCCGTTTGAATGTGTCCGGGGTCGTTTAGGATTGGTAGCACATTCGGTGTTACCGGCGCAATCGCTTTGGCGGGAGCCGCTTCCAAACGGCGCGCGTAATATGATACTTTCACCAAAAAAGACCGGAGTCTATTCGTGAAACAATCGTATCGCCTCTTTTCGGTCGTCGCGATCTTCGCAGCGGGCTTTATTGCAGGCGTGGTCTTCTCCGCCTGGAAACTGGACACGGGAGGAGGCTCGGCGCCGCCTCGGCCGACCCATCGAACTCCGGCCCGGCCCGGCCCCGAGCCCGCGAAACCCGCTGTTGCGCCGCAGCCCATCGCCGGTCTCACGGAGGAGGCCCAGGCGCTGGTTCGGGAAGGCAGAAAGATGATGCAGGCCGCCCAGTACCAAAAGGCCGCGGAAACCTTTGCGGCAGCGCTCGAGAAGTCGCCCGACAACCCTCGGGTTCTGACCGAACTCGGGATCGCATACCGCAAACAGGGCAAACCGAAAGAGTCGGTTCGAGTCTTGCGCCAAGCCGCGCTGGCCGACCCGGACAACGCGGCCGCGCTCTTCAACCTCGGGCTGGTGTACCACCGGCAGCTCAATCAGCCCGGAGAGGCGCTCAAGGTATGGGAGACGTTTCTCGAACGCGCGGGAAACACCCCCTTTGCGGTCATGGTCCGTCCCTGGGTCGAGAAACTCCGGGAACAAGTTGAAGCCGGGCAGCCAACCCAATAGGGGCGGAGCGTCCTCTACGAGGCGAGGGGTCGTGAACCGGACTCAGGGCCGGTAGCGCCTGCTTCCGTGGGACTCCAGCAATGAAAAGAATCTGTCCGATTCAACCGGGGGACTGAAATGAAACCCCTGCCAGAGGTGACATCCGCGATCACGGAGGAACCTGAATTCTTCCTCGGTTTCCACTCCTTCGGCCACAATTCGGATCCCCAATCGGCGGGCGAAATCGATCAGCGCCTCGACGATGGCCGCGTCCTCGGGCCTCGCATGGACGTTCCGAATGAAGGTGCGGTCGATCTTGATCGAGTCGATGGGGAATCGCTTCAGGTAACTCAGTGACGAGTATCCCGTGCCGAAGTCGTCGATGGCTATGCGAACGCCTTTCTCGCGCAACGCGCCGAGTGTCTCGACAATGCGCTCCGTGTCCTGAAGGATGGCCGACTCGGTGATATCGAGTTCCACCGCGCTCACCGGCAATCCGGTCCGTTCAATGGATCGAACGATCTGAGCGACGCGGCCTCCGGTCATCTGGGTCGCGCCGAAATTCACGGACACGGTCAGGTCTCGAAAGCCCTCTTCCCGCCAGTCCAGCGTCCGACGGCACGCGGTTCTCAATACCCAGTCCCCGAGGGCGGGCATCATGCCTGCTTCTTCAGCCACGCTGATGAAGTCCTCCGCAGCGAGCAGACCCCGTTCCGGATGTTCCCAGCGCACAAGCGCCTCAGCCGCGGCTATGCCGCCAGTCTCAAAATCGAGTATCGGCTGATAGTGGAGCCGGAGCTCCTGACGGTCCACCGCTCGGCGCAAGGCCTGCTCGATTTGGAGACGTTCCGCGGCGCGCACGTTCATTTCTCGGGAATAGAACTGGAAATTGTTTCTCCCCATCTGCTTGGCCAACCTCATCGCGGCCGCCGCGTGGCTGATCAGTCGGTCCGCGCTCCTTCCGTCCGACGGTCCTATTGCGACGCCGATACTTGCCGAGAGGAAAGTTCGCTTTCCCCACGCGTGAAAGGGCTGTTTGAAAGCGGCCAGAATTGCGGCGGCGGTGCGGGCGGCCAATTCCGTGCCGGCGCCGCCTCCCATGACCACCGCGAAGTCGTCGCCTCCAAGCCGTCCCACCGTGTCCCATTCCCTGACGGAAGCCTTGATGCGATCAGCGACGCCGCGGAGCACCTCGTCGCCCGCCTCATAGCCGAGCAGATCGTTGACCCCTTTGAATCGATCCAGATTGACGTGCAAAACCGCTATCATGCCGCCCTCGTGCGCGTCCGCGAGCGCTTGGCGGACGCGTTCGTGCACCAGGATACGGTTGGGGAGACCTGTGAGCGCCTCATAGTGAACCTCCGAGCCCGCCGGCGGTTCGGGCCGCACGACGGCGTTGGGGTTGGAGAGCGCCGCAATCAAATACGCGGTGGGCCCGAGATCGTCCGCCACCGATTGAATCGAGAGCCACGCGGGAAAGACTTCGCCGCTCTTCCGACGCTCGCGGATTTCACCTTCCCACGAACCGGACTTCCGAAGCGCGTCCCATATCTCGTCGACGACGTCTGCGTCGCCTCGGCCGGCCTTGAGAAAGCTCGGCGTGCTGCCGAGCGCTTCCGACGCTCGGAAACCGGTGACCGCTTCAAAGGCTTGATTGACGTGAATAATCCGGCCGCTCCGGTCGGTTACCAGCATCGCGTCTTTGCAGACATCGATGACCTTCTCCGCCGGCTTCAGCCATTCGTTCGCCGGTAGTTTCTCCGACTGAGCGGGCTCGGGCGCGGTCGCTCCACTGCCGATTTCGGCGTAATTATGGAAGATGAGAACCTTTGACGTGTCACCGGGAGTTCTCAGCCTCACAACGCACGCCTCTATATCGAGGGGTTCGGAACCTGTCGATGACCTCCGAAGCTTCGCGCGCGCCGGCGCCCCTAGTGAGGCGAGGTCTATGGCCGCCTTGAGCTCCTTGTGGGGGCTGAGACTCAAGTCGAAAATCGTGGGATTCCGAGCCCCCTCGATTTCAACACCGTAGAAAGCGCATGCGTCTTCGTTTGCGTAGAGTATGCTTCCCGTCTCGCACTCAACCACCAGGGCAGCCGCGTCACACGAATTGAGAAACGAATACAACACCCGACTCCTTCCCTGTGTCCCGCTTCATTCGATTTCTTTGACAGGTAATGCGCGCCACCGGCCCCCGTTCGATCGGGGTCGGCCCTTTACGGAGGAACCTGACCGGAAAATCGCTCCAGGCGGTATCGAATCCGCCGTGGCGCCACGGAAGACCGTGGCCGCGATTCTCAGTCCTTCCCCCTGGGAACGGCGCGGTCGGCGCCGGATTGCGCGTTCAGTGCCGATACAATACCACGTCCCGCATATGAGGAGGAGATCCGGGCTTGTCGGAGTTGAAAAAAAAACAGCCTCCCGATAGAATGCCGAGCCGGCTTACCGGGAGAAACGCGCGTGGATCTGCCCGAACGAAAGATTTATACGGTTTCCGAATTTACCGCACACATCAAGGATCTTCTCGAAGGAGAGTATCCCTCGGTGTGGCTTCAGGGCGAGGTCTCGAACTTCCACGCCGCGCCGTCGGGCCACTGCTATTTCACGCTCAAGGACGCCCGCGCTCAGATCCGATGCGTCATGTTCAAGACCCAACGGCAATTCCTCAGGTTCAAGCCGGAGGACGGACTGGATGTGGTTGCATGGGGCAGGCTCTCGGTCTATCCCCCCCGCGGAGAGTATCAAATCGTCGTGGACACGATGGAACCGCTCGGTCTGGGCAGCCTCACGCTGGCGTTCGAGCAACTGCGAAGCAAGCTCGGCGAGGAAGGCCTCTTCGACGAAGATAAGAAGCGTCCCATGCCGCCGTTTCCAAAGACCATCGGACTGGTGACCTCCCGACGAGGCGCGGCTGTCCGGGATATGATCCGCATTGCGGTAAGGCGCTTTCCCGCGATCAACATCGTGCTCAGCTCGACCTCGGTTCAAGGGGATCGCGCGCCGGCGGAAATCGTCGCGGCGCTCGAGCGCCTGATACGAGTCCGTCCCGACGTGATCATCCTCGGGAGAGGAGGCGGCTCGATCGAGGATCTTTGGGCGTTCAACGACGAAGCGGTCGTGCGCGCGGTCGCGGCCTCTCCCATTCCCATCGTCTCCGCGGTGGGGCATGAGACGGACTTCACATTGTGTGATTTCGCTGCGGATCTCCGCGCGTCGACGCCCTCGGCCGCCGCGGAGATGCTCGTCCCGGATCGTCGGGATCTCACCGAGCGTGTTCTCGGACTGGTCGTGCGGTTGCGCAACGCGGTCCGTTCGCGCGTGAGTGAGCGTCGCCGGCGCGTTGAGGATCTCGTCGGACGGCTGTACGATCCGCGACGGAAAATAGACGAGCGACGGATGAGACTGGACGAACTGACCGATCGCCTCGAGAAGGCCGTCCGACGTCGACTCGGGCTCCTCCGCGGCGAGACCGAAGCTCTGTCCCGACGACTCAGACCTGAATACCTCGTCAGAAAGGTCGAGAGCGGTCGTCTCGAACATGAAGCGGTCTGCGGCCGACTCGCGCGCACGATGGCGAATTGCTTGAAGAACGCCCGCGCGTCCGTAGAAAACCTCGGCGCCCGCTTGGAAAGTCTCAGTCCGCTCGCGGTGCTTGGCCGGGGATATTCGATCGCCTATCGCGCGGCCACGGAGACCGTCGTGAAGGACTCCAAAGATGTCAATATCGGCGACGACCTGAAACTGACCCTGCACAGGGGTGAACTCCTGTGCCGCGTGACCGAGCGCGCTCCCGGCGAAGAAAGGAGATTCCCGACAGATGACTGACGCTGAACGACACGAGGCGCTCCAATTCATCGAGGACGTAAGCCGAAAAGCCGGCGACGTCGTCCTTTCCTACTATCAGGGCGAATATGCGATCGATCGGAAGAACGTGGAGGACAGCAAGATCGACATCGTCACCGACGCGGACCGAGCGTCCGAGGATCTCATTCTCTCCGCAATTCGAGAGCGCTATCCCGACCACGAGATCGTAAGCGAAGAAGCGCCCCCGGACACCACCCGATCGCGATGGAAATGGTTTGTGGATCCCATCGACGGCACCGTTAACTTCACCCACGGCTATCCTGCGTTCTGTATTTCCATAGCTGTGGCTGAAGACGATCGCCTCGTCGCCGGCGCGGTGTTCGATCCCTTGCGCAAGGAAACATTTTCCTCAACGCGAGGCGGCGGCGCGCGCCTCAACGGAAAGCCGATCCGCGTCTCCCGAGCGGAGCGGCTCGACCGATCGATCGTCGCCACCGGCTTCCCCTATGATCGGGGCTACTCGCCGAATAATAATCTGAAGGAATTTTGCCGCGTCATGCCGCACATCCAGGGCATCCGTCGAGCCGGCTCCGCGGCTCTGGATCTGGCGTACGTCGCAGCCGGACGGCTCGACGCCTTCTGGGAACTGAAGCTCAAGCCGTGGGACATGGCCGCAGGCATGCTGCTGGTCGAGGAGGCCGGCGGTCGAATATCAGACCGCTTCGGCGCCGAGACCTCCGTATACACGGACAGCGTCGCGGCCACGAATAATCGAATCCACGACGCGTTGATACGGCTGCTCAATGAGGATCGGTGAAGGGGGCGAGCGATCGGAGATACGCTCGACCGCGCGTGTCGGCGATCGTCGGAGGCCGGCTTTGGGTCTGTCGCCGGCCACGATCAAGCCGATCAGATACCGCTCGAGAAATCGAACCCGATACTTCCGCCCAAGATCCAGACCCTGCGATCCAACGTGAATCGGAACGTGTCCGACGCAAGACCCGTCGCGTCCAGGTCCGCGTCCGCTTCGGCGTGAACCATGCTCCAGCGGGCGAAGACGCCAACCGTGGCGGAGGAAACCGTCCGGCTATACTCGGCGAACGCCTCGAAGAAGTACCCGGCGTTGAAATCGCCGGAGCCTTCCAGTCTCGCGGGTATTCCCCCGAACGTCTGCTTGTAATCCACATGGCCGAGCACCACCGGAAAACCGATGACGCCGGCCCTCAAATACGTCGGGTTCACGTCGTGCACGGCCGTCATGCCGACGAAGGGAAGGTATCCCTCAATGGTCACGTCCGCCTCGTCGGACGGCCGAGACGTGGCGATCGTAGCGTTGTATGGGTCCTGGAAGTCCAACCGAAAAGAATCATAACGCAATCCGCCCACCGCGACCGTCGTCCCGGTGAACGCGTAGGTTCCCGCGCCTTCCAGAGTCCACCATTGAGTGGTCGAGCTCCAGGACCGTCGCGATCCCCCCACTCCGTCGTTGTAAACTTCCTCGGACGAACCGTCCGCGGGAACGAGATACGATCCGCCGACCATCGCGCCCACACCGTCGGAGAATTCGATCGAAGCCCCCGCGCCGAGCCACAGACCGCGCAGGGGGAATGTATGATCTATGGCGACGACTCCCCCGACACCGAGGCCGTCCGTGTCGAAGCCGAACGAAGCGAGATCCGCGGAATCCAGGTATCCGCCGTACACGCGGGGAACGCCGATTCCGGAGCCCGCATCGCACTTCGATTCGTATGTGGGGTTACATATCGCGCCCGGTTGACACATGACGCCTTGCGCCCATACCAGGCCGGGGGCCCATTCGGCGATGAGAATGGCGAGTGTGATGAGCAGGATTTTCTTCACGAGCGGGTCCTCCTTCCGCCCTTGATGTAGTGCCGCATCTGTTTTAAACAGTCTAAGCGACATCTTAGGATGATATCCTAACACACTGCCTTCATTTTTGCAACGGCTTCTTTCTCGGGTTCTCGGAATCACGCCTAACCACCTACGTTACCTTCGCTTTTCCCACACCACAAAGAAGCCCTCCGAAGAGGGCTCCGACACGGACGAAAAAGCTCTGCTTACCGCTCATACGCCGAGCGGTTGAAATCCGCATCATCGGCAGCGTGAAGGGTCAGGTAACGCTCCCACGGCGGATCCGCGCCCGCTGATCGAAAGAGAAATCATAGTCGTCGTTCGACACGGAATTGTCATCCTCCGAACATCAGCATGTCAACTCGATCGGCAGGTTCGCTCGGCGCCGACCGCCTCATCGGACAGTCGGCCGGAAAGCGCAAAAAAAACGGCCCTCCGCAGAGGGCCGCCGATAAAAGCCGCACGTAAGCCAACAGAAACACGTATGAAGGAAGCTCTCCAAGGAGAGCGGGAGACTTCGTTTACATCATCGGAAGCTTGAAAGGAACCGTGATGTTCCCGCCGAGAATCCACGCTTGGCGATTCAGGGAGAAATCAAAGCTGTCGTTCTGGCCGCCGGCACGATCATCATCGACGTCCACATTCCCGATTCCGTGCACATGAGTGTACTTCCCGAAGACGCCCAAATCCGCGCCCATCATTTTCGCGCCGGCTTCCGCAAAAAACTCGAGAAAATACCCTCCGTTATAACTGCCGCTTCCTTCTATACGGCTGGGACCACCGCCCCCGCCTAAGGTCTGCTTGTAGTCGATGCTGCCCAGGAGCGTGGGAAAGCCCACAAACCCGGCCTTCACCGTGCCGTTGGACACCATGAATCCAAAGTAGGGGATGTAGTGGGACAGCGTCACGTCGGCCTCATCGTCTTGAATACCGGGCACGGTATGAATGTTTTCGGGATCTTGAAAATTCGTTTGGAATGAATCGTACCGAAAACCGCCGATAACCGCGAAGGATGACGCAAAATTGTACAGCGCGGCCGCTTCGACGGTCCACCACTGGATCTTAGTCGACCAGTCTCTTGAGCCCGTTCCGCCGTCACCCAAAATGTAGGTCTCGGCGGATCGGGAGTACGAGGGAACGAGCCACGAACCACCGACCATACCGGCCATCCTCTCTCCCAGAGGAACAACCTGTCCCACACCCAGCCACAAGCCGCGGACAGGAAAATCGTGTTGGATCTGCGTCGCGTTGGCTACGCCGGTCCCCTCCGCGTCGAGGGAGTAGGTGACTCCTTCACGATTGCCCAGGTAGCCGACCGCAAAAATAGGACCGCCGACCCCGAGGACTTCGTCACATCCGGTCCCGCACGAAGACGCCCCGCCCAAGAGGCCGCCGAATGAAGATAATCCGGGAAGTGAGGGCAACCCGGGCAGAAGACCCTGAGCCCCGACGTATCCGGGCGCGCATGCGAGAACGCCCAGCAATGCACAAAGAACGATGACTCGCTTCATAACCATATCCTCCCACATAAGTGAAGAGCGTCCTGAACCGGTTTTTTCACCGGCAAGGTCGACATCTCTTCGGTTACATTAAACTTCTCGAATAGTTATTCTTTTATCAGAAGATCACGATTTGTCAAGTACGAACCGCCTGCAGAGTCAAATTTCCCGGCTACGCGTATCGTTCAAAGCCGTTGATCGCAAGTACGTTAAACAAGTTGAGCTTATGTGCTTTCGTGGCTGAAACATAATGTTTTTTGCCGTGTTCCATGCAAACTACGCTACGGCGCAGCTCCCACCCTCTTCGACCGGTTTCTTGCCTCCTCCAGGTAGGTCTGCTCCGGCTTCGGACGCGTTTCCACCTCGAGAGCCGCCCTTTGTTTTACGTGATAAACAACCCGCGTAATTCTCGACAACCAATTGCTATTCCATACTATCTATACAGCATTGTTTACTCCGCAACCGTTCATCGGGCCGGCGATAAGCCGTTGATATCTCGATAGGGGAGATTTGGAG
>CAYLRL010000092.1:0-15316 GCA_964385875.1 uncultured Syntrophales bacterium
GTCCATCGACGACGCACACGGGGATCTCGTCAAAGTTGACCGTGGATTATGGCCAGGAGGTTGCATTGTTTAGCGAAGCGTGATAGTCTTCTTCAAAAGGTCAAGAGGCGCCGCCGTTAAAGGAATTGCGGCCTGGGCGTCCCCAGTTGGGCGTCGATGAGGAGTCGGCGCACGTTCCGAGTGATCGAGATCAACGGCGGTCCGTGAGCGACCTGTCCCGGCGTGCTCACCGACCCCAAAACGGGATGATCAAACGCCTGTGCCGGACTGTGCTTGAGGCGGAGCACGAGGAGTTGATTGATGGGTGGGAATGCGTATGCGTCGCAGGAGGCGGGAGTCGAGCCCATGTGCGAACTCGCCAATCCCGTTCGTATGGTCCGCCAACTTTTTCAACGACGCAGCCTTGTTAAGAGGCTTGTTGTTCGCCAAGTTATGGCTAGGTACAAGGGCTCATATTTCGGGATTATTTGGTCCTTAGTGACACCGTTGATGATGCTGGGCGTCTATGTGTTCGTTTTTGGAGTGGTGTTTCAGGGAAGATGGGGACGCCCCGAAGAAACCGAACTCGATTACGGCTTGGCTATCTTCGCCGGTCTCATAGTTTACGGCGTTTTCCGGGATTGCGTCGCCGCTGCGCCGCAACTGATCCTCTCAAACTCGGGCTATGTCAAGAAAGTGGTCTTTCCTTTGGAGATCCTACCGGTGATAGCTCTGGGCGGAGCGCTGGTCAACGCCTGTCTGAGCCTCTCCGTCCTCATCCCCTTGACGCTTGCCTTTGGAAGCACAATACCGGTCACAATCTGGCTGTTTCCTGGGGCACTCATACCGTTATGCGCCTTGACACTCGGCTTGACTTATTTCTTGTCTTCCATTGGCGTATTCGTACGTGACATAAGCTACCCTGTAGGCGTGGCTGTCATGATTCTTCTCTTTCTGTCCGGTGTGTTTTTTCCGGTTTCTTCGGTTCCCTCCGGCTATCAGATGCTTCTGACACTCAATCCTCTCTATTACATTCTCGAGGCGTCACGACAGACCTTACTTTGGGGGCAGATACCCGATCTACAGACATGGTTGCTTAACACCGCAGCGACACTGACGCTCATGCAAGCGGGTTACGCTTGGTTTATGAAAACGCGGGGAGCCTTCGCCGATGTCATCTGACGGTCTGCAACAGTGCATCAATGCGTCGACCCCGTCCCTCGAGAAATCGCACCCAGCGGAGGATTGGACGATACGCGCGAAAGGGTTGGGCAAGAGCTACCTTCTCTGGAAAAGGCCGCAGGACAGGCTGAAACAGGGTCTCAGATGGGCGCTCCCTAGGTGGCTGCCCCTTCGCGAAAAGACCTACTACCGAGAATTCTGGGCTCTCAGGGGCGTCGATTTTCAGGTCAATCGAGGAGAAACCATAGGTATCGTGGGCCGAAACGGGAGCGGGAAAAGCACGTTGCTTCAAATCGTATGCGGAACTCTTCGGAAGACGTGTGGAGAATTGAAGACTTCCGGACGGATTTCTGCCCTCCTAGAACTCGGCTCGGGGTTTAATCCGGAATTCAGCGGTCGCGACAACGTCTTCCTGAATGCCGCAATCCTCGGCCTCTCCGAACGGGAAATCGTCGAGCGGTATGACAACATTCTAGACTTCGCAGACATCGGCGAGTTCATCGACCAACCGTTGAAGCACTATTCTTCCGGCATGCGCATGAGGTTGGCGTTTGCGGTCGCCATCAACGTCTCACCGGACATTTTGATCGTGGACGAGGCGCTTGCGGTCGGCGACGAAATGTTTAAGCGCAAGTGCTTTGCCGCCATTCGAGCGTTTCAGAAAGCGGGTGGAACGATACTCTTTGTTTCACATTCATCCTCCATCGTGATCGATCTTTGCAGCCGGGCCATACTATTGGACGCCGGTGAGCTGATTTGCAAAGGTAGTCCCAAGTCGGTCGTGGCCAACTATCATAAGCTTCTCAATGCCTCCGGACAGGACTATCATCAGTTGAGAGAAGGGCTGCGCGGACAGCAAGTTCTGCGCCCCGAAGAACCCGCCGCGTCCACTGAGCCGAAGAAGGCGCCGCCGAAGCCCGCAAACAGACAGCAGACTCGGCCGCGTGATCGCCCATATTACGACCCCAACCTTAGCCCGAAGAGCGTCACCTCATACATTCGCAGAGGAGCGAAGATAAGAGACTGGATAATCCGTACGCCCGACGGAACTCAGGTCAACAATCTACTGCGAGGGGATGAATATATATATTCCTATGTGGTCGAATTTTATAATCGCTGCTATGAGGTGAGATTTGCAATGCTCATCAAGACAGTGACCGGATTTCAGTTGGGCGGCGCCGTTTCACACACATTGTCTCAGCCGTTGACCGTTGCTGAAACGGGGACCTCAGTGACAGTTTCTTGGCGCTTTCGATGCACCCTCCTCCCGGCGGTATATTTCATGAACTCCGGCGTCCTGGGGCAAGTGGACGGCACGGAAGCCTATTTGGACCGTTGGCTCGATGTTTTAGCGTTTCGCGTCATTCCGGAGAAGGACCTCACCGCAACGTCGATCGTGGATTTTGGGATCAAATGCAGTATAGAGGATGAGAAAATCGGAAGTGACTTCATGTGAAGGAGGATTGCCGAGCCTACGGACTCACCACGTGCTCCTTGAGGCTGGAATCCCTCAGATTGTGCCGGCAGCCTTGTCGGTTCACTTGCGAACCCGCTCAGGCCATCACAACTCTCAAAGCCGGTATATTGCCTGGAGGGTTGCGTGCCGGAGATGAAAAGTGGGGTTGGCCGGCGGCTGGGCCGACAGTCGTGTTGCCGACCCCTTCTGTACGTATTCCGTTTCCTGATGGTGCGGTCGAGTGAACGGGTCGCACCGGGCAATTTGTCCAAATGCAGACACCACATCAAAACCGAGACACTAGGCTTGCGCGCGATAGCGGGGCGCTCCTCGGAATCCTCGCGAGGCAGTGGGCCAGACTACTCCAGTTCCTCCACCTTCTCGTTCGCAAACCTCAGCTCCTGAAATGTTTTCGGCGCTCCTTCCGCCAATTGGTCGATGCCCAGTGGTATCTGACAATGTACCCTGACATCGATGACCGGAAAACGGACCCGCTCTTGCACTACATTCTTCACGGCGCGCAAGAGGGTCGCGATCCACATCCTCTGTTCAGGACCGCCTATTATCTGAGTCGCTATCCGGATGTTGCCGATTCCGGCGTCGATCCTCTCCTGCATTACGTTCTCTACGGTGCAGCGGAGGGGCGGGACCCACATCCGCTGTTCCAAGCCGGGTACTATTTGAGCCGCTATCCGGATGTCGCCGAGGCGGGCCTCAATCCTCTGTTGCACTACATTCTTCACGGCGCGGATGAGGGCAGGGATCCTCATCCGTTGTTTCAAACTACGTATTATCTACAACACAACCCCGAGGCGGCTTCTGCGGGCATGAACCCGCTGGCGCATTACGCTGTTCAGGGCGCGGCTAAACGTCTACGCACTCATCCCTGCGGCGGGTTCAGCCGCTCCACACCTTCACTGTCGCCAAACGCGCCGGGGACAACGGCTCATCCGAGTGATCCGGAAGCATTGGTTGGCGGTGTGCACGATTTTTTTGATGCGGTTCCACCTCTAAGACACCAAGCTGTATTCGATGCGTGGCTGGAAGCAAATCAAGATTCGGACACGAGGACGCGCATACTTCTTGAGATAACGGGGCAAGAGGCAACATCCCTGCGAACCGGAGCACATTCGGGAAAGGACTATGCCGGTCTCTTGCGGCAATTCACGGCGGTTCTCCAGGAAGTCGATGTCGTTTCTTTTGGTCTGTTTGATACGCTCTTGGAAAAGCCTCTGGAGCATCGAGATGACGCCTTCAGCGTTCTCGCTAAAGAGCACGAATCGACTTGGGGATTCAGATTCGATTTTGCCTCCGAAAGGAAGTATGCCGAAAAGCGGGTGCGAAGGCAATGCAATTCAGAGGAGGCAACCCTTGCAGAGATCTATCAGGCGCTCCAGGAAAGGTGTCGGCTGAATGATGCCACGACCGAAGCCCTTTTGGAAGCTGAACTTCGATTGGAAGCAGAATGGAGCGTCATTCGACCTTTGGGTAAATTGCTTTACGAGTACGCCGCGCGCGCGAAGAAGCGTCTTTTTGTTCTGACGGATACTCACTTGCCTGAGAGTCTTGTCCGATCGCTGCTCGCAAAGCGTGGTTACAGCGGCTACGACGAGCTATTTGTTTCCTCGGCGATTGGGCAAACGAAGCACACGGGTTCGCTTTTCAGAACTTTCTTGCAATTGAGTTCTTTCAAACCTGAATGTATAGTCCATGTGGGCGTCGACCGCTGCCGGGACCGGTTTATACCGGCACAGTTCGGAATAAAGACGTTTCCAATATTGAGTGCGGCTGAGAACATCGCAGCGCCGCCCCGCGAAGGAGGTGTCGATCATTGGCAGCCCAACACTGGAATGCAGTTGTGCCGAGGACTCATTGCTCGCACGCTTTACACCCGTCGCGGCGCACCGGCACGGCAGACACCTCTGTCGCCGTATGAACTGGGCTTCACGCTCCAGGGCCCCATCCTTCTGGCCTTTGCTTCGTTCGTATATCATTCGGCGAAGCGGCAGCGTCGGAATTCCTTGTATTTCATTTCCCGCGATGGCTTCTTCTTCAAGGCGGCTTTCGATGTTCTTTCGGACGGAATGACGGACGCGCCTTCAAGCGCCTATCTGTTGGCATCGAGACGACTCTGTTATGCGGCGAATCTGGTCGACATCGAGACGGTTGGTGAGGTGGTCGACCGGGACTATTACCCGACCTCGCTGCGAAGTATGCTCCAAGGCAGGCTCCTGTTCGATGAATCCGACCTTGCCCGTATCGAGCCGACCGTCCTGAAAAAGCACGGATTCGCTTCGCTGGATGATGTTGTAGATAGGAACGCTAATCACAATGCATTCACATCACTTGCCTACGACCTCCGCAGTACGACGTTTCGCAAGGGAGCCGATACTCGTAAGGCGTATGCGGAGTACCTTAAAAAGGCCGGTTTCCGCAACCGCAGTTCGTGTATAGTCGACATAGGGTACGGGGGCACGATACAAGCGGCTCTTGCTAAACTCAGCGGTGCAAACTGCGGAGGGGTATATCTCATGGTTCGATCGTATGCGCAACGATTGCTCGAACAGGGCCTCGAATTCGATGCCTTTCTTTCCTGTTGTGACGAGCCGTCCGATAGGCTGCTTGCTCATGTTCGGATACTTGAACTACTCTTTTCAGCCACACACAAATCGGTCGTCGGATTCTCCATGGGCCCGGAAGGGCCGGTCCCGGAAGAGGCCTCCGCAACCGATCCAATCCCCGCGGATAGCCTCTGCGCGTTGGGAGAGTTTCATCGAGGCGCCTTGGATTTCATTATAGAGTTCAAGGCCTTGCACGGACACCGAAGTGTGGATTACGAATATGAGCCGGAGAGGGTTGTCCGCCCTCTGCTTGACTTCGTAGAGCATCCTCCTCCTGAATTCGCCAGGCGTTTCCTTGGGTTTCGCGTTGAGGATCGCTTTGGGGGCGAGGCCGTTGACCTCATAGCTATCCCCCCGGACAATGACTCCGGCCGCCTCGACAGCGCCGTTGAACGGAGCGGATGGCCCGGGGCCGCTCTCGCTGCCCTCGAGTCAGGCCCGGGCTGGCGGGTCGGACGCCCAACGGATCGGGAAAGCGGCGCTTCTCCTCCCCTCGATCGATACAAGAACTATGACGTGATCCCTTGTTTTTGCGATTCCCGATGGGGCGAGACACTGCGCGTCCGAGCCGTACAAGGGAGTACCTATAATGTGTTTCTCTCAGTGCATACAAACGATTCGACGGCTTTGGCTGCGATCGAAAGTACGCTCGCCCAGATCTATGAGAACCTTCGGCTTTTCGTTTTCGCTCAGCCGGAAAGTAAAGCCTATATATATGCTCGGACGCTTGCGGACGCCGATGCGAGATTGCGTGTCCTTGCGTTCGGCGAGGCCAACTGCGTCAGCGACGTGATTACTCGTTTCAAACTGAAAGAGTCCGACTGGATTGTGCTGCTCGGAGAGCGCCAAAGACTGGCCGTGGACGCACTGGCCGAAGGAGAAGCCTTTGTCGTGGCTCATCCCGCCATCGAAGCCATCTATTCGGACACCGGTTACCTGTCCCGGGAGGGTGGCTTGACAGATCACGACTTCAAGCCCTCCTGGTCCCCCGAATTGCTTTTCGCCCGCAATTACGCGGGCGCCCCCTTCGTGCGGGTTTCTACGATCGAGAGTGTCGGTGATCTTCCCATTCCGTACGCTGACGCAGACATACACGGCTTCTGGCTGAGCGTTTTCGAACGTGAGATTACTCCGGGGCACCTCCAGAGACTGATGATCCGCGAACAAATCCCGCCAGCCCACTCCGTGGAAGACATCAATCGCACCGAAGCAATGCTGACAAGTTACCTTGAAAGGCGGTTAATCCGGGGCGCAGTGTACAGGCCCGAATGGGCTCGAGAGCGCAACGAGAAAATCTTTGACCTACAATTCGACGATGAAGGTCCTTCCGTGGGCATTATTATTCCGATCCTCGGCACCGTAGAATCCCTCAGACGATGCCTCGACAGCCTGCGGACTATCACATATCGCAATTACGCCGTATATATCGTCGCCTCGAACGACGAGGACGCAACCGAGGCGGAGTATGCGCTGAACGGTACCCATGAGGTAATGAGATTCGCTGTTCCTGATGGTGTGTACAGACATTCCTTTATGGTAAACAGAGCCGCGCAGCGCATAAAGGAATCCTTCCTTCTGTTCCTTGGCGACGACGCCGAATGCGTCGGTACGGACTGGCTGAGCCGGCTGATGGGATGGATTCAGTTCCCGAAAATAGGGTCGGTCGGAACACATCTCATCCCGGCGGAAAACGAAGTCGAAAAAGGGGGTGCAGCGCATACGCTTTCGGACGGTCGGGGGGCTTCCCGCCCTGTCCTGAAACCTGTTTGCGCACATAACCCGATCTACAGCGCCTACGCCTTCGCCACACGTAGATGCGGCGCGGTGACGAGCGCATGCATGGTCACTCCGAGAGAACTCTTCCTCAGGCTGGGAGGCTTTGACGAAAAGAACTTCGGCCAAGCATACAACGGATTCGATTACGGTTTGAGGCTGACCCAGCGTGGCAGAAGCAATGTGCTTTGTCCGGACGCGCAGCTTGTGCGCCACTGCTGCACAGCTCCCACATGTGGCGTTGACTCCTCTCTGTGGCTTCAGGAAGCTGCGTTCGCCAAGAAGTATGGTTCATTTGAAGATCCGATCCGAAACAAGAACTTGGTTCGGGAAGCGCCAACGTTCGAACTGTCTACCCGCGCGCGAGTCGACTACAGCCTGCCCCCGATACGAGTGGCCATGGTTTCGCACAATCTCAATCTGGAAGGGGCGCCTATGGTGCTCCTTGAAATAGCCTCAGCACTCGAGGAGAAGGGAGTCGCTCGAACGACCATTCTCAGCCCGCTGGACGGGCCTTTGAGGACCCGATTCGAGAAACGTGGAATAGACGTATCGATCATCCCCACTCCCCTCTATACAGAAGCGTCCGATCGATTGGAGGCGGCTGCCGCATACACACGCCATCTTGAGCGAAATTACATTGACGTGGTTGTTGCCAACACCGTCTTGAGCTACTGGGCAATTCGGCCGGCGAGATATCACCCTGCTCTACCTGGAATCTGGATTATACATGAAAGTGAACCGGCTTTCCAGAGACTACAGGTATACGGAGAACAGGCCGTGGCAGGTGCGACGGAGGCCATGGCGTGCGCTTACCGCGTTGTATTCGCCTCCCGTGAAACCCGGCGCATCTATGAGGAGTTTAACTACAGTCATAACTTTTCACTCATTCACTACGGATTCGACGAGGACTTTCATGACCGTGAAGCGCGCCGTTACGAGCGGGCCGAAGTGCGTCGGGAACTCGGAGTTTCATCGGGCGACCTGCTGTTCCTGCTTCCCGGAACCGTTTCCGAGCGCAAGTCCCAAATAGACTTAATACGCGCGATAGAGCATCTTGACGGGGATGTGATGCGCAGGCTTCGTTTTGCCATCGTGGGGGATCGCCCGAGTGCCTACAGTTCGCAGCTCCACCAACGTATCCGGAATCTGCCCAGGCGGGTGAGACGTCGAGTTTCGGTTTTTCCGGAGACCGGTGAAATTGCAAAATTCTATCTGGCCGCAGACGCGTTGGTTTTCACGAGCCGCTTGGAGAGTTTTCCTCGGGTGATACAAGAGGCGATGTATTTCGGCCTCCCGATCGTCACAACCGACGTCTTCGGAGTTAAAGAGCAGGTTCAGGACGAAACGAGCGCCCTCTTTTTCAGGCCCGGGGATGTTATGAAACTTGCGGAAAACATAACTAGAGTCGTATCCGACAAGGAGCTCCGGGATGGCTTGGGCCACAACGCCCGCCTCTCTTTGGCTCGACTTCCGACTTACGATCAAATGGGGGAGGAGTACGGTAAGCTTGTCAAAGAAGCGTACGTTATGGGCCGTCCTCGCCAATCCGGGGAGCGCTGAGACAGAGGCTTTAGCTCTCGACGCTTAACATGAGTCATGAAACATCGAGGACAGCCTTGGCGTCCAGGTCCGCCTCAGTTTTCGGTTGGTATTGAGGGCCGGCCGTAGACTTACGAGCTAGACACATGTCATCTCGTGTGAGCAGTCGATACCGTATATACTCCGTCTCTGTGATGATGGTGTCGAACGGAGAAACGGAAACGTTGAAGCCTGCTTCAGTGAGCCGGTCATAGAAGTCATTGCCATAGCATCGAACATGGTCGGCCTGTCCATAGAGCCGGGCACGTTCCTCTGGATCCGTTACGGACGGATCCTCAAGGGTTGCCTCAAGACCCTTTCTTATTGGTACCAGAATGAGAGCCCAACCGCCCGGTCTCAGCACCCTCAGAAGTTCGCGCATCGCTGTGTTATCGGCCGGAACATGCTCCAGCACGTGCACGCAGATAACAGCATCGAAGGCTTCGTCTTGATACTCCAGTTGAGTGATATCCTGCCGTTCATCCGCTCTTGTGCCGTCGAGATCGGCCGTGACATAGTGTATCGTGGGGCAGGCCGCAATTTGGGCCCTGAGATTCTTTTCGGGAGCGAAGTGGAGGAGTCTCAGACGTGTACCAGAAAAGAGATTGGTGTGGCGCTGAAGAAAGAGGTAGAGCCCCCTTTCTCTATCGAACGATCGGCAGATCGGGCAAACAACCTCCCTTCCATGCACACCCATGGGTAGAAGCTCGTCGTCGTTGCATTGGTGGCCGCAGAAGCAGCATTGAAAGCCCTTTTCCGATACTTGGCTTGAGAATTTCAATGCCAAATCTCCTTCACTTACGTTACGGTCGCGTATGTCGACAGGCTTAATTCCTACGACCACGCTGTTCAAGCACTGCCCCCAGCCACCGTGCGGCCCGGTCTGCTTGCGACAACACGTGTCTGACTCGGCCAAGGGCCCGCCGAGGCGCTTTGGTCCATTCCTTAGGCGCGATCAACGCTTGGGCGGTTTATAGTTCCACATCTTCCTTTTCCCCGGGAGCCATTTTCTGACGAGGGGTTCCAAAAGTTTCGGCGCCTTCACGTACAACGCTTCGATAGGGCCGGGTTGATCGTATGCCACGGCTCTTCCGATCTGCGGTCCCCGTCGATGGAGGACCCATGCAAAGAGCCGCCGTGCAGCCGAATCTCTCACCGAAGGAAATATCAATCTCGCCGGCGAGACGGCTCGCCGGACGCGCGGCGAGCCCCGGCGCTCGGTCGGTTGTTCTAAGAATGCCTCGGCTCGCGCTAGAAGATAGAGAATCTTTGTGTTGAGAAACGGCGCCTCTCCGAGGGGGTGTCGCCGCGCCCCTCCCGGTTCGACCGTGGTTTGTTTCAGAGCCGTAAGCTCGTCAATCTCTTGGACGAGCTTCTTCACTGTATGCACGCCCTCGGAAGCAGCAGAGTGGGACTCCACATTCCCCAGCCAGTCCTTAACCGTTGCGATTCGCTGGGCTATCCGAGACTCCATTGACATCAGTAGTCCGCCTCCCGGAGAAGTCTGCGCAGGTTCCAAAGGTACACGATGCCGGGAAAAGGTGTCGACCCGACGAGGCCTTCCGACCACGGGGACTTCTCCAATCGGGACCACCATTCCCTGAGCGCGCGCACGCTCATGGGGAACGACGGCGTTTCCGGCGTAAAGGCTACGGCCTCGGAGGCGAAGTCCTCCATATGATGAAAGTCTGAAAAGACTCTCGCTTCGTCTCTCGAAGGGAGACGCAGGAATCGGTCAAGCCTGCTGACGATCCCGGGCGCGAGGTCTTTCGCCGGGGTTGCCATGAAGGGTACCTGAGCGGCATACACATCTGCGAAATCGAATATCCCCGCCTGCATAGACGTAATATGGGCCACATCACACATCTCCAATTTGCCGGCCTCACTCTCCTCATCTTTCAACACGGGAATGACTTTCCCACTCTCCTCGTCTCTTACGAGGCCGATCGCAGTAAGATGAGGCGCACGCGTGGCCAGTTCAAACAGCTCGCAGAAACGAAAAACGGGCGCTCGACCGATCTCTTGAAACGGGCGCTCGAAGAAGATTCCTTCGAACTTGGTTCTCTCGCTGCGCACCAACCATCGCGTGTCCCGCAGGGCCATATAGAATCCAAAAAGCTTCGGCCACCTTTCGTGCTCCTCAAATGCAATTTGAAGCGACTCCTGGGTGGTACCGGACCAGCCCACATCCACAAGCGCAACAGAATCCTGTTCCCAGAATCCCACTTGTCCGAGGTAGTCGAAGATGAGGCACCGGGATTCCAAACGACGCTCCTGCAGCCTGCTCAGAAAAACAGGATGCCTCAGAAACTTTGAAAAATGTGGATTGACAAACCAACCCCAAACCCGCGCGTCGAGGTCAACGATGCCACAATCCCTCGCCGTCTCTTTCAATTCTTCGGGGTCAAGGCCGAAGCGATTCAGTATGTGTCGCAGCGATTGATATTGCGAGCGCATGGCGATTCCGATTTCTCTCGTGCCGATCTGCTTGAGGGACGCCGGGAATGCGATTTGTCGATTGAGAAAAATGTATTCGCTGGGAACCTTTCCTCTGAGAGCGGCCACGGGCGCCAACTTCAAGTAGATCTCGCGCAGCACGAACCCGTCTCGCGCCGGAAATAGGATTAGTTGAATGTTTTCATCGTCAACGCGATCGATAACTTGGTGGATGTAGTTTGTCAAGAGGGGACCAAGGATCCAGAAGCCCACGGCATAGGACAGATTCTCTCGATCCCCTTTTCGGAAGAAGGCTTGCTGCGCCGATACCAGATCTCCACCATTCCATTGTGGATGCACTTCCGATAGCCTTTGCAGGCGTTCGACCCGGTCTATCAGGAGCTCATGCTCGGTGGGCATAAAGTGATAGGCTTTTGCCCCTGCCTCTTGGGCCCGCATCACATCGGAATGTTCACGGTCTCCGAAATGTATCCATCTATTAGGGTCGCACTTCGTTTCTTTCAGCATCAGATGATAGAGACGTCCTGAATGCTTTGCTCGTTTACGCTCTGACGAGACATACAAGAAGTCGTAGCAGTCTTCGAAACCGCAGCCGGCAAGAATCCTGCATATTTCACGTTCGCCCAGATACATGTCCGAGATAAACCCGACCTTCAAACCGAACTCTCTACAAGACTCAACCGCCTTCCGCATGCCGTACACGGGAATGCATACCTTGAGCTCTTCGTCCAATTCGGTCTGAACGACCCTGTCAACGTATGAATCAGCCGTTTCGGCGTCAAAGAAGGCGCCGAGCCAAGCGCGCGCCCAGCCACGGATATGTATTTCCCCGTCCCATCCGGCTTCTTTCGATTTCTTCCGCAGCATTCTTTCAGTTGAGTCCCGCGCGTCGAGCACGGCTCTTACCGATGTAGGCCGTCCCATTGACATAAGCATCTTTGCGATAGAGCGGGCCGCCGGGATCTTGGTTCGGTCCGGGGGAATTATCGTCCTAGTCAAAAGGGTATCGAAGATGTCGAAGGTGACTAATCGGCTGCGATGTCGCCGCCTCTTGACGACTTTGATGACATCGACCGCCGATCGACACGATCCCGATTGGAACTTCTTGAGCATTATCTTACTACTGTCGCTTGAGATGATGAAGGCCGGGATACCGACCGTCTAGGATCTCCGTATAGAGGTCGATGTGTTGTTGCACAAATCGCTCGGGGGTGTAAGACTCCATCGCTCGTCTCCCCTCCCGGGCCCATTCCTTGCGCTTATCCGGGTTGTCCATGCAGAAACGAACGCCTTCAACCAGTCCTGCCGTATTGCGTGGTTCCGTCATCCACCCGGTTACGCCGTGTTGAACTAATTCCGGGATGGCCGCTGCCCTGAATGTAACCGGAGGTGTCCCCGACGCCATCGATTCCGCGATGGCATTACAGAAAGTTTCACCCAACGCCGGGAAAAGAAAAATATCGGCCGCCGCGTAATGTTGCACCATCAATCGCGAATCATTCACGTAGCCCGCGTGAATAACGTCGATTCCGTCAAATAGACGCTCGGTCCCCCGAGGAGTCCTGCCTGTGCTTAGTACTTTGAAGGGACGATCGACCTGCCGCAAGGCTTCGACGGCGAACTTCGCCCCTTTCCTTTCCTCCCCCAAGTTTGGAGAGGAAAGGAAAACGATGAAATCGTTTTCAGGCAACCCTAACAGCCTGCGAACCATCTGCTTGTCGTGAGGTTGAAAGAGGTCGCAATCCACGAAGTTCCGAATGATTCGTGGCCTCGTGTCAAACATCCCTGACTTCATCGCCTCGCCAGCAGCCCATTCCGATGCGACCAGAGGAACGAAAAGGCCTTGCTCTGCGGTCTTCCGTTTGTAGTCCTGCATGAATCCGGTTCGATCGATACTTACCTGCAGGGCGTATTCATTGAGCCGAGGGCAGTTGGCGCATCGAGTATGGAAATTCGTGCAGTCCAGAGGGAACAAGCACCCTCCCGTGTAAGGCGAACAGTCCCGCATTGACCATACAACCGGTTTTCTTCGCGCAAGCCATCTAAGGGCGATCGGAGAAAACGTTCTCGTTATGTCATGGAAATGATAGAGGTCATACTGAAGCCCATCTTTCTTCCAAAACATGTAGAGTTCGGGCGTCAGAAAATCGGGCAACCCGACCTTGAATGAGAACTTTCGGCACATCCAATGGAACATCTGGAATCGAGATCCACCAAACAGCATTCTCATATGGGGCAGGTATCGGGTTCCCGGATAACCAAGCCAGTGGTGACATTGCACATTAGGGACGCCATTGAGTCGTATGGCCAGTTGTTCGGCCATGTGGCCGGCGCCCCCACTTTGGGCGTTTGATTTGCTGATGACAGCTATATTCAAGTTTTTCACCATAATCCAGGTCCGGTTAGTTCAAGCGCACCGATCAAGTGATCGAATCTCATTTCACTGTTGAGGCTCCTGCCTCACACCGGAAAGGCCAAGTATTTTCAGTAGCTCTCTCTTTTCGTTATCCCACGAGAATCCCGCAGAGGCGCGATTCCATCCTTCCCGCCCCATACTCAAACGTTTTTCCGGCGTCGCACTCAACTCCACCAGACACTCCGCCATAGCGGTGACATCCCCTTCTTCCACAAGCAAGCCCGTGGTACCGTCGACTACCGCTTCACCGATACCGGCGTGTCGTGTGGCCACAACCGGAAGGGCGCTCGCCATCGCTTCGAGGATTGCAACCGGCAGTCCCTCTTCGTCCCCGTTTTGGGGGTCGGTCACGCTGTGTTGCAGGAAAATGTCAGATTCATTCATTAATCTGCGGACATCAGCGTGTCGGATTACGCCGGTGAAACGCACTTTTTCGGACAGTCCCTTTTCTTTAACAAATGATTGTGCAGCTTCGCGCAAAGGGCCGTCTCCGACGAAGGTCAACTTCATCTTCGGATTCTTCTCGGAGGCCATTCTGAACGCTTCCAGCGTCTTTAGGGGCGCCTTCTTTGGGATGAATCGGCCAACCGCGAGACAAGCCACTTCATCTCCATTCGGGGAGAATTCCCGCAGTTCCGGCACGTCGACCCCGTAGGGAACGACGAAGATCTTCTCCTCTCGTAGGCCGATACCAGTGAGCCGCTTCTTACTCACACGGCTCATCGTGATAATGCCCGACGTCTTGTTGTAGTCTAGATAGCGGGCCTGCCATTCAGGATCGCGGATGTATCGGGACACGTCGATGCCGTGAGCGTGTCCGAAGAAGTCGATTCCCAGATCAAGAACTGTATCCGTCCACTGCCACCCAATGTCGAGGAATTCCCCCAGGACGACCTTGACATGATGACCTTGAAGAAATTCTGAGACCGCCTTGCCTCGATCAACCTCGGCCGGCAAGTTTTCGAGAATCAGTACGGGACCCTCGCTTCGGTCGGGCCACCCAAACGGGGAGCACTCCTCGTGGGCGATGATAACCGTCTTCTTGGGGAGGAGATCGAACATGTGCCGACGGATAAACGTCTCCGAAGCGGCTCCGTAGTACCTGGCGATGACCGCTAAGGGAAATTCCTCGTCAGTCGTGAACCCTACACTCTCCTCCGCCGGTTCCGTCTGCTCGCTGCCCGATTCTGTCCCCGATTTGGCGGAAAGATGGTCCACTACCCATCTCAGCGGTCTCGTGATCTTCCAAGATCTGGAGTTCATTATATTCTGGATGTGCGCATCTTTCAGACTCACGAGCTCTCTCATGTCCAATACCTCGCGATTCAGGTGTTCAGACCGGCTCCGCAAGTCGTTCAGATCGTTCCGGGCCTGGTGCAAACGGCCCTGCAACTCATCGACCGACCTCTTCCGTTCCGCTGCGTCTCTTCGCGCCTCCTCGATCAAATTATCCTTTCGGACCATCGCCGCTTCCATCTCACTCAGATCGCGGGCCGTTTCGCTCAACCGGCCGTCAAGCTCCCGCACTTGCCCAGAGAGGGCAAGCTCGTTTTCTTCGGCGGTGCTTCTCGACTCGCTCAATACACTTTCCAACTCGCTGACTCGCCCTAAAAGCTTCTTCTCCCGGTCCGCGTGCAGACGATCCCTCTCTTCAAGCGCGCTTCTCGACTCGCTCAATACACTTTCCAACTCGCTGACTTGCCCTAAAAGCTTCTTCTCCCGGTCCGCGTGCAGACGATCCCTCTCTTCAAGCGCGTTTCTCGACTCGCTCAATACACTTTCCAACTCGCTGACTCGCCCTAAAAGCTTCTTCTCCCGGTCCGCGTGCAGACGATCCCTCTCTTCAAGCGC
>CAYLRL010000092.1:15416-18674 GCA_964385875.1 uncultured Syntrophales bacterium
CCTCTCTTCAAGCGCGTTTCTCGACTCGCTCAATACACTTTCCAACTCGCTGACTTGCCCTAAAAGCTTCTTCTCCCGGTCCGCGTGCAGACGATCCCTCTCTTCAAATGCCTTCTTCGCTTCATTCAAACGCGTTTCGAGGAAAGCGAGTTTCCCGCCGTGCTCTCGGTCCTCCTCCAGTATGGACTTCGCAAGCGCCATCATGGGATGATCGTTCCGAAGGAAGCTCAGCATGACGCTCTCAATGTCCACTTGCTGACTTGCCGCCAAGTACTCGAAGAGCAAGAAGAGACGCGGAGAGAGCCGAGAATTCTCCTGAATTCGCTTCAGCGCCATTTGAGGTGAAAGGCGAGCGCGGCCACTTCGGTATTGGCGGTGGAAGCTCCAAGCGACGAGGAAGTTGACTTCCGCGTCGACCCGTGCCATGTCCTCCTTGATGGTATTCCTATCGTGAACTCGATACCTGAGCAAGTTTTCGTCAATTATCGCAAAGCGATTTCTCGCCGCCAGGGAGAGAAACATGAGCCAGTCGTGAGTGTACCGAAGACCGGCGAATCCGCCGAGCTCTTTGAAGACCTCCTTGTTCACGAAGAGCGCCGAAGTGGTCACGAGATGATTGATTAAGAGGAGGGAGTGATAAAGTGACGGTTGCCTCGAAAAAGTTTCCAGGGCGTTACGATACCATCTCCATTCCGCACGGTTGACGTCCAGATCAGAGCCGCTCTCATCAATATAGTGGATTCGCGTCACACTGGCTTCGAGCCAACTCTTCTCCTTATGCAATGCAAGATGGGCGTCCAGCTTATTCGGGTGAAAGACGTCATCGCTGTTAAGAAATGCGATCCACTGGGCCCGCGCAAGGTCAACTCCTGTGTTCATAGCCCGGTGGGCCCCTGCATTCTCTTGACACACCAGCAGAAGTCTTGGATCGTTAATCCTGTTTATAACGTCTACAGTGCCATCTTCGGACCCGTCATCGACTACGATGAGTTCCAAATCCCGAACGGTGGAGTCAAGCACGGACTCGATCGCTTGAGCGACGTACGCCTCATGGTTATAGGAGGCCATCACGACCGAGACGCGAGGAGTTCCGCGTTCGCCGATCATCGGTCCACTCTCCATGACAGGTCTCCTTCTGCAGTGACGGACGATTCTCGTGCCCCCTCGTCTTGCGCCTGTGATGTCCCGGGCTCGCAATCCCGGCGACTTGTTCTCGCAGAATAGCCGGACACGAGCCGCTCAAGGGCTCTGATGGGGGCAGTCAGCCTCCAGGATCCGGAATTCAAAACCTCTCCCATGCGGCGCTTCGTGGCCGCCAGCATTGTTTTGGTGAGGGATAACTCATCGCGAAGGCCGGTATTCTCTGCGTTAACACGGTTCAGTTCCCCTTTTAATGACGCAATCTGTTCCTGGAGTTCGCTAAGAGAGGCTTCGGCTCCTTCAACCCTGCCCCGGAGACGATGATATTCGCCCGGATCGACCTTCGCTTCTCGGATTCGCTGAGCCAAATCGTCCGCAAGAGCCCCCACCCACCACGATCGAAGGTGACTGTCGATTCGGCTGCGGCACTGGTCGAAGGTCGACCGAAGGCCTTGCCGCCTTCCATTGGACGCTGCGCTGAGAGCTTCCCATAGGGAAACAACTTCGTCCGGCGTCCCGGACTCGGTTCTCAGCCTCAGGTCCGACGCCATATGGTGCCTCAGACTAGGCCGGATGAATTCATCGATCTGGTCGCCCACGGATGATTCAGACTGAGGCCATTCGATATGCAGGTCCGAGGCTGTCCGTTCCATGACCGACCGCCAGTCCGACAAGAGCTGCTCGAAGGTGACAAATGTTCTCTCGTAACCGCGGCTGTCATACTCCGCTTCTACCACGTGCCGAAACCATAGCGCGAGCGACTTCCTCAAAGAGAACCCATCGCGTTGGGCCAACGATGCTGCGACCTCGAGCGGGTTGCGAACGATGAAGAGAATTCTGGGAGTGCACGCCAGCGCCTTCAAGACAGGCGGCCAGAGGCGAAATAATCGGGACATGCGAGGGTCCTTGAGCCCCCACAGGGGGCTCTCCCTGAAATCCGACTCGAGAAGCTCTTTCAGGCCGACGCGCGCCTGTTCGGCAGACTCGCTCTCCCACCATCGGTAGGGCAATAACCGCAGGTCGTGCCACGAATATCCGAGATCCCTCAACAGAGCCTCCTGGATCCTGCATACTCCCACATGTTCCCAGAAACCCATCGGGTTGTTCCCTGGGACGGGACCCATGAGATCTCGGCCAAGGTCGACTCCCAGGAGGTTTGAGACTCTTGCGGCGGCTGATGTGCCGCTACGGTGAGCACCCAGGATGATCAAGCACGATTTCAAGTCCTTATTCAAGCTGCCGTCCTCTCAACAGCGTTTTCCGGCGCCATATCTTGCTCACCAGCCGACAGCAATCCGATCACCAATTCTTCAGCCGGGTGCCTCTGATGCGGTGAGCGCACGCTTTCCGAATCAGCCCGGAACTCCTATAGGCCGCTCCTACCAAAAATGGCGTCTCTTGCCGCGCGCCCGAAGTCCGTCTTCCCGGCTACTACTGAGTGAGCGGGATCGCGGTTTTCCACACGGGTCTATATTGCAAAGCGGCTTCAATACACGTCCGAACGTCGATTATAATAATGGTTTGGTGCTATTTAGTCAAGCGTTTCAACGGCCGGGTGCTGCGCGAATCGGTTAGTATTGGAAATCACGCAGCTTGTTGGATATCGGCTTCATCTTTCTTATTGTTGATGATGTCAGCGTATCTTTGATAGAGACGGTTCTTTTCGGAGTCGGTATTGAAGTCCCAGAATTCTTCCCACAATTGGTCGATGAAAACGCCTCTGAGACGAACCATCGCTTCTGCTCCGTCTACTGACCAAGCCATGCCTGCGCCCTCCATCCGGTCTTTGATGAGATTGCCGCAGGTGGACTCAATGATCCCGGTAGCTATGGGCAGTCCCTGTGCGAGATACTGATCGTAGGCCATGCGAGCACGGTTGTTTCTGAAGTATCCGATGACCTTGCGCTCCAGGTCGGCGGCGGCGGCTTCGGAAAGGCTCCCATCTTGCGTCAACATCGTGAGTTCCTCGATCACCCAATCCAAATGTCCTTCAAGCAAGGCTTCACCCGTTGCACGAACGTATTCCTTTTCGTCACGGCTGCCCGGCTTGCAGAGCAACTGAGTGAGGTGGACCCCTGTGTCAAGACAAAAATTGACCTTTTTTAAGGTGGAAAAGTA
>CAYLRL010000093.1:0-18318 GCA_964385875.1 uncultured Syntrophales bacterium
CAATGACGTACCTTGACCGTGGCGCCTGCGAAGACGGTGGTGGTTGGCGGTTGGTCGGCCGACGCGCAGGTCGGTATAGCCGTCGTAGGGAGCGCTTGGCGGCGGGATGCGAATCGATCGAGGCTTCATCCTCCGGAATCGGCACGGCGTTTCAAAAAGTAGGAACATCCCAAGCCGCGCACCCGCTAACACAGCGCAATATTGAAAGTTTTTGAGGGGTGGGGTTCCGGGGAGGGGGCCTTTTTTCAAAAAGGGGCCCTCCCCGGCTTATCTTCATATTCCTCTCCCTATTCTTCAAACTCCGGTCTTCCTTCATTCTTCGTCTTCGGCTTTGCCGTGGATGCGGTAATCGAGGAGGTATCGTCGGAGGGTGTCGAGGGCTTGCATCGTAGCGAGGGTGCGGACCCACGCTCGTTCGCCGGGCAGTTGGAATCGTCGGGTCAGCAGGCTTTCGGGGGTGGCGACTCCGATGAAGAATGTGCCGACGGGTTTCTCCGGACTGCCGCCGGCGGGTCCGGCGATCCCGGTGACGGAGACGGCGACGTCGGTGTTTGTCGCGGATCGTGCCCCGTGCGCCATTTCCGCGGCGCAGCGGTGTGAGACAGCGCCGTGGCCGGCCAGGGTCTCTTCGGAGACCCCGAGCAGTCGGATTTTCATGTCATTGGAGTAGCTTACCACTGATCCCATGAAGGTCTTGGAACTTCCCGGCACGCCGGTGATCATTTGGCCGATCATGCCGCCGGTGATCGATTCCGCCAGGCCGAGGGTCCAGCCTCGACGCTCGAGAAGTTCGAGGACGACCTCTTCGATGGCTTGGCCCGAGTCGGAGATGATGTTCTCGGGGATGCGCTCCGCGATGATGCGGTGTTTCTCGTCGAGCTTCTCCGCGACCGCTTCCGGATTGGGGCCTGCCGCGTCCATTCTGAGTCTGATTATGGGGAAGCGCGGGAGGAAAGCGAGATGGAAGCCGTCTTCGTCTTGCGCGACATCGTCGAGGATTTCGCCGAGTTTCGATTCGGACAGGCCGTACACGTGAAGGGTACGTGTGCCGAAGATCTGCTTGGAGACGCCGAATCGATCCACGATGATGGGCATGCCGCGCTCGCGGAGCATCCGTACCAGTTCTCTCGGAATGCCGGGGAAGAAGAGCGCGATGCTGCCGGCCTTTTCGATCATGAAGCCGGGCGCGGTGCCGTAGTCATTGGGAATCGGCGTCGCGCCAACCGGAAACATCGCCTGTTTCCGGTTGCTGTGCGACATGGTCCGGCCCCATTGCCGGAATCGTTCCGCGATGCGCTCGACCTGCTCAGCGTCTTCCTCGAGGCCCACTCCAAGGAATCGAGCGGCGCCGGCTGCGGTCTTGTCGTCCTCGGTCGGACCCAGCCCGCCGGAGACCACCACCAGCGAGGCCTTTTCCATCGCGCTTCGGAGCGCGTCCGCGATTTCGGCGACGTCGTCTCCTACGGAGGACATGCCTTTAACGGTTATGCCGGCCCCTTGGAGTTCTCTGCTGACCGTCTCGCGGTTCGTATCGGAGATGACGCCGTTGACGATTTCATTGCCGATGGTGAGTATCCATCCGTAGATCCGGTCGTCCATTTAATGAACCTCGTCCCAGTTTGCGCCGGTCGAGGATTCGACCACGAGCGGCACGGTGAGTTCGTACGCGTCCTCCATGGCGTTTCTGAGCATCGCGATCGCGTCGGGGGCAGCGTCTTCTCGGACCTCGAGGATCAATTCATCGTGCACCTGGAGGATGAGTCGCACCGGAAGTTTGCTCTCTCGGATTGCGGTGTGGACCCGAATCATGGCGAGCTTCATCAAGTCGGCGGCGCTGCCCTGCATGACCGTGTTGACCGCCATTCGGCGCGCGGCCTGCTGAGCGATCTTGTTGGTGCTGTTCAGGTCCGGGAGGAAGCGCTTGCGCCCGAGGATCGTGGTCACGAAGCCGTCCTTGGCCGCCCGCACGGGAAGTTCGTCCATGAAGCGTTTCACGCCCGGGTAGGTCTCATAATACTCAGCGAGATACTTACGGGCCATGCCGAGGCCCACTCCGAGTTGCCCCGCCAGGTTGAACGGTCCCATGCCGTAGATGATCCCGAAGTTGATCGCTTTGGCCTGTCGCCGCATTTCGGGTGTGACGAGCGCCGGGGAGCAGTTGAAAACGCTCGCCGCGGTTATCGCGTGGATGTCTTCTTCCGCTGTGAAGGCCTCACGTAGTCGCTCATCGCCGGAGAAGTGCGCCATGAGCCGCAGTTCGATCTGTGAATAGTCCGCGGCGGCGAAGGCGCATCCCTCCTCGGGGATGAACGCCTTTCTGATCTTTCTGCCTTCCACGGTTCGAATTGGAATATTCTGAAGATTGGGATCCGACGACGACAACCTTCCCGTGGCTGCGACGGCCTGATTGTACGAGGTGTGGATGCGGCCGGTGTTGGGATTGACGAGCTCGGCGAGCGCATCGACGTAGGTGGATTTGAGTTTGAAAAAGGAACGATATTGAAGAATCAGGTGGGGCAAGGCATGCTCGAGCGCGAGCTTCTCCAGCACGTCGAGTGATGTGGACGGCCCGCTCTTGGTCTTCTTCACCGGCTTGAGGCCGAGCTTCTCGAAGAGGATAACCGCCAACTGCTTCGGAGAATTCACGTTGAATCGTTCGCCGGCCATGTCGTAGATTTCCGCCTCGGTGTCGTCGATCAATCGGCCGAATTCAGCGCTCAGCTCACGGAGATACGCGGTGTCCACCTTTACCCCGGCAAGCTCCATATCCCGAAGTACCGGGACGAGCGGGAGTTCGAGCCCGCGCAGAAGCCCGCCCAACCCTTCCGCGTCGACACGGGGGCAGAGGATGTTCGCAAGTCGCAGCGTCGCGTCCGCGTCTTCCGCCGCGTATTTCGCGGCTTGGGGGATGTCCACGTGGGAAAACAGGATCTGACTCTTCCCAATACCGATGAGTTCCTTGATTGGGATCATCGTGTGGCTGAGAAAGGTCTGCGCCAGCGCATCGAGCGAGTGACTGCGCCGAGACGGGTCCAGCAGGTAGGACGCGAGCATCGTGTCGCACGTGACGCCGTTGATGTCGACACCTTCCTTCTTGAGCACGATCATGTCGTATTTGATATTCTGGCCGACCTTTTCGACGGCTTCGTCCTCCAGGAGCGGCTTGAGCCCCGCCAGAACATCCTCCTTGGGCAGTTGGTCGCCCGACGTGTGACCCACCGGAATGTACGTCGCGTCCCCGTCCCTCGCGCAGACGGATACGCCCACCAGGTCCGCGCGCACCGGCTCCTGGGAGGTTGTCTCGAGATCGACGGCGAAGCGTCCGGCTTCCCCCAGCCGCGCAATCAGGGACTCGAGTTCTTCCTGAGCGGTGACGATTCGGTAGTTCGAACTGTCAAGCGTCTTTTCGCCCGGCAGCCTGTCCAGGAGTCGAACGAATTCCCATTCCTTGAAGAGCGAGCGGAGCGCCTCCTCATTCGGTTCCTGCACGGCGAGATCCTCGGGGTCGGGCGCCCGAGCAACCTCCTCTTGGAGCCGGACCAGGTCACGACTGAGGAAGGCTTGATCTCGATGAGCCGCCAGCTTGTCCTTGAGTTTCTTCTGAGACAGCGAATCGAGACGCTCGTACAAATCTTCCAGCGAAGGATACTCCGCCAACAGCTTCGCGGCGGTCTTCGGTCCCACGCCGGGGATTCCGGGCACGTTGTCCGATGTGTCCCCCACAAGGGCGAGAAGATCGAGAAGCCGGCTTGGAGGAACGCCGAACTTGGCTTCGACCGCAACGGGATCGTACTCCACATCACGTTGGGGATCCCACATGATCACCCGATCGCCGACCAATTGCATGAGGTCCTTGTCGCCCGACACGATCACCACGTTCCAATCGTCAGCCACAGCCCGCCTCACAAGGGTCGCGATGATGTCATCCGCCTCGAATCCGGGCTCGGAGAGCGCAGGGATATTGTACGCGGCCACCATCTCGTGAATCTTGGGGATCTGAGCCGCCAGATCTTCAGGCATGGGCGGACGGTTGGCCTTATACGCCGCGTACCGCTCATGCCGAAACGTTGGGCCGCGGGCGTCGAAGATCACGGCAAGGTGCGACGGGTGCTTGTCCCTGACGGTCTTCTCGAGCATATTGGCGAATCCGAAGATCGCGCCGGTCGGGAAGCCCTGGGAATTGGTCAGTCCGCCGGTGGTGTGGTACGCCCGGTAGATGTACGAACTGCCGTCCACCAGATACAACGTTTTGTTTTCGACCATTGCCGCCTCTTTCCCTGTGCCTGTGCGAAGTGAAGCCGACCGTTTACGAGCCGACGACGATCCGTTCGAGCCCCTCGAGGACGGACGCGAACAGGGGATGCTCTTCCAGCGTAGCCGCGGATCCCAGAAGAATAAGCTTCGACCGCGCTCGACTCAAGGAAACGTTCAATCGGTTGCGATCCGCAAGAAACGACGTCACCCCGTCCGATCGGGCCAGCGACAGGATGATGACCTCCCGTTCGCCGCCCTGGAATCGATCCACCGTATCCACCGACGTCGCAATTCGATCGCCGCCGGCTTCCGCGAGCCGCTTTCGTATCAACGATTGCTGCGCCCGGTACGGCGTGATCACACCAATCTCGTGCGCGGGAATTCCCCGCCTGATCAGCTGGTCCACAAGCCTGAACGCGATTTCCGCCTCTTCGGGTCGCGCCCTGCCGGCCGCGTCGCCGGCAACGTCAGCGAAGACAACCGGTCGAGCGGGGTCCAGGAGACCGTTGATGACCGGGTCCGATCCTCCGGTCCGGCAGCCGTTCAAGGTCCGTCGCTCCACTTCCGGGGATGGTATAAGCCGCCCCTCGTAGAAGAGACGCGACGGTATATCCTGGATCGCCCGATTCATCCGATATTGAACGCGCAAGCCGGAAACCCGATCCCTCGGCGCTTCCTTGAAGAGGCGCTCGAACAGCGAACGACTCAGCCCGGGCGCAGCCGTGGAATCACCGTCGCGGCTTCGAGTTATGGGCGGCAACTGGAGATGATCGCCGCCCAGGACGAATTTCCGCGCAAGCGCGAGCGGCGCGAGCGTCATTGGTTCGTCCAACTGGCCGGCCTCGTCGACCACAACGCGGTCGAATCGTTGTTTAATGAAGATCGCATGCGCCGAGCATTGATATGCGGTCGCCGCGATGAGCCGCGTGTCGTTCACTCGGTTGCGGAAGTCCCGCACGCTGAGATCCCGAGCAGCGAGATCCCGCAGCAGAAGCGGCGGATTGCCGAGCCGATCGAGCGCTGCGAGGAACTCGGCCGACGCGACGGAACGGCTCCCCACTCGCAGGAAGTCTCGAACCCCCAGATCAATGAGCGCAACAAGAATTCGATCCAACGCGGTGTTCGTCGGACATGCCAGGAGAATACGTTCACCCCGGTCGAGGCACGCGCGGATAAGCCGCGCCAGTACGCGCGTCTTGCCCGTTCCGGGCGGACCGTGGACCAGATGAAACGGATCGCCGGCAAGCGCGGCCGTCACCGCGGCCTCCTGATCTTCGTTCAGCTCCGCGGTGAGCCCTTCCGAAAAACAGAGGTCCGGTATCTCTTCCGCCGGTTCTGCGGTGTTCCCGGACCATTCGTTGCGCACAACCGCTCGGATCACGCCTTTGTCCCCCTCGGCAAGGAATCGAAAGAGCGCTTGCCGCGCGATGTCCCAGCCGCGAGAAAACGGCACGCGGTCCAGGCGCCCTTCGGTAGCGTCCGATTCGGTTCGGCGCCCTCCGTTCACTCGCACCGAGACGATATCTCCTTCAACCGACATGATCCGACCTCGGTACGCGTCCGCCGCGCAGGGATCGCCCCGATGGATGAGCGCCTCGTCGCCGGGGGTGAGATCCGCGGCATAATGCTCCGAGGCCGTACGTAGTCGAAGGTCAAACCGACCATTGACCGTTTGCGGCCGATTGTTGTCCGCGACCGCGTCGACCGCGCATGCGACGCCGGCGCATGAGTCCTCGGGAACAGGTAGCGGATCGTGAGCAGTCTCATGCGCGAGGATGCTCACGGGCAGCGTCGTTCCATCCTCGAGCCGCTCCGAAAGCGTAACGGGATTGAGTGTCCGCGCAAAATCGCCTTCCGCGTCCCACGCCTCGATGGAGAGCAGCCGAAACCAGCTGTCGTAGTAGTCCTTTTCCGGGCCCTGAAGAAGCGCCGGCACGCCCGAGGAATCGTCGCCGAAGATCCGCGCGCACGCAGGCTTCGAGAAACAGCGGCCTTTCCTGGAGCACGCTCTTGATCGAGCGTCCGCGCCGGCCGTCTCCGGATCGTCGAGATACCCCCGCCGCAACGCAATGACCCGATTCCGACCGTCTATGACGAGCGCTTTCCGATGATTGTCGACGCGCTGCTCGCGGCCGACGCCGGAATAGAAGAGAACGCAGTCGAGGGCCCCCGAGGAATAATCCTCGAAGAGCATACTGTACGCGGAAAGCTGCAGCCGATGATCCTCGACGGGCACGCGGCCCGTCTTGAGTTCGAGGATGCCGGCCCCCTCAGGTGACGAACAGAACGCGTCCGCGCGTCCCTTCAGTCCCCACAGCGTTGAAATGCGATCGACTTCGGTCTCCGGCGATCCCAGTCGGCTTCGATTTCGACGAAGCCACGCCGTCATGTTCGAGAAGTGCGTCCACGCCTCCTCGATGAGGGATTCGTCATCCACGTACGTGACCGCGGACCCGGGCAGGACCTCGAGGAACGCAGGCCGCGCGCGTCGATACGCGCGCTCGAACATGTCGTCGTCGGCCGTGTCGGTCTCTGTGAGGGCCGCGTCGAAGAGCGTATGAAACATCTTCCCCTTGCCCGTCCAGAAAGGCTCGTCAAGCGGCGATCGGTAGCGCGTGTCCACCGACCTGACGCACGCCGCGGCTTCCACCGCATCCGTGACGCTCACCGGACGGTACGGCTCGAGCACAAGGAAGCTCTCCGGTGTAACCATGTAGATAACCGATCCGTCCTCGAGCCGGTTGTTCACATGCAAATTATGCGCGGCGATCTCAGATCCCTCCCAACAGAGGAGCGGAAATCGGTAGAGATCGACTCGCTTGAAAGCGATCAGGGTCTCCGGAGCGATCAGGAAGACGCGGCCGTCGTCGTCCTCCGTGGACAACTCCAGCCCTCGAAAAAGATAATCTCCGCGCCGCGCCGGCCGAGGCTCGGATGAGACCCGCGTCACGCGACCTCGCAGGAGTTTGACCGTTTCCGCTTCCGACATGGCGGGTAATCTAGCACAGCCCGTAGAGGGAGAGAAGCGGGAGCGGAGATCCGGCGACACCGGACAAAGTCGGCCTCCCCCGTCGCGTTATCCGCACATAAGCAGAAACCGTGAGGCGGACCGTGCGAGCCTCTATGTGTGATTGCCGGCGAAGCGAATACAACACACATGGCCGGCTCAACGGCAATACGGGACTCTCGGTTCACGACGCTGGAGTTCGTTCTTATACGGAGTTGACGGGACGATGAAGAGAGAAGCCTACCCCCACGAGCGCTTCTCTTTATATCTGATGAGGGGACCGTAGAACTCGGTCTCGCAGTAGTGGCACATCAGGGTGATCGGATCTTTCCTGACTACCAGGTATTTCCCGGGGACCTCTTCGTGGTTGGTGATGCAGAATCGGTCCGGGCATACGACCACGTCCCCGACTTGCTCGGGGACTTCCACTTCGTGCTTGTCGACAACTTCCCCCTTCTCGATGCGGGAGACGGTAGCGGAGGGCGAAATAAGCGCGACCACGTTGACCATCTCCCGGGTGAGGCGGAAGTTCTCGACCTTGATGATGTCCTTGGTCGTCATCCTGGTAGATTGGAAGTTCACTCCGATGGCGATGATATCCCCGGTCTTTCGTGCGAGGGCGTTCAAGCCGAGAACTTGTGATATCGTGAAGGCCATACCCGCGCTGATGTGATCGATCACGATCCCCCGTTCGATCTTGGCGATCGTTACGCTTTCCTTGTTCATTTGACGGCTCCCAAAATGAGCGCGAGAAGCGCTTCGCGGACGAAGAGTCCGTTGCCGGCCTGCTCGAAGTAGTACGCATGGGGAGTCTGATCCACGTCCGGGGCGATCTCCTTGACGCGCGGCAAGGGATGCATCACCTTCATGGTCGGCTTCGCGGTGGTGAGCATGCCCGATTCCAGCCGATAAATGCTGATGAACTTCTCGACCAGCGCGGTGCGTTCCTCGAACCGTTCGCCCTGGATGCGCGTCATGTAGAGGACGTCCACCTCGTCGATGTAATCCTCGATTCTGGTCCCTTCCTCGAAGACGATGCCGTGTCCGGCCGCGGCCTTGCATTTCCGAATAAGCGATCTGGGCATGACGAGATCGCTTGGGGATACGAAGATCATGCGGCAGTTGTCGAACTTGAGCAGTGCCTCGGTGAGCGAGTGCACGGTTCGGCCGTTCGCGAGGTCGCCCACCATCGCAATGGTGAGACCGTCGATACCGCCTTGGGTCTCACTGATGGAATAGAGATCGAGGAGCGTCTGGGTGGGGTGTTGGTTGGGGCCGTCGCCCGCGTTGATGACCGGAATACGCGCGGCTTCCGCGGCCAATCGAGCGGCCCCTTTGAGCGGATGGCGAATCACGATCACGTCGAATCCGTACCCGTCGTGCATCTTGACGGTGTCCCACAATGACTCCTCCTTGACCGTGGACGTGATATTGGAATCGTAGAATCCGCCGGTCCTACCGCCGAGATTGCGCATAGCCACTTCGAAGGAGGTGCGCGTTCTCGTCGACGGTTCAAAGAACATGATCGCGCACACCTTGTTGCGGCAGAGCGTCTTCTTATCCGGGTGATCCTTAACCTTGTCCACCCTGGAGAGGATATATTCGATCTCTTCGCGCGTGAGATCGTTCATCGAGATGATGTCGCGACCTTCGAAGTTCATCTCACACCACCTGCGCTCCTCAGTGTGGAAGCCGGCGAGAGCGTCCGAGGACGCACCCGATTGAAACGTTCAGCTGCGGTATGCCCTTCCCCGGACAACCGTCCCGGCGACGGCTGCAGGGAGATCGACTCCGGAAAACGGGGACCACCCGCACCGCGTTTTCAGGGGACCGCGTCCGACAATCTCGGCGCCTTCGATTCTCGTGGAGGCCGATCGATCGAGAAGTGTGAACGATGCGACCGCTCCCGGGACGATGCCTTGCACGGCCGGCGCAAGCCTGAGAATCTCCGCCGGCCGTCTGCTGAGGACCTCGGCTACGCGAACCGGCGAATAGCCGTGATCGCGCATCAACAAGCCCGCAAAGGCGCCGACGGTGTCCAAATGCGGCATGCCCGGCGCGCGGTTGCGCTTGTCCTCAAGCGTATGGGGCGCATGATCCGTGGCGAGCGCGTCGATCAGGCCGTCCTTCAACGCGTCGACCAGGAAGCGCCGGTCACCTTCCGAGCGGAGCGGCGGGTTCGATTCGAGGAGCCGCGTTTCCCCGGTGAATTCCTTTCCTTCGGCCAACACCCGCTCTTTCTCGACGGAAAAGTAAAGATGATGAGGCGTTACTTCGGACGTCACCCAATCGTACGAATGACCGTTGTAATCCTCGAGGAGCCGAACAGCCGCTTCCGTTGAAATGTGGCAGATGTGGCTATCTAGTCCGAACTTGGCGGTAAGTTCAAGGATTTTGTCTACCGCCCGAATCTCCGCTTCCGGCGGTCTCGTCACCCAACGAGGACCGGGCCCCTGAAAGCGTTCCAACGTCTCCGGATCTTCCGCGTGGAAGAAGACCCGCCTGCCGCGGTACCGATCGAGGACGGCTTCGACGTCCTTCCACGCGGTCAGATTGACCGACGACGGAACAGAATCGAGATAGAGCTTGTACGGCAGATCGGCCCACGGGTCGGAAGTCGGGGTGATCGCCGCGTACAGGATCACGTCGCATTCCGCGCTTTTCGTGAGGGCCAGTTTGCGTTCGTAACTTGATTGATCGCTGGGCGGAATCGGATCGTTGGGCATCGCGCCGAACGCGGTCACTCCCCCGTTTACGGCAGCTTGCGCCGCGGTGGCGAACACCTCTTTTCGGCACGCGGCTTCCCACGATTTCAGGGACGCTTCATCCGACACCTCAGGCCGAGGATACTCCCGCGCATGGACGTGCATGTCCACGAATCCGGGAAAGATGAGGAGGTCCTCCGGCGCGTCCACGGCGGTCGCGTCCACTTCGGTGACGACACGGCGATCAGGGTCGTAACGGATGACCGCGCCGGCCGGTCCGTCCGGGAGTATCGCCACGCCGCGTATCGATTCAGCGCTCATTTCACCGCCCGTCCCGCGCGTGCCCCAGACCGGCGGACACGGCCCGTGGGGCGTCCTTGCGATCTACGCTCCGGACATGGCCTCGATGATCGTCCGACAAAACGCGGGAAGATCGTCGGGTTTGCGCGACGTGATAAGATTACCGTCCCGGATCACTTCCGCGTCTTCCCAGGCAGCGCCGGCGTTGACCATGTCGTCCTTGATCGCGATGTACGACGTGGCCTTTTTGTGCTTGAGCACGTCCGCGCTCACGAGCATCCATCCGCCGTGGCAAATGGACGCAAGCACTTTGCCTTTCCGGTCGGCGTCTTTCACCAGCGCAACCATCTCCTTGTGCACCCGCATTTTGTCCGGCGCGTATCCGCCCGGGACGATCACCGCGTCGAAATCGTCAATGCTCACGTCCGCGGCGTTCTTGTGAACGGAAACGGGGACGCCGTACTTGCCGTGATAAACGGACGAAGTTCCGGAGCCGACAATCACCACGTCGACACCCTCTTCCATCAGCCGGTAGTACGGAATCCACACCTCGAATTCGTTATAGTGGTCCTCTACCAGCAACGCGGCCTTCTTTCCTTTGAGCTTCATGGAGTCCTCCCAAGGTCGATCGGATTAGGGCGTCTCGTCTTCCACTTCCATTGACGCTATCTTCATTTCGTCACGACCCTGGATGATGTGAAGCGCCGCAGACTCACACTCGGGGCAAAACGGCGAATAATCATCGAGCGTGAACTCCTTGGAGCAGTCCAAACAAAAGACCTTGACGGGAATGATGGTAATCTCGATCTCCGCCCCTGCCGCGACCGTGCCCTCGGCAAGCACATCGAAAGCAAAGGTGATCGCCTCGGGCATGACGCCGGTCAGGCGTCCGAATTCGAGGGAGATCTTCCGCACTTTGGAGACATTATGAGCCTCGGCCTGCTGCTCGATGATCTCCATCATGCTTTGCACGATTCCCATCTCATGCACGGGAGTTCACCCTTCGCCCCTGTTCGGTTTCGAGGCCGTCATCGGGCCCACCGCGGAATCTGCCAATTCAGACCTCGGTTGACTTCCTGAAAGAGTCCGTCGCCGTTGACGTCCAGGAACAGGCGGTACGTCTTCTGCAAGTCGCCGTTCTTGTGGGCGCTGAAGGCCACTTTCCTGCCGTTGAACGAGTAGACGGTGAAGACCCGACCGTCCGAACCCATGTAGTATTCCATAAGGGTCTCTTTGCCGGGTATGTCCGGCGCACGGTCCGAACGGCGCGTGGTGAGGTTCTTCATGGAACCGACATCGGGAAGTCGATAGATTTGCTGGGCGGCGGCGAGCGCGGTCATGCACACGGCAAGCGCCGCGGCGCAAAGAACTGTGCGCGTCATAAACATATAATCCTTTCAGACCGGGCTTTTCGTTTAACGGCGCCTTATAGCAGAAGAACGGGCGCGACTCAAGCCGACCGACCGATCCGGCGCCGATTGCGCGGGCTCAGGTGATCGCCGTGAAACCGTGAAACGGACTTCAGCGGTCGACAGGGCGCCCCGAAACGGGGTATAATCCACGCGTGTATCGTCGATAACACGAGCGCAACGCTGAAGAAAGTCGTGAGCGATCGCTCCCCTGTTTCCGCGTTGAACAACCGGAAGTTGGGAGAGCCGAAGCACGCTCGAGGCTCGGAACGGATGGGACGGTGAAAGGCGGAGGCATGATTGATTTCGACGCGATGGACAAGGATGAACTCAGACGATACCTCGACTTCATAATGTGGCATTACCGAGTGGTGGACTCGTTCTGGTACATCTACCTGGAGGAGGAGTACGGGGCGCCGACTGCTGATCACTTCAATGAGCGGGTATGGGACAAGTGCGGTCAGTTGGGGGCTCGGCAAATTGTGAAAAGATTCAATATTGAGGAGCGCGGCCTCAAAGGCTTTGCCAAGGCCATCCGCTACTTTCCCTGGGCCATCATGGTCGGATACCATATCGAGGAACGGCCCGACGAAGTCATCATTACCGTGCCGGAATGCCCCACCCAGCGGGCTCGCCTCAACCGCGGGCTCGGGGAATACGCGTGCGGCGAGATGCATCGCCTGGAATTCGTTGCGTTTACCAAAGAGCTGGACCCGGCCGTCGAAGTGGAGTGTGTTCACGCGCCGCCGGACCCGCATCCTCCCGAGCGATTCTGCAAGTGGCGCTTCACCGTCGGAGACGGCTCGACCGGCTCGGAGTGATTGGTTCCTCTTCAGTGGAGACGGTGAAGGGCGTCTCCGGCGCGCGTTCCTTGACAGGCGCGCGCGACACCGGGTACCGTAAGAAATCGAGCGGTTAACGCGGGTCGAAGCGCGTCCGAAATCGATCCCGACTATGGGCCTTTGAGAGCGATCGAACTCAGAGTCCTTGACACGGCCTCGACGCCCGGCCGACCATTCTGCGCCTGAACGGTGAACAACCATGTCCAAAGAAATCGAACGCAAAGTGCTGGCCACCCTCATCGGCGACCGCTACATGCTGTCCCGCGTCGTGGGGGACGGGTTCGGCCCGGATGTGTTCCGTGACCCGTACTACCGGGTGATCTTCAAGACCGTGAACGAGATGAACGAGGTTCCGGACCAGGTCATCGATTGGATCACCTTGGGGGAGCAACTCAAACGGGCGGGCCGGTCGGGGCCCGAGATCGAGCAGGCGCTCGGGAATCTGCAGGAACAGGCGGTCAGCGACGCGGACCAGCTGATGGCCTACGTCGAAATCCTCAAGGAACAGAGTCTGAGGGAACGGTTGCTCAACCTGGCCAAGGTAATGCTCGATTACGCGGAAGGAAACGGCGAATACCGCGATCAGGAATTCACCGATTTCACGGGCAACGTTATTCAGGGCCTCATCGACATGCAGAAAGAGAACGTTCGGAAACGGATCAATCCGGTGAGGGCCACTATCGACGAGATCCGCGACCTGACGAACGCGGAACGGTCCGAGGAGGACAAACTCCTCGGGTTCTCCATCAAACCCTTCGAGCGCCTCGAGCATATCCTGTCGGGCATTCGAAAGGGCTTCTACTATGGTCTGGCCGGACCGCCGCGTCGGGGCAAAACCACCTTCGCCTTGGATATCGCGGCCAAGCTCGCCGAACGCAACAACTTCCCGGTGCTTTTCTATACCTGGGAACAGACACGCCGCACTCTGGCCGCGAGGCTGTTGGGTCGCGAATGCTATATCAATCCCGTCAAACTCCTCACCGAAGTCTCGCCGCTGGAGCGACAACGTCATGCGCTGGTCCAGAAGGTCATCGACCGCTCCGCCGCGTACAACAACAACCTCTTCATTATCGAAGCGGGACGACAGGATACGCTCGAGCGCATCAAGGCCCAGGCGTACAATATCATGCACGAGTTTCGCACCGACGACATCGCCATCTTCTTCGACTACCTGCAGAAGATTCCTCTCCAACGCCAATACGACGACATACGCAGCCAAGTGAACGAGGCCTCGGCGCAGCTGGCCGACTTGAGCCTCGAATTGCAGGCGCCGGTCCTGGCGATCTCCTCCATGGATAAGGAGGGCTGCAAGCTCGACGAAAAGCCGCCGTCCTACGACGAATTCTCGACGACGATCTTCGCGCGGCCCACCATGCACAACTGCGTCGGCGGCGGCGACTTGGAATATGACCTTGATGTGGCCCTGATCCTCTCGAAGGATTGGGTGGCCACCAAGAACCTCCAGGAGAGGCTCAGCCTGAAAGACTCCGAAGATAACGCGCCGGACCTCCCCCACATCGACATTGTCAATCTCCACATCGACAAGAACCGCGATTCGGCCGGCGAGACAGCTCCTACGGTCCAGTACGCCTTCTTCATCAATATCAACAAGTTTGTGGAACTGGGATTCAAGACCGAAGACGAATACAGCAAAGAGCATCGCGGCTTCGCCAAGGCCGAAGATATGTTCGCGTCGCTCTTGGACACCGGCATCTTCAGGATCAGGTAGACCGAGAACCGCCGCCGCGACGCCGGAGGATCATGTATCTCAAAGCGGTAACCATCGATTCGGACCGTTTCCCCGCAGAGAATGTTTTTCCTTTCAATGTGGAGGCCTTCCAAACGACGGGGCGCGTCGAGTTCTCCTCTCCCATAACCTTTTTCGTGGGCGCGAACGGTTCGGGGAAATCCGCGTTGCTCGACGCGCTTGCGCGCAAAGGCGGCTTCCTGCCGTGGGGCGGGAGCAAGATCCATCGAGTGCATGGTAATCCGTACGAAACGCGGCTCTCGGACTATCTCACCTTCGATCTCGACACCAGACATCCGTACGGATTTCACTTCCGCGCGGAAGCCTTCTTCAATTTCGCCGGCTCCCTCGACGACATCCTCATGGACGATCCCAACCGCGACCGGTACTACGGCGGCGGGTCGCTGAACACGCTTTCCCACGGCGAGGCGTTCCTGTCGTTTTTTCGAGGGTACAGCTTTCAGCTGGACGGGCTCTATCTGATCGACGAACCGGAAGCAGCGCTCTCTCCGGACGGACAAGTCGAATTTGCCCGCCTTATCCGCGATTCCGCGACCAACGGCGACAAACAGTACATCATCGCCACGCACTCGCCCATCATCATGGGATGCCCCGGCGGCCGTATCCTCAGCTTTGACGATCCGCCCATCAGCGAGGTCGATTTCCGCGAAACCCGCCATTACGCGTTCTATCGCGACTTTCTCAACGATCCCGAACAGTTCTTTTAATCGTCATTGTGTCATGCTTCGTTGCGCGTGTGAGCGTTCGCTCGGCTCGATCCGGAAAAGGCGTTGCGTACCGCCGGCGCGTGCGATATGTGAATCGCAACTGGAAACAGAGTGGAGATCTCGGCCGCCAAGGATGGATCATCTCAATCCCATTCGGCTCATCGACGCCTTCGCCGGCTGCGGCGGAATGACGCTGGGATTTGTTCGCCTGTCACCGCCGCGGTTCATTCCCGTTTGGGCCAATGACATCAATGCCTTCGCGGCCGCGACCTACAACGCAAACTTCGGCCGGCACTGCCGTGTCGGCGATATCGTCGATTTGCTGCGATCCCCGGACGTGATCGTACCGCCGGCGGACGTGGTGATCGGCGGACCACCGTGTCAGGGCTTCAGCCTGTTGAACAAGGGTCGGCGCAGCGATCCTCGGAACCAACTCTGGCGGCCCTTCCTCGAAATCGTCCAACGGTCGGGCGCGACCTGCTTTGTCATGGAGAATGTCCCACAACTTATCGGATCGCCGGAACACGAGGAGATCACGGCCGAATCCGGGCGCATGGGATTCGCGGTCGCGTCCGCAAGGCTCTGCGCGGCCGACTACGGCGTCCCGCAGACCCGAGTGCGAGCCTTCATCGTGGGATGCTCGTTCGCCGATCCTGCCGGCTTCTTCCCGCCCAGGAAGACCCATTACGACCCGAGAAACGGATACACGCAGGGATCGCCGGATTATGTGAACGAACCGGCCCCGTGGGTCGACCTTCGGTACGCGATCGGCGATCTCCCAACGCCTGAAGGAACCGAAATCCGCAGCGATCTCCCGCCTTTGGATCTCCATTTCGGGCGCAATCCGACGGCCAAGAGCCTCGCTCGGTATAAGACCGTCTCCGAACAGGGTATGAACCGATTCGACCTCCAGGAACGAGCGCCGCACCTCACCCCCGAGTGCTGGATCAGGAAGAAGTCCGGCGGAACCGACCTCTTCGGCCGCCTCTGGTGGGACCGGCCCGCGTTCACCATCCGGACGGAATTCTTCAAACCCGAAAAGGGCCGCTACCTCCACCCCGAGCAACACCGCCCCATCACTCACCGCGAGGCGGCCCGATGCCAGTCCTTCCCGGACGATTTCGTCTTCACGGGAACCAAAACCGAGATCGCCAAACAGATCGGGAACGCGGTTCCGCCGCTCCTGGCCGCGGCCGTCGCGGACGCGATCCGACGGATGTTCGACGATCGAGCCGGCACATGACCGACGTTTTCACGCCCGAGAAACGCAGCCGCATCATGGCGCGCGTCAAAGGCGCGGACACTCGCCCGGAAATGATCGTCCGACGGATGGTCCACCGAATGGGCTACCGGTTCCGGCTCCACCGAAAAGACCTCCCCGGCAAGCCCGATCTCACCCTGCCCAAACACCGCAAGGTCATCTTCGTCCACGGCTGCTTCTGGCACGGACACCCCGGCTGCCCCCGAGCCGCCCGCCCCACCACCAACACCGACTTCTGGAACCGGAAACTCTCCGGCAATATCCAACGGGACAAATGGAACCAGAAGAAGCTTCGAGAGCAGGGATGGGACGTACTCACGGTCTGGGGCTGCGAAACCAAAGACATCGACGCTCTCGCGAAGAAGCTGCGGGATTTCCTCGAGAGAGCGTAACGCCGGTCATGGGCGCCGCCCGGCATATGGCTCCGCGGCACTCGCGGATAGCCGGAGCAACCCGGCCCTGACCTAATGAAGGCCCTTGCGATGATGCTTGACTTCTTGCATACTTACGAAGCAGCGTACCGATCGGCACGGTGAAGTTTACTCCGGCGCCAAATTGAGGGGCTCGACGAGAGGAGCGTACGCGCGGCATGTGGGGTACCGTCTTTAATGCAGTGATTTCTCACCCGCTGATAGCCGCCGGCGGCATACCGGCTTTGATCTGCTTGTTGCTTCTGGTCACCGCGCTGTGCTGCGTATGGATTCTGCTACGGCCCACGCAAGAGAGACTGGAACGCCTCTTCGTGCTGAAGCTATCGCTTCGCACGATCTGCATGGTCCTGGGACTCACTTGTCTCGGAGCGGGACTGACGTGGCTTTGGCTGTACACTGACAATTACATCGGCGCAGCGCTTTGGACGCCGTTTCTGCTGACAGCGGTCTACTTCCTGTTTCGAGCGTGCCGCGCCCACGTCGGCCCCCCCGACGACAAATTGGTCGTCGCGGTAGCTCAGTTCCGCCCTGTTCCCACCGGGAGCGCACAAGGCGACGCCGAGCTCGTTCAAACGCGGTTAGTGAGAGCGCTTCGGAAAAAGGGAGAACAAGCCCCCCTTGCAGTGAAGAAAGTTCAGGTCATGATTCACGGCGCCGATGAGGAAGAAGAGAAGGCATTAGCGCAAAACATCGCAGAGCTCGATCAGGCGCACCTCATCCTCTGGGGCGAGGTCCTGAACGATGAAGGGGACCTCACCGTCACTCCACGCCTCAAGATAACTCGGCAGCTCCGAGGCGCGCGGATGGACGAGCGGGACATGCGGGAATTCCAGACGGTCGAGCCCGAATACATCGAATTGGAACCCGCACGGTTCAAGGTAAAGGTCGCGTCTGAGATTGCCTCTGCGGTCATCCTCATTCACGGCCTTGCATACTACCATGCCGGGGATTGGGACACGGCCGTCCAGATACTGGAACACAGCGGCTCGCGCGAGGCCGCCTTCTATCTCGGCTCGAGCTACGAAGCCAAGGGTGACGTTTCCGAAAGTCCGCGGGACCTTTACGATCCGGCAATCGAGGCCTACCACACGGTGCTCGGAGGCAACGTAACTGAATATCCGGACACCCACGATGACCTCGGATGGGCCGCAGTCGTCGGTCGCGCCGACGCGTTCGCTAAACTGGCGGTGGTTTCCGGATCGGAAGATTCGTCGGACATGCTCAAGCGGGCCATCGCCGACTATCGAAACGCGGCAAAGGCCCGATCCTGCGACAGATATCCCCGTGACTGGGCGAGGGTCCAAAATAACCTGGGAAGCGCACTGAAGCAGCTAGCAGTACGGGTGGAGGGTCAGGAAGCACTTCAACAACTTAGGGCTTCTGAGAAAGCACATCGCGCGGCTCTTGCGTTTTATGCACGATATCCTCTTCCGCAGCAGTGGGCCACTAGTCAGAACAACCTCGGAAACACTCTCAAGGAATTGAGCGTCCTTGTAGAACGCGAGAAAGGCCTCGACTTACTCACTGAGGCAATTGAGGTGTATCGCGCCAATCTAGACTTCTTTACAAAGGAGAGCTTTGGTGTAGGCTTCCGGATAGTACGGACTGAAATGGGGTGAGATTTTCAGAATAGG
>CAYLRL010000094.1:0-17862 GCA_964385875.1 uncultured Syntrophales bacterium
AAAATGGTGGTCGGGACGGCCAGATTTGAACTGGCGACCCCTGCATCCCGAAAGCGATCGAGGCGGGTTTTGAAGTACTCAGGTTAACTAGGAAAATGAAGACAGCTTCTTGGAATCATGAGCAATCTATTTGTCTCGTGCTGCTGTCAAGTTTCCTTCTCTTTCCTTATTTTTCGCTTCCGATGGACACCATATGGACACCATATGGACACCAGAATAGACACGACTCGAGAGGGCCAGGCCCCCCGACGGCGGCCGCTGTAGTCCGACTCCCTTCGCGCAGCCTCGCCTCCCTGCCTTGAGAAAACCACCTGTCCTCCGGCTCGGCGTTTGACCTCCCAAGCTTACACATCGGTCATCCCGGTGTTGACGTCCGTTACGATGAAGGCTTATGGTCGTTCCACTGTGACAAGGAGACCAAGGCCATGGAACCTGCGCAGATTCTTGCCGAGCTGGAACAATACCGCGGCCCATTCCCTTACGAGGCGGTGAGACGGGCGATCGAGGAACGCGAGCGGATTGCTCCTCTTCTGCTCCGTGTGCTTGAAGACGCGATTGCGGAACCAAAAGCGCTCCTGCATAAACCGGATTACATGGCCCATGTCTTCGCCATGTTCCTCCTTTCTCAGTTCCGAGAGAAGAGGGCGTACCCGCTGCTCGTGCAATTCTTCTCCCTTCCCGGGGAGCTTTCGCTCGATCTGACCGGCGACGTGGTGACGGAGGACTTGGAACGCATGCTCGCATCGGTCTCCTGCGGCGACACGACCCTCATCAAGGAGCTGATCGAGAACCCGCACGTCAATGAGTACGTCGCAAGCGCCGCCGTTCGCAGTCTCGTTGCGCTGGTGGCGGCCGAGGAGCAAACGAGGGAGTCCGTGGTCGAGTATTTCCGGAGTCTGTTTCGGGGTAAGCTTCGGCGGGAGCCGTCTCACGTGTGGGAGTCGCTTGTCTGGTGCAGCATCGATCTTTATCCCGAGGAATTGCGTGCGGACATCGCCGCGTGTTTTGGCGCCGGTTTGGTGAACGAATTCTTTGTGAGTCCGGATCAGGTCGAGGAGGCGCTTGCCGACGGCCCGGAAACTACCCTGAGTCGTCTCACGGACGACCCGTGGTATCGCTTGATCGAGGATACCACGAAGGAAATGGAGTGGTGGGCCTGCTTTCAACCTGAATATGGCTCTGCGAAGACCAAGAAACGGAAGATAGGCCGGAACGAGCCGTGTCCATGTGGGAGCGGTCGGAAGTACAAGAAGTGCTGTGGGCGGCCGGAATAGGGTTTCCGTAAGGCTATGGGAATACGACGGCCCCGAAAGGCCCATGCACTTGGTCTTCCCGGAAGGACGCGCCGTGTTTACCCGGAAACGCCCGGCGGCGGCTAACGTATAGGATTTACGTGACGGTTCCGAACCGGACGGCCCACGACGCGGCTTCGGGTACCCCTATGTCTTATCATACTGCTCAAATCGCTGCGTCTTACTCCGCTCTGAGTACCGGTAGTCTCCGAATACGGGTTTCACGATTGCTGTCCACCGAGCCCCGAGGGTGGACGGATTATTGACTCTTGCCCTTTTCTCGTGCATGCTTTCCCGAGATAGTTTTTGTCGTTTCGACGGCGCCGATCAGGGAAGCCGGTGTAAATCCGGCGCTGCCCCGCAGCCGTAATCGCAGACGAAATCCGCATCGAAGCCACTGGGCGATGAGTCCGGGAAGGCGCGGAGAGTAGGACGAAGCGAGAGCCGGAAAACCTCGGCGACGTCCAGAATTCGGTGGACCTGCGCGGGCAGGGCGCCAATGTCCCATCATGGGCCCTCCCGCTTATCGGTCGGAGGGTTTCGTGCTTTTCATCATCTCGTTCATCTCCCCATGCGCCGTGTGCGGATGCGTCCTACTCGAGTCGGCGCGGTTTTGTCGATCTTGGTGTTCCGCTCGACCGTCCGTGACAACGCCGACCCCTCCAACGGAGTCGAATCGTGCTTGAGCTGAAGAGTCTCCTCATCGGGTTGGCGTTCTCGGTAGGCGTGTTTGCCGTGAAGGCGGGAGCAGGTACGGCCTATTTCCTGAGCCGACGCACGACCGTGCGTCGACGAGTCGCCGCGGTGTTCGCAGTTGGTGCGGCCTACTTCACAGTGTTTGTGCTCTCCTGGTACATTTGTTCCCGCGTTGACGTCGTGCTCTACTTCAATCGACTCCGAACCCTCTTCGAGTCCGGCATGACGCTGCACCTTGTCGTCGCGATCGGCCTGCTCATTTGGGGGTTCGTTCTCGTCCGACGGGACCCGAAGCCCGGCGCTCGCGGCTCACTCGGATGGCTCGGCCTCGTCATACCATGCCCGGTGTGCGGTTCGGTCATCTTCTTCACGGCGGGATTCCTCGTTGCGTTCTTTCCGATCGAGTCTTTCCGAGTCGTCTTGGGAACATACGTACTGTTCGTGTTTATCGCGTTTGTGACAGCCGCGGTTTTGGCCTCGATTTCCCGCAGCGCTCTTGAGCCGCCGGAGCGGACCCTCGGGTACAGCATGCTCTTCATAGCCTCCTACTTTGTTTTGTCCGTGTTGCTCGTTCCCCAATTCAACGACATTGACAAGGTGTATCGCCTTGCGGCCTATCACTCCTCGGAGGGCGCCGTCGGATCCCATGAGATCGCGTGGCTTGGCCTACTCGCCGTCGTGGCGCTTTGTGCCGGGCTCCTGCAGGCGCTGCTTCGAGAGAGGAACGGTTAATGCTCAACGTGGGCGCGGCGCTGAAGTCGTTCATCTATGTGGTGTCGGGATCGCTGCTCTACCCGACGCTTTTTCTGCTTGCGGTCCTGGTGGTGTGGATCTTCGTCTATGCGGGTTCGTTTCTGGGAGAGGCGCTGGGGCGAGCTCGACTTTGGCGCGCATCGGGCTTCGAACTCGCGAGTATGGACCTGGAGGCTGATTTATCCGATGTCTGCTCGTATTACGTGCGGCGGTATGTGGCGGCTGCTCGGTCCGTTGTCGATTCGACGGAAACCCTTCACGAGGCGGTGCTCGAAGACCTGCTCCAAGAGCGGACCGCCGAGTTGTGGAAATCCTTGGACCACATACGGATGCTCGTCAGAATCGGGCCGGGTCTCGGCTTGATCGGGACGCTCATACCGATGGGGACGGGTTTGGCGGCATTGGGACAAGGCGATATTACGAAGTTGTCGTCCGATTTGGTGATCGCGTTTACCACAACGGTGGTCGGGTTGGCGATAGGGCTCTCAGCCTACTTCTTCTATTGGAAAAAGAAGCGTTGGGTTGAGGAGGACATTCGACGAATGGAACTGCTCACCGAGCTCCTCGCAGCGAAGGGTAAATCAACGGAGGCCGCCGATGCGGTTTATGAAAAGGAAACGATTTCAGATCGACGATGAGTTCGGCGGCGACGACCCGATGGCGGGAATCGCCAATCTCTTCGACCTCGGTTTGGTGTTCATCGTGGGCTTGCTGATGACCCTTTTCTCGGTCTATCGGCTGGAGGACCTTTTCAGCGAACGATCCGAACTGACGATCATCAAGAAGACCGAAGCTGAAGGCCTTCACATCATCACGAAGAAGGGCACACGCATCAAGGCGATGAAGGTGACCGAATCCAAGGCGAAAGGCGGGGGTGAACGTCTCGGAACCGCGTATCGGCTGGAAGACGGAACCATCGTCTATGTGCCGGATTGATAAGGAGATTGTTCATGCGTATCGTTGATTGGGCCAAAATACTGACGCCGACTTTCATCCTGACGCTTTTCGCTCCGTGCGCGTTCGGGGTCGATTACCCGCTGACCGTCAAGGATTCGGGCGGAAACGAGGTGGTCGTTCGGACGAAGCCGCAGCGGATCGTTTCGGTGAGCCCGACCGCTACTGATGTGCTGTGTGCGGTGGGGGCTGCCGATCTCTTGGTCGGTCGAACGTACTACTCCAGCTATCCGCCGGTCCTTACCGAGAAGACCGTCGTCGGCGGCTTCCTACGACCCTCCATCGAGGCCGTGGAAAGACTGAAACCCGATCTCATCTTTTTCTACCGAATCCAGAAGGACCTTCGAGACAACTTTGCTCAGTCGGATGTGGCTCTCGTGGAAGTCGGGTCGCGCTCCATGGTTGACGCGTACCGAGTGATGGAATTGATCGGGCGAATCGTGGACAAGGAGCGGCAAGCCGAAGAGCTGGTCGGAAGGATACGAGGGCAAGTCGATCATGTGCGCCGCAAGGTCGCCAAAATCCCCGAGGAGAGGCGAAAACGAGTCATGCGTCTTATGGGCCGCGCTCAGATCATGACGCCGGGTGACGATTCGTTTCAGAATGAATTTATTCGAGCAGCGGGCGGAATTCCGCCGTCGCTCGGCAAAGACGGCGCGGCAGCGATCATGACAAAGGAAGAATGGGAAGCTTTCAATCCGCAGCTCATCTACTACTGCGGCGATGAATGGAAGCTGTCGGAGCAATACTTCGACAAACCGGGATGGAAGGATGTGGACGCGGTCCGAAATAGAAACTATGCTCACTTTCCCTGTGATTTTACGTGCCGGGCCTCGGTCCATATGGGTGATTTCATTGCATGGCTGGCCTCGGTGATCTATCCCGAGGAGTTCTCTCGCAAGGAGACCGCGGTTTCCGAAGACACTCTCCTGGGATCGGAATCGGTCCGGCTTTTTCTGCCGTACGTGAAATCAGCCGTCATTCAGGAGACGATTTTCCTCGATTTCCCCAACAGGACGCTGCTTATTGACTTCACCGAACCCATGCGCTGCCTGAGCTCGCTCGAAGGCCCCCTCGACGCCGCCGAATCGGTCGGTAATCACAGCCTGCCCTTTCCTCTCTGGCACATTTGCCACCAGTTTTCGATCAGTCGCCTGAAGGAAAAGCTGTGCCACGTACTGAAACACGATCCCGAGCATACGGGTCTTCTGTTCACCGGGGCCCGCATGGAGAGCCTTTCCGCGCAGGAGCAATCATATAAGGATATGCAAGTCTATGCGTTAGTTACTGCGGGCGCGCAAACCAACGCAATCCGGTCGGGTGTCGACGTGGGAAACTTCTACGAGCCCGGCACGATCAACATTATCATTCTCACGAATATGCGACTGACTCCACGCGCCATGACCCGGGCGATCATAGCCGCTACGGAAGCAAAAACCGCGGCGCTCCAAGACCTGGACGTGCGCAGTTCCTACTCGCCCCGGGTACAAGCCACCGGCACAGGCACCGACAACATCATTGTTGTTGAAGGTCGCGGTCCGAGCATCGACAACTCCGGCGGGCACTCGAAGATGGGGGAACTGATAGCCAAAGCAGTGCATGCGGGGGTTACCGACAGCCTCCGAAAGCAGAACAGCCTGGTCGCGCAACGAAGTATCTTTCGGCGCATGAAAGAGCGCAACATCGATGTCTATGGAATCGTCTCCAAATGTATCGGCGTCCCGCGAAAGCACTCGCCCGGACTATCGACGAAGCTGGAAACACTCCTCCTGGATCCCGGGTACGCCGGTTTCCTCGAAACCGCGTTCGCGCTGGACGACGCGCATACACGAAACCTCATTTGCGACCTCACGGAGTTCGAGCGCTCGTGCGCCCACGTACAGGATCGGATCGCAGGTCGATCCGTCACCGAACCCAAGCGGTTTCTGCCGGATGACGGCGTCCCAGACGTCGTCCGAATGGCGCTCGATGCGTTCCTCAACGGGCTCGATGCGCAGTCCGACGAGGCCAAAAACAGAACTGCCGAGACGTCTTCGCCTCCCGCGAAGCGCGTCCGGGACGCTCGTCGATGAAACGCTCCATAATCATCCCCTTGGCGGCGGTGCTCCTGTTTCTATGCCCCGCCGCCCGCGCCGAACAAATCGTTGCGCTCGTCTCCGATTCCGACACATATGTTGCGGCCGAAGCGCTCAAGAAGCTGGATGCGCCGCCGGGACTTCAGGCGGCGATGTTTTCGCCGTATCAGTTGGAGACATCCGAAGCCGCTCGAGCCCAAGTACGTAATGCGGATGTCATCGTGATCGACGTAATGATCGACGAACTGACCGATTTCCTTCTGAAGAACATCGACACACACAAAAGGCCCGTCTATGCGGTGCGAGGATCTCGGGACGACGATGCGCTGCGCGCGCGAGGTATCATCTTCGACGATGAAATCCGTGAGTTTTATCGTCATCTGAAGCCGGAGAATGTACGCAACCTCGTACTCGCGGTCGCGCGGAAGGAATTCGACCGATTCGTTCTTCATGAAAAAGTGAAGCCGTCGCCCCGCTTGGGATTGTATCACGCCGATTCGAAGGATACCTTTCCCGATACGCATTCATATTTCGACTGGTATCGCCGACGACCCGGATTCAGAGCGGTAGGACCCGTCGTGTGCCTCATGATTTATGCGCCCGGGCCGCGTCCGGGTCAGATCGAGCATATCGATATGGTCATTCGGCGGCTGGAACAATCGGGATTCAATGTGGGCTGCGTCTTTGGATGGGCGCCGGATGTTCTTGCTCGACTCATGACGGATGATACGGGAAATCGGTGGATGGACGCAATCCTTGCGTTTTCGCTCAAGTTTCAGTCCGCGCTCGACGCTCGGGTATACGCGGCGCTCCGCAAACTGGACGTTCCGATCTTCAATCTGCTTAACGCTTACTACGGCACGATCGACGAGTGGCAAGCCGATCCGCGCGGATTGAAACCGCTTGAAGTAGGCTGGGCCGTCTCGAACCCCGAATTATCAGGTCTGATCGAGCCGTCCGTTGTGTCGGGCAAAGTGCGAAAGGCCGACCGGAAAGGGTTCGGCGATGTTTTCATGCACCGAGCCATAGAGGAGAATCTCGACACGCTCATCCCGAGAATACGGCAATGGATCGATCTTCAGCGCAAGCCCAACGAAGAGAAGCGGGTCGCTATACTCTTCTACAATAATAGTCCGGGCAAACAGAATCTCGGCGCGAGCTACCTCAATGTGTTTCAAAGCCTGAGCGTGATACTCGAAAGAATGGCTCGGGAAGGATACCGGGTTGAAAGCGATCACGACCTTACGCGCGAATCAATACGCGATCTCATACTCGCGGCCGGTCGCAACATCGGGGCGTGGGCCCCGGGCGAGCTCGAGGAGATGCTCGGAAACGAAGCGATCGTTCGCGTTCCGATGAAAACATATAAGGAGTGGTTCATGCGCCTGCCGGAGTCGTACCGCGCAGGCGTCATCGAGCAATGGGGGCCGCCTGAAAAGTCGGACATCATGACCCACGACGGAGACATTGTCGTTCCCGGTATTCGCCTTGGAAACGTTATGCTCATGCCCGAACCGTCGCGGGGCTACAATGACGATCCCATGAAACTCTATCATTCACCGACGCTGTATCCCCACCATCAGTATACGGCCGCATACCTCTGGATGAAATACGATTTCGGGGCCGACGCTCAGATTCATCTCGGCACTCACGGGACCCATGAATGGCTGCCCGGAAAGCAGGTCGGCTTGAGCGCCGAATGCCCGCCCGACGTTCTCATAACCGACATACCGAGCCTCTATCCCTACATCGTGGACGATGTGGGTGAAGGCATCCAGGCCAAACGTCGGGGTCGAGCCGCGGTGATCGACCATCTCATCCCCGCGGTCAAAGAAGGCGGCCTTTACAAAGAGTACAGCGAACTCTACGGTAGGATCGGTCGATTCTACGAAACACAAGCTTCGGGCGGCTCGGCCGGCGACATTCGACGGCAGTCGATAACGGACCTCATCAAAGAGCTCGGGATCGATAAGGACATTTCCCTGACGGAGATCGACGAGGACGGGCTCAGGAAGGTCGAGGCATACCTCAACGAAATGCGGGCGAATTTTATGCCGTACGGCCTCCATACCTTCGGCGTCTCTCCCGTCGACGAAGCGCTTTCGGAGACTGTTTTGTTTATCACGAAAATGCATCCCGACCGCGATCGAGATGATATAGCAAACAAAATGACGGCTTCCGGGCCCAATGAGATCGATCGTCTGATACACGGATTGAACGGACGCTACGTTCCGCCCGGTTCGGGAAACGATCCGTTCCGCAACCCCAAAGCGATCCCGACCGGTAAGAACTTCTACGGCTTCGATCCCGAGAGAGTCCCGTCAAAGGCGGCGCACGAGCTCGGGCGGAGAGCCGCGGAGCAGATGATACACCGAAGTCTGAAACAGCGAAATCGATACCCTGAGAAAGTCGCGATCGTGTTGTGGGCCACCGAGACCATTCGGAATGAAGGCGTCAACGAAGCGACCATGCTCCAACTCCTCGGCATGCGCCCCGTATGGGATAAGAACGATCGCGTGACGGGCGTCGTTCCCATCCCCGGCGCCCGATTGAAACGACCGCGGATCGATGTCACTGCGGACGCATCAGGTTTGTATCGCGATTTGTTTCCCAACATGCTCGAGTATCTCGACAGCGCAGTGCAGAAAGCCCTGGTCCTCACCGATGTGGAGAATCTTATTCGGAAGAACTCCCACACAATGAAAGCCCGCCTCATGGTGTCGGGCCTAACGGAAGAGGACGCCGAACTCCTTTCACGAATGCGAATATTCTCAGAGAAGCCGGGTAATTATGGCAATAGAGTCGTGGAAATATCGAGCGCTTCGGGATTTTGGGAATCCGACACGGAGATTGCGGACGCGTTTCAAACCCATACCGGGTATGCTTACGGACAAGGGCGGTGGGGGCTCCGGGCTCGCGACGCGCTGAGGCTCAACCTCAAGGACGTGGATACGGCCGCGCATTCCATATCTTCAACCGTCTATGGGACCATGGATAATGACGACATGTTTCAATACCTGGGCGGGCTGTCCCTGGCGATACGAAAAGAGCGAGGGACGGCGCCGGACACTGTCGTGACGATGCAGCGACGTCCCAATGAGGTTACGGTCGAGAACCTGAGTAAAACAATCGGCCGAGAATTGCGCACGCGTTACCTGAATCCCAAATGGATCGATGGCATGAAAAAGGAAGATTACGCCGGCGCACGAGAGATGTCCAATTTCGTGGACTACCTCTGGGGCTGGCAAGTGACGACTCCCTTCGCAGTGGATGAAGCCAAGTGGAGCGAGACATATGAAGTATATGTGCAAGACAAGTACAACATGGGATTAAGGGAGTTTTTTTCGGAAACAAATCCCTGGGCCTACCAGTCAATTACCGCTCGTATGCTGGAATCCGTTCGAAAGGGATATTGGAAAGCCGACGAGCGGATCCGCCGCAAGCTCTCCGCGGAATATGCGCTAAACGTGGTCAAGCGCGGGCTCGCCTGTTGCGATCATACATGCAATAATCCGGCGCTGAATCGGATGGTGGCCGGCATTATCTCCATCCCGGGAGTGATGAGCCCGGACATGGCCGAGCGTTTCCGTCTCGCGGTGGAGCAGTCGACGAAGCGAACGGTCGAAGAGCAGGCCGCATCAGTGAGCGACATGCGCAAAAAGGTTATGGAAGGCTTCGAAAAGCGGACCAAGCCCGAACAACCGTCACACGAGCAACCCGGTACTTCTGAAGCCCAAACCAAGGAAGTGGAGGGCTACAAAATGGAGGAGGTCGAGTCCGAGGACGCCGTCACGCAGCTGCCGTCATCAGGGGCTCAGTGGTATGCGTTTTCGTTTGTGCTTGCGGTGCTGGGATTGGCGGGCCTGGGCTTGGCTCTGAGACGCAGGCGGGACCGAAAGAACTAGATCTCGGGGAGCTTTGGCGCCGGCATGGCGCCCACTCGATCATGCCGAATTACGTATCAAGGTCCCGTCGCGCTTCCTTGAGGTGATCGATCCAGATGTCCACTATCTCAGGGTACTCGGCGATGCCTTTGAAATGCGTTTCACAGGACAATCCCTCCTGTTCGAGCTTCGATTTCCAACTGCCCGGACCTTCGCCGGCCATATCGTTTCGAGCGTGGTCGCCTGCAACCGCCATAAGCGGAACCAGCAGGACCTTCCGGACCCCGGACGCGAGTACCTTGGGCGCTGTCTCATCGAGATCCGGCACGCCCATAACGCACCCCACGTACATTCGCGGATCGATGTCTTGAAAAGCCGCATTCAGTGCGTAATACAAGGCATAGGCCGGATGCTTGGCGGTTCCGTGCCCCATGAAAAGGATTGCTTCACCATCCTCAAGCGCCGCTCCGAGACGCCATGCAAGGATCCGAGCCACACGTCGGCAGTCGGCGTGCGAGCTCAAGAGCGGTCTCGATACCGCGACTCGCTCTATTCCCCCGACCATATCGCCGAAAAGCGAAACGTTGCGGCTCAGCTCATGGAATTCGATACCGGGGATCACGTGAAGGGACATGACGGAAACATGCGTAAAGCCGTCTTGCATTGTCCGGGCCATCACCAGTTCGGGCGAAGGGAAGTCCTTGCCCTCGAGCGCCCGCTTTCGCCGAATCTTTTTCGACGTAAACGCCCAGCGGATCTCAATGCCGGGAAATTCCGCTCGAACCTCATCTTCTATGCCGTCATACGCCTTGGCGGCTTCCTGAACGCTTGTGCCGAACGCCGTGAGGATGATCGCTTCCTTCATGTCCGCCTTTCCATTGCGCCGGCCCAGCGGCCGACAATGATGCCCGGCCGTATATCAATAGGGCCTGCAATCGTTTCGCGAATTCCAATCGCCCCACACCCGACCGTGCCTCATCACGCGACCGGGAAGTCGACCGATTCCGCCAAGCAGTGACCCGGGCTCGCACGGCGGATACTTGGGCGGCTTCGACATGCGACGAGGCGGCGTTGCGGCGCACGAATTGGGCGGCGCGCACGGAGGCAGAGGAGCGATCGACGGCCCGGGCGGACACGGCGACGGAACGCACGCGGCCGGCGGACATTTCGTCGGCTGAGGGGCGCATCCGATCGGACCACAAACGGGCGGTCTCGGAGCGCAGTCCCGCGAACGGCATCGTTCGTAGAACATCTCTGCGAGGCGGAACGGCGCAGCGATGGTTGCTCCAACCAGTCCGACGCTGTGAGCGACCACGGGACGAATGGGGCCGGGATCTCGCATTGTCGCGGGAGGGCACGATTGAGCTCGAGGCTGATCCGCTCGAACCGAGACCTGAACCCTAACCGGCACGGATCGCCTCTGAGCGGGTGGAAGCGTGCGAAAATACGGGCACGGCGCAGGCGCGCTTGCCTGTGAAGGCGCCGGAACCGTCACGTCGACAGTTTTCGTCACCGCCGGCGGTGGAGTCTGAGTGCCCTGAGGACAGCCCTTCGGCGGACAGTGCGACGCCTTTGGAGCCGAAGTCCATGGAGAGCCGGCGGCCGCCGACCCCACGACTCCGATTACCAGTAGCGCGGTTACGATTGCATGCGGAAATCTCATTACTCTCCCTCCGTTCCCGCCCGCCTCAAACTGAATCGGCCGACGGCCTATGATCGGAAGCGCCCTGCAACGGGCCGATGATACCGATTGTCTTCACGCCGCCGGACACTCAAACCAAAAAAACCCTCCCCGCAAGAGGAGGGCGGAACAATGCCGGCGCCGCCCTGCCCGCCCTCGCGGGAATCAAGCGCTTGGAAAAACACCGGGGTGTTCCGGCTCCCGTTTCTTCCTACTTTCCGCGTCTTCCCAAGGCGTGCGCCTCAGTGACCTGATTGCGGATTTCGTCCACGGTTACGGCTGCGGGGCAGCAACGGCTTCGCACCGTTTTCCCCTCAGTGTTTCCCGTTGAGTATCGCTCAGACTTTTCAACGATAGCACCGCGTGGACGCTCCTGTCAACGCCTTCTCTCGTCTTCGGTCTCAGCCGGCGCCGCCTCCGTCGTCCTCCGCAATTCGGCGCTCCTTGCCCGTAGATCCGCAATTACCAGGCCTTGGAGGCCGATTCGAGAGTCCACGCGGGAAAATCTCGCGTTAAGCCCTTGACGGGTCCGCCTACTCTGCGCTAGGATACGTCTGGATTGGAAATCCGAAGAGGAAACGGCAGAGGGGAAGCTGGTGCAAATCCGGCGCTGCCCCGCAGCCGTAACCGTGGACGAAATCCCCATGAACGCCACTGGAGGTTATCCTCCGGGAAGGCGGGGAGAGTAGGACGAAGCGGAAGCCGGAACACCCGGCCGTTTCCTGATACCCGGAAGATCCTGCGAGGGCGGGTACGGGAAAGGCGAGTAATGCCCTTTTGCCCTCAGTGGAAGGGCTTTGTTGTTTTTCCGCTCTATCGACCGGACGCTGCGGCCGCGCCGTTTGAATCTGAGACGGCGCGCTCCTCCGTCGTGCTCCCTCAGTCGCCTCCATTCTCCGAAGCCCTGTCCTCACGGATCGATTTCCGGAACCGACATTTTAGATTCGGCTTGATGCCGAGACGGCCGTACCGTCTTCATCGAAAGGACCGGGCATGGGAAAAGTCATACCGTTTGAAGTCAAGGCGTTAAGCAATGAATTGATGCGCGCCTCGGACCGGGGAGATCTCGAGAGGGTCGGTGAGCTGATCGATCGCGGCGCTTCGGTCAACGCATCGGATAAACAGATCAACACTCCCCTGAGCCTGGCCGTGAGAGCCGGCAATGCGAAAGTGGTCCGACTCTTGCTAGACCGGGGCGCTGATCCCAACGCAGTCGGCTGTCTCGGATTGAGCCCGCTCACGTGGGCCGTTGCGATGAATCATTTGAACATCGCGCATTGGTTGGTGGAACGCGGCGCGGATGTGAACGCGACGAATGCCCGGGGCAATACACCGCTCTGGTGGGCCACGCTGATGGGTCACGCGCGAATGATCGCGCTTCTGGTCACAAACGGGGCTCACAAAATGGGGCCGCCGTTGCGACTGAAATCCGGCCGGGGCCTGCTGCGTCGAATCGACGGTGATGACGCATTGGGATAACGCCGGCGGCCGGTCAAGCAGGTGAGCACATCCCAATCGAGATAATGACGCGGTCTTGAAAAGGAGATAGAAGGATGGCCGAACTACCCGTAGTGAAGTACGTCGGCAAAATCCGAGAGATCAAAATCGGTAAGCCCGGAACCGAACTGACTTTGGGAGGACAGAGCGCGTACAGCTTCCACCTGTTCGGGGGCTCCCAGCCAAATCCGCCCTAATTGGGTCTTCAGGGTGCTTGACATCGCGCCCCACGAATGGGCGCCCGCCGCGCTCGAGCCGTTCAAGGACGTGTGCGACGATCCGGTCGCGTGGGCGCAAAAGTGTGTCGAGGAATACGGAGCGGATTTCATATGCCTGTGGTTGTTCGGAACCGACCCGAACGGCAGCGACCTCTCGCCCGACCATGCGGCCGAAGTCTCCAAATACGTCGCCGACGCGATCGACGTGCCGTTGATCGTCTGGGGAGTTTCCAGCGACGACAAGAACCGCGACACTCTGAGGGCGGTCTGCGAATCGTGCGAGGGAATGAATCTCGCGGTGGGCCCCATCACTGAGAACACCTACAAGCAGATCGGAGCCGCCGCAATCGCATACAAGCATGTGGTCGTCGCCAATTCCCCAATCGACATCAACTTGGCAAAGCAACTGAACATCCTCCTCGAAACCCTCGGCATGCCCGATGACAGGATCATCATGGACCCTACCACGAGCGGGGTGGGGTACGGCATGGAATACTGCTACTCGATCATGGAGCGCATCAGGCAAGCGGCCCTCTGCCAAAACGACGAAAAGCTCCAGTACCCCATTCTCAACAACATCGCCGAAGAAGTATGGAAGGTTAAGGAGGCCAAGCTGCCCGAGGAAGAGGACCCGAAACTCGGCGCCGCCTCGACAAGAGGAATCAATCTCGAGGCCGTCACCGCGGTCAGTGTCCTCAACGCGGGGTCCGACATGCTCATCCTGAGGCATCCGGAGACGCTGAGACGCGTGAGAGATTACGTGTCTCAGATGATGGCCCTTGCGGATCTGGAGTCAATGGAGGTCGACCTTGACTTGACCGTCACCGAACCCAAGGCCGCCCCGGCGGCAAAGCCTGCGGCTCCTCCGAAAGCCGCAGCGGCTCCTAAAGCCGCGCCCAAACCGAAGGCACCGCCCAAGCCCGCCGGTGAAGCGCCCGAGAAAGAGAAGGAAGAAAAGGCCACGCCGCCCGAGAAGCCGGCGCCGAAGCCTAAAGCTCCGCCAAAGCCGAAACCGGCCGCAGCGGCTGAAGCTCCCCGTGAAGAGAAAGCACCCATAGCAGCGGAGGCGCGGCCGATCGAAGAAGCGCCCGCCCAAGCTGAAGCGCCTCCGCCTGAAGAGGTTCCTGCTGCGGCTGCGGCCCGAGCTGTCGAAGAAGTCCCAGTCGTGGCTGAAACTCCTTCAGGCGAGGAGGCTTCCTCCCCCGTCGTCGAAAAGACCGTGCACAACCTTGTTGCCGAGCCCGAGGCGGAAGATCTGGAGGAAGACGAATTTGCCGCGGCGATTCGCCGGATGGATCTTCCCGACGATGAACGAAGGCATTTGGGCGCGGCTCTGTATGTCTGGAGAGCAATCCGGACGCTTGAGAGCAAAGTAGAGGAGGCTCAGCGGGCAGGCGCGGCATTGGAGGACCTGGACTTCGCGCCCGACGAGATCACGGCCTACCGGGACGTTCAATCGCTGGGAGGCGCGCTTTCGGTCCTCGAGGCGAAAGTCGATGAATCTGAGATCTCGGGCGTGGCGGTCGACGAACTCGACTATTCCGAAGCGGAACTGACGTCCCTCCGAGCGGGATTTGCGGTCCTAAGCGACAAGGGCCTGGCTCGGCCGACAGAAGACGCTTTCATCGCCAAGCTCCAAGAGATGGAGTTCTCCGAAGTCGACCTAAACCGATTCAGGACGGCCCTGTCGGTGTGGAAAACCATTCAGGCCCTTGAAGGTAAGATCTCCAACGCAGCGCAGATCGGCGTTCCGCTTGAAGATCTCGAGTTTTTCTCCAGGCAGATCGCATCATATCGGGAGATCCGATCACTTGGGGCGGCGTTGCGTATTATCGAATCGAAGATCGAAGAAGCGGAGGCCAGAGGCCGCGAAGGATACGAGCTTGACTTCTCCGAGGCCGAGATCGAGGCGCTACGTTCCGGATTAGCCGCGTTGAAGACGCGAGGCGCGCCCCTTGTCCCGCCTGCCGACGCGGCGCAGGCCGAGCTGACCGCCGCGGAGCCCACCGTCTCGGCGCCGACTGAAGCCCTGATGGAAGAAGCCGTAGAAGAGACGGAATACGAATATGCGCTGGAAATCGACCTGCCCGACGAGGATGTTGAGACGCTCAGGCAAATGCTCTCCATCTTCCGTGCGGCAAAACGCGTCGTCGTCGGCATCAAGAACTTGATGAAGCGAGAGGCGGCTTGAGATCGACGGCGCGCAGATCGGGAGGAAGGGCGCTCGATGATTCCGGACGGTAACAGCGCACGAGTAAGCCGATCTTCTCACGTTTGTGACACGCGAGAAACGCTCCTCGCGCCAATGAATTCCGGCCTCCAAGGGAAAAGAGTCTTTTCGCGAGCCGCGCATCGAGATGCCTTGCCGAAGCCCAATGCGCGGCACGCACTGTGTTCACAAAGGAGGGCTTGAAATGGCGATTGATCCGGCCATAGAGCCGCAGACAACCGTAGTCCCGACCGAGCATAGTCTCGAGGCGGACAGTTGCAACCAAGACGGGGCAATGAAGACATTCGAATCCGCGGTCTCTCACGGCTTCTATATGAGAGACGCCGGGGGCCTGGAGGGCAAGCACGACAATGTTCGAAGACATTGGGAAGATCAGATCACTCGGCACGCGCTTCTGGGTCCGGTCGATCGCCTGGTGCGAAAGAAACGCTGCCTTCTGTCGCGGATTCGTGTTCTGGATCTCGGCTCAGGCTCAGGTGAGGGATATGAAATACTCAGAAGCCTTCGCACGGCGGGAAAGGGGTTGGCCGGCGGGGAATTCGACATCCTTCCGAGCGAAATGCTCGGTTGCTACAAGGGTATTGACGTGAGTCCCGCCATGGTGGAACTCGGCAATCAGACCTATTCGTCCGAGCCCAAGGTAGGCTTCGACATTGCGGATCTCTCCCAAGGGCTTTCCTGGGTCAAAGAAGAAGAGCCCTTCGACATCTACTTTTCCTCGTACGGCTCGCTTTCACACCTCACGGACGAGGAATTGAAAAGGCTGTTTGAAGATGTCTTCGATCACGCCGAGGATTCGTTCATATTCGTGGCCGATCTCATCGGCCGATATTCGGTCGAGTGGCAATGCTACTGGGAATGCTCCGGCTCGGACGAGACAAACATGCGGCAATATTCCATGTCATGGCTCTATCCGCCGGACACACTGCCGCAGGCGGAAGTCGAACGTTTCCCCGTACGCTACTGGGGAGGCCGTGAATTCGACGCGCTCATATCCGACATAACGGAGAACAACGGCGGTCGCATAAACCGCAGAAGCCTTTTCGATCGGTCCATTCTCGTCGGCCGACACATGAACACGGCCGAGTTCAATCCGTACATCCAGCCGATCAGGTCCGCGGTGAACAGCCTTTTCCAGTTCAACCGACGAACCGATCTGAGTGAACTTATTTTCGACTATGTTCCCCATGAAGGCTTTCCCGAGCTGAATCTGTTTTTCGAGAAAATGCAAATGGCGTGGAACGCACTGATCTACGCAAGCATCGAGGCTTTGGAGCACTGGGATGAGGAAGTCTGGTTGAAGCGACCCATCTCTGACCCCGTTGCCCCTCCGGTCGCCGAAGCGGTGCAGACAATGCGAAATGTGGTGAGGAACGCGCACAGTTTCCGAATGGGAGACGCCCGAGCCAACATCGTGGAACCTCAGCTCGGCTATTTGCTTCGAAATCTCGAGGCTGACCTCGCGCAGGGATTGGGCGCCGCCCACGGACTGCTCGCCATCTATGAGATTGAAAAGGGTTGAGACTGCCGACGGTTCCGTTGCCGACGTATGTCGCCGCCGCCCCGCGCACGGGCCCTTACGACTGGCTCCGGACCAAAGAGAAGACTATTCGAATGAGCATGAAGCATAATACTTTTCGAAATGAAGAATGTGAGACGATTCACGCCGAATCCGACCGGCGGCTCACCGCCGTCGCGGAAATGCTGTTAAGCCGCGGCGGCGAAGTGAACGGCGCCCGCGGCTCGGGACTTACCGCATTGATGTGGGCCGCGAGACGAGGCTATGCCCGGCTGGCGAATCTGCTGCTTGAAGAGGGAGCGGATCCGAGCCGCCGTGACAATTCGGGCAAGACTGCCGCCCAGCATGCCTTAGAGTCCGGTAACGCCGGCGTGGCTCGAATGATCTCTCGATACGGGAACCGCCGACACGGATAGTACGGCCTACGGTCTACCTGCCAAGGCCCGTAATTGTTCAACGTGATCGGTTGGTTCCTTCCGGGGCTCTGGGCCGAGCGATGGGCGGAATCGACCGTGAGGACGAGAATTTTACGCCCCTCCGAATCGATTCGGCGAAATCGGCCCATCCCCGTTTGCCGAAGCGGAGAGATCGTCGCCGTCATGGATTGAATCCGCTTCATCTCCCCGATGCTGTCGTCGCGAATGAGAAGGAAGGATAGTTAGTCCGTGACGGGGTCATACCCACAAGAACGCCCTCTATAACTCCGACATCACCATCCCGGACTCCGCGTCTCCAATATGCTATCTCGGAAAACGCTTGCAAACCATACGATGAACTCTTCGGCGCTTGCCTCCGGCTTAGGGCCCTCTTCCAGCTTTTAAAGGATTTAGCCCGAAAATACGGCCCGGAACCGACAACGTTGATCGCCGATCCGAAGCAGCCGACCTCCCGTGAAAGCGCTCCTATCCGGGCGCATACCGGCTCAGGTCTGTCCAACCGAGCTTCAGGCCGTTTCTCGGAAATAGTTCGTACAAACGGCGGAGGGTTAATTCCGCATGGTACGCGGAAGCCCATAATCGCGGGTCAAAAAAAGTGAAAAACCTCGTTGCCCCTGAGGTTTCAG
>CAYLRL010000095.1:0-17073 GCA_964385875.1 uncultured Syntrophales bacterium
TTCCTTATCCCTATGACGAAGGACGAAGCCTCCGTCAGTTCCTCACCGGCGTCCTTGCCGACATGATCGAGGTACAGAGACAAAAAGGATCGATCCGCCGGCGCTGGAACCTCTCTCCCGCCGTAGTCTCCCGCGAAATCGTTGAACCAAAGGGTCCGTTTGGCAGAAGTAAAGGCTTCATCAGGATAGGGGCTGTTGAAGATCACCAGACCGTCTTCGCACATAAGACTTTCGTTTCCGATGCGAGGCCGGGGCTTGACAATGATCTCCACCAGATAGGTGAAGAGTTTAGGACTGTCTCCAAGGCGGTTCTTGGCCGTGTAACCGAGGCTGAAGGAATCGGAGCCAAAAGTCGGACAACCGTGCAATCCGCCCCGAATCTGGAAGTGTTTGGCCCTCCCGCGGCCAAATTCTTCCACCTCGTGAAGCGGTCGACCCTGCGCAATGAATGAAAGGAGCTCTACACCTTCGATAATATTGCTCTTTCCCGACCCGTTCGGGCCGATCAACACCGTCAGGGGACGCATGAGTTCCACTTTGGCGTCGGTAAAACCCTTGAAATTGACGAAATGATGCATGGAGCGGCCCTCTCTTCGGACGTTCCAAAGTCCTCCGCAAGGATCATTCTAGCAGAAGAGGGCTTTCCGATCAGCCCCGGATGTTGAACGCGTCGGCCGGCGACGCATTCAGGGAATTTGAGAGACTTCCGCGCGAAAAATCGTGACGATGCCGCCGGTAAGGCGCGTGAACGAGGCGTTGGTGAAGCCGGCTTCTCCCACGATCCCGGAGAATCGTTCCGCCGGCGGGAAATCCATCATGGAATCGGTGAGATACCGATACGCGGACGCGGACGACGTCACCTTCGTTATCGCCGGCATGACCACGTTCGAATAAATCCGGAAGAGCGGCCGCATGAGCCGGCCCACGGGATCGGTGAGTTCGAGGATAACGAGCCTCCCGCCCGGCGTGAGCACGCGGCGAAATTCTCGGAGCGCTCGCCGGCGATCGGTCACGTTGCGGATGCAAAACGCGATGATCACGCCGTCAAAGGTTGAATCGGGGAAGGGCAGGTCGAGCGCGTCACCGGGAATGAGCGTCACCGCGTCGCTGAGGCCGAGCCCAGCGATCTTCTCCCGACCGATCGAGAGCATGCCTACCGACGGATCGAGCCCAACCACGCGGGCGGTCGGCTCCCGTCGAACGATCGCAATCGCAACGTCCGCGGTGCCGGCGCCCACGTCCAGATATCGCCCCCCCGCCTGAATGTCCAGTCGATCCAAGGCCTTCCGCCGCCAATAACGATCCAGCCCCAACGACAAAATCCGGTTCGTCCCGTCATAGAAGCGGGCAATCCGATCGAACATCGCGCGGTTCTCATCCGCGGGGATGAGGGTGTCGCGATTTCGCTGCATCAGGAGATTCCGTTTCAAGGTCAAATCTAATTTGTAGAAGATACTGCGGTGAAGATGTTTTCGCAACCGCCGTAACGCATTCGTCTCCCGACACCGCCTAATCCCTCTGGAGATTAAAATTGCTAACTTTAGTTTAGTTTAAAAATAGCCCTTGTGTGCCGACTCAAAATCCCATAGAATGTACTCCGATGTCAAAGCCTGGATCTTGTAGGCTTCCGGCAACGAGGTGTGGGGGAAAGAGCCATTTTGAATCACGAAGACCTGAGATATTGATCTCGCATCAAGATTGACCGGCGGTGCGGCGGATTTCCACGCCGACCCAAGCTCAAGAGAAAGGGGGCAAGAAGATTTGGATCTTAAAGGCCGGCGGCGAACAAAGATTGGGCAATGGGGGCGGCTTCCGCCGGCAAGGTCAACACCACCCTTGTTCAATTCCAGAACAAGATTCACCCAAGGAGGAGCAACGGTGAGAAAAACGGTTGAACGTGAAAAGAGGAAGAGAGAGCCCAATCCCAGCAAACGAGAATGGGCGTTTCTGGTTTACATAGGCGGCGACAACAATCTGAGCGAAGCCGGATTGGAGGACATCGAAGAGCTCTGCTACGAAGGGTCCTCGGATAAGGTCTATACGGGGGTTGAGATCGATACCTACGGCGAGCTGTCCGGCTCAATCCGATACGAGATAACCGTGCCCGACTGGAACGGGGATGCGCATCGAGTTGTTCTGGAGCGACTGGAGGAGAAAGACCACGGCCATCCCTCCACACTGACCGATTTCCTCAAGTGGGGTTTCAGAGAATTCACAGCGGATAATCATTTGGTGGTGGTTTGGAATCACGGATCAGGATTCCGGACGATTCGAAGGGACATCGGGTTCGATGACTTCGGTTCTTCTCTGGACATGCCGGAAATCGAAACGGCGATGGTGAATGCGGGAGTAGGTCCCGAGAACAAGATTCGGGTTATCGGATTCGACGCATGTCTCATGTCTATGCTCGAAATAGCCAACCATTTCAGCGATTATGTTGACTACCTCGTAGGGTCTGAAGAAACCGAGCCCTTCGATGGATGGCCTTACGACGCGGTCCTCAAATCGATCAAGCAATCATCCGATCCGCGGGACTTGGCCAAACGTATTGTCGATGTCTACATAGAAAGCTACAGAGTCCAAGGGATGTCCGAAGCGTATCAACCCCCCGTTACGCAGTCCGCTGTTGACCTTGCCAAGACGCAGGCGGCCGTGGAGGCCTTGTCAGCACTCGGGGAAAAGTTGGCTGCAGACTTGCCCAAGCATCGCACGAAGCTCAAGAATCTCCGCCTGCGACTTCAAGCTTTCGAAATGGCCGACTATGTGGACCTTATTCACATGGCCGAACTGATGGCGGAAGAAATACCTGAAGTTCGCGCCGAAGCTCGTGATCTCGTCAAGAAGGCCGAAGAATGCGTAGTGGAGTCGAAGACTCTCGGCGAGTCCGTGAAGAACGCCCGCGGCCTTTCCATTTGGTATCCGGCCTCTGAATATCTGTATCTCTATTACCGAGCTAAGTATCTTGCTCTGAAGTGCAACCATAATGGGAGTGGATGGGTGAACTTCTTGGATGGGTTTTTCAGCGAGTAGCCCGGACGGAATGATGCACCTAAGCCCCCCGAAGGTTTGCGCCGCACCGTAGGGGGCTTAGGCCGGCTCGCCCCCGCCTGCACGAAGACTCGCCCCCCCCGGCCTTTTCTCGACCAAATGAACGTGCTACGCTGATTGTGTCTGCGAAGACAGGAACCCGACACCGGACGCGCTTCCTGAGGCGCATATCGTCGTCGCACGGCAAGATTTACGATCGCCCTCGCGCAAGCATTGTCAGTGGGTCCGTTTTCGAGTAACACTTAGCTCAAGCGCTTATGCGTTGCGAGGATTCCCGTCGGCGAACGAAAGGTTTTGCCTATGCGTATGTCCCAACTCTTGGTCCCGACATTGAAAGAAGATCCCTCCGACGCGGAGGTGATCAGTCATCGGTTGATGCTCAGAGCCGGCATGATTCGGAAGTTGACCGCCGGCGTCTATTCGTACCTGCCGCTCGGATATCGATCGCTGCGGAAGGTGGAGCAGATCGTTCGGGAAGAAATGGACGCGGCGGGCGCGCAGGAGGTCTTTCTGCCGATGGTGCAGCCGGCCGAGTTATGGATGGAGTCCGGCCGCTGGGAGGTCTACGGCCCGGAATTGCTGCGGTTCAAGGATCGGCACGGACGGGAGAGTTGTCTTGGTCCCACCCACGAGGAAGTGATCACCGACCTTGTCCGGCGGGATGTTCGATCCTACCGGGAGTTGCCGCTCAACCTCTACCAGATCCAGACGAAGTTCCGGGACGAGATTCGGCCGCGGTTCGGTCTGATGCGCGGGCGTGAGTTCATCATGAAGGACGCCTATTCCTTCGACGCCGACGAATCGGGCGCGGAGGGATCCTATCGTGCGATGTGGGAGGCGTACGCGCGGATCTTCACGCGCTGCGGGCTGCGGTTTCGGGCGGTCGAAGCGGACTCCGGTCCGATCGGCGGCAGTTTCTCTCATGAATTCATGGTGTTGGCGGAAACGGGCGAGGACGTTATCGTCTCCTGTGACTCCTGCGAATATGCGGCGAATATGGAAAAGGCCGAGATCAAGCCGCCCGACACCCTTTCCGACGGAGAGCCCGCCGGAACGAGCCGCCGCGTCGAGACGCCGGGCATGACCACGATCGAGCAGGTGGCCGAATTCCTCACAGCTCGGCCCACGGATCTCATCAAGACGCTCATCCTATCAACCGACTCCGGGCCGGTCGCAGTGCTGATCCGCGGGGATCACGATCTCAACGAGATCAAGGTGAAGAATTACCTCAATGTGGGGGATGTTCAGCTTGCGGACGAGCGAACCATCGAAGAGGCAACCGGCGGACCATTGGGATTCTCGGGACCGGTGGGCCTCGAGAACATCACGATCATCGCGGACAATTCGATCAAGGGGATGAAGACCGCGGTGGTGGGCGCGAACGAGCGGGACGTTCACATCGTGGACGTAAACCCTGCGCGGGATTTCAGTGTCGGGCATTACGGAGACTTTCGGCTAGCCCGCTCGGGGGACGCATGCCCGCGCTGCTCGACGGGCATATTGACGCTCGGCAGAGGCATCGAGGTGGGACATGTCTTCAAGCTCGGGGTCAAGTATTCCCAGGCGATGAACGCGGTCTTCCTCGACGCGGACGGCAAGGAGCGGCTTATGGTGATGGGATGCTACGGCATCGGAGTGAGCCGGACGGTCGCGGCGGCCATCGAACAGAACCACGACGACGACGGCATCATCTTTCCTCCCGCTGTGGCTCCCTTCTCGGCGATCGTAACGCCTGTCGGCGCTCGCAGCGAGGAGATCGAGGAGGCCGCGGAGACCATCTACCGGGATCTCTGGACGGGGGGGATTGACGCCTTACTCGACGACCGGGACGAACGACCGGGGGTGAAGTTTAAAGACGCCGACCTCATCGGCTTTCCGTTACGGGTGACGATTGGAAAGAAGGCTCTCAGCCAAGGCAAAGCCGAACTGAGAGATCGCAGAACGAAGGAAACGGACCTGGTCGACCTCGATTCGATCGTCGAGACGGTGCGTGAGCGACTGGCCGCGTGGACCGTCGAGTGATCCGGCCCGGTCGAGCGTCGGACTAGTAGCCGTAATAATAGGGGTTCCCCGAATATCCGCCGTACCCGCCCGGCGGATAGCCCGCGTAGCCGCCTCCGTGGTAGCCCGGGTACCCGTAGCCGCCGTACCAGCCGTGTCCGTACCCGTAGCCCGGATAGCCGTAGTTGTAGCCCGGGTAATGATACTGCGGCGGCGGCGGCGAGGTCGGCGTCCACTGCCGGGGATAGGCGTTCATGGGAGCGGACCACTTGATGGGATCGTTGGCGGAGGCGCCTCCCGCGATGAGTATGGTCAAGAGCAGAATGAAGAGGGCAATCGGGGAGAACCGCGTCACGGCGAACTCCTTACGAAGTCGATCATGAAATGTCAGCATACCCCGAAGGTCGGGTTCGATCAAGCACAAAGGATGAGCGCGATGTTGAAATCGGCTCAGACAGCCGTCTTTGCGCTGTGTCCCTGCGAGTCGACGTCTCCGGCAAATCTTCAGAAAATGCTTTAGATTCCTGATATGGGACGGAAGCGAAAACCCAAAGGCGAGCGGCCGCGGGAGCGTAGGGACGCCGTCGATAACTCCACCGCGACTATGCTCGGGAATACGCGATCCCGTCTGCCGGTGCGACACATTCTTCGGGATGTCGGCGTGGGGATCCTTATATGCGTGGTGTTCTTCGCGTGTGTCGAAGGCGCGCTCAGGATGGCCCGCGTATGCGAGAAAGACCGGCCCACCGATCCCTTTGTGGGTTTCGCATGTATCAAACCCTTGTTCATCCGAGACGGGGATAACGTCGGCACGGCCGAGGATCGCCTCAAGTATTTCAACGAGGCGCGGTTCGCCGCGGACAAGCCGGCGGACGAGTTCAGGGTGTTTGTTTTCGGTGGGTCGACCACGTACGGCAGGCCCTTCGATGGGAGGACCGCATTCCCTCGGTGGCTTGAGGAACTGCTTCGGGCCTCCCTTCCGGACCGTCACTTCGAAGTGATCAACGCCGGGGGCATCTCGTACGCGTCATACAGAATCGTGCCGCTGGTTCAGGAAGCGCTTCAGTACGAACCCGATCTCTTCGTCGTCTACACAGGGCATAACGAATTCCTGGAACGCCGGACCTATGCGACCCTCTTCGAACAGGGCCGAGCGCTGATCACCGTCCGTGCGATTCTGGAAGAGTTCCATACGTATCGCGCGCTCGAACGACTGCTGCGACCGCTTGTCGCACGGAAGGACGTGACCGCCGAGGAGGGCGCGAACGGCGGCCGTGATCGGGCTGTCTCGCCGTCACAACCGATTCCCGGAAAGACCGTCTTGGAAGAGGAAGTGACCGCGGTGCTCGATCGGAGCGCGGGACTGGATCTCTATCACCGAGACGAGACCTTCGCGCGCGGGGTGGCTCGACACTTCGGGCATAACCTCCGGTCGATGATCGCTCTCAGTCGGTCCGCCGATGTCCCGATTATCCTGGTTCGGCCCGCGTCGAATCTCAAGGATTTTTCGCCGTTCAAGTCGCAGTGCGGCGAGGATGTCGAACCGGCCGACCGAGAGACGATCGAAAGCCTGCTCGCCGACGCGACCGAACTGATTCGCTTGCAACAATACGATGACGCCCGAAAAACGCTCGAAGAGGCGATCCGGGCCGATCCGCTCTACGCTCAATCTCACTTTCTCATGGGCAAAGCGTTGATCGGCCTGGATCGGACGAACGAGGCGGCGGAGAGTTTCATCAAGGCCAAAGACCTGGATGTTTGTCCCCTCCGGTGCATGTCGCCGCTCCTCATAAAGATGGACGTCGTCGCGCGTGAGGAGAAGCCGCTCTACGTCGATATGGGCGACGTCGTCCGAGAGCGCATGGCGGCGGTAGGCGACGAGACGAAGATACCGGGGAACGAGTGCTTCCTCGATCACGTGCATCCCGACATCCGAACGCATCAACTGCTGGCCGAGAAGCTGCTCGCGACCATCACCGCGAACGGCCTGATAGGGACGGGCAAGAAACTGAACGAGCGAGAGCGGAAGACGATCTATCGCAGCGTGATGGACGGCCTGGATCCGCGCTTCTTCGCCGAGAAAGACCTGAACCTCGCCAAGGTCATGAAGTGGGCCGGCAAGGATGAGCAAGCGCTTGCCGCGCTCGTCAGGGCCGAGAAGGTTCTCGATGACAATCCCGAAGTTCACAAGATCATGGGGAGCCTGCTCCTCGACGCCGGCAGGACCGAGCAGGCAGTGACCGCGTACGAGAAGGCCGCGGACCTTTCCGGATTGGATCCCCCGATGGTGTTCGCGCTGGCGACCGCGTACGGCCGGGCGGGACTTCGATCCAAGGCGGAAGAGACCTACGATGGACTGGTTAGGGCGAAGGCGAAAATTCCGGAGGCGTACTCCAACCTTGCGTTGATGCACATGGCCGAAGGACGGATCGACGAGGCGCTGGCCGTGTTGGAAGTCGGCTTGGAAGTGAACGGTCCCCGCTCGGCGCCGGCGGCCGCGTACGGCTTGGCGCTTGCCATATCGGGCAAGCCCGAGGCGGGAATACCCTGGATGAAGAAGGCCTTGGCCGCGGAAGCGGGAAACCCGGAATATCTCTATAATCTCGCAGGCATGCTTGCCTTGACCGGGCGCACGAACGAGGCGTTACGGTCGCTCGCCGAAGCGGTGAGGAACGGCTATTCGAACGGGGAGAAGCTCGCCTCGGACGAAGTGTTCGTCGGCCTTCGATCCGAGCCGGAATTCAAGCGGCTTGTTCAGAAACTTACCCGATAGCGGTCGATTGGTTCGGAACCTTCGCGTCGGACCGGTGCCGCGTGCCGGCGGGTCCGGTGAAAAGGGCGCAATTCCGTTGATTATTCGGCGCGGGTGATGGTAAAGTCTTCTGTTGTCATTTCGCACATGCTTACCGTTCCACCCGATCGAGCATGACGCACGACTATTCATCGTCACCATATCCTGAGGAGGTCGGTAGATGTTTGAGATCTTGGAAAAAGAGCGCATTTCTCCGGGCGTCAATCGCGCGGTGATCAGCGCTCCGGAAATCGCTCGGGCGCATCGTCCGGGCCAATTCATCATCCTGAGAGCGCACAAGGACGGAGAGCGAATTCCCCTGACCGTAGCGGACAAAGACACGGAAAAGGGCACGATCACGCTGGTCTGGCAGGAAGTGGGCGTCACGACGTATTTCATGGGCGCCATGGAGGTGGGAGAGAAGCTGGAGGACCTCTGCGGACCGCTCGGCGCCCCCACCCACATCGAGAACTTCGGAACCGTGGTGGGTATCGGCGGCGGTATCGGCGTCGCTCCGCTCTATCCCATTACCGTGGGGATGAAGGACGCCGGCAATCACGTCATTTCGATCATAGGCGCGCGCACCGAAGGTCTTCTCATCATGGCCGAGGAGATGCGCAAGAAAAGCGATGAGCTGCTCATCGCCACCGACGACGGTTCCTTCGGCATTCACGGCTTCGTAACCCAGGTGCTCCAACAGGTCATCGATCGGGGAATCAAGATCGATCTCGTGGTCGCCATTGGGCCCGTCCCGATGATGCGGGCCGTGGTCGGCGTGACCAAAGAGGCGAAGCTCCCCACCGTGGTGAGTCTCAATCCCATCATGGTGGACGGCACCGGCATGTGCGGAGCGTGCAGAGTCGAGGTGGGCGGCGAGACAATGTTCGGATGCGTCGACGGTCCGGAATTCGACGGTCATGCGGTGGATTTCGATCTGCTCATGAAACGTCTGGCCATGTACAAGGGACCCGAACTCATCGCCTTGAACAAATTCAAAGAAACCGAACGCGGCTGTAAGTGCGTATTCCCCGGGGGTGCATAATGAGTGAACAGGAACAACCCAAGAAACCGAAAAAACCAAAGGTTCCCCGGCAGAAGATGCCGGAGCAGGATCCGATTCAAAGGGCTCGGAACTTCTACGAAGTCGCTCTGGGCTACCCTAACGATATAGCGTTGCTCGAGGCCGGCAGATGCCTCCAGTGTAAGAAGCCCTACTGCATAAGCGGATGTCCGGTCGAAGTGGACATTCCGGACTTCCTCGCCTTGGTCAAGGAAGGCGACTATATCGGCGCGGCGTGGAAACTCAAGGAAAAGAACAGCCTCCCGAGGATCGCCGGTCGTGTCTGTCCGCAGGAAAGCCAGTGCGAGGCCAAATGCGTCCTCGGTAAGAAGGGCAAAGGCGAACCCTGCGCGATCGGCCGTCTCGAACGCTTCGTTGCGGATTACGCCGCTGAACATGACGACGGCAGAATGCCCGAGATGCCCAAACCGACCGGACACAAGGTGGCCGTTGTCGGTTCCGGGCCTGCCGGATTGACCCTCGCCGGCGCGCTCATCAAGAAGGGCGTCGCGGTCACGGTCTTCGAGGCCCTCCACGAACTCGGCGGCGTGCTCGTCTACGGCATTCCCGAATTCCGTCTCCCGAAGGCCATCGTGCGGGCCGAAGTGGACGAACTCAGACGTATCGGTGTCGAGTTCAAGACCAACTGGGTCGTCGGCCGCATTGAAACGATCGACGATCTGCTCGAACGATTCGACGGAGTCTTCGTCGGCACCGGCGCCGGCGCTCCGCTCTTCCTCAAGATCCCGGGCGAGAATCTCAACGGCGTCTACTCCGCCAACGAGTTCCTCACCAGATCGAACCTGATGAAGGCGTACCTCTTCCCCGAAGCGGACACGCCGGTGGCCAAGGGTCGGCGGGTCGTGGTCTTCGGCGGAGGAAACGTGGCAATGGACTCGGCCAGGACGGCTCTACGGCTCGGCGCGGAAGAAGTGAGCATCGTCTATCGACGCACTATGGAAGAACTGCCGGCGCGGGCGGAGGAAGCTCACCACGCGGTTGAGGAAGGCATCAAATTCAAACTGTTGGCCTCGCCCCTCGAACTGATCGGCAACGACGCAGGCTGGGTTGTGGGCGTCAAGTGCCAACAGATGGAGCTAGGTGAACCCGATGCCTCAGGCAGACGGCGACCGGTTCCCATCGAGGGCCAAACCTTCGAGATCGAATGCGACATGGCCGTGGTCTCGATCGGCAACGGCGCCAATCCGCTCATTCCGTCGACCACGAAGGGGTTGGAAACCAACAAGTGGGGCAATATCGTCGCGGATCTCGAAACCGGCAAGACCTCGAAGGATCGCGTCTGGGCCGGGGGAGATATCGTGACCGGCGCGGCCACGGTTATCCTGGCTATGGGCGCGGGTCGAAAGGCGGCGCTCTCGATGCTGGACACTTTCGGCGTGAGCTGACGGACGGTTCGTATGATTGGTCGCGCCTTCAGAGAAGGGACCCGGCTTCCTCTTTCTGCTCAGGGCGTATTGCATGTAAATCCGTGGGCGCCCGGCTCGCTCAGGGCCGGGCGCCCAACCTAAGCGCCGGCGAATCGACCGTTCCGGCGACGGGGTTTTTCCTCTGCGTTAACCTCACAGACCGAAACCACGCGGCGCACGGTTTCCCCGCCATGGATCTGTACGAAGTACTCAAAGCCGGCTTTATGGGCTTCGCCCAGAGTCTCGGTATACTCCTGCTCGTCTTCTACGTCTCCGGAACGTTTCTCGGCGTGTCGCAGCGGCGGTTCAATCGGGTGTTTCTTGTTGCCGCGGTCGCTTCGTTCGTGGCGGTGGACCTCTTCCTCTACTATAAGGTCCGCGTCGACCGGTCCATGGAATCGCCCATAACCCTGGCTGGATGCATCGGCGGCTGGTTGGCGGGCATTACCTACGGACTGACCCAGCTCAAGTCATATCTGAAGAAGTATTTGAAGTAGGCGTCGGACAACTGCCTTCGGGAGGGCCGGCGCTACCCTTCCGCGGACTGCGCCTCGACCGAATCGATGAGCACGCCGAAGAAGCCTTCCGGCCGTGTCCCTTCCCGAACCGCGTCGTATTTCCAACCCAGGTGCAGATAGCAGACCGCGCAGACGAGGAATCGCCAGGCGTATGCGGGGAACCACGAGTGCTCATGGAACAGATCGTCACCGACGAGGACATTCTCGCAGTCCGAGAACGTGTAGAAATTGCAGCGAACACCCGAGGGGTTCACGAACGAATGTCGCCGAGCGCCGTTCATGACGAGCGCCCGTTCCGCCGACGATATCGCGGCTCCGCACTGAATGCAGTAATACCGAGTCCCCTTGTCCTGATTTGTGTCATCGGAACTTGAGATATAACCGAGCATGACGCGTTCCGAGGGCCTCCCGAGGACAATCGAACGAGAGGACGGCCCTTCACCCGGAGAGGTAGCCTTCCCGCACGAGCATGGCCCGGACCTTCGCGGCTTTTCCCTTGGGCACGCGGAGCGGGAAGCCCGACGGACACCGCTTGTCCGCCTTGGGAACGAGTCCTGTGGCCGGATCCACGCCCGGGTTGAGTTCCCATATGCTCCGAGGATTGGTCCCGCACCACTGGGCCACTTTGTAGAGCGGCAGGTCTTTGGTCAGTTTCAATCTATCGAGATAGTCGTACTCCGGCGGCGGAGGCGTTTTGACGTCCACGCCGTAGAGGTCTCGGCGACCATCGATGATCTTGAGCGCGATCAAACGGGGAATGATGACCTCCGACCTGGGCGGCATGACCATGTCCCAGTAGGAGAAGCCCGGCGTCTTCTCGACCACGTCGTCGATTCGTTCCGTGCCGTCGATAAAGGCGCAGATTGCGAGCAGCCAGTCGTTCGTCCGCTTCCGTTGGTGAATCCAGTTAAGTATGGTGCAGGCGATTCTCGTAGAGAGCACCGGATCGCGGCGGTCGTCCCAGTTGTTGGTGGAAACCCACTGAGCGATTGACGGCATGGCCTTGTCCTTGACCGCGCCCAGAGCCCACCAACCAACGCCGCCCGAGCGGGTGGTCGCGTTGGGCCTCATGCCGCTGAGCAACGCCGGCAAATAGATGAGATCCTCGGGAATCTTCTCGTCACTCAGGACACGCCGCATCATGGGACCGACTTCCGCGGTGCGGTCAAACCATTCCATCATCCCCGCCCGCCGATCCATCAGCAGGTAGTTGACCTGTTCGGCTATGCGACGCGACACGTCCGTCCGATTGAGGGGAATGCGGACCGTCGCGAAGGTCATCCCCTTCTTGAGGACATCCGACGGGAGTATATATTGGGAGCGATAGAAACCGCTCTGCGCGACCGATTGCGGCGGAAAAGCGGAATAGAGCAGGCCGGTGATCAGCACGGGGAGTGCGACAAAGCCGAGTCGTTTCACGAGGCATGGGATGCGATTGCCGATACGCCCTCTCATGGAGAAAGACTTACCTCACCGTGTCGGTCTTTGCAACCCGGAGGGACGCCGGCGGGACTGATTTCTACGAAGCCGCGAACCTCCTCCTCAGTCGTTGATCTTTTCCCTCAGTTCCTTCCCGGTTTTGAAGAAAGGCAAGTGCTTGCTTTTGACGGTGATTTTTTCGCCGGTCTTCGGGTTTCGTCCTACGTATCCTTCGTAGTCCTTCACCACAAAGGAGCCGAACCCCCGGATCTCGATCCTGTTGCCCGCAGTGAGGGCGGCGGTCATCGTGTTGAACACCATGTCGACGATTTCCTCGGATTTTCGCATAGGAAGGTTCATATCCTTCGCTAACGCCTTCACCAGGTCGGACTTGTTCATGGGGCCACTCCTGTCAGCGCCGGGAATGCTCAACGATGTAAAGCGTGTCGCTGCGTTCTCATACCGTAGGATTGAGGGAATTACGGCGAGACGCTAGGTCCGTCGCCGCGGCGATCGGCCGGGGACGCTCGCCCCTGTTCCCGCTAAGGCGCTTACACCCTCTACTACGCCTTTTCAGATCTTGAACGTTCCATTCACCCTGTTCGTGGTATCTCCCACGATCGGATCGACAACATTCAAGTCGGATGAGGACGTACGGCAGATCTGTATCGTTAATCGGAACGACCTGATTTGTCAAGAAAAATTCGTAGGCGTGAGAAACCAGACCGTTACGGTGATTCCCGCCGACACTCCGCGGACGGCTCGTGTTTCCCCGTGATTTCGGGAAATCATCGATCTCGGATCAAGATTCCGTTGAGCCCCGGGACATCGAACCCGAGCTCGGGTTATCGATACCCGCGGTAGTGAGAGGGAGGATAGCCGTACCCGCCTCTCTGATAGCGGTAGGGATCGTAGGACGGATTATTGCGCTCGTTTCGCCGTTGATTCCAGTACGCGGCCTGCGGCGAATAGGGATCGTGCACACGGCCGCTTGATGATGCCGCGCGGCGAGGGGACTCCTTGCGATACTGGGCGTAGGCCTCGTCGAGGAGCGTATCGGCAGCGTCGTTCAGGACCGTTTTCCGCTCGTCCGTCAACTCCTTCAGCGCTCCGCGCCCATTCCGCGCCGCGGCTCGGATACGGCCGCGGCACGAGCGGAACGCCTTCTTTTCGGAATCGAGTATACCGTCGATCGTCTTCCGCAACTCCGTTAGCCGGCGTTTGCGATCGTCGAGAATCGATCGGACGACCTTGGCCGTGGAGCCGCGTTCGGACTTCTTCATCATCTCGAGGACACGCGGTTCAATCGACTTCTTCTTGAGGGTTCGGTATTCGTCGATCTTCGCCTTCAGATCCTGAAAAACAGTCCGCCATACTCGGCACTCTTCTCCGAGTAACGACAGGTCGACCGTCTGCGCCGACGCGGCTGCGGCCGCACAGAGCGCTACGCAAAGCGCCCCATATACCACGAGGTTCCGCGCCTTCACGAGGCCTCCTTGTCGGACGCTTTGAGAAAAAAGCCAAAAAAGTCGCTGGTATAGCTGCGATTCACATAGCGGCGCAGTGTGTAGTCCTTCTGGTCCGGCGAAACCTTGGCTTTACGCTCGATTTTGCCCGTCCCGTCAGTGTAGTAGAGGTTGCCGAGCACATTGTGCGGATTCGCGTCTCCGTGGATTGCCCGCACGCAGCCGGCGAGCGCCAGCGCCTTCGCCAAATCCTTCGTGCTGATGTGATGCCCGACCGCAAACACCAGATTGCCGTCCGGCCGAATCCCGAACGCGCTTCGCGTCGCGATGAACCAGTCCTCGGAGTAGTTGATCGCAGAGCCCCGGCCGTAGTACCCGCCCCAGTATTGATACGGGTTGTAGTATTGGGGCTCCTCCGCAAGGAGATAACCGAGGCCGATCTCGGAATCCGTTTCCTGCCCGCCCTTGATTACCGTGTCCACCACGTTGCCGTCCTTGACGATCAGGTGCCGCAGCTGCCGAGCGTCCTCGACGATCGAGACCGGAATGCCGGAGTTCCATTCCAAAATGTCCACCGACCCGTCCTTGTACACGACGAGCGTCGCCATGCCGGGAACCATCTCTCGAAGGACTTCCCCGCGGAAGATCGCTCCCGCGCCCTTCGAATGTTTCTGCTTCCACAAAGCGTTGGTGACCGCGACGAGCCGATGCGTGTCCTCGGACTCGACTTGTGAGCCTTCCTTGGGCGCGTGCGGTTCGGCCGAACCAATGTAGAGACGCATCGAGAGACGCTTCATGTCGAAAAGGAGCATATGGACGATCGCGTTGGGATACTCCGCGCTCGGCCGATAGCTGGTCCGGTACACGACCGGCCAACCCTCCTCGGTGGTCGGAAGGTCCTTCCATTCCCAGACTCCCTCTCCCTCGAGCCGCGGTTCCACATAGATCGGCGGTATGTTCCGCAGCGACAATGAGCGAAATGGGAGGCGATCGAACCGATGGGGAAACTCTGCCGGCTTCTCGATCAGGAGAGGGCCGGCAGGCTCTTTGATGAAGACCGGGGCGATCTTTCCGCCGGGTGGATCGTCCACGACCAAGCCGGCGTCGTTTCCAATCGTAGATTCGGAGCCGCTGTCCGCCTCGGTCGAGTTCAGGGTGTCGGCCTCTTTGTTCCCCGCCTCGTCCGACAAGACGTCCGATGCAGCGGCGGGAGGAGACGGTTGGGGCCGACCTTCCACCTGTATCGGGCCGCCCCAGAGCAGGGGCTCCCACGCGGGAGGCGACTCGTAGAAAGAGTCCGCTGCGCTCGACTCGATCCCGCCGATGAGACCGAGGAGCGCAAGGGCCAGCGCAATTCCTACGCACGCCCGGGCAAAGATGCGAATGGACGAACTCACCATCCCTGCGGCGACGGTTCCGGGCCTGCCCGGAGACGAGCCGACGTATCGGGACGAGGCTGTTGACAATGAGGCGCTCATTGGATATGCCTACCGGGGCTCATGTGAGACGATATTCAAACGCGCGCGATATCCCCGTCACAGCTGAACGGTTGGGGAAGCATCGCGCGCGGACATAACCGGCGTTTCCTCTCTAGCAGGTCTTCCCATGCGCGTCAAGAATGCCGGGACGGAGGGAAAGCCGCTCGCCTGCCTGTGGCTCGACCCGTCGGACTGCTCGCTGCCGCGTCGGAAGATCAGGCAGAGGAGGCCGCGCCTCATCCGGAAGGATCCGTCGCAACGATGCTCCGAATTCTACTGCCGGCTTGTCTCCTCTGCGCCTTGGGCTTGGCCGGCGTTCCATGCCCGGCTGCGGATTTCGCAGACGATCTGTACACCCGAGCGGAAGAAGCCGAACAGTCGGGCCGATACGAGGAGGCGATACGGCTTCTCACCGAAGCCGCGCAGCGTGAGCCCGAGAATGCCGCGATCTTCACCAATCGCGGGATCGCGTACGCCGCTCTCGAGCGATACCCGGAGGCGCTCGCCGATTTCGACGCTGCGGCCAAGCTCAGTCCCGACAACCCGGCGGTTTACACCAACCGCGGCAGGGTTCACCGAGCCCTGGGGTCGATCGACGCCGCGATGAGTGACTTCGACAAGGCGCTTGAAATCGACCCCGAGCACACAAACGCCCTCTTCAATCGGGCCGCCCTGTATCTCAAGAACGGGCGTCCGGACAGGGCGTTGCGGGACGTTACCAAGGCCGCGGCAGCCGGCGGCGCTTCTTCGGAGGTATATGTCCTCTTGGGAGACCTCTCGCTCGAGGCGGGAAAGGCTCGAAGCTCGGAACGCGCCTTCGAGAAGGCCTTGAAACGGGACAAGAACAATGTGGCGGCGCTTCGGGGACTCGGGGACGCGCATGCTCGGCAGAGCGAATATCGTGAGGCGATCGAGGCGTACGGCGAAGCGCTCAAACATCGGCCTGAAGACGCCGCAATTCTTGTGAACCGATGCGCCGCGTTTCTCCGGGACGGGAGGGTTGAAGAGGCCCTGGCGGATTGTCGGAAGTCGGTGGAGCGCGATCCGCGGCGGGCCGAAGCGCATTACAACCTGGGACGGACGCTCCTGGAGCAGGGCGCACACAAGGAGGCAGCGGAGGCGTTTTCCAAAGCCATAGAGATCGATCCCGACCGGCCGGTCTTCTACTTCAATCGAGCGCTTGCTTATCGACGCGGCGGTCTGTTGGATGCGGTTCGTCACGACCTGCTGATGACAGTTCGGTTGAATCCGCGAAACAGCGCGGCGTACGCCAACCTGGGGGCCGTGTTCCTCTTGACGGGTAAGCCCGCCGAGGCGGAACGGAACCTCATACGAGCGATCGAACTGGACGAGGCCAACGTTCCCGCGCTGGTAAATCTGGCGACTGTTCTAAGCCGGGAAGGCCGAATCGATGACGCTATCCGCATTCTCGAACGCGCTGAACGGGAGGCCCGTCGAGACCCTCGGATCGAGATCGCTCTCGCGGAGGCTTCCATGAACAAAGGCAACGTCCGGCAGGCGATCCGGCGCTACGGCAGAGCGTTGCGGGAGAACCGCTCCGATGAGGAGGAGGCCCGAATCCTTGTGCGCCGAGGGCTCGCGTACGAAGAAACGGGCTTGGCGCTTCGAGCTCGGCGGGACTATCGAAAAGCGCTGGACCTCGCAAAGAACGACGCTCTCAAGGAGTGGCTCGAGGAGCGACTTGAACGCCTCGATCGGTAACGGTCCCCGGGCCGCGAAGTGCGAAAGGCCGGGCGTCTCCTCGCTACGGTCGTCGGACGGACGACACGCAATCCGCAGAGTGGAGGTAACCGTTCACCGGGATAGCGATAAGCCATTCATATCTCGATGGGGGAGGTTTGGAG
>CAYLRL010000096.1:0-16903 GCA_964385875.1 uncultured Syntrophales bacterium
GCGCTCTTCTCAGGACCGATCTTCTTCGGCCGACCCGGCTTTGGGCGATCGATACGTCCGTCAATCCCCCGGTCGTTGAACCACCTAACCCAGCGGGAGAGCGTGCGCGTGGAAACGTCGTACAACCGGGCCGTTTTGTCGTGTGGAAAGCCCAGGCACAGGGCCTTCACGGCGCTCATCCGCACAAACCCACGCTGAGATGGGGAGGCCTTCATGGCTGACTCCAAATCCGCCAAAGAGACGTTCTCTGTGTTGGGCATGTTCGGGTGACGAGCCATGCCCTCGAAAAGAGCATATTTCTTGACAAAGTACAAGTACAAAATGACGAGTTACGGACATTTTTTTTTGGGCAATCGCTATATGGGCAGTCCCTGTGCGAGATACTGATCGTAGGCCATGCGAGCACGGTTGTTTCTGAAGTATCCGATGACCTTGCGCTCCAGGTCGGCGGCGGCGGCTTCGGAAAGGCTCCCATCTTGCGTCAACATCGTGAGTTCCTCGATCACCCAATCCAAATGTCCTTCAAGCAAGGCTTCACCCGTTGCACGAACAACGGGGGTGCTCGAAGCCGGCGGGATTACAATCAGCATGGACGGCCGCGCGCGAGTATTCGACAACATCTTTGTGGAGCGCTTATGGCGCTCGGTCAAGTGCGAGGAGGTCTATCTCAAGGAATATGGCTCAGTCAGAGAAGCTCGCAGCAGTATCGGAGCGTATTTTCGCTTCTACAACACCGAGCGACTCCACCAGGCCCTGCGGTACAAGACCCCGTGCGAGATATATACAGGGGCGCGTACGAAAGGCCGGCACTCGATGTCGATTCGCCAAACGGCAAGGCGTACTTCTTCCCCTTAAAAAAGGTCGATCTTTGTCTTGACACAGGGGGCCGCCTCACCGCGCTTGACAAACACCCCCCTGAACGGATAGGCTGGATGTTCCTCGATCGGCATCCAAAGGCAGTTTGTCATGACCGAATTTATAGCGCTGGTTGCCGGGAAAAGCAAGGATTGGGTCGAAGTGGAATCAGTACTCATGGCTCTCGATTATCGGATCCATTTGGCCCAACCCCCGGAGGATGTTCGGAGGCTTACGGAAAAGACAGACTGCCCGGTGGTGATTTTTGATCCGGAGATGATTGAGAAATTGTTTCTTCAGATTATTGAAGAAGTGTGATTTCGAATTAACCATTTTGGCAACTTCTGCCCGCCAATTCCATCAGGAGCTCGGTGAAGGAATGACGCACCACATTGGCGGCTCTTTTCGACGCCGAATTGAAACAGAAAAGATCGAATTCCGGCTGAAGGCCGTCCAAACCCGAGCCCCCGCACGGGATCCAACGAGCTGTCCACATTCATGAATCTGCCCGGCACGCGGGTCGCAGCACAAATGACACAAGTCCGAATCGCGGGAGATCCTACCATGGAACAAAAAAGAAAACCTCTGGATCGGCGAGAATTCATTCTCACCGGGGGACTTCTTGGAGCTGCCGTAGGCGCAGGCGCTGTGGCAGTCGTCAAGGACAGGCTGCCTTCCGAGCCCGTCGACCCGACAGGTGAGGAAACCGTACGCAAGCTCCCGGTACTGAAGAAACTAAAACAAACCGCCAACGAAGACGATCACGTTCGCATGCAGCGCGAATTGGTTCGGGCCATGGCGAAACCGGTGGAGCAACGTCACTGGATCATGGTCATAGACATCCGCAAGTGCGTAGGGTGTTACGCCTGCACGATCGGTTGCGTGGCGGAGAACAAGCTTCCGCCGGGCGTAGTGTATCGACCGGTGGTAACGCAAGAGATCGGAGAGTATCCCAATATAAGAATTGAGTTTTTGCCTCGACCATGCATGCAGTGCGAAAATCCGTCCTGCGTGCCGGTTTGTCCCGTTCGGGCAACCTGGAAGCGGCCGGACGGCGTGGTGGCCATTGACTATGACAAGTGCATTGGATGTAGATCCTGCCTGAACGCCTGCCCGTACGGGTCGCGAACCAGTGACTTCGGACGGTACTACTCCGACGGCGCCGCACAGGGGGCGCCGTCCGGCGAACAAAGACCTTTGGACGGGCCGCGAGCCCCCTATGAACACCAGCCCAGCAATGAGTACGCGAAAAATTGGAAAAGAGCCGACCACCAATCGCCCGTGGGCAACGCTCGCAAGTGCCATTTCTGTCTCCATAGGCTGGAAGTGGGACAGCTGCCTATGTGCGTCACCACCTGTATTGGGCGCGCTACCTATTTCGGTGATTCAAACGATCCAAACAGCTTGGTTGTTGAACTTACAAGCAAAAACAACGTACAGGTCTTGCTGGAGCACTGGGGCAACAAGCCGCAGTGTTACTACATCGTGTAAGGAGAGGAGCGACGATCATGACACAAGCTTCAACTCTTGCCGACACGAATGGAGCGAATCCCGGTCGCGGCTGGACAAAGCTCCTGTGGGCCGTCTGGATAATTCTTCTGGCGGCCGGTCTTCTGGGACTGTGGCAGCGGCTCACAAACGGCCATGAAGCGGCGGGATATGGTTCATATGTCCCGTGGGGTCTCTGGATCGCCCTCTATTTTATGGGGGTGGCAATCGCCGGTGGGGCTTTTGTCTTCGGCGCCGCCGGATACATACTGGGGTGGAAAGGGTTCGACACGAAGGCTGATTTAAGGATTGCCATCGTACTCAGTCTGGCCGCCATTTTCCCGGCATTCATGGTTATCTGGCTGGATCTTGGACGTATGGATCGACTGTACATGGTCTTTACATCACCCACCTTTACGAGCATGATAACGTTCAATGCCTGGATGTACAACTCCTTCCTCGCGGTGGCGGTGATCTGCTGGTTATTGACCTTCAAGAGCGAATCCGTTTGGTTGAGGCCGCTGCTCTGCCTGGGGGCTTTCTTGTCCGCTTTGTTCCCAAGTCAGAGTGGGGTGTTCTTCGAGGCTATCGGAACAAAAGAATACTGGAACAGTCCTCTGCTTTCGATGATGTTCCTTTCTTCCGGGCTCGCTGCAGGCGCGGCATCGCTTCTCTTCATCAGGACCATTCTCCCGTTGGTATCGCGCAAGAGCGCGAAGAGGGTTGAGGAAAACGATCAAGCTGTTAGAACCCTACGATTTATTACCGTGGCGACCGTGATCGTCTATCTCGCCTTCGAATTTGCAGAGGTCTCCATTGCGGTCTGGAGGCCCTACGCGGAGTCAAAGGCTATCGATTTTCTCATCCGCGGTGATTACTGGTGGGTCTTCTGGATCGTCCAGCTTCTCGTGGGATCCTTTATTCCGCTGGCGCTGTACGCGTTTTCCAAAAGCCGAGGAGCATGGGCTATTGCCTCGCTGCTCCTTATCCTGGGCTTCATAGCCGCGCGCATGGGAATACTTATTCCCGGGCAGATAGTCGGTCAGATTCCGGGACTTCAGCAGGCCTTTCAGGATGTCCGACTTACCTACTCTTATCACGCCACGCCCATGGAGTACCTGATCGGAGCGCTCATGATTGCCGTGGGAATGGCGATATTCTTCATAGGGCGGCGGTTTACCGCGGCCCTGGCTTCAGAATCCGAGCGGCAGGCGTGAGGTGAAAGATGCGGAACAACAAAGACGACAAGACGACCTCAAGACGTGATTTCCTGGCCGGCGGCGCCATGCTCGGGGCGGGTTTAGTCGCCGCCCCAGGCCACGTCTTCGCCGAAACGGACGGCAAAGGCTCAAACGCCGTGCTCGACAGCGCGCGACCTGATGCGCCATACGAGGCGGCAAAACCTGAAAACATGATTCATACCGTGTGCCTCCAATGCAACACCGGATGCGGTATCCGCTGCAAGCTCCAGGACGGAGTGATAACCAAGGTGGACGGCAATCCCTACAACCCCTGGACTCTGCTTCCCCACCTCGACTACGACACTCCTCCGGACGAAGCGGCGGCAGTGGACGGCTCAATTTGTCCCAAAGGACAGGCCGGTCTGCAAACCGCCTACGATCCGTACCGGATTAGGAAGGTGCTGAAACGCGCCGGCAAGAGAGGTGAGAACAAATGGACTGTTATCCCCTTCGAGCAGGCCGTAAAGGAGATATGTGAAGGCGGGAAGCTGTTCGCGAAGGTCCCCGGCGAGGAAAATCGAGAAGTTGAGGGACTCAAGAAGATTACGGCGCTGAAGGATCCGAAGGTCTCCAGAGCCATGGCCGAGGATGTCAAGCATATTTGGAAGGAGAAGGACAAAGAGAAGAAAAGGGCGCTTGTCGAGGAATTCAAGAAGAAATACGCCGATCATCTCGACACGCTCATCGATCCGGATCACCCGGATCTAGGCCCCAAGAATAACCAGATCGTATGCGCTTGGGGCAGACTGAAAGGAGGCCGTAAGGACCATTACAAACGTTTCAGCGGGGCCTTGGGAACGGTAAACGCGCATGGTCATACGACCGTGTGCCAAGGGTCGCTGTACTTCACCTGCAAAGCCATTAGCGAACAGTATCAGGATGGGAAATTCGGAGGCGGCAAGAAATTCTACTGGCAGGCTGACACGGAGAATTGTCGTTTCATTCTTTTTGTCGGAGCGAATCTCTTTGAAGCCAATTATGGGCCTCCGAACAGGTCCGTGCGAATCACCGGGAATCTCGTGAGCGGAAAAACAAAGATAGCCGTGGTGGATCCGAGATTCAGCAAACTGGCGTCCAAGGCGTGGAAGTGGCTCCCGCTCAAGCCCGGTTTAGATGCTGCGCTCGCTCTGGCAATCACGAGGTGGATCATTGAAAACAAGCGGTATGACGAGAAATTCCTGCGATGCGCCAACAAAGCCGCTGCAAAACAGGCCGGAGAGTCGAGCTGGTGCAATGCCACCTGGCTCGTGGAGATGAAAGACGGCAAGCCCGGAAAGTTTGTGCGAGCCTCTGATCACGGTTCGGCGACCCCGGAGACGAGAAAGACCAAGAAAGGACAAGAATACGAGGAGAAATTCCTGCTGGTCATGGTGGATGGAGAGCCCACGGCCTTTGACCCGAATGACGAAGAGAAAGCTGTAACCGGAGATCTCTTGGTTGACGCGGAGCTGCCTGATGGGACCAAAGTCAAGAGCGGTCTCCAAATAGTCTATGAGGCTGCCAAACAGCACTCCCTCAAGGAATGGACCGAGATGGCGGGGGTTGATGAAAAGACTGTCATCGAGGTTGCGCGTGAATTGACCAACTACGGCAAGCAGGCGGCGGTAGATTGCCATCGCGGCCCCGCTCAGCACACCAACGGCTTCTACAATGTCCTTGCCTGGATGACCGTGAACATGCTGCTTGGCAACATCGATGCCAAGGGGGGCATGATCAAAGCAAGCACATACGATACGAGCGGTAAAAAGAGCAAACTATACAATATCGGTAAGCAGCCGGGCAAGAGCAAGAAATTTGGCATCAGCTCGATTCGTCACGGCGTCAAATACGAGGATACCACACTGTTCGAAGGATATCCCGCCAAACGGAACTGGTATCCCATCAGCAGCGATGTGTACGAAGAGATCATTCCTTCCATAGGCGACCAGTACCCGTATCCCGTTAAAGCCCTCTTCCTGTACATGGGCGCGCCGACTTATGCGCTCCCCGCAGGGCATACAAACATCGAGATCCTGTGTGACACCGAGAAGCTCCCGTTATTTGTGGCCAACGACATCCTCATTGGCGCCGCTTCCATGTATGCCGACTACATCTTCCCCGACCTGTCCCATCTGGAAAGATGGGAATTTCAAGGGAGCCATCCAAATATTCCCAACAAGGTTCAGCCGGTGCGACAGCCGGCAATGGCGCCGATTCCTGAGGAAGTCACCGTGTTCGGCCGGCGCGTGCCAATCTGCTTCGAATCTATGATGATGGGGATAGGGGAATACATGAAGCTGCCCGGTTACGGGAAAGATGGATTTGGAAACGGCAAGGACTTCAATCACCCTGATGATCTGTACATCAGAGGGGTCGCGAATTTGGCTTACGGTGAAAAGCCCGATGGATCTGAGCAGACGCCGGACGCAGATGAACGCGAGATCAGGGTCTTTCTCGAAGCAAGGAGACATCTTCCGAAATCGGTCTTCGATGAGGAACGCTGGAAGAAAATCGCCGGCGAGAAGTTGTGGCCGAAAGTCGTGTACGTGCTCAACCGCGGCGGCCGCTTCGAAAATCACGCCGAGGCTTACAAAGGGGACCGGGTGGCCCATCCCTGGCATAAACTCCTGAATCTCTATCAGGAAAAGACGGCTTCTACCACACACTCCGGAACCGGCGAGCCCAACCCCGGATACGCAACGTATCTGCCCATTAGAGACTTCCACGGCAAAGAGCCTAATGCTTTACGCAAAGGCTACGATCTCCATCTGATCACCAACCGGAGTATCGTTCAATGTAAGACCAGAACCATTGTAGATGCATGGCTGACTCCCCTTATGCCGGAGAACGGCCTCATGGTCAACCCGTTTGACCTCAAACGACTCGGTCTCAAGGATGGGCAGAAGGTGAAGGTGGTAAGCGCCACCAATCCCGAGGGCGTTTGGGATTTAGGCGCGGGCAACAAGAAACCCATGGTAGGAAAGATCGTTGCCACACAAACCATGCGACCGGGAATCATAAGTTTTGTTCTGGGATTCGGCCACTGGGCCACGGGAGCGGTGGATGTGATCATCGACGGTACCACCATCGAGGGCGAAGCCAGACGGGGCACAGGCATCCACGCCAATGCCGCCATGTGGGTTGACCCGGCCCTAAAAAACACATGCATGCTCGACCCGGTTGGAGGAAGCGTAAGTTTTTATGACACGCTGGTTCGGCTCGAACCGGTGACGTGAGTTTGAGAGCAAGCCTACGTCTCAGGCCGCCTGACTCTGCTTCAGTGCAGACAGGCGGCTTTCTTGTGGACGCGGTGAGGAGACCGCTCCGTAGGAGGTGACGGTCTGCCGACTCAGGGCCTCTGACGCAGCCAATGTTGGGCCGCCATCTGAACAGGGTCCCACGGGCTGCTCAGGGGAGGCGTGTAACTCAAGTCCAGGTCTGAGAGGTCTTCAATCTTCATGCAATGAAAAATCGCGGCGGCAAAGATATCTACCCTCTTGGAGACTTCCGAGCCTTTTCCGCCAAGGATCTGGGCTCCCAGTAATTGGCCGGTTGTGCGGTCTCCGGTTATTCGGATACGCATCTTCTGTGCGCCGGGGTAGTAGACCTTGTGATCCCAACACTCGAAATCATCGGTAAAGGGGGCGAAGCCGTGTCGCACAGCTTCAACGTCCCGGAGCCCCGTCCGAGCGGCGATGACTTCGAAGATCTTCACTGCCTGAGTTCCCAGCGTTCCGGCGAACTCACGGCTGCCGCCGACCGCGGTTTCCCCTGCGATTCGCCCCTGTTTGTGAGCCGTTGTGCCAAGAGGCAGGTATACATCTTCGTCCAGCAGACGGTGGCGTGTCACCACGCAATCACCGGCAGCGTAAATATCGGGTCGGTTGGTTTCCATGCGGCTGTTGACCTTGATGGCTCCCTTGAATCCGGTTTCAATTCCTGCGCCGACTGCGAGATCGACACATGGTCTCGCTCCCACGGAAACGAGCGTCATGTCGGTCCGAGTTTCAAAACCGTTCGAACCAAGCACGCGTAATCCTTTGTCGACCGATTCTATTGACTCGACTCCGACGCCGGTGAAGACCCTGACATCGTGCTCACGAAGTTCGGCGGCCACATCACGGCCAAATTCCGGATCGACGGTGGTGAGCACCGTGTCGGCGAATTCCGCCACAGTGACGGCTATACCGCGCAGAGTCAGGGCATCGGCCATTTCCATGCCGATGTAGCCGCCGCCGACGATAAGCGCCGACCGCGCCTTGGATTCCTCGATATAGCGGTGTATGGCAAAACAGTCATCCATCCATCGCAGGAGGAAAACCCCGGGCAAATCAATTCCGGGAATGTCCGGCTTGACGGATTGCGCGCCGGTACCGATAATGAGTTTCTCGTAATAAAGCTCGTCCGTACCGCTCGGGCCGGTCATTCGAACGGCCTTCCTCCTCGGATCGATGGACACGGCGCGGTGATTGAGGAGCAGCCTCACTCCCTCCGCCTCGATGTCGGCGACCGTCCGGTGGGCCAGGGCGCGCCAATCCGGGATCTCACCGCTCAAGTAGAATGGAAGCCCGCATATACTGAAATTGGGGTAAGCGTCGGCAACGATTACGGTTGGTTGCACCAATTGATCCAATTCGCGGGCCCGCAGCGCGGCGCTGATGCCGGCGTCACTTCCTCCGATAATGAGCAATTCCATTCCCGTCCCGCCTCCGCGCATCCTAAAATCCGCAATTGGAGAATCCGCCGGTCTTATTGTCCCTGTTCGCGTCTACGCCCGGCGCCCACAGGAGAGTACACTTCACATGTGAGCAGCCAATGAGAAACCAATTAAAGCCGACTAACCGTTTCTCTTCCGGTCCGGTCAGCCGTAGTATCGGAATAGCATTTCCTCCTCCGGCGACTTTTCTGCTGAATAATGAAGCCTTTCCCGGCAAGGCGCCGTTCAATGGACCCCGGAGTCCCTGTGGACAGGCATCGCTCACGAGTCCCAAGTCCGCACGGGTACAGTGAAAACGTTCGAGAACCCAGTGCGGACATGAGAGCGACCGGAAAGACTACCGAGCCCTAAAAAAAGGCCTTCGGCGGTGGTTCGCTGCAAAATCGACAAGGGTGTTGTCGTTCATGGCTTGCACGTCACGTGACAAACTCCGGTAGGGGTTGTCACAGCGTAGGGAAAGTACTTGCGTTTGAAGAAAAGGGCTACGCTCACCAGGGCAATCAGCACGGGCACCTCCACGAGTGGGCCGATGACTGCGGCGAAGGCCTCGCCGGAGTTGATCCCGAAGACGGCCACGGCCACGGCGATTGCCAGCTCGAAGTTATTGGACGCGGCTGTGAACGATAGGGTAGTGGTCTGCTCGTAGGTGGCGCCCAGCTTTGTGGACATGAAAAAACTGATCAGAAACATTAGGAGAAAGTAGACGCACAGGGGTATGGCGATGCGCACTACATCGAACGGCAGCTTGACAATATACTCACCCTTCAACGAAAACATGACGACGATTGTGAACAGCAGAGCGATCAGGGTGAGCGGGCTGATTTTCGGGATGAAGCGTTCCGTGTACCATTCCTCTCCCTTGGTTTTGAGCCCGATGATTCGGGTGATCAGCCCCGCGATGAAGGGAATCCCCAGATAGATAAACACGCTTTCGGCGATCTGTCCTATAGTGACGTTCACGGCTGAGCCTTCCAACCCGAACCATGCCGGCATAATCGTGATGAAGAACCACGCGTAAACTGAAAAGAAAAGCACCTGGAAAATGGAATTGAACGCAACCAGGCCGGCGCAGTATTCGGCGTCGCCCTTGGCCAGATCGTTCCAGACCAAGACCATGGCGATGCAGCGCGCCAAACCGATCAAGATCAATCCCACCATATATTCATGGTGACCCGACAGAAATGCGATGGCCAGGAAGAACATGAGAATCGGCCCGATGATCCAGTTAAGGATCAGTGAGACCCCAAGTACCTTGGTATCGCGAAAGACGAATCCCAGTTTTTCGTATCGCACCTTGGCCAGCGGCGGATACATCATCAGAATCAAGCCGGCCGCAATGGGGAGATTTGTGGTTCCCACCTGGAAAATATTGATAAATTCCCGAATGTTGGGATAGAGGTAACCACCGAAAACCCCCACCGCCATGGCCACGAAGATCCAGAGAGTCAGAAAGCGGTCCAATACGCTCAATTTTTTAACTGTCGAATCCGTCATTTTATCTATTTCCTCCCTTATCCGGATTCCATGGGATTAGGTCAAAGTCTCCGTTAGATTCGTCTGAATACGGCGCTGCGGAATGTGGCGGCCGAGAAGACACCGTGACGGAAACCGGATGCCCCACACACGCCAAGACACCAATGGACCCGCTTCATATCTCGACCACCATCCGAAAACAATCCGGCCCTCCGAAACTCAAAGGCCGCCGCTCAGGAAAGGGCCTCTTTGCTCAAAGGCCGGGATGGATGCTCCATCGGTTCCTTGGCCGCGCCCCACCAGGAGTTCTTCTTTCCGAATGGGATTCCCAAGGCGCAGAAACTCCCACGAGTCTCACTCGGACCATATCATCGGCTCTCCTTGGGTGAGCATCGGTGGGACCCGCCGAGATTACCATCCTCGCCTGACCCTTGCGCAACCAGTGGGCGCTCGGCTTCGGGCGGCAACCGACCGGTCAGCAAATCCGCCAGGAAAAGCACCGTCTCACCATCTAGCCGGCATTCGACATTCCTCCCGACCCTTTCAACGCGGAGCAGCCCGGCTCGTCGCAGCTCTTTCACGTGATGTGACACGGTGGTTCGGGAAATGCCGAGATCCTGACCAACATCGCCCACGCATTCTCGTATCTCGGCATCGAATCGGCACGATGTGCCGGGGGGGCATCGCGAAACCAGACGCAAAAAGATGGCCAGCCGGTTGGCGTTACTCAAAGCCTTGAAGACCTCGGCGAAACGTTCCAGTTCCTCTTGTGATCTTGTCGACATGTGTCCACGTTTAGACGAATCGCCTCGTGCTGTCAACGAAATTCGCAGCTTCAAACCGAAATGCGGCGCGAACGGCTTCCCTCGCGCGCGAAACGATCTGAACCTGTTGTTGAAACGCCAAAAGGCATTCCGCCGGCAGAAGGTTCTGTAGCGAGTATCTAAGGGAGAATGACGCCTTCTCGTCCGCAGATCGCCTTTCCTCCCTGTTAGCCGTCCCTCATTCAAAGACAAACCTTACCCGGATCTTGGCATACGCCGTCTTCCCGCTATTGGGAGGCAATGAGCTCGGGGGCTCTTCCGATCTTTGGAAGAGCCCCGCGATACTGTTGCAAGGATCCATGGCGGCTTCTGCCTGATATTTTCGCCACACCCCGACCTTTTCGTGGAATGTCGCATCCGGTCGGGCAAAGACGGGCTCAATGATTCCTCAGCCTGACCACTGTTCGGTCGACACGGCTCAAGGCGCAAATCCCAGCCCGGGGAAGAGGGCTGCGGCGGCGATGTATACGCCCACGGCGCTAAGGAGGGCGCCCGCCCCCCGCTTGACCATTAGGTTGGCCGTGTGCAGCCTGGATGAACCCAGAATATGTCGCGCCGCTCCTGCGGATGTGCCCACCGCCACTATAAGTAGGCTGTGCCCTAGTCCGTAGAAGAGCATCATGACGCCCCCGAACACAGCTCCCTTAACGGGTATCACACTCACGATAAGCAGCAGCGCCGGACCGGTGCAGGGAAGGGACACCAAGCCGAACATGAACCCAAAGAGGCCGGCCCCAAGATAACCCGTTTGCTTGGGCAGCCTATCCTGGGATATCGGCAAAGGAATGTGGATGACATCCATAAAATGCAGCCCCAGAAGCACGCAGATCCCGGCCACAACGTAGATCATGTACTGAGACTGGAGAAAAGGCGCGGCAGCCAAGCCGACGGAGAAGAGTATGGCCAACTCCAGGCTGAAGCCTAAGACGAAGACGAGAGTATACAGAAAGGACTTCCTCGTCGTCATCTCCTCGCCCATACCGCCAATAAACCCGATCAGCAACGGGACCATAACCAGAACACAGGGGTTGAGCGCAGTAAGAGCGCCCCCGACAAACGCTCCGGTCCCGGCCAGTACGAGGTTCCCGGAAGAAACCCATTGTTCGACCACTGCAAAGACCGATTCCATTTTCCTATACCTCCTCATCTCGTGAGTTGCGTGACCTTGCCGAGCTCATTGCCCGACAACGACGATCCCCATGCGCGCTCATTCCTTCATCTCGGCGACGCGCCGGGCCCTGACCCGACTCGCGCCGATGGAGCTCCGCGGCCGGGGGCGCCCGCTCCTCGGGGAGGCGCTAGGCCCATTCGGCCGAATACCTTTGCGATTTGCTCACGTTCGAGCGTTCCTTCGTTCCGGAAAAACTCCTTTCCATCGGGCATCAGAAAGACCTGTGTCGGCATCATTCGGATGCCGAAGCTCCTCACCAAGTTAGCGTTGGCATCCATGTCGACGGTGGTCACTATGGCCCTCCCGGCGTACATCTTCGCCACGTCGTCCAAAATGGGCTTCATGTACTTGCACGGCTTGCACCAGCCTCGCCCGAACTCCAAAAGCACCGGGACCTTTTTGGACATTATCGCCTGCAGATTTACTTTCCCTTCCGCGGACGCCGCTGCGTACGACATCGTGAGAATGAGACACGTGATGGAAATAACAAAGACCGATTTTCGCATTCTTTTCAATTCAGACCTCCTAGTCTTTCTGGTTTGATCATCGGGATTTCTTGGATCCCGAAAGAGATTCCAAGGTGCACGCCGACTCGCAACCATGTCGGCTCGGCCGGCGAATATTGACCCAATCCTGCGCCGAGTCCGGTCGGCAGGGCGTCGGCGCAAGAGTACGCCGCCTCACTTCTGTATGCTGACGCATCGTATTCGAATCCGTCGTTCCCCGTATCTTGTAGGCCTGTAGCGGACGAACCGGGCCTGCTTGTAGTCATGCCCCATGAATTCAAATCCCGGCCAACAGGAGAAATCGTCCACATCATCCCCGGATCCCTTTACCCATGTCGTCCACGTCTTCCCGTCAGTGGAAACATCAAATACCCATTCTTCGGGGACCGACTCCGTGTCCGGCCAAACGATCCTTAATCTGCCGACCTTGAACTCCCTCTGAAGATCGAGAACCACCTCGAGAGGCTGATCCTCAGGGACAAGCGCCGAAGAATACAGCATTGGGCCGGGGTAGCCGGTGAGCATATTCCGTGGTCCGTTAGCCGGATCGTCCGGCTCCGGCGCGCGAAGCACTTTGGCTGCGACGCCCATCTTCCAGAAAAAACTGTCCTTTTGGTGAATTTGATCCCACTCGGAGAGCGTTTTGTTCAAGAAATGCAGCTTGATCAGATTGGACAGTTCCTTGGCGACGAGGAAATTCGCTCCGGCGGTCAGGTGACACCAATCGGTAAAGACCCATTCCGACACGTCATCGAAGTACTCGCTGAAGTCCGCCGTGAAATAGCCTCTGTGTGCGGCGCTTTGGTTAATACTGTCAATGATGTAGCGGTAAGCTTCCGCTGATGAAACGCCGTACACGTCTTTGTGCTCGCCCAGAGCCTCGACTCGCCGTTCCATCTCATGGCGAGGCTTCTTACTTAGATAAAGCAGCGGCTGGAGGGCAAAGATGTGAGGCGTCCCGTCGTTTTGAAGCGCCGAATGGTAGTTCTCCACCATTCTCACCAGGGTTGTGACATGATCGACCAACATTTGCGAGCGCGCCTCTTCGGACAACCCTTGCGCGAATTTGAACTCTTCCTCGACCTGCGGGGAATCGTGTCGGGGACTGATATCGCCGGCGATGACTTGAAAAAGGTCATTTCCTTGCCACAGCATTGTCATAAGGTAGGAATTATTCTTAAGCCAGAGGGTGAGATAGGAGGCGAGGCCCGATCTCTCGTATTGGAAAATTTGCCGCAGGATTTCATTGTACTGACCTTCTTCAAAGTAATTCCAGTTTTCAACCGCACGACTGACCGGAGAGATTTCGTTCGCCCCGTCAAACGAGACGACCAAATCGGGATTGTATCGTCTGAGCTTCTTCATGTAGCGTATCAGTAGGTGCTGATATGAATACCCCCAAACCGCCGTGTTGTAGACCCGGATGGTTTTTCCCGGGATCGGGGCCGTTGCGTTCAGTATCATCTCCATGAAGTGCGAGATCGTCTCACGGTAACCGACCTGATAATAGTTCGTCATAGGGGCGGCGCCGCCTGTGGCCCCAAGCCCGAACGCAGTCGATCCTCCCGTCAAGAATATCCGGAACTCGTCGTCGGGCTTTTCGAGTGGGATGTCTCTGGGCTCTCTGAAGCCCGCGTTGTTGGCGTACTCGTAATCGTTGCCGAACGTCCGGTTACGCACGAGACACACGCCCGGGACTAAATCATAATCGTAGTGCGTCACCGGTTTGGTCAGATCCAGGCGGACCTTGCCGAAATCGTCCGAATAGATCCGGCCGTACTCGGATTGGAGCAGCGCACGCTTCGCCGCGTAATCGAGCCCCCAGAGAAGGAGAACCGCGCACACTGCCACAAAGGCTACATAGAGGATCCCCTTGGCTATCTGAAGCGGCAGCCTGCGAATCCGTCCGAGCTTTTTCCGTTCCGCCGACGGATTCGACGCCTCGGACGCAACGGTTACCGCCTCCTCGGGCGCCGAGCTTTCCCGGCTTCCGCCTTCGAGTTCTTTTGTCATCTTCATGAGTCCTAAAATCTTTTCCCAGGAGCGTCTACATCGGGATTTGCAGTCCCCAAGGTCCGCTTACGGCCGAATCCCCGCCTCTACAGAAGTCCATAGAGGCTCTGATATACGCCGTCACGGGAATCGCACATCGCTATCCCGATTGAGCCCGGTGAACGGCCGGTCGGCCCATTCTCCGCGAGGCGGCCGGACACTGCAGCCTACGAACCCGTCAATGTCGGAATATGAAATGCTTTCTACTTGGGACTGAACGCATTTGGTGGGAGGAGAACTCACAAAAGCAGAACGGTGGTGCTCACCGGTTGGGGGCGCGCGATTTCGCCGTGCGCGTTGGACTGGTGGGGATACGAGAGTTCGGGGCTTGCGAAGACGTCGGCAGCCGAGTTCCCGAGCCCGCAAACACGTAGTGAATTCTTCTCAAAGGACAGCTCAACTTGCGACGAAGCTCGGGGCGAAACCACAAAACGTTTCGGCATCACCGGACAGGACTTCGCCTTTTTGCACGCACACTCCGGCCCGCTCCCGGAAACCGTCCTCGTCATGACGCTTGAGGATTCGGCACCTCCGGCGACGATGCCGGGTAAGGGGCCGACGTCGCCGTGATGTCGAGCTTTCTTCGTGCAGACGGTCGCCCCGCCGGTAGCCGGAACCAGCATGAGAAGAAGAGCGAAGCAGCAGAAACGTTTTAATATCGCATGTGAACGTGGCATAGTCGGCTCGGCGCCTTTACTTATCGTGTATCTACGTAACTATATCAGACTCGTCGTTGTCCTACAAGGAACTTCTGTCAGAAGAATCCTTTTGCGTCTTCTCCATCGAACCCCCACTCGGAACGGCTCAACCATTTGAACCGACCTCTCGGGGTCCGCTTCCGTCCTCTCCAGGCACGTGTCTAACATCGAGAATCGGCCCTGTCAAGCTTTTCACGCGAGCATATGAAAAAACAACGGAGTCGACTCCGCTCCTTATTGCAAGCCCCTCCGGCCCGGCCGAGCTCATTGAGCGCGCTTGATAATCGGCCGCTCCCTTGGCAGGGTTGAAAGCCTCCCGCCCCTCAGTGGAGAATTCCGGGGAAGGGGGCCACGGAGCGCATGGGTAATCTCGCTTCCCTCCAGCGGCCGATGCCCGGCTTTGTGGGCTCTGACCGGTGAAGGCCTGATCCGGCCGGGACAACACTGATCCGCATCGATCGACCTTCTCACCAGTCAAAGTCGAACCCTTTGAGGTAATCCCGCAGCTTGGAAGCTTGTTCCGCGTCCAGCCCGGGACAATCCTCCGGCCCTTTGACACCTTCCGAGGCCCGCAACGCGAAAACCATACAGGTGGGCTCACCGCATTCTCCGCAGTTCGTTCGGGGCAAGAGTCGGAGAATCTCGAGCATTTGAGGCCTGGGCCTTTCTTGATAGGTCGGCTGGATGTCGCCCCGTTTTGCCCATGTCTCGTTGATCTCCTTTTTGAGCCACTCACAAATCTTATCCGCTTCTTCCTCGTCCTTCAGAGCATTCACGTAGATCTCCCTGCTATGGAGAGTGATGAGCTTTCCATGAGCCTGAAGCGTGAGAGTCGGAGGAGATTCGGTGCAGGCGGTTCCGCCCAATACCGTATTTAGATAAGGGAGGACTTCCGAGATGTCCTGGTCCAGGCGCGCGACACAGTGCACGGATTGGAATGCCGGATTGCACGTGGGTCTGAACATTTCCTTAACGTAGGTTCTTAAGATCATAACCTAAACTCCTTTGGATTGAGGCCTGCCTTTCTCTCTGTATTGCTTCAGCGTGAATCGGGCAAATCTGTTTTTGGTTTAAGCTACTCTCGGGCCCCTGTGGTCCGAGAGTAGCCGGGTGAAGAGATCCTGGGGCTCCGCTCCAGACCCCGGAGTTTTCTGAGGAATAGCAGGGTCTATCGTCCGAGGGATGGACGTGAGGATGGGCGGGGAAATCGTTTCCCAACGCCGGACCATCGGCTCGATGAGCCCCGGCCGAGCTATCCCTCGACAGGGTGCCCTCCGGCAGAGCCCGCGTCCCTTTCACGCGGCTCGGCTATTTCATCACGTCAGAGCCGCCTGTGTCAACTCGGTTTTTGCGTCGCAGTTTCCGAGCTTCCCGGGCGGCTTCGAGCTTCCGGTCCCGAGCTTGAAGGATCTCCTGCGCCCGTCCTTCCAGCTTATCCTTCGGCGTCACGTAGCCTATTGCGCTGTGCAGGCGTACGGTATTGTACCGTCCGACGTAACCCGATACCAACCGCCGCGCATTCGCCGGCGAAAGGGGTGTGCCGGGCGGATGCACTCGCGCTTGAGCGTCCCATGCCGGCGCTCGATCTTGCCGTTGCTCCGCGCGAACGCAGCGGCGCCGTGCTCGAAAAACTCCTTCTGCAACTTGTAGAACAACGTGGGATGAAGACCCTGCTCGTCACACAAGTCCGAGACCGGGACCTTGTCAACAAGACGCCGCCTCAAAATCCGTACCTTGTCCTGCGCTGAAAAGTTCCTCCGTTTTCTTGCCACGGCCAATTCTTCCTTCTCGGCTGTGTGATAACCGATCAAGGGCAAATGTCCAATTTCGTCTGAAGCAAAACACGTCGACCAGGTGCGCAGGACCGAGCAGAAGAGCCGTCCTGAACTGAAGAAGACA
>CAYLRL010000097.1:0-16633 GCA_964385875.1 uncultured Syntrophales bacterium
CCTGAAACCTCAGGGGCAACGAGGTTTTTCACTTTTTTTGACCCGCGATTATGGGGTCCATAGCGCAAATCTTACGGATGAACAACTCCGCGGGGAAGGACGAACCAATGCGGTTGCCCGCTCTCAATCCCCCCGTATGGGTCCGCGGGCCAGGGATGCGAAGATCCCCAAAGAGCAGAGGCAGCCGAACACGATGAACGAGACGACCACACTCGACATGAACGCAGGGAAGCGCTCCGGCGTGATCTCGACCGGCCCGAGGTACACCGACAGAACCAGCGTCGCGATACCCATACTGGTAACCGTTCACCGGGACGGCGAAAAGCGCTTGATATCTCGATGGGGGAGGCTTGGAGGGGGAGATGAGTCTCCCCCCTCCATCCTCACCGGGCGCAGAGCCGCCTCAAGCCCGGTGAACGATAACCCTCGGTTTCTCATTAAAGCGGGTCTGCCGCCATCTTTTAAGAACTGTGACCTGCCGCCTGCGTAGGCAAGGGTCCCGACGGCGCCCGGAGAACCCACGGGGGAGTTTGCCGCGGCGGAGGAGATCTGGTAGACTGATAGCGGAAATCAGGACCGGGTGGGGCTCACGGCGTTCCGAGGGGGGCGGAGGCTCGCGCCCTGTTCCGCCGGGGAGACTGCTAAAATACATACGTAAGACTGAGTCCGCGGTGTTCCGCGAGATCGAGCCAATGAGATGTTATCATGAAAGTCGCCATTGTCTACAATCGCGAGAGTGAACGGGTCATCAATCTTTTCGGCCTGCCTAACCGGGAAAAGTACGGCAAAGAGTCGATCAAACGAATAACCGACGCGCTGAAAAAGGGCGGCCGCCAGGTAAAGGCCTTCGAGGGAGACAAGGACCTGATCGATCGTCTCGAGGAGTTCATGCCTCGGGTTGTCAAAGGCGAACGGCCGGGCATGGTCTTCAACGTCTCGTATGGGATTCAGGGCCAGGCTCGGTACACCCACGTCCCCGGGATTCTCGAGATGATCGGCATTCCGTACGTGGGTTCCGGCCCCGAGGCGCATTCCTTGTCGTTGGACAAAGTGGTGGCCAAGATGATCTTCCGGCAGCACGGAGTGCCCACACCCGAGTTCGCCGTGATGCACAGCCCCAACGCGGAGGCGCCGGATCTCACCTATCCGCTGATTGTGAAGCCTCGCAGCGAGGCCGTATCATTCGGCATTCGCGTGGTCAACGACGAAGACGAGCTGCGCGAGGCCGCCAGCGCCATATTCGACACGTTCAATCAACCCGTGCTCGTCGAGCAGTATATCGAAGGTCGTGAAATCAACGTGGGCCTGCTGGGAAACAATCCGCCGGACACGTTTCCACCCGCCGAGTTGATCTTCGGCGAGGGCGGCCCGAACATCTACACCTTCGAGGATAAGACGAGACAGTCCGGTCGCGATATCACCGTCAAGTGCCCGGCGGACCTCGATCCCGAGACGACGGAACGGGCGCAGGACATCGCGCGGCAGGCCTTTGCCGCATTGGGGTGCAACGACTGCGCGCGGGTCGACATGCGTCTCGATGCGGACGGCAATCTCTACGTGCTCGAGATCAACAGTCTGCCGAGTCTCGGCGAGCACGGCTCGTACGTGTTCGGCGCCGAAGAATATGGATTGGATTTCGAGGGCTTGGTGAATCGGCTCGTCGAGACCGCGGCCGCTCGCTACTTCGGTATTACCACGCCGCCGGCAGCGCGCAAGGACGATCCCCCGAGTGCGATCTTCAATTATATGGTCTCGAAGCGGGACGCGCTCGAGGAGAAGCTTAAGGAATGGGTGCGCGTCTCGAGCCGCACGTCCGATCCCGTCGGTCTCTCAGAGGCGAAAAAAGCCCTGGGGCACGAGCTGGAAGACATCGGCCTCAAGCCCGTCGCGGAATTCACGGACGAGCGCGTGACCTGGACCTGGGAATCGCAGGCGGGTTTGGCCGGAGGGACGCTGCTGATCGCCCACGTGGATATCCCCTTGGACGCGGACGTGCCGCAACAGGCGTTTCGCCGTGAACCCGAGCGGCTTTACGGAGAAGGCATCGGCGCTTCCAGAGCGCCACTGGTCATGACACTCTTCGCACTCCGCGCGCTGAGACGCATCCGAAGGCTGCGCAAGACCAAGGTGGGGGTCCTCTACTATACCGACGAAGGGCGGGACGGCCGGTACAGCGCTGCGATCATCAAAGCGGCTATGGGAAAAGCCAAGAACGTCCTCGTGCTGAGACCTTCCATTGCCGGGCGGTATTTGATCACATCGCGCCGCGGTATGCGTTCGTACCGGCTCGAGGCCGAGGGGAGCCCGATACGCTTGGGACAAGCCCCAAAGAAGATGGATGCGCTCAGGTGGCTGATCGGCAAGCTGGACGCGACGTCAAAGCTCTCTTCCCACGACAAGCGGCTCTCAGTGCTGCCGGTTCAAGTGAACACGAACCGCATACCCCTGCGCCTGCCGCATCAGGTGTCTGCAACGATCCTGGTCACGTATCCGGACGTGAAATCAGCGGACGAGACCGAGAATCAGATGCGAAACCTGTTCGGGGCCAATGAGTTTCGTTGGCGCCTCGAGCGGATTGCGGATCGACCGCCGATGAAACAGCGAAAGAAGAATGCCGCTCTTGCGAAACGGATCGAGGCGCTGGCTTCGGACTGGGACATGAAACTCCGCTCGCACACCTCCGCAATGCCGTCGGTCGCTGGTCTTGCGCCTTCATCGGCCGCGGTGGTCTGCGGAATGGGACCGATCTGCCACGATCTGTACACGCTCCACGAGGCGGTGGAACGGAGCAGCCTTTTCAAACGTACGCTCCTGCTCGCGCAGTTTCTGAACAGCTCGTACGGGGCGTAACCGAGGTCCCGATGCCCCGCAAAGCCAAAGCCGTTCCCGAGCCCGAGGCCCTCGAAAAGGACCGCCCAAAGGTTCCGTGGCCTCAACGGGTGGCTGCTTCAAAATACGGAATGGTCGCCACCGCGACGCAATGGGCGACCAACGCCGGCGTGGAAATTCTCGAAGCCGGCGGAACGGCAGCGGACGCGGCGGTGGCCGCGGCCTTCGCTCTGGGCGTCTGCGAACCCGCGGCGAGCGGCCTGGGCGGCCAGACCATGATGCTCGTATACACTGCGGAGACGCGAAAAACCGTCGCACTGGACGGATCGTCCCGCGCGCCGAACAGGGCCTTTCCCGGCAGCGTGGGAAAGGACGATCTCGTCCGGGGGTATCGAGCGACCACCGTTCCCAGCACCCCGGCCGTGCTCGACTACGCGCGGCGATACTACGGCAAACTGAGCCTTCCCGAAGTGCTTGCGCCGGCCATACGCCTTGCCGAACGCGGTTTCGAAGTCACCGAGCTGCTGCATCGTCTCACCAAGCGTGAGCTGCCCCAGCTGAAGGCCGGCTCCGCGCGGCGGTTCTTTCTCAAGAATTTCCAGCGACCGTATCCGGTCGGCGCGGTCTTCACCCAGCCCGTGCTGGCGCAAACGCTGACCCGATTGGCCGAGCAGGGAATGGAGGATTTCTATACCGGTGAGATCGCACGGGAAATCCATGAAGACATGCAGAAGAACGGCGGCCTCCTTCACCGTGACGATCTCGCTCAGATTCCGTGGCCCATCGAACGACGGCCGATCTCGACGCAGTTCGCCGCCCATCGCGTGATCACCTTCCCGCCGCCCGGCGCGGGTCGCACGCTGATCGAGATGCTTCGCATTCTCACCCATTTCCCCGAACGGCAGTGGATGCCGGACACTCCCCAGGGAGCGATCCTCCTCGCCGAAGTGATCCGACGGGCCAACCTGGATCGTCGCGACCGCCCGTTCAACCCCGACTATTATCCTCAGATCGCGGACGCTCAGCTTCTCAGTCCCCGCTATTCCCAGCTGGTCGCTCGTCAAATACGGACGCGCGTGCAGATCAAGACGAGCGGAGAGACGACCCACCTTTCGGTAATGGATCGGCACGGGAACGCGGTCGCGCTCACCCAGTCGATCGAGCGGGTCTACGGATCGTTCGAGGCCTGCCCCACGCTCGGGTTCCTCTACAACAACTACATGAGCGCGTTTGATTACAACGATATTTCGCATCCCTATCATCTCAGGCCGAACGCGGTCCCTTGGGCCAGCGTCGCGCCCACCATTGTCTTTCGAGGCCGCAAGCCGTGGGCCGCGCTCGGTTCGCCGGGGAGCGAAAGGATAGCGTCCGCGGTGCTCCAGGTGTTGCTGAGACTGCGCTCTCAGCCCCCGTACGACGCGGTGGCCGGCCCGCGGTTGCACTGTTCGCTGACGGGCCGGGTCTCTCTCGAGGCGTCCAGAATGCGCAACGATATTCCCGACATCCTCAGACAACGGGGCTTCGAAGTGGTCTACCGGGATCCGTACTCGTTCTATCTTGGGTGCGTGCAACTGGTCCTCAGGGAAGGGCGGGAATTCATCGGAGTGGCCGATCCCAGACGGGACGGCTCGGCCGGCGGTCCCCGTTCATGAAACTTCCGCTGCTGCTTTCCGTCCCCCATTCAGGCCTTGGCGTCCCCTCCGAAGTGGCGGCGATCAACCTCCTCACCCATGAACAGATCGTTCGAGACGGCGACGAAGGCGCGGGAGAGATCTTCGCGCTCGAGGACGAGGTCCGCACGGTTGTGACCGCGTCGATCGCCCGTGCGTTCGTGGATGTCAACAGGGCCGAGGACGACCGCCGGAGGGACGGTGTGGTGAAGACGCATACCTGCTGGGATGAGCCCATCTACCGGCGACCATTGCAAGAGCGTGAAGTCCGGAGGCTGCTCGAGAGATATCATCGCCCGTATCATGCGAAACTCGAGGAGGCCTCCGCCGGCGTCGCGCTCGGCCTCGATTGTCACACCATGTCCGCGCACGCGCCGCCCGTAAGCCCGGACCGCGGCGCGGAGCGACCTTTGATCTGTTTGAGCGACGCCGGGGGGGCGTGTCCGCGTGACTGGTTCCTCCTCATGGCAAAGTGTCTGGCGCAAGCCTTCGAGACTCCCGTGTCGCTCAACGATCCCTTTCGAGGCGGATACATCATTCGATCGCATTCCGCGGAACTGCCGTGGATGCAGCTGGAGCTTTCCCGCGCTCCGGACCTGTCGACCGTCGAAAAGAGAGCGCGAGTCCTCGACGCGCTGTCACGATGGGTTGTCCTTGTCGGGAAATAGACCGTCGGCGCTATTCTCGGGATGCGGCGAGCGTCGAGGCCGTGATGGTCCGCGGCCTCGGGCCGGCGCGGTTTGTCCGCTCGTGGTATAACCATCCGAAGGCGCCGCTGATTACGAACCGTCGGCGCCGCGCCGGTTTTTTCGATTGGCGCTTTTCGGGCTGTCTGTGAATGGAGTGTCCTATGGAAAAATGGACTGCGCGATTCGGATCGAAACTGCTCTCCGTCGAGGCCGCGGTCTCCAAGATCAAGAACGGCGATCGAATATTTCTGGGCAGCAGATGCACGGAGCCGAAATCGTTGATCGTCGCGCTGGGAGCGTCGGGGCTTGACGATGTGGAGATGGTGCAATTCCTCGGGGGCGCGGCCGCGGCCGACCTTACCGGACAGTATCCCGGTCGGTTCCGGCTGAAAACCTTCTTTGTCGGCAGGGACGGGAAAGGCGCCGAGCGCCCGCCGGAAGCCGACGCGGTCCCGCTCTTTCATTCGGAGATCCCGAGCTTCTTCCGGAATCGGCGGATTGCGATCGACACCGCCGTGGTTCAAGTTTCGGAACCCGATCGGTTCGGACGTTTCAGCCTCGGGATCGGCGTGGACGTGGCGTTGGCCGCAGTTGAATCCGCTCGCTCCGTGATCGCGTTGGTGAATCCGCGCATGCCCCGCACCCTCGGCGATACGTTCATATCGTCGGACAAGATGACCCATCTGGTGGAAATCGATGAAGAACTGCCGGAGACCTTCGAGGAGGTCCTGGGCGAACGGGAACGAACCATCAGCGAATACTGTTGCGAACTCATCACTGACGGCTCGATCGTGCATTTCGGGTTCGCCGGCATCTCGCGGGGCTTAATGGACGTGCTTTCGGGTCACCGTGATCTCGGCCTGCACACCGAGATCTTCACCGATCCCTTGGTCGATCTGATCGAATCGGGCGTGGTCAACAATTCCACCAAGAAGATGTTCCGCGGCAAGAGCCTGGCCACCTGCTGCATGGGCACACGGAAGATGTACGACTACGTGAAGGACAATTCGCTCGTCGAGTTCTATCCGTCGGATATACTGCTCGATCCGTCCTTCATCGCGTCCAACGACAAGATGGTTTCGGTGAATCTGGCGCTCCAGGTTGATCTAAGGGGTCAGATCAGGCAGGGAAGCCCGACGTGGACCGCGTTCGAGGGCTCCGGCGGCGACCACGACTTCATGCGCGGGGCGAGCATGTCCAAGAACGGCCGGTCGATCGTCTGCCTCAGGTCTACCTCGGAACGAACGGGCCGGACCACCATCGTGCCGTCATTCGGTTCCAACGCGACGGTGATGATGAATCGCGGTGAAGTGAACTTCGTCGTTACCGAGTACGGGATCGCGTACCTCGGGGGCCGATCAGTGAGACAACGGGCCATGGCGCTGATCGAGATCGCTCACCCGTCTCATCGAGAGCATCTCTATAACGAAGGCCGCAAAGTGGGCTACCTCTATCCGGACCAGTTCTACTATCGGATGATGTCGCCCGACCTGCGGCGACGCGTCCGCACCGAACGGGTCTTCAAAGGCGACCTCAAAGCGCGAATTCGAGCGATCAAGAGCACCGACGAGTCGATGATCAGAGACCTTTTCTATCACCTGTCGGAACGAGCGGTCTACTTTCGGTATTTCAGCCCTCGCAAGAGCATGCCTCACGCGAACCTGACCGAGTACGTCAATCTTCCTGAGGATCAAGGGCTCTCCTTGGTTGTACTGGTGGGACCGCGGGAAGACCGAAAGATCATCGCCGAGGCGCGGTATTTGCTCGACGAAACCGGGGAATTGGGCGACGTCGCCTTCATGGTGGAAGGAGCATATCAGGGACGAGGGATCGGAAGCTTCCTGCTCGAATACCTCACCGAAATAGCCATAGAGCAGGGGGTAAAGGGATTTCAGGCCGACGTTCTCGTTTCGAATCAACCAATGCTCAAGGTCTTCGAAAAGACCCCCTATGTGAAACACCGGAGCGTTTCAGGCGGCGTCATCACGCTCACGTGGCGTTTCGACGAACCCAAGCCGCACGACGCCCAAGCGCAGTGATTTTCAGCTGATCGCGGCCCTTCCAATCGACGCCGGACCGCGAGACGCGCTGCCGCCTCTCGACGCAAAGGCTCTCAGGCGACCTTCCAGATCTGCTTGAGGCGCTCCTCGACCTGCGCGCGCAACTGCGGATCCTCATGGGCTCGGGCAAGGTCTTCCCACAAATCGGCGGGAATGATCGCCGGATCGTAGTTGATCGTGATCGTACGGGTCAGCAGGCTCAACTTCGTGTCGATTATGCCCGGCGGCGGGCTTGAAAGCAGCGCGCCCAATTTGGGGTCGTTTACTTCCTTGACCGCGGAGAGGGCGAATTTCAGTTTGATAATGCCCGTTTTATGCTCCGCGATGCTCAGATGAGCCGCGACACGGATCAGCGCGTGGATGATGTCGTCCATTCAAGCGTCCTTTCTCCCGTCCACAACAGACACACGTACATGCCGCGAGCGGCCGGCGGGTCGGGCGGTTGACGGTTTTTCCTCGGCGGCTCGACTATAGCAGTGTCGAATCTGAGGGGTCAACGTCGAGAAGGTGAGGAAACGGTGCGTGAGAGGCATCCGCGCTTTCCTACCGAAATGTAAGCGGATGGGTTCGCTCCTACCTCCGAGTAGGGAAAAATCGCCCCCCGACCCTCCTCCCATACACCTCAACTGTGCACAATCACAGGGATATCCTCCCTTAGGCCACATTGGCGCCTCACTTGCTTCTCCCCACTACAGGTGATCGCCTGTGCGGAAAGAAACCGAAGGCGTGAGTGTCGACACTCCTCTCACCGCAGGCTGGAGACGATCCCGAAAAACGCTCCTCGGTCCGCCGTCGGGGCGCGGCCGAATGGGAGCCGCTCAAAGCACAAAGCTGTTCGGTAATGGTTCACCGGGCTTGAGGCGGCTCTGCGCCCGGTGAGGATGGAGGGGGAGACTCATCTCCCCCTCCAAGCCTCCCCCATCGAGATATCAAGCGCTTATCGCCGGCCCGGTGAGCGGTTACGTTTTTCGTTCAACCGGCGCGGATCGCCGCTTTTCAGAAGGAAAGGAGGAGCCGTTAGCACCTGTACGAATGAATTGGAGGTTTTCGCCCGGTGAGCTCGGCGTCCGCGGGAAGTCGGGCTCACACCGCTCCCACGAATCAATCATCCCGAGAGACGCCCGCCGCGAATCCGCAGGAACGTCGGAAGATTTCCCGGGATCACCGCGGCGAGTCGTCCTCGTCGGCGTCGAGGACGCGCGGAGTTTCGCCACATTGCAGGCTCGAGCGTACAGCATGGATTCCAGAGTCAGTGAACTGGAACTGAAGGTCCTCTCCGACATCGTCAAGATCATCGGGAACGCCCTGAATCTCGATGGAACGCTCGAGGAAATCCTGAGGATCGTGTCCGAGTATCTGTCCATGAAGCGGGCTACCATAACGCACAAACCTCGGGATTCGGACCGGCTCCTTATCAGGGCTTCTCACGGCATGACCCAACAAGAAAAGAGTCGCGGGGTGTCTCGAATCGACGAGAGCATGACCGGCCGTATCTTCCTGACGGCCAAGCCCTTTGTGGCGCCCGATATTGGCAATGAACCGATCTTTCTCGACAAGAAGAGGTCTCCTCGGACCATCGAAAAGGGTCGAGTGGCCTATATCGGTGTTCCCATTATCCTGCACGGGAGACCCGTGGGAGTGCTGAGCGTGGATCGGCTCTTCGACGAGGATGTATCCTTCGAGGAGGATATTCGCTTCCTCACGATTCTGGCCGCGTTGACGGGCCGGCTGATCAGTCTCAACGATCAGGTCGAAGAGCGCGAACGCAATCTGCTCAAGGCAAACCTCTCGTTGAAAGAGGAATTGTCCGACAAGTGTCGGAGCTTCTTCCATGTGGGGTACAGCCCCGCAATGACGGACGCGCGGAAGCTGATCAGGAAGGTGGCGCCGACCTCGGCCACGGTGCTTCTGCTCGGCGAATCAGGAACCGGCAAGACGTTGGTCGCGCAAATCATCCACGAATTGAGCGGTCGCCGGGCCGCTGCCTTTATCAAGGTCAACACCGCCGCGTTGCCCGACAACCTCCTGGAATCAGAGCTTTTCGGGTACGAAAAGGGGGCGTTCACCGGCGCGACGGAATCGAAGCCCGGCCGTGTCGAGGAAGCTGAAGGGGGGAGCATTTTCCTCGACGAAATCGGGGAACTGTCGCTGCCGCTTCAGACGAAACTACTCCGTTTTCTCCAGGACAAGGAATTCGAACGACTCGGCGGCACGAAGACACACAAGGTTGACGTCCGCATCGTCGCGGCGACCAACAAGGATCTCGATCGAGCGGTTCACGACGGGCTCTTCAGAGAGGATCTCTTTTATCGGCTCAACGTCTTTCCCATCAGGATTCCTCCCCTGCGGGAGCGCCGCGAAGACCTAGCTGAACTGGTCGGCTACTTCAGTGAGAAATTGTGCCGGCAGTACGGCTGCGATCTCACGTTCGCACGGGAAGCGATGAATGCGCTGATTACCCATGACTGGCCGGGCAACGTTCGTGAAATGGAAAACCTTATCGAACGGTTGGCGATCATGTGGGAAGGGGGCCCCATTACCCTCGAGCATCTGGCGCCCTATTTGTCGAATCAGCCGATTGCGGTGAAGACTCGCCATCCGACGGCCGGCGAGCCTCGCCGCGTCGATTCGCTCAAAGAAATGGAAAAGACCCGCGTCATCGAGGCCCTGCAGCGCAACAATTGGATTCAGGCCCGCGCCGCACATGAACTGGGGATAACGCTCAGACAGATGGGGTATCGGGTCAAGAAATACGGCTTGGGACAACTGATCAAGAGCGCCAAATCCGAAGAACGATAGGCGGCGTCCTCGCCCGATCGGATCGTCTCACTGGTAATGGTTCACCGGGCTTGAGGCGGCTCTGCGCCCGGTGAGGATGGAGGGGGAGACTCATCTCCCCCTCCAAGCCTCCCCCATCGAGATATCAAGCGCTTATCGCCGGCCCGGTGAACGGTTACTCTCACTGTTCCTCCGGAGTTCACTTCGGTCCGGCCGCTCCTTCCTCGTTCACGCCCGACCAGCCGCCGGTCGGGCTTCTTTTTGGCGCTCGGCCGTGCGTTTGGGTGCGTTTCCTCCTCATCCCTTCGCAAGGGGACTATTTTCCGGGAATTATCCGAGTCGATGAGGTATGGTGAAATCACGCTCGAAAACTTTACCACGGAATAGGAGGGGGACATGGCGGCGCGAAACGTCGATTCCCTGGCGCTGATACCGCTATTCTCGGATTTTGCCCCGGACGATCTGAAGAGCCTTGCGGAACGCAGCGAGCGGATGACGTACCTCTCGGGAGACGAGATTATCCGGGAGGGCGACGACGACAAGCGGCTGTTTGTCATCGTGCGCGGCGTTGTCGAGGTGATCGCCGCGCGAGGGACTCATAACGAACGAAGCCTCTCCCTGCTCGGTCCGGGCGAACACTTCGGAGAAATGGCGCTTATCGACGATCTGGTCCGTTCCGCGACCGTTGTGGCGCGGGATGAGACGGACGTGCTTGTGCTCGATCGCGTCGACCTCCTCAATGAGATCGGAAAGACGCCGGGAATGGCGTTCGAAATGCTCCGCACCCTCTCTCGGAGGATTCGCGCTCTCGAGAAGCTCCTCATGAATGCGCTCGGCGGCCTTCTCCCCATCTGCGTGAACTGCAAGAACATCCGCACGGAGGAAGGTGACTGGGTCGCGATCGAGCAGTACATTTCCGACCGGTCCGAAACCGACTTCACTCACGGGATCTGCCCCGAGTGCATGAGAAAGCTCTACCCGCATCATTTCAAGGACAAACAGTGAATGGAGTGACTGTCGGCGCTCCAGCGCCGCCGGTTTCCCTGAAGGGTGGGAAGCGCGCGCATCCTCAGTGAGGGCCACATCCTACGTATCGGGGAAGAGGGCCTGTCCGGCCTACAAACCGTTCAGGCCCTCCCTCGGTATGCGCGTGCCGTGGGCGGCCGCCCCCGTCAATGAAGCGGATCCGTGGGCAGCGGCTTGGATAATGCCGCCGCCCATGAAGGATCGATCCGGCGTGTCGTTGGAAGCGCTATGCCTTGATGCATCTCATTGACGAGACCTCGTCATTTTTCACGCCCACCGCTTCGACCCAACTGTAAACGCCGAGTCCACCTGATTCATTCGACGCTCGGTTCGGGCGCCGACGATTGAAAACCGTGCCCGCCGGATGGAGCGATCCCTGTGAGCCCTGTGTCAGGAGTCCGTGACACGTGAAGATCGCCGGCCGTCGGCGAGGCGCTGCCGTTGTCACGCTGAGAGAAGCGGCCGCGTGTCCGAAAAACGGACATCTCCCGCGTTCCGGTACGCAGGCGGGAGTACGCCGGATGAGCAGGAACCGCTCGTGCTCTGTCGGCTGGAGCGCACCGGCCGCCGCGAGTATGGCCCCGATCGCCTACTTCCGGCTCGCGCGTCGAACGCCGGCGCTCTGAGTTGAGGCGTCGGAACGCGTGGCATGGCGCTTGCTTAGGACGGAGTATCGACAGCTTTGTGAGGAGCCGCCCCGAAACGCTTCCGGAAGAGGGCCCGGCCTGCGTTTCATTTCCGAGAGCGCATGCGCGGTCGCCGTATTCGAGCCACGCGCAAAACAGAACCGGAGCGATCCATGGAAAACACACGCATAGCCGACATATTCGACAAAATAGCCGATCTCCTGGAGTTGACCGGTGGGAATGAATTTCGCGTGCGTTCCTACAGAAACTCCGCGCGGACCATACGGGACCTGTCACAGGACATCGAGGATCTGGTCGCGGACGGCGGTGATTTGACGGATCTTCCAAACATTGGGGAAGGGACTGCGGAAAAGGTCCGCGAAATTCTCGAACGGGGCACGTGCGAACGCCTCGAGAACCTCGAGAAGGAAGTCCCGCCCGAGCTGACCAAGCTGCTCCAAGTGCCGCAACTCGGCCCGAAGAAGGCGGCTCAACTCCACAAAGAACTTTCGGTAAACTCTCTTGATGATTTGCGCAAGGCCGCGGAAGAAGGCCGGATTCGTGATTTGCCGGGCATGGGAAAGAAGACCGAGGAGAACATCCTGGCGGGGTTACGCACCATCGACACCGCGTCGGGTCGTATCCTGTATCACGAAGCGGCGGACTACGTTCGTTCCTTGACCAAGCTCTTCGACGGCATCGAAGCGATCAAGCAATCGGAGGTGGTGGGGAGTTTCCGAAGGGGCAAAGAGACCGTCGGCGATCTGGACATTCTTTTGAATACCGCCGATCGGGAGGCCGTCGCCGATCGGTTTGTCGCCTACGATGCCGTCGATCGGGTCCTCGGCCGCGGGTCGGAGAAGATCAGCGTTCGGCTCACCACGGGGCTCCAAATCGACGTGCGGTTCTTCGAGGAGGAGTCCTTCGGTTCCGCGCTCATCTACTTCACCGGTTCAAAGGCCCACAATATCGCGCTACGAAGACGAGCGCAGAGCCGTGACTGGAAACTGAACGAATACGGACTCTTCAAAAACGACAACCGGCTTGCCGGCGCGACCGAGGAATCGGTCTACCATCGCCTGAATCTTCCGTGGATTCCCCCGGAGCTTCGAGAGGATCGCGGGGAACTGGAAGCCGCGGAGGCGGACGCTCTGCCGACGCTCATCGAGGCGAAGGACATCAGAGGCGACCTTCACGCGCACACCAAGCTGACCGACGGAAAAAACACCCTCGAAGAGATGGCCCACGGAGCGCGGGATCGCGGCTACGAGTATCTGGCGATCACCGAGCATTCCAAGGCGGTCACGGTCGCCCAAGGTCTCGACGAAGACGCGCTTCGCAAACACGCGGACGCGATACGCGAACTTGACGAACAGCTCGATGATCTATGGCTTCTTCCCGGGATAGAGGTCGACATACTCAAGAGCGGTAAGCTGGACCTCGATGAACGCGTCTTGGCCGAACTCGACTGGGTCGTTGCAAGCGTACACTCGCACTTCAAGTTGGATGAAGAGGAGATGACCGACCGCATTCTCGCCGCGGTCAAGAGCGGCGTAGTCCACTGCATAGGGCACTTGACCGCACGGATGATCGGCGCCCGCGATCCGATCGAGATCGACCTCGACCGAATCCTCGAAGCCTGCCGAGATCACGGGGTGTGCCTGGAACTGAACGCGCAGCCGAATCGCCTGGACCTGCCGGACGTCCATTGCAGCCGCGCCAAGGACGCAGGCGTCCTCATCTCGATCGCTACGGACGCGCATCAGATCTCCGAGTACGACTTCATGCGCTACGGTCTGATGACCGCGCGTCGCGGCCGGCTCGAGAAAGACGATGTTATCAATACGATGACGGCCGGCAATCTGCGGAAATACCTCGAGAAACGCGCGGATTAGCGTTTGCGGGGAGATCCTCGAGGAGCGTTGTCACATGAACAAGGAAGAAGCCCGAAAACGCGCCGAAGAATTAAGGGAAGAGGTCTCCTATCACAACTACCGGTACTACGTGAAAGACGACCCGGTCGTCTCGGACGCGGAATATGATGAACTCAAACGGGAGCTCGAAGAGATAGAGGAAGAATACCCCGACCTGATCACCTCCGACAGCCCCACGCAGCGTGTCGGAAGCGAACCCCTCGACGAACTGGGCTCGATCGAACATGAGTCGCCCATGCTGAGCCTGCAGGCGGTCCGAGAGGAAGAGGATTTCCGTCATTTCTGGGAAACGTGCCGGAATGAGCTCGGCAAGAAACGCATCAACGTCGTGGCCGAGCCCAAATATGACGGGGCGAGCGTGGAGATCGTTTACGACGACGGCAAGCTCACCGCGGCAGCCACAAGGGGCGACGGGAAGACAGGCGAGGACGTCACCGCGAACGTGAAGACCATCCAGGAAGTCCCGCTTCGCCTTATGTCCGGAAACAAGCGCCGGCCGCCGTCCCATTTGGTGGTTCGCGGTGAAATCTACATGAACAAAGAGGAATTCGAACGCTTCAACAGCGAGCTTGAAAAAAGCGGACGACGCACGTTCGCAAATCCGCGCAACGCCGCGGCCGGCAGTCTCCGCCAATTGGACCCGCGCATCACCGCGGAACGACCGCTGCGGATCTTCTTTTGGGAAATTGCGCCGTCCTCCGATTCACGGCCCGACTCGCACTGGAAATGCCTCAGCCTCCTCGAGGAAATGGGGCTGAAAACCAACCCCCTCAGCGAACGCATCGGATCGCCCGATAATGCCGTCAAATGGTACGCGGACATCAAGCGACGTCGGGAAGATCTTCCGTACGAAATCGACGGATGCGTCTTCAAGCTCGACAATCTCGACGATCGCCGCACGTTGGGCGCGCGCTCGTCGAATCCTCGGTGGGCGATCGCGTGGAAATTCGAGCCCCGCCGGCGCACAACCAGGATCACGGATATCGAGGCGTCGGTCGGCCGAACGGGCGCGCTGACTCCCGTCGCGACCCTGGAACCGGTCAACATCGGCGGCGTCGAGGTCTCCCACGTGAGCCTCCACAATCAGGACGAAATCGACCGAAAGGATATCCGCATCGGGGATCACGTGCTGGTCGAACGGGCAGGGGACGTGATCCCTCATGTGGTGCGGGTGATCACCGAGAAGCGCACCGGAAAAGAGAAAAAATACCGACTTCCCGACACGTGTCCCGCGTGCGGCGGTAACGTTCGACGCCCGGAAGGGGAGGCTGAAGCGAGATGCCTCAACGCCCGATGCCCGGCTCAGCTCAAACAACGGATTATACACTTCGGCGGCAAAGAGGCGCTCGATATAGAAGGCCTGGGCGAGAAGACCGTCGATCAAATGGTCGAACGTGATCTGGTCGAGGACATCGCGGATCTCTACGACCTCACCGTCGACGACGTCAAACACCTGGACCGCATGGGATCGAAAAGCTCGAAGAACCTCGTCGACGCGATCCAAGAAAGCAAAGACCGGGCGTCCCTTGCCGATCTTTTCTTCGGTCTGGGCATACCGCACGTAGGTCGGGCCACGGCCGACGATCTCGCGCTCGAGTTCGGTTCCCCGGACCGATTGGCGGACGCGGACGAGGACGACCTCCTCGAGATGGAGGGCATGGGACGCACGATGGCCTCGGCTATCGCTCAATGGTTCCGGGAGAAGCGCAATCGCGATTTGATCGACCGACTCAAGAAAATCGGTCTTGACCCGAAAGAGGAAAAACGAGGCGATCGGCTCGAAGGCAAGACCGTCGTCATCACCGGTTCCCTCGATTCCATGAGCAGAGACGAGGCGAAGAAAGCGGTCCGCAGAGAAGGCGGAAACGCCTCGTCAAGCGTCTCGGGAAACACCGACTATCTCGTGGTGGGATCCGACCCGGGCGAGACAAAACAAGAAGACGCTCGCGAGCATGGGGTGGAAACCATCGACGAGAAGCGGTTTCTCGAGCTTATCGGAGAGAAGGCCTAGTCGCCTCCTCATTCACCATCTTGACGTAATCCTCCGAAGCGCGTAGTAGCTTGTGCCGGCAGCGAGAAACCCGGGTGGCCCGGACGTCATACGTCCGGGCGGCGCAGCCGCAAGAGGAGTTTTTCAGCGAAGCGCCGGTTGAGTTCTGAATCTCCGGCGTTCATCCTGTGAAGGCGCGCCGGTATGAACGGACTCAACCTCTCAATCCGGACCCGCGAGCCTCGTTCCTCATCGCCGGATTTCTGCTTGCGCCGGCGGGATTCTTCGTGCTGTTGAGGCGCTCGGGAAAGGCGAAGTGACGGCCGGACCGGGCAGAAAGAGCGTGTGAGCATTCAGCGATCTTTGAGAGAATCACGCAACCGAGAGAGTCGGCGCCCGGCTCCGCGGGACGGATTCGTCGGGAGGGGGAAGCGGCGGTCGGGCAAGCGCCCCACGAACGACGTTTGCCCCGTGGTGTCAGGTTACTTGGACGATTCTTTTTCGAATAAGTCGTAAATTCTCTTCGCCCAGTCCGGCTCACCGACCTTCGGCCAGTCGTCAGGGGAGATCTTCGGCGCCTTTTCCAGCGTGGCTTTGTCGACTTTCACCGTAAGGTATCCCTCCACCACGCCGGGCATGAGCGCCTCCCACGGGATCGGGATGACCTTGTCACCGATGTCGAGGGCGCCGTCGGACGTCACCAAAACGAACACAATCTTTCCATCCTCAGTAACGACCAAGTCGGAAATGGTTCCCAAGGGCCCTCCCTTGAGACTCTTGAGCCCCTTGCCTACAAATTGGCTGGTTTTGTGGTAGCCCGGGGCTACTTGCGCCTTTTCCCCTTTCAGCTTCTTCTCTTCTGCGGCGAGCGCGCTGAAGGATAGCTCGAAAAGGAATACGGTTGCCATGAGCAACAGAAGTGGCTTCCTCATAAGTCTAGCCTCCCTTTGGTTATTAGGATACGCTCCGCAAGAAGCACATTTCATGCCGGAATAATCGGGGACGCCCCAAACCCCGCTCTAAAGAGATTC
>CAYLRL010000098.1:0-16336 GCA_964385875.1 uncultured Syntrophales bacterium
TCGTAACCGGCCGGTTCTTGGTGGGGATGAGTTTCTTCTTCATGGTGTTTCTAAGCCTCCTGTGAGGCAATGCTCCCGCTTCACTTCCTCCCCATCTTCTTGCGTATTTCGGTGAACGGGAGGGATGTGGTGAACGGTCGGCCGTGGGGGCAGACATCTACGGATCCGATGCGGTCGAGGTCGTTGAGGAGGCGGCGGATTTCCTCGGTCCGGAGCGCGGTCGATTCCTTGACCGCGGCGCTGCAGGCCATGGTTTTCAGGACTTCTTCCTTGACCGCGTTCGTGTCGGTTTTCACGCCCGTGTCGAGCATGACGTCCACGAGCGATCGGAAGAAGTCTTCCGGGTCCGCGGTTCCCATCCAGGTGGGGGTCCCCTTAATCACGAAGTCGTTTTCTCCGAATTCTTCGATGCGAAAGCCCGTTCGATTGAGCAGATCCAGGCGCGCGGCCAAGGTCCGCGCCTCGACCGGCTTGAATTCGAGCACCTTCGGAATAAGGAGATCTTGAGTCTCGAAGGTAGTCCCTTCTTCTTCCGCCCGTACGAGATTCTCGAAGAGGATTCGCTCGTGTGCGGCGTGGTGATCCATGACGATGAGTTCCTCATCGCTGTAGAGGACCAGGAACGAGTTCGGGAGCGCGCCCAGGACACCAAGCGACCCGAAGCGGCCCTGCCGGGGATAATCGAAGCGACGGGGCTCGGGGGAGGGCGCTGCGGTGTGCGGTAGATCCCGGGCCGGAGGAGTGGGTTCGATCATGTGCGGTTCGGGCGCGGACTCATTGGGGCGACGCTCGTCTTTGGCGTGGGTCATGGCTGTGACGGTCGGCGGTTCGGGCCGAACCGGCGGCAGAGGCCCCGGCGGTGGGCGAAAAGGAGCCCCGGTCAGCGTTTCATGAATCCCGTCCACGATGAGGTCATACACCTCCTGGGGTTTGGAAAACCGCACTTCCGCCTTCTGGGGATGCACGTTGACGTCGACCTGTTCCGCGGGAAGATCCAGGAAGAGGATGGCCAGGGGATAGCGTCCCTTCTCGAGGAGATTGGAAAGGCTGCGGGTGATCGCGCTGTTGATGAGGCGATCCCGCACCGAGCGACCGTTCACGAAGGTCAATACGGACCGAATATTGGACCGGGCGTACGGCGGCTTGGCGATGAAGCCGTGGAGATGACCGTCGTCCATTCGATAGTCGACCGCCATGAGGTTTTCCCGAACATCGCGGGAGTAGAGCGCGCCGATCCGTTCGAAGACGGTATTGACCGGCGGCGCTTCCATCTTGAGCTTGCCGTCTTCGGTGAAGGTGAATGCGATGTTCGGAAAAGCGACCGCTATGCGGGCCACAAGTTCGTGGATATGGCCGGCCTCGACGCGTGCGCTTTTGAGGAATTTTCGTCTCACGGGAACGTTGAAGAACAGGTTACCCACTTCGACAATAGCGCCGCGCCCCATCCCGATCCGCTCGGGTTTGCGGAGCACGCCTCCGTCGATGAAGACGGTGATGCCTCCGTCGGGAGAGCCGTCGGACGTCGAGAGCTTCATCTTCGAGACGGACGCGATACTCGCGAGGGCTTCGCCCCGAAAGCCCATTGTTGCGACCCTCGTCAGATCCTTCTCGGAGCGGAGTTTGCTCGTCGCGTGGCGCTCCACGGCAAGGAACGCGTCGTCGGGGCTCATGCCGACGCCGTCGTCCTTCACGCGGATGAGCTTAATTCCCCCTTTTTCGATATCTATTCGGATTGCGGAGGCTCGCGCGTCGAGGGAGTTCTCGATCAGTTCTTTGACCACCGACACGGGTCGTTCAACCACTTCGCCGGCGGCGATCCGATTGATGACGAATTCGTCGAGCACATGTATACGGCCGGTCATGCCGATTCTGCGCTCCAGGGCGCTACGCGGAGTCGGGCGTGAAGAGACCCGCCTGCGCGTCATCGCGTGTACCGACGCCGAAGTGTTTGTACGCTCTCGCGGTCGCGACCCGTCCCCGGGGAGTTCGGTCGACGAACCCTTCTTTGACGAGATAGGGTTCATAGACGTCTTCGAGGGTATCCTTTTCTTCGCCGAGGGCCGCGGCCAGCGTCTCGATGCCGACGGGTCCGCCGTCGAATTTCTCGATCATGCTCAAGAGATACTTGCGGTCCATGCTCTCGAGACCGGACGCGTCCACGTCGAGCATGTCCAACGCTTCACGCGCGACGTGCTTTGTTATACGAGCGCCGGCCCTCACTTCAGCGTAATCTCGGACTCGACGGGTCAGCCGGTTGGCCACCCGGGGCGTCGCCCGGGATCGGCCGGCCACCTCGTGCGCTCCGTCGGAGTCGATCTCCACGTTGAGGATCGACGCGGATCGCAGCACGATTTCCTGCAGCTCGCTCACGCCGTAGAAATCCAGATGAAACAAGATTCCGAAGCGATCCCTGAGAGGATTGGTAAGGAGACCGCTCCGGGTTGTCGCGCCGATGAGCGTGAACGGGGCGAGATCGAGTTTGACCGTCCGAGCGCTCGGCCCCTGGCCGATGATGATATCCAGTTTGAAGTCCTCCATGGCCGGATAGAGGATTTCCTCGACGAGCGGCGGAAGTCGATGGATTTCATCGATGAACAGCACCTCACGGGATTCGAGATTGGTGAGAATCGCGGCGAGATCGCCCGGTTTTTCGATGACGGGGCCCGAGGTGGACCTGAACTGGACACCCATCTCCCGGGCAATGATCTGAGCCAGCGTGGTTTTGCCGAGTCCCGGCGGGCCGTGAAACAGAATATGGTCGAGCGCCTCGCCGCGGGCGGAAGCGGCCTGGATGAATATACCCAGATTCTCTTTGATCCGCTCCTGGCCGATGTACTCGGACAATCGGCCCGGTCGCAGGCTCCGGTCCGTGATTTCGTCCCCCGGCGCCGGGGTAGACGATATGATACGTTCGGACGTCATGGTCGGATCCTCTCGGCGGTATCAGCGGTGTCATCGGCGCGCGGCCGGGGCGATCGGTCTTCATATCATGAAACGGCCCGGCTGCGGGGGCCTGCTCTTCATGGCTCAATGGGGGCCGCTCTTCGAGCCCTTGATCTCGTTTTCCAGCTTGTCGACCTTGGCCGAGATTTGAGCGATCGCCTGTTCCACTGCGTTCAGCCGTTCCATGGTGTTGACAAAGGCCGCTTTGACGCTTTCGCCGAACGAGGTGAGGCTGTTCATGAGCGTTTGCTGTTCCGCTCGAAGCTCGAGAGCTTCCTTTCGCAGCTCTTCCAACTGCCGGTCTATTTCCATGAGGCCTCCTTGCCGGATACTCATACCCCAGGCGGACCGGAGTTACAAGGATCGGCAGGCGCGGTTTCGGCTCGGCGCGGCGCCGCACGACGCGTGACGCCCGATGCCGTGAGAAGAAGTGGAGAAGCGTTCACACAAAGACTTGTCGGGGCCGGCCAGGTATATTACAAAGATCATCGGCGGTCCGAAGCACGGCGAACGCCGCGGCGCGCGTAAATTACGGCTTGAAGGAGTAGGCGATGTCCGGTCACAATAAATGGAGCACTATCAAGCACAAGAAGGGGGCCGCGGACGCGAAACGCGGCAAGCTCTTCTCGAAGCTGATCAAGGAAATCACGATTGCGGCGCGGATGGGCGGCGGTGATCCCGAGGCGAATCCGCGTCTGCGCACCGCGGTGAATGCCGCCCGAGCCGCGAATATGCCAAAGGAAAACATCAACAAGGCCATCAAGCGCGGGACCGGCGAAATCGCGGGGGTGAACTACGAAGAAGTCTCGTACGAGGGCTACGGTCCCGGCGGGGTCGCGGTCTTGGTCGAGGCCCTTACCGACAACAAGAACCGGACGGTGGCCGAGGTTCGGCATATCTTCGACAAGTATAACGGTAACCTCGGTGAGACCGGATGCGTCTCGTGGATGTTTGACAAAAAGGGAGTCATCGTGCTCAAGGCGGACGGCCTCACCGAGGACGACGTCATGGAAGTCGCCCTCGAGGCGGGCGCGGAAGACGTCCAACACGACGGACAAACCTTCGAGATCACCACCGAACCCTCCGAGTTCGAAACCGTTCGTTTGGCCGTGGAAGAGAAGGGCTGGGACGTGGATTTCGCTGAACTCACCATGGTGCCGCAGAATACCGTCAAGCTCGAGGGTAAAAAAGCCGAACAGATGCTCAAGATGATGGACGCGCTCGATGACAACGACGACCTCCAGCGAGTGTTCGCCAACTTCGATATCTCCGAAGAAGAGATGATGAAGGTGTCGGCCTAGCCGTGGCGGCCGACGACGTTCTCGCACGGGACGCCGAGGGTTCGGGCCGCCGATCCTACCCGGCCCGGCCGTATGTAAGTTCCATGGACCGCGCCCGAGGGATATCGGGCTGATCGATAACACGAAAGCCCGCGTTTTGGGCGCTTTGCACAATCCTGCCGAAGAGGTCCTCCGAAACGTGTGAACGGGGCTCGCACAGCAGCGTTTTGCCGCCGGCTTTGAGCGATCGGCCGACGCTTCGAAAGAGCGCCTCCGGCCGAGGCGCCTCGTGCATCACCGCAAAGGCCAGGCAGAAGTCGAACGAGCAGGGCGGATCGAAGCCGTCAGGTTCCATCAACAGCGTTCCGATACGACTGTCGAGGCCTGCTCGCCGGGCTCGCCTGCGCACCCCGGACAACATCTTTTCCTGAATGTCAGCCGCTATCACTCGACCCGACGGGCCGACCAGCCGCGCGGCTTCGAGGGTGAAGAATCCCATGCCGCTGCCGAGGTCGAGGACCGTCATTCCATCACGGATGTAGGGCCGCAAGATGCGGTTGGGGTTCTGAAGCCATTTGCGAATCGGACTTACGAGAAGGTAGCCCACCCACCAGGGACACACATGGTTCGCCATTTCGTCGCCTTTCCCGAGTGCTTCACCGGTTGCGACTCGGCGAGCTCGGGGAGTTTTTGCCGTATTCCGGCGAAAAGCCTGGAAAGATCCTTCGATCGATAGTATACAATGCCCTCCATCGATGGGGCCTGGGTTTCTTGAGTCGACCCGCCTATCAAGCGTAGTGGTTGAACGAATGGAAACGGTTATCATCGGAGTCGATCCGGGGAGCAGCGCAACCGGATACGGCATTGTGCGGAAGAACAGTTCACGATCCGGTCACGTCGAGAGCGGAGTCATCCGCGTGCCAAAGGGCCTGTCCCACTCAAAGCGACTTTGGGAGATTCATCGGCAATTGGATGAGGTCATCGCGCGCCGGTGTCCCTCGGTCATGGTGGTCGAGTCGCTCTTTCACGCAAACAATAGTCAGAGCCTGATGAAGCTGAGTCAAGTGCGGGGCGTGATTCTGCTGCTCGGTGAAAGCCACGGCATGGCGATCCACGAATATTCTCCGATGGAAATCAAGAGAGGATTGACGGGCTACGGCCGAGCGGACAAGAGCCAAATGATTTTCATGGTCGCCAACCTGCTTCAGCTGCCCGAACTGAAATCGTCCGACCAGGCCGACGCGTTGGCCATGGCGCTCTATCATTCTCATATGAGCCTGCCACAGGGAGTCAGTGCATGATTGCGGCGCTCCGAGGGAAGGTCCTCGCAAAATACTTCAATCGGGTTATCGTCGATGTTCAGGGCGTGGGATACGATGTGGCCGTGTCGTTGCCGACCCTGGAAGGGCTCACCCACGACGGAGAAGTCTTCTTCCACGTCTACACCGCGCTGAGGGAGAACTCCCTCGAACTCTACGGATTCGTGAATCCCGAAGAGAAGTCGCTGTTCGAGATGCTCATCAGTGTTTCCGGCATCGGTCCCCGCATGGCCATAACCATTCTTTCGGGCATTTCCCCGGAATCGTTCGCGGCTGCGGTGCTCGAGGGGAACGGCGCTCGCCTGACCGCTATCCCCGGGATCGGGAAGAAGTCCGCGGAACGGATCATCCTCGAGCTCAAAGAGAAGCTCAAGCGAGACGGGCTCGGGAGCGCGTTTCCAGGCGGCAACGGGTCGATCCCGTCTCTGGAGGAAGACCTCGTCTCGTCCCTGATTCATTTGGGCTACTCGGAACGGCAGGCGCGGGGGACGGCTCGTTCGGTCATGGAAAAGGCTGACACCGCGCTCGATCTGACCTCGGCCGTGAAGCTCGCTCTCAAAGATCTGGTGAAATAAGAATCCCATAAGCGGAAGAGAAGTCCTGCCGAGGCCAAGCGTTGCGCCGCGTCCAACAGAAACCCCGTCTCAATAACTTCCGGTTCGAGAAATTCGTCGACAACTGCTATATAATGAATTGAGGCCCGGCGCGGTGGAAGGATTGTTCGCGCTTCGGACCCGGGCGGGAGATTCTGCGGTTCATGAGGAGCGAGGGTATGAAATTCGTAGTGATCGGCGGCGACGCGGCGGGGATGAGCGCCGCGTCTCGGGGCAAGCGACACGATCCCGATATGGATGTGGTGGTGTTCGAGCGGACGCACGACGTTTCCTACTCGGCATGCGGCATGCCGTACAATATCGCGGATCCCGACCGCGAGATGGACGACCTGGTCGTGCGTTCCGCGGAAGCGTTCCGCACCAAGCACAACATAGATCTCCGACCGGGGCACAACGTCGAGAAGATCGATCCCTCCGAGAAAGCGGTTTTCGGAACGACCTCGGACGGAGGGACATTCGAGGCGCGCTACGACAAGCTTCTCATTGCGACCGGCGCTCGAGCGATCCTGCCGAATATACCCGGCGTGGATCTTCCGGGGGTTTTCGGCTTGAAGTCCTTGCAGGACGGTCGTCGGATCAAGAATTTTCTCGCGGACAACGACGTGCGCGAGGTTCTCATCGTCGGCATGGGCTATATCGGACAGGAGATGGCGGAAGCCTTTTACGAGCGGGACCTGGGCGTTACAATGGTCAAGAGGGGCGCTCGTATCTTACCGTGGCTCCCTGAGGAGTCTTCCAGCGTAGTGAAAGCCGAACTCGAAGAGAAAGGCGTACGGCTGACCTTCAACGCTGAAGTTGAACGCATCGAAAAGACGAACGGCAGATTGAGGGCCTCCTTGACCAACGGCGAGACGACCGAGACGGACCTGATCCTCTTCGGCATCGGGGTCAAACCGAACTCGGAACTTGCGGAGGAGGCCGGGATCGAGCTCGGTCCGGCACGATCGATCGCCGTGGACAAGCAATTGCGCACATCCAAGGACGATATCTTTTCCGCCGGCGACTGCGCGGACGCGTTCCATGTGGTCACCGGACGTCGGGTTTGGATTCCGCTTGCTCTCAGGGCGAACCGGGCGGGCTGGGCCGTCGCGGACAACGTCATGGGAAAGGGAGTGGAGCTCCCGGGGGTGGCCGGCACCGCGGTCTTCAAGTCGCTCGATCTGGAGGTGGCCCGCACGGGTCTGAGCGTTCAGGAAGCGCGTCGAGAAGGTTTCGACGCGGTCGAAACCGTGATCAGAAGTCGGTCTCGAGCCCACGCTCATCCGGGTTCGGTGACCATCCACGTAGGTATTGTCGCGGACAAGAAGACCGGTCGTCTTCTGGGCGCGACTCTTGTAGGAAAAGAGGGATGCGCTCATCGGGTGAACGCGGTCGCAGTGGCGCTCCAAGCGGGCATGACCGTGCCTGAATTCGTTCAATGCGACCTCGCGTACGCTCCGCCGTTTTCTCCCGTCTGGGACCCGCTTCTTACCGCGTGCAACCAAGCGGTTAAGCAGCTTGCCTGACCGTTCGGCTCGACACGGACCGATCGAGGCCCGTGGGACGACTCGGCCCGGCCCAACCCTTCGGTGAATCGTCATGCGCGGCGCCGGACATCACATCGACAAGAAATCCTCGCGCGTCGAGGTCGTGCATTCCCCGTATTTCCGTCCTATCGCCCTTGACTTCCTCGTACTGGGAGACCCCCATGCGTGCCCGTATCTTCCCGGCCGGACCGCGGTAGAAGAAGCGTTCCGCGTCCGTGAGTTCCACCCCGAGCTCTACCACGACTTCATGAACCACGGATTTCGACGCTCAGGTTCGGTCTTCTATCGACCTCGATGCCCCGATTGCCGGGAGTGCCGGATGCTGCGGGTTCCGGTGAAGTCGTTTCGGCCGTCAAAATCGATGCGACGATTGATGCGTAAGAACGAGGACCTCACGATGACGGTCGGTCCGCCCGGGCTGAGCGCGGAAAAATGTCGGATGTACGCTGCGTATCTGGCTGAGCGCCACGATTCGCGTCCTAAGGATCCGGAGAACGACCTGCGTTCGTTTCTCTACTCCTCGCCGGTGTTTTCCGTGGAATTCGAGTATCGCTGCGCGTCGGCTCTTGTCGCGGTGAGCATCGCGGACCTCTGCTCCCGGTCGTTGTCGAGTGTGTATACCTTTTTTGATCCGGACTTCTCGGACCGAAGCCCGGGTTCGTATTCAGCGGTTCAGGAAATCCGCTTCTGCAGGGAAAACGGGATTCCGTATTACTACCTTGGCTTTCACGTCAAGGACTGCGGGGCCATGAGCTACAAGGCGCGGTTCAAACCCCACGAGATCCTCGCGCCGGCGCCGCATGCGATTTGGATCTATCCCGGCAATGCGGGCCGCGGCGCGGTGTGGACCTCCCCGGATTCGGCCGGCGGGGCCATTGACCGTCCCGAATGAGATTACTATATTTCAAGCCAAGAGAACAAACGGACTATATTCCGCGAAAGGATTGCGAGTATGGATAAGGAACACCTCACAAAAGGAACCGACATTCCCGATCCCAAGCAGATCGAGAAGGAAATCAACGAGTTCCTTGGAAATAAGTACGGTAATCGAATTCGGGTGATGGGCACTCAGATCGGTCCGTGGCCGGGCGCGGTCGAAGGCGGCGGCGGTCAGGAAACAGAAGAAGAGTCGGATATCTCATCCATTCGGTTCAACATGAAACCGGCGGAACTTCACGAGTATCTCGACCGTTACGTCATCCGTCAGGATAAGGCGAAAGAGATCCTCGCAACGAAGATCTGCACCCATTTCAACCGTATCCGTCATTCTCAGCAAACCGGCCGAGATGAGGACATGGAAGGGATCGACCGAATCAAGAGTAATATCATACTCATCGGTCCCACCGGCGTCGGCAAGACGTACCTCATTAAGCTGATCGCCAAGAAGCTCGGCGTGCCTTTCGTCAAGGGCGACGCGACCAAGTTCACCGAAACCGGCTATGTCGGCGGCGACGTCGAAGATCTCGTCCGCGATCTGGTTCAGGAAGCGGACGGGGACATCGAAAAGGCGCAGTACGGCATCATCTACGTGGATGAAATCGACAAAATCGCCTCAGCGCCGAATGTTATCGGCGTCGACGTATCCCGGACCGGCGTTCAGCGGAATCTGCTTAAGCCGATGGAAGAGACCGAAGTCGATCTCAAGGTCGCTCACGATCCGGTCTCGATGATGGAAGCCGCGGCCCATTTCCAGAAGACGGGCAAGCGCCTGAAGCGCACCATCAACACGAAGAACATCCTGTTCATCGTCTCCGGAGCATTCGGCGGTTTGGAGGAGATCATCTCGAAGCGCCTTACCCGCAAAGGCCTGGGCTTCGGCGCCGAACTCAAAGAGAAAGAGAACGCCAACGAACTCTTCAAGGAAGTCAAACCCGAAGACTTGGTCGGGTACGGGTTCGAGTCGGAGTTCGTCGGTCGGCTTCCGGTAATTGGGGTGCTCGACGAGCTGAGTGAGGAAGACCTCTTCCAGATCCTCAAGAATCGATACTCCTCGGTGTTGAACGCAAAGAAGCACGATTTCGGCGCATACGGCATCGATATTCGCTTCACCGACGATGCGCTGCGCGAGGTGTCTCGACGGGCCTACCAGGAGAAAACGGGCGCCCGAGCGCTCGTGAGCGTTATGGAGCGGGCGTTGGTCGGCTTCGAACGCCGGCTGCCGTCAACGGATATCGACCGCATCGCGATCACAGCACAGACTGTGATCGATCCGCCTGTGGTACTGGCGGAAGTGCTCGGCGATGAAAGCCACACCGCGCGGGGAGATCTCTGCGATCGGATCATCGCTCAGGAGAAAGCCGAGCTGGCAGAGGAACTTCGGGCCAGGTCCGACGAATTCGAGAGCCGCTTCGGTCGTACGCTGAACGATTGGGAACTTGACCTCGTCGTTGACGCGACCGTCGAGCGCAACGGGTCTCCGGACTCGATGTACAAGCGACTGCTCAAGGTTGAGGAAGAGATCCACACGTTCGAGAAGGAATTTGAAGCGCTGTACGGGCTGAAGATTCGGTTCAGCGATGATGCGCTCCAGGAGCTTATCCGCCTTGTATTGAACGGCTCCGAGGAGGCGCTGATCGTGTGCAGGAAGATCTTCCAGAACTACCATCACGGACTCAAGCTTGTCATGGAGCGCAGCGGTGAAGGGACCTTCACCATTCCTCCGGAAGCGATCCGGAATCCTGAGATCTTTCTGAACGAGACCATCCAAAACACCTATCGGCAACAGGATGACTAAGGCGGGACCTCGATTCCGCGATAGCGCCAAGTAAGCGAGACATTGGGGAATTCTCCAAAACGGGGAATTCCCCTTTATATTTCCGGGTTTTAGCGATGGGATGAAAGCCGTGGAGTTGGTCTTCGCCGGGCGGCCAATCCCGGCGGATTGACGTCAACCATTTGATTATGTTATTATTCCAATGAGGATTCGTCACCTGACAGCCGAGCCCCGGCCCGCGCCGTCAGGTGAGGCCCCTTCGAAGCATACGCGACGCCGTGCGGCCGAAGGTTCACCGAAGAGGAGACTCCTGCTTGAGAATTCTGATTGCCGATGACGATCCCGTATCCTTGAAGGTGCTGCAGAAGTCGGTCGCCAAATGGGATTACGAGATCGTAGCATGCACCAACGGCGAGGAGGCTTGGGAAACGCTCATCGCCGATGACGCTCCTCGGCTGGCGATCGTCGATTGGGTGATGCCAAAGATGGACGGCGTGACGCTCTGCCGAAAACTGCGGGAAAGGACCGACGCGCCGTACGTGTACGTGATCCTGGTTACGGCCAAGGACGCCCGGGAAGACATCATCGAAGGCCTGGAAGCCGGCGCGGACGACTACTTGGTCAAGCCGTTCGATCCCTACGAATTGAAGGTGCGGGTCCGGGCCGGCGCTCGGATCGTCCGGTTGCAGGAAGACCTCATTGCCGCGAAGGAAGATTATCACTATCAAGCCACCCACGATCCGCTTACGGGTCTGTGGAACCGCACCGCCATCTTCGAGATCCTCGAACGGGAAATAGATCGCGCACGTCGCCTCAAGAGTCCTCTGGCGGTTATAATCGGGGATCTCGACTACTTCAAGTCCGTCAACGACAATTACGGACACCTGGCCGGCGACGCGGTCCTGCGTGAAGTCGGGGCCCTCATAAAGTCTTCGGTCAGGTCGTATGACTCTGCAGGAAGATACGGCGGCGAAGAATTCATCATCGTCCTTCCGGGCTGCGACCGGGACGGGGCGAGAAGTCGCGCGGAACGCATGCGCACCGAAATTGGAGGCGAACCGATCAAGACGGCCGAGGGCGATTTTCACGTGACGATCAGCCTCGGCGTGGTCTCATTCGATGTTGTTGTGGGACCGAGCGATGTGGACTCGGTCATTCGCGTTGCGGACCGAGCGCTGTACGACGCCAAGACGCTCGGCCGCAATCGTGCGGTTATCGCCGACAACGGAGCGAAGGGCGCCGCCCTCGGGGGAACACCGTTTTAGGAACAGGTCGACCTCGAACAAGGAATTGGGACGGCCCGTTGGACGAGCGGGTGTCCCCGCCTTCCACAGCTCGCGCAGAACAAAAAAGATCCAACCCCCGCCGAGGGTCGGATCTTTTTTTCATCGGAAGGAAAGGAGTGAGCTTCGATGCGGACTTAGAAGCGGCTCTCCTGCTTCTTGTCCATAAGACTGCGCTGATAGTTGAACGAACCTGCCGGCGGTAGGAATATTTCCTTGAGCGTGCTCCAGAAGCCGCCTCCGGATTCCTCCTGCTGCTGCGGATAGATGGGTGTCGCCTGAGAAGGCGGAGCGGCCTGCGGCCCCATAGCCTGCTGCTGAGCGCCGGCGGGATACGCTCCGGAGGGGTAACCCTGAGCGCCGGCCTGTACAGGTCCTCCTTGGGCATATTGTTGCGGTTGCTGTTGATACTGCTGCGGCGGCGGCTGCTGGGAATGGCCGGCCGGCGGCTGCGCAGGCGTGTACCCTCGGGCCCCTTCACCGCTCTCGGCGTTCACTCCCATGAGGTCGTAGTAGCGCTGCTGAGCTTTTCGCAAGCCGTCATAGGCCTCACGAATAGCCCGCTGTTTGTATTCTTCCTGAAACTGTTGCCGGCGCTCCTGTTCTTCCCGGACCTTGTTCTCCGCCATTTCGTACATTTGCCGAGCCTGCTGAAGTTCCTGAAGCGCGGCCTGCTGCTGAGCGGCCAATTCCGCGGCCCGTTGCCGGGCCACCGCTCGCTCGTACGCCTTCTGGCGAGCCCGTTGAACGACGGGGTCTTCGCTCAAGCCTTGCCCGGCAGGCTGCTGCTCAGCGTACTGCTGATATTGCTGGGGGTCGGCTTGGCCTTGAGCGGGATACTGTCCCTGAGCGCCGTACGCCTGTTGTTGCGCGTACGCCTGCTGATAGGCTTGCTGCTGGGCCGGCTGCTGCGCGTACGCTTGCTGATAGGCTTGCTGCTGAGCATAGGCCTGCTGTTGAGCCTGCTGCTGGGCATACGCTTGTTGCTGAGCTTCCTGTTCGGCGTAGGCCTGCTGTTGAGCCTGTTGCTGGGCATACGCTTGTTGCTGAGCTTGCTGTTCGGCGTAGGCCTGCTGCTGAGCCTGTTGCTGGGCATACGCTTGTTGCTGAGCTTGTTGCTGAGCCGCTGCGGATTCCGCTCCGGTAGCCGCCGGCTGAGTTCCCTGACCCTGTAAGCGACGATACTCGGACGGATCGTAGTACATGCTCGAGCCGCCGCTCTGGGCCGAGTTTTGGCCCTGGCCGGTCGAATCGCCCGCCGGAGCTTCAGACGCAGGATAGTAGCTGACCACCGGCGCCGAGCCCGGGTAGTTCCCCTGGATTTGGTAATAGCCGCCCTGTTGTTGCAGTCGATCGCGGTAGTTATTCCAGTAGGGGTAATAATAACTCTGATAGGGCGACCCGTATCCCTGAGAATAGTCGTTCATCAGCGAGGACCCGCCGTATGAAGCGTACGGATTCCCTCCGGAGCTCCCTTGAGCGAGAATGGGACTCGCCGCGAGGAGCACGGCTATCAAAGCGCCCGCCGGCGCCAACCACCTTCGTCGCATCGTTACACTCCTTTTCTCATCCGACCATCCGCTCACAACCGGCGCCCGGCCGGCTGAAACAGTTTCCGGCTTCCAACCGGACCGCGTAGACTAAAAGCGTTTATATTATACTTTCTTTTCTAGGAAAATCAAAGGGGAAAAAGGTTTCGCCGGAGGCCGATAGTCTACAATCTTAGGCGCCTGGGGGCGATCTCCGGAAACTGTTTGTTCTTGAGCGGCTACTTGATTAGTTTTAGTAGATTTTTTGATGACTTGGACCCGTCAGACTTCGACGTGTTCTTCACCTTCTCGTTGAATATCCGATTCTTCACCCGAATTGAATTGATCATGAAGTAGACCACCACCGCCCGTTCCCAGTCCCGTGTCGGTGAAAACTCGGAAACTTGCCTCAAGTATTTCTCTTGGAGCTGCACCAGCGAAGCCTCGTCGAAATCGAGCACCCGATCCGCGAGACCTTTCAGTACGTCCTCAATCCCCACGGTACCTCCTTGACGCGTCCTTTCAGAGTACGTCTTTTGCCCGTGTCGGTCAAGAGCGGAGTTTCAAGGGGGCCGATCCGAGCCCTTCGTATTACGAAACCGCAGTGAATCAGGCCGTACCCAGGCCGGCCCGGACTCCCGCGTCCAAGGCTCGAAGATTGAGCGAACGGACCTCCTCGCGGGGATGCTTGGACAATTGCGCGATCACATCATCGGCGCTTACGGGAAATCCGTCCATCGTGGAAGCGAATCCCAGCAATACCACGTTTTCCAATTGCACCCTGCCCAACGCCCGAGCGGCCGCGCTTGCGTCGATTCGTCGTACGCCGTCCTCGCTCGGCGCCGGTGAATTCTCGACGATGAGGCCGTCCGGCTTGAGGAAATACTTGTTATTCTGCGTTTCCGAAGGATCCATCGACAGGATGAAATCCGCGTGTCCCGCGCGCACCAACGGAGACGAGAAGTCGCCGAGGCGAAGATGGCTGTTGATCGAGCCGCCGCGCACCGCCATGCCGTGCGCTTCGGAAGAAATTACGTTGAGCCCTTTAGAGACCGCGATCTCACCCATCTGCCGCGTGAGAAAGACTATACCCTGGCCGCCGCGTCCGCAGAGGATCATTTCAACCCGCATTACGCCCCCCTCACCGTAATGGCGTGCGAAGGACAGACATGCACGCAGAATCCGCAGCCCGCGCACAGATCGTCGTCGATGGCCATTCGTTTTTCCCCTTTGACATAGAAGACCGCCGGGCATTCCAGGTCCCGCACGCAGGACATGCACAGGTCGCATGCGTCCCCGATCTCGAACCGCGCGCTCGGAAGCTCCACATTGGGCATGCGCACGCACGGTCTTCGGGCAATGACCACCGAAACGCCTTTCCCGTCGTCGAATGAATAGCGCTTGGCCGCGCTCAGCGACTCCTTCAGCGCATCATGGTCGTACGGATCCGCGACTTCGAGAAAGCCGACGCCGCATCCACGCACCAGCGCCTCCATGTCCACCGCGCTTCCGGGCGAGCCGTCCGCGAGATAATCATCGGCCGGCGTGGGCTGACCGCCGGTCATCGCGGTCACTCGATTGTCCAGGATGACGAGCACAAACCGCGCTCCGGTGTGCACCGCGTTGATCAACGCGGGAACCCCCGAGTGGTAAAAGGTGGAATCCCCAATCGTGGCGACCACCTTCTGCGAGTTGTCCGCCGCGGCCCTAACGAAGCCGCCCGCCATGCCCACGGACGCGCCCATGCACAGACAGGTGTCGACCGCTCCCATGTTGACGCCGAGAGTGTAACATCCGATGTCGCCCGTATAGACGGCGTCGTCGAAGGTCTGCCGAATCAGGAAAAACGCGGGCCGATGGGGACATCCCGCGCACAGGGACGGTCGCCGCGGTTTAATCTGAGGCGTTTCGCGCGTCGGCGGAGACTCGTTCGCGGCCGTGAGCAGAATATCTTCGACCGTCTCCGGGATGAGCTCGCCCTGGGGAGGCACGAGGCCTGTTCGCCTGCCGACCGCCTTCCGAGCGTCCCGAAGATGAAGCTCGAGCACCGGATAGGTCTCTTCCACGAAGACCGTCTTCTCGTGCGCGTCCACGATCTCCTGTAGCGCCTGCGCGTCCACCGGAAAGGGCATCCCCACTTTGTACACGCTGAGACCGCTCAGCCGCCCGTCCGAGGCCACAACGTCCTTGACGTGTGATGAGACCGAACCGGACGTGATCACCGCGATACCGCCGGTTCCATTACCCATTATCAGTTGCGGGGAACACTCCGGTTCCGTCTTCGTCATCGTCGCGAGCTTTTCGTTGAGTTCCCCGTGCAACTTGAGTCTGAATTTCGGTGTCGCGGCCCAGCGGGCCCAATTCTTTTCGAAGGGACCCACATGGGACTGCGGTCGGACCTCGCCCAACGGGACGTCCTGTCGAGCGTGGCACACCCGAAGGCACGGGCGAAGCAGAACGGGAACTTCGTACTTTTCCGAGATCTCGAACGCTCGATGCGCCATTTCCCGGGCCTCGGCAGGCGTGCCCGGGTCCAATACCGGGACCTTGGCGAACCACCCGAAGAACCTGCTGTCCTGCTCGGTTTGACTGGAATGGGGACCCGGGTCGTCGGCCACGACCACCACCAAGCCGCCGCGCACGCCGATGTACGCCGCGCTGAGCAGCGGGTCCGAGGCGACGTTCAGGCCCACCATCTTCATGGCGGCCATGCCCCGAACGCCGGCCAACGAAGCCCCGTACGCAACCTCGAAGGCCAACTTCTCGTTGATTGACCATTCAAGGTAGATTGGATGATCGAGCTCTTTTTTCCAGCGTACGAGAGATTCCAGGATCTCCGATGAGGGTGTTCCCGGATAGGCGGCCGCGACCCCGCATCCGGCTTCGATCACGCCTCTGCCGATTGCCTCGTTCCCCATGAGGAACCTGATCTCGGTCTGTGGATGTGCGCTCATGCTTTTCTTGTAGCCGAGGGGGAAGGGAGTGTCAACGAATCTCTGTCTCCGGCGCACGCGCCCCATCGAGATATCAACGTCTTATCGCTATCCCGGCGAACGGTTACTGTTTCTTTCCGCGGACCGGGGTTCCTTGACCTGAACGAGCGGCCGTGTCCATTATGGCGCGGTTTTC
>CAYLRL010000099.1:0-16291 GCA_964385875.1 uncultured Syntrophales bacterium
CCCCTCCATCCTCACCGGGCGCAGAGCCGCCTCAAGCCCGGTGAACCATTACCGGAAACATCGCCGTGCTCAATGCGCCGACATTATGGTAGTGCTTTTTCGTCTCGCCGGTCAATTCAATCGTGAGACAAAATCGCCGGCTATGCGGAAAAACGGCGCCGACCGGTTGTCCGGACGCGAAAACGCGGGTTGATTACGCGGTTGGTTACGCGTCGGCGTCCTCCTTGAGGATGCGCTCGACCATGGCGATCAGCTGCTTGGAATCATACGGCTTTGGGAGCACTCCCTTGAAGCCGTACCGTGCGTAATCCGACATGATGGGATCGTTCGAATACCCGCTCGATACGACCGCCTTGACATCCGGGTCGATACGCAGAAGTTTGACGACCGCCTCACGGCCGCCCATACCGCCCGGCACCGTAAGATCCATGATAACCGCGTCGAACGGCTTGCCTCGGTCTTTCTCCTTGCCGTACATCCGCAGGGCTTCTTCGCCGTCGACCGCGCACGTGACCTCATATCCTTCTTCGTCGAGCAGTTCTGTGACGAGATCCCTAATGATCTCCTCGTCATCCATAACGAGGATACGACCCTTCGATTCCGGCTTCGGCTGCGGGACGCCGTGAGCGGGAGCGGACGGATCGGGCTTAGCCGGGAGAAACAAGTGAAACGTGGTTCCCGCCCCTACTTCCGATTCCACGGTAATGATCCCCTCATGGCGCTTCATGATCGAATAGGATATGGCCAGACCGAGTCCCGTGCCTTCTTCCTTGGTCGTGAAATAGGGGTCGAAGATCCGTTGGAGATGCTCTCGAGGGATTCCCACCCCCCGGTCAACGATCGAGACCCGCACGTATTTCCCCTCATCCAGCGGCAGGGGATCGTCGTCACGAATGACCACGTTCGCCGCGCGCAGTTGGATCTCGCCCCCTTTGGGCATCGCCTGAACCGCATTGAGGACCAGGTTGTTTACCACCTGACTGATCTGCCCGCGGTCGACCTCAACCACCCACAGATTCTGCGGAACGTTGAACTCACACCGAACGTTGGATCCGCGCAGCACAAAGGTCGCGGTTTCGCGAAGGAGTTCCCCAACCGACGCGGACCGCTTGATGGGCGCGCCGCCCTTGGAAAAGGTAAGCAATTGGCGGGTCAGATCCTGAGCGCGAAACGCGGCCTTCGCAGCCGCTTCCAGGCGCTCGAACGCCTTGTCCTCCTTATTGAGATGAAGCTGGGCCAATGAGACGTTGCCGAGAATTCCCGTCAGCAAGTTGTTAAAATCATGAGCAATCCCTCCCGCCAGCGTTCCCAGGGCCTCCAACTTATTCGAATTGAGGATCTCCTCTTCCATCCGCTTCTTATCCGAGATGTCCCGTTTGAGCCACCAGAAACCGTGCAGATGCTGATTGTTGATGTTCGCGATCAGCGTATTCTCGAAGTAGAGCGTGCCTTCGGAAAGCCCCGATTCCCGCGTATTGAAAGACCGTGTCGGGAACCCCCGATCGATCCATTTCTTATAGAGAATCTGAGCCTTTCCTTCCGAAGGGAGCAGCATACCCAGGGGCACGCCCACCATCGCGCTGATGGTGTTGCGCTTGTACATTCTCGCAAATTCATTGTTGCCGTCGACCACCCGAGCGTTGAGCAGTTCCTTTAATCTGTCGCCGGACTTGCGATAGCACGGCAGCGGCTTGCGCACCGCCAGTTCGACCACGCCGATGGGGAGAATGTTGACCAACTTCTTGTACTTCTCGATCGTGACCAGCTCTTTTTGCGCGGTCAGATTCTCCACCTGAGCCAGCGCAAGCCTCCGTCGACCGAAACGAATGGTCCGAAGGTGAATTCGACCCCATATCTTCGTCTTGTGTATTTGGAGCAGTTTTTCCCGCGCGATCGGCTTACGGTCGTTGAAGACCTTTTCCAGGAGCAATTGTGCCTGCCGCGCCTCCTTGGGCGTAGGGAAAAGCGAGGCGAAGGTGAAGCCGTCGAGGCTGAACGGGTCGGGAAAGAGGCTCATGAACGCGGCGTTGGCGAACTTCACCGCATGGGATCTGCCGATCAGCAGTGTCGGCACGGAGAGCGCCTGAAGCAACCGACCGAACACGGCGAGCTTGATACTATGCCGCCCGCCGTCATCTGCGCCCGCCTGGGACACAAAGAGACTGCTCAGATCGATCGTCTGAGTCGTCGAGTCTACGCCTTCCATGACCTTGTTGAAGGACGTGGTGTCGAAGTCCACGTCCCCCGAGTCAGGTTTCCTCTGTGTCATTGTCTCTTCCCCGCCCGTCAACATCGCGCCTGCGCCGAGCAATTCCCGGCGCCCCAAGTCGGCGTTTCGTCGTCATCCAGCCCGGCCGCTCCCGAATCCCCGTAAGCAGCTCCACAACATCATGGTGATTATGACTTCGGGCGCTTTCCAGGGCCTTCTCGATCTCTCCCGGATCGAGGTTCTCTTCTCCTACCGCGTCGACAAGCGCCTCGAGCACGTCGCAGTGACCGGCCGCAGCCGCAAGAAAAAGACTGGTGTGACCGAAATCGTTGCGGGAATTCACGTCCGCGCCGGCGTCCAACAACATCTTGAACACGCGGCCGTGGCCTCGATACGCGGCTTTCATCAGCGCGGTATGACCGTTCTTCGATTTGACGTTCACGTCCGCGCCCGCCGCCAGCAGAGCTCGCGCGCAGTCCACGCATCCCACGAGACCCACCTTCATCAGCGCCGATTTGCCGACCCTGTTTCGCGCGTTCGGCGACGCGCCCTTTTCCAGCAGGAAGGCGACCGCCTCGGGACGCCCGCCGGCCGCAGCGGCAAGGAGGCCGGCATTGAGAAGTCGCTTGCCCCCGTCCACAAACTCGACATCCTGTAAGAGCTTGTCGAGCAGCCGAAGACGTCCTTCCCGCGCGGCTCGCACCACCGCCTGTTCCCGAAACTTCTCATCAGGGAGCAGGTCGGTGCTGTGATCCACAAGCAATTCCACCACATCGGTGCCGCCGCCTTCCACGGCCGCGCCCAAAGCCGTCGAACCCTCCGCGGTCGTCGCGGTCTTGTCCGCGCCGTGCTCCAGAAGCGTCTTCACGATGTCCGAATATCCGCCGAGCGACGCGCAAATCAGCGGCGTCAGGCCTTCTTCGTCCGACGCATTCGGATCGGCTCCCTCTTTCAGGAGCGTCTCCGCAACATCGACCAAGCCTTTTGCCGCCGCGCTGATCAGCGCAGTAACGCCACGATTGTTCCGAGCGTTCACATCCACGCCGTGACCGATCAGCAATTTGACCATCGCCGCATGCCCGTTCGCCGCAGCGCGCAGCAGCGCCCCGCTTCCCCGAACGTTCGCCGCGTTCACCGACGCCCCGCGCTCGAGGAGGATGAGCGCGGCTTTGAGATGCCCTTCGGCAGCCGCCTTGATCAGCGGCGTTTCGCCGTCCTTGTCCTCAGCGTCCACCGCCGCGCCCTTGTCGAGCAGCATCCTCGCCACATCCACGTGGCCCCGGTGAGACGCAAAGAAGAGCGCCGTGCTGCCGCTATGATTCACGGCGTTTATTGCCGCGCCTGCGTCGAGCAACATCCGAACAAGAACCGCGTGTCCCTTGAAGGCCGTGCGCATAAGCGCCGTATTTCCGTACCGGTTTTGAGCCTGAACGTCGGAACCCAGTTCGAGAAGAAGCCGGACGACCTCACGGTGTCCTTTGGAAGCCGCCTTCATGAGCGCGGTGTCGCCGAACTTGTCTTCGGTATGAACCCATGCTCCCCGGGCGAGGAGATATTCCACCACATCGAGATGACCCGCGGCGGACGCAGCAATGAGAGCCGTCTGCCCGTCCCTGTTCGTCGCGTCAACGTGAACGCCGCGATCCAGAAGCTGTTTGACCACTTCGAGTCGACCCATGCGCGCGGCCTCGATCAGCGTCGAATCGCCGCTCTCACGAGATCCCACTTCGGGCCTCGCATCGAGCAGTATTCGGGCCACCTCCGGATCGTACTCCATCAGAGCCCAGCCGAGCGCCGTCTTGCCGTCACGGTCCCTGAGCCGCATATCCGCGCCGCTCTTCAACAGCAATTCGACCAGATCGGCGTGTCCTCCTATCGCAGCGAGAATCAGCGGCGTCCGGCCGTGCTCGTCCGGCAGATTCACGTCCATGCCCGCTTCCAACAACGTCTTGACGATCTTCTCCTGTCCTCCAAGGCATGCTTCGATAAGCGCGGTATTGCCGTACTTGTTCTCCAACGCCGGGTCCGCGCCCCGCTCCAGGAGCAGCTTGACCGTCCCCTCGTGACCTCGATACGCGGCTCTCATCAGCGCGGTATTCCCGAAGCCCGTTTGCGCGTTCACGTCCCCCCCGTTGACCAGGAGGACCTCGACCACATCTTGTCGTCCGCGATACGCGGCTTCCGTGAGCGGCGTGTCGCCGTCCGCGTTGGCTTCGTTGACGTCGACGCCGTGTTCCAGCAAATGTTGAACAGCGTCGAACCGGCCGGTCATCGCAGCGTGAATGAGCGGGGTATTGCCGTGGACGTCGCCCACGTGGCTGTACGCTCCGGTCGAAAGGAGAATTTTGACGATCTCGGAATGGCCGGCTCGAGCGGCCATCATCAGCGGGGTCTGGCCCTTCGTGTTGCGAATCTCGGAATCCGCTCCCCAGTCCAGGAGAAGCAACTCGACCATTTCCAGGTGGCCTCTGTAGGACGCCCACAACAGTGGCGTGCACCCGTTCATATCCGGCAGGTTCGGATTCCCTCCTTCATGGAGCAGCAGACGCGCCGTGTCGGTGTACCCCCAGAAAGCAGCCTCGCTCAGAGCGGTCTTGCCGTCGCCGGCCCGCACGTTCACGTCCGCGCCGGCGTCCGTCAATATCCTGACCGCTTCGATTCGATTCCAGAACGCGGCCTCGATCAAAGCCGTCTTTCCGCCTTGATCGCGTATTTCCGTGTCTGCGCCGTACGCGAGCAGGACCTTGACGATATCCGCCCAGCCTTTGGACGCCGCGTCGAAGAGCGCGGATCGGCCGTCTTTTCGCTGCGCGTTCGGCGACGCGCCCTGGTCCAGAAGAAGCCTGACTATCGACTCCCGACCGCTGAACGCGGCGCGCATGAGACCGGTGGAACCGAATTCATCGGCCGTGTCCGGATGAGCCCCCTCAGCCAGGAGACGTTCGATCTCCGAAGCTTCTCCGCGTTCGCACAAAGCCGGAAGGGAATCGGGATCTTCCGTGCGATGGCGGCCGACCGCGCGTGCAAAAGGGTCCGTCTTTGTTCGAGATCTTCCCGATTTCATAGACTCTGAGAATGTCTCGGGCGGGGTATTCTCCATGCCTCGGTTCCGCCGTTCAGTCAAACGGCCCCGCGTCGCCATTTCGCTTACCTCGTGATGCGAAGCGCCGTCGAGACCCGATAAGGGCCGAAATGCGGCCGAATTGCACGGACCGCCGGGAATCGTATCAGGGTGATTTCAGACGTCGCCGGCCGTACCGGCGGCACCTCGTGAAGCGGCGCGCGTGCGGCTTGCCTCGGATCGTTCAATGGACAACGATGAGCGGAGAAGTGTTCACGTGCGATCGACACGTGGATTCAGCTTAAGCCGGAAAACCCGAGAAACGCGGCCGGCTTCCGTCAACATGCCCGAACGTGGCCGCAACCTGCGGTATTATCGCCGCCCACAAGCCGCAGCCCCCGGGACGCGCCGATTTCTGGTGAAGACGACAATATCAATCCCCCTTTCCCCCACATCATGAATGCCTTCCGGAGATGAACTCATACGCGTCTCTGAGCGTGTGGGCGCCGAATCTTCAGAACGACGAAGGAATCCGCCGCTCGTTCGATCCGAAGCGAAAGCGCCGGACTGCGTCTCTGCTCGTGTTCCCCCTCGCGCGCCGTTCACCATCGGCGAATTCTTCCTTGAGCGGCCACGCTCGACCAATCATTTCCACATGGGCGGAAGCCCTCTGAAAGGTCTCCCCACAACATGGCCCGGGATCCCGGGCGTCTCCTTCTCCACTCCGAGGAGGCCGACAACGCGCCGGTTTACGTCTCATCCGGTCTCGAAATAGTAATAGTCTTTTTTACCCTAATCCGAACGCTGAAAATGTCAAGAAAAAGATGCCTCTCCGACCGACATCGCGACCGTGCCCGCAGCGTTTCGCACTCCCCGGTTCGGTCGCGCCGCGAGCCTGCGGCCTTATGGACCGACGAACGTCCCGGGCTTGTCTTTGCTTCGACCAAACGGTATGGTGGAAGCCGAGCTTGCGCCTCGAACATCCGGGCCGGCGTAGGCCTCCCATACTCGGAGAGAGGAGCAGTCGATGCCGCTTTATGAACATGCGCTGTGCGAAGTGTGCAACGAAAAGCGCGGCGTGAACTTGGAAACGCTCGCCGAAACCATTCTCCTGTCCGTGGAAATCGCCCGAGAAGGACGGGAAGGGCGAAAAGTCGGCACGCTCTTTGTCGTCGCGGATCATGAAAACGTTTTGCGACGGTCCAGACCGCTGATACTCGATCCGCTGTACGGTCATCCCCCCGAAGTGAAACGACTTTCCGATCACAATACCCGTGAGACCATCAAGGAGCTCGCGCAGATGGACGGCGCATTCATCATCTCCGACGACGGCGTCGCCGTGTCGGCGTGTCGGTACATCGAAGCAGTCGCCCACGATGTTCAACTTCCCCTCGGCCTCGGCGCCAGGCACATGGCCGGCGCGGCGATAACCAAAGTCACCGACGCGGTCGCTGTCGTCGTCTCGGAAGCCTCCATCGTCCGTGTGTGCGACGACGGGGAGATCGTGGGCGAGATCATCCCGGAGGTGTGGCTGATGAGCAAGTACGGCCATCACCTGAACGGGCCCTATTCTAAACGAAAGAGTGAAGATTTGACCGTATTGAGCCGGACTGATTGATTTTTGCCTGGCTTTTTTCCGCCTCTCATGCCCGCCTATTCCATACGCCCGCGCTTCAAAGCTTGACTGAAAGCCGCTTCTGTAGTATCTGCTTCCGATCTTAGGGGCGTCGGTTTTTCACGCCCCGAGTGGGGGCGTGAATGTCCTATAACCGTCAGGATGTTATATTCAAGGTCAAGAAACTATATGAACTTTCCACTTCCTCCAACGAAAACGAAGCCGCGCTCGCAGCCGCAAAGGCCAGGGAACTCCTTGCAAAATACAACCTCAGTATGGCCGACCTTCCCGCGGACCGCATCCACAGCGCGGTCGAGATCATTGAACAAGCAGTCGATACCGGTCGCGTGCTGCGCAACTGGGTGAAAGCGCTCATAGTCCACATCTGCCAGGGCTTCTCGTGTCAACATGTGATCAGACGACACCGCCGATCGCCGCCCTCCCTCGCGTTTATCGGCACGCCTGCGGACGCGCGTATCGCGGCTTACACCTTCGAGTTCCTCTATCGGGCGTTAAACCGTCTCGCTGACGAAAACACGCCGCGACTGAAGAGCGTGGACCCGCGGAGGCATTCGACGGCCCTGCGCTATGCGTACCTCGAGGGAGCGGTGAAGCGGATCGGCGAACGGATTCTCGAGGAGACCGCGGCGGCCAGAGCCGAAGAGGAAGAGATCTGCACTGCGCTCGTCGTGGCAAAGGAACACCTTGTCGATGAGTATATGCGTCGGACGTTTCATAATCTTCGACGGGAATCGAGTCGATGCAGAGTGGTGAGCGCGGGAGCGTTCGCTCAAGGATATTGCGACGCGGAGACCATCTCGCTGCGACCGGGACTCGAGGAGGACGATGAGTCCCAGTACTACCTGCCGCTCTTCGGCTAGTCCGATCCCCTCCCGCGTGTTCGAAGCGCGGCTTCGCCTCCGGTTCCCCTTGGAGGCGGCGGCCGCGCCCCTCGCAATATTGAACCAAACTCCCCTATGGTGTAGATTGACGGTCGGATGAACGCCCCACGACGGCTTCAACCGTGCGATCGACAGTTCATGTCCGCCATACTCAATATCCACGACATTATCCCGCGCAGCCGGGCGGGAGGTCCGGGGCTAAGGATGTGCGTCTGGTTTCAAGGCTGTTCGCGAGGGTGTCCGGGCTGCTTCAATCCGGATACCCACTCGCACGAACAGCGGAATCCGATGCCCGTCGAGAACCTGGTTGAGACCATTTTCGCCGAGGCCGCGGCTATCGAAGGAATCACCCTGACCGGCGGCGAACCCCTCGAACAGGCGCCCGGACTGCTCAGCCTCCTGCAAGAGGTGAGATCCCGCTCACATCTCACGGTGATTCTCTTCTCCGGCTTCACGCGGCCCGAAATCGAGGCGACCGATGCCGGCCGCGCCGTACTCCGTCAGGTGGACGCCCTAATCGCGGGGCCGTTCGAGCAACGGTCTGCAAGCGCTCGAGGGATGCTCGGCTCGCGCAATCAGTCAATTCACCTGATTACCTCGGCCTATTCGATGGACGAAATCGTTTCAACGCCTGAGAGCGAAGTCCGTATCGATTCGAAGGGTCGAATAACCGTGAGCGGGATTCTTCCTCCGGAACTCGACGGTTTTGCCCCGCCGCGTGCGGTCCTCGCCCCCGAGCTCGGTCCCGCCGCGCAGGAGGAGCCATGAGATTCGAGGATGAATTGGAGGTCCTCCTGCGAGCGCGTTTCACGCTGATCTGCATCGCCTCGTACGAGGAGGAGCGCATCGTCGACACGGTTCGTCGGGTCTGCGAAGGGACGCGCCGGCGGCTGTACACCTGGGATCACGGAGAGTTTTTCCGCACGGTCGTGGGCGAAGGGGTTCCGCCGACCGCAAAGGATCCGCTCAGCGCGCTGACCGCTCTCGAAAAGATGGAGGACGACGCGGTCTTCATCCTCACGGATTTCCATCAGTGCTGGCCGGGCCAGCCGCGAACGGTGCGCAAGCTGCGGAGTTTGGCCCAACGCTTTCGATTGTCCCGCAAGACAATCCTGGTGACCATGCCCTCGCTGCGCCTACCCGACGAGATCAAAGACGACGCGGTCGTCATGGAGTTCCCACTTCCCGACATTCGCGACCTGGACGATCTCCTCGCGGGATTGACCGTCGCGCCCGGGGTCCGGGTGAACCTGACACCCCAGGGGCGGGAGAAGCTGCTCAACGCGGCTTTGGGCCTGTCCACCAACCACGCGAGGCGGGTTTTCTCGAAGGCGATCGTCTCCAAGGGAGGCCTCGACGAGCGGGATATCGACCTCATCAACGCGGAGAAGAAGCAGGTCATTCGGGAATCGGGCGCGTTGGAGTTCTTCACCCCGTCGGAGACCATCGCCGACGTCGGCGGATTGGACGCGCTCAAGGAGTGGCTCAGGACGAGGGAGCGGGCCTTCAGTCGGGAAGCCCGGGACTACGGACTCCCCGAACCGAAGGGTATTGCGCTCATCGGCATACCGGGGACGGGCAAATCATTGACCGCGAAGATGATCGCGGGGCTCTGGCGCTTACCGTTGATCAGACTCGATCTGGGCGCGCTCTTCGGCGGATTGGTCGGGCAATCGGAGGAGAATACTCGCCGGGCGCTGAGACTGGCCGAAACCGTCGCTCCCTGTTTGCTCTGGATCGATGAGATTGAAAAAGGCCTCTCCGTGGGAAGCGGTGACGGCGGCACGTCCATGCGGGTCTTCGGCGGAATACTTTCGTGGATGCAGGAGAAGACGAGGCCGGTCTTCGTCACGGCCACTGCGAACAATATCTCGCTGCTCCCGCCCGAACTGCTCAGGCGCGGTCGGGTCGACGAGATATTCTTCCTTGACCTCCCTCGTCCACGAGAGCGCCGGGAGATATTCGAGGTGCATATTCGCAAACGAAAACGGCCCGTGCAAGGTTTCGACCTCCAACGGCTCGTCGAGGCTTCGGACGGCTATGTGGGCGCGGAGATCGAACAGGCGGTCATCGACGGGATGTATCGCGCATTCAGTGATCCCGACGCGCCCGGTCGAGATTTCACCACCGACGACATCCTCGCCGCGCTCTCGAAACAGGTGCCGATCAGTCGCTCCCAGCGGGAGATTGTCGAGGAACTCCGCACCTGGCCGGCGGAAGGACGAGCCCTCTCCGCATCCTCTGAAGATGAGTAATGGAGCCCTCCAGTGGCCGACGGCGCCTATCCCGGAACCACGCCTGAACAACGGATCGCCGAACTGCGCGCTTTGCTCGTCGACGGAGCCGCCGTGTCCGAACCGGATCGATTCGAACATCTCATCGATGAGATACCGAGCGACCGATTCGACGCCGCCGTGGCTGTTCTTGTCGAAGCGCTGAACTCGGGCGACGGAACCGCAGGCGTGGTGGTGGACGCGCTCTCCAAGATCGCCGAGAAGGGCCGAGTCGATCCGATCTACCGGCTCTGGCTTGCGACCCGGCATCCCCGTTTGACTGCGGCGATCACCGAAGGGGGCAGAATTCCGAATTTCTCGGCTCATTTGAAGGCCTTTCGAATGCTCGAGGCGGATAAGGGAATGACCCCGGAGGACCAACGGCCTGAAATCGTCGAGCCACTCATCGCAGCGACCGAGTCCTCCGAATCGGAGATCCGAGAACGGGCCGGCCGATATCTCATGAGCATGACCGACCCGGACGCGCTCGACGAAATGAGCGCTCGGTGGGCGGAGACCAGACGACCGGTCCTTCGCGAGGCCATTGTCCGACGAGGATATACCGCTCGGAAACCGCCTCGGGCGCTCGTTCTCACCGCGCTGCTCAACGCTCGGCCGGGAATCGCCCTCAACAGCGGTCCCGCGTGCGTCGAGCCGTTGATAGAGGCGTGTGAAGACGAGGACGATACGATCGCCGGCCGCGCGCGGGATTGGCTGTCCCGACTCGACGACCCGGCAATGATCGACGCGCTGGCCGAGCGCTGGTATCACTATCGATCCGAGCATACGGCCGCGGCCATCGAGACCGCCGGCTACGTCGCCGGGGAGCCCTTCGAGGTTCGGGTTTTCACGGCGTTGAAATGCGGCCGGATCGATGCGATCCCCGAAGCTGGTCCGGATCTGATTCGCTCCCTGGTCGCGGCGTCGAAGGATCCTGACGCGACGGTTGCAGAGCGCGGGCGGCGGCTTCTCGACAAATTCCTGACCGAGCCGGCGCATCAGGACACTCTCTGTGGTCTCGCGATCGACGAGGGCGCGGACGCCGCCCTCCGTATGGCCGTCGAACGGAATTTCGAGCCGACCGCTGCGCACAAACGGGCGCTCTTCTACTTCCTTACGGAGCAATGGGAGCGGTATGAGGAGCTCGATTACGACATGAGCGTCCTCCGGGAGGCCTTCGAGCACGGCGGCGAAAGCCTCCGGTCGCGGATCGCCGCGCAGGCGCGGCGCGCCGGCCGATTGGAGCTGGTCGAGCTGGTGTCGGGCGCGCGTCACAAACGCACAATGGGCGAGATGACCGACCGGGAATGGACCGTTGCGCTGGCCATTCTCGAGGATCGCAAAGATTGGCCGGCACTGTGGCGACTGGTGCGAACGGCGCCCGCGGTATGGGCGGTCGGGGCGGCCCGTCTTCTCGAAGGCGCGCGCTGGCGGCCGGGCCGGAACGACGACGCCGACGAATACGACCGGCTCATTAGTGCGGCTGGGGAATGCCTCGACGAGGCGCCGATCGTCGGCTTTCTCGATCGTCCCTTTGCCCGCTTTCCCGCTCACGGCCGTCGGGTGACCGGCCTGATCGTCAATTCCTACTTCCACCGAAGTCTTGCCACAGCGGGATGGGACGGCACGGTCAAGATTTGGAGCATGCCCGACGGAGATCTCCTCAACTCGCTTGACGCGCATAGGCATCCGGTAAATTCACTCGCCGGATCCGCGGATGGATCCGTGCTTGCAAGCGGATGCGGCGCGGAGCGACGGGTAGTCGTCCACTCGATGCCCGAAGGAATCCGAGTGAAGGAGTTGGGCGGACACGACCGGGGAGTTGGCGCTTTGGCGGTCAGCGGAGACGGCCTCTATCTCGCCGCAGGCGGCTACGACGGGCGGCTGCGCTTGTGGAGCCTTCCCGACTCATCGCTCATAGCGACGCTGGGCGACGCAGGCGCCGCCATCCGGAGTGTGGCGTTCAGCCCGGACGGCAAGACCTTCGCAACGGGCGATGAGCAGGGACGAGTGGTTCTCCGCGACGTTCCCTCCGGGGATGAGCGCGCTCGATTGGCCGCATCCGATCGGATGGTCAAGGCGCTGGCTTTTTTTCCGGACGGCCGACGTCTGGCCTCAGCAGGCTCCGACGAGCGGATCGCGGTGTGGGAGCTGAATACCGGCGAGGCGCTCAACCGACTCGAGGGGCACGGAAACGTGGTCGCTGCGGTCGCGGTGAGCGGCGACGGACGGGTGCTTGCGTCCGCGGGATGGGATGGTTCGGTCCGGTTATGGATAATGCCGACGGGCGAACCGTGGGGAAGGCTCGAAGAACACATCGGTCCGGTGACGTGTCTCGCCGCGGACCCGGAGAGCCGTGTCCTGGTCACCGGCGGCAACGATCGGCTCGTGATGATCTGGAACTTCCAGTCCGGGATCTTTCGGCGGCCCACCACGCGTGTCGATCTCGAGAAAATCGAAGAGGTGAGCCTTTCCGCGCGGGCTCCGGAAGAGCGTTCCTGGTCGAACTTCCTCCTGGCTCAGATGAAATTGCGATTCCGGTATGATATCGAGATTGATGTTCCGGAATCCCGGCTGGAAATCGGAGAATTCGACATTGAACTGGACGGCTGAACAGCGCGTGAGCGTCTCCGAACCGACGGCCGTAACGCCCCGCGGAGGGCTCCGATCGTCCAGGCCGGAGGCGCATTGGGAGCATCGAGTCCATGGGCGTTCGTGATCGTATGAAGAGAGCGTGGAACGGACTCCTCGGCAGGACCCACCGGGAGTTGGAGGCCGAACGGGAGAGAGCGCTCTCTCTGGCCCGGGAAACGGCCGCGCTGAAATTGGAACTGGATGATCTTCGGGCTACGGAGGCTCGGCTGAAAGAGCGCCTGCGGGACATGGAAGCCGCGCACATGAACGGCGATTCGGGCTCCGTCGACAACCTCTTTGCGGATCTGAGCGGCCCGCTTTCCCAGTTGCGCATGCAGAGCGGCCTGATGGACGCCGGTCGAGAAATCTCCGCCGCGAGCGTGATCGCGGTCGCGCGTCGCGTCGCGGACACGGTGGAAAACGCGGGCCTCGAACCGATCCATGCGTTCGGCGCCGAGATTCCGTTCGACCCGATCACCTGCGAACCGCTCACGGCCGGTCGAACGTTTTCTTCCGGTGAGGGCGTGATGGTGGCGTTCATCGGCTACCGTCACAACGGACGGGTCATCCGCAAAGCCCTCGTCCAAGTGAAGGAATAGGCGTGGCAGGCAAACCGGCAATAGACTTCGGCACTTCGAACACGCGGGTCGCGGTCTGGGACGAATCGATCGGGGCGCCGTGCTCCTTGACGATTCCCGACATTTCCCTGAGCGCGCGCCGGCGGGATGAAGACGGCGCCGCCGCGGACGCTCCGTATATCCCATCTCTGATAAGTTACGACGGAAATCGTGTGTGGATCGGACGGCAGGTGCGCGAGAAAGGACTTTTGCAATCGCCGAACACGTTCCGTTGGATGAAGCGGTACATCGCGAATCGCCTCGAATTGCCGCGCTTCGTGGACGGCCGGTCGATCACGTTTTCGGAGGCCGGTTCGGACTTTCTCGTCAGAGTGCTGGCGAGCGCTGCCGAGTCTGTCGGCCTTGGCGATGAAGAGACTGCGTTCACTGTTCCCGTCGAAGCCTTCGAGCACTATCAGGAGTGGCTCACGGGAGTGTGCGAACGAGCCGGCGTCACCCGGTGGCGGCTACTGGACGAGGCCTCCGCAGCCGCGCTTGGATACGATCTGCGTCTCGAGGCCGGGCGCGCGTATATGGTCTTCGATTTCGGAGGCGGCACGATGGACGTGTCGATCGTACGGACCGAGCCCCACGCGTCGGGGGGACGACGATGTTCGGCGCTCGGGAAAGCCGGAGCGGAAATCGGGGGCGCAACCATCGACAATTGGCTCTATCGGGATGTCCTCGCGAAGAACGGGAAAGCTCCCGAGGATGCGCTCCACATGTCCGGGCTCCTGCTCATGGAGGTCGAGCGGGTCAAGGAGGCGCTTACGACGGCCGAGAAGGCCGATCTTATCGCAGCGGATCCGCGGACCGGCGAAGTGCTGACGGCCCAGTACAGCCGATCCGCGTTCGAGGACCTCCTCGAGGAGAACGGCCTGTATGAAACACTGCAGGCGACGATTAACCGCGCATTGGCCGACGCCCGGGAACGCGGCTACGACAGCGACCGTATCGATGCGGTCCTCATGGTGGGCGGATCGAGCCTCATACCGAGCGTTCGCCGCGCGGTGCGCCAAATCTTCGGATCACGGGCCCGAGCCCATCGTCCGCTCGACGCGGTGTCGCTCGGCGCGGCCGCGTTCGTGGGAGGCGTCGGTTTTTACGATCATATCCAACACGATTACGCGTTACGGTTTTACAATCGAGCCAAAGGAGAGCATGATTACCTGACCATCGTGCCGGCCGGCACGCCGTATCCGACGGACGGGTACGTGCGGGAGGTCATGGTCAAGGCGTCGTACGACGAACAAGCCCATCTCGGGCTCGAAATCTATGAAATCGGCAAACGGGAGAGTTTCGCATGCGGGGATCGCGCCGCGTTCGATCTGGTCTTTGACGCGAGCGGCGCGGCCAGATTCCGCAAGCGTGAAGAGCCGGACGTGGTGGGCCGGTTTTGGGTGAACGAGAAATGTCCGACGTTTATCCATGCGCAACCCGTCGCGCATCGCGGAGAGAAACGTTTTCCGGTGCAGTTCTCGGTGGACGGCAATAAACGACTGTGCGTCACCGTGCGGGACAATCTTACCGGTAAGACGCTCATGAAATCTCAGCCGCTCATCAAGCTGACCTAAACCCGACCGGCGCGGAGCTCGGGAGGACGGTATGTCCCATTTTTCCACGCTGAAAACGTGCATCGTTTCGAAGGATCACCTCAAGCGGGCGCTGGACGATCTGGAGATCGCCTACGACGAGGGCCCCCTGGAGATCGCCGGCTATCAGGGTATCCGAACTCCTGTAGAGATCCGTATCCCCACATCGAATCCCGACTATCAGATGGGCTTTCGTAAGCAGGGCGATCGGTATGAACTGGTCGCGGATTGGTACGGGATACGGGACATCGATCAGCGGGAATTCATCGGACGCGTCATGCAACGATACGCGTATCTGGCGGCCAAAGAGCAGTTGGAACGACAGGATTTCACGGTGGCCGAAGAGGAAGTGGGACCGGACGGAACCATTCGCCTCACCGTCCGGAGGATGACCTGACATACGGCCCGACGCGTGTCGAGCCGGGGAGCGGAAATCCATATGAGTGAACTCCAAGAAGTCGACGTGTACGTCAAGCCCGACGGGACCGTCCGAGTCGAGGTACGCGGCGCCAAAGGGGGCGCATGTCTGGATATCACCAAGGATTTGGAAGAGTTGCTCGGCGGTATCGTTTCGGAGCGAATCTATACGGATGAGTTCAATCAGGAGGCCGACGCGGAGACGGTCGAACCGACCGTCGAGCAGAAAACGTGACGGACCCGCGACACAAGGCGAATTTTCCCGCACGCGTCTCGGCGATGGTGTATAAGAAAGGCTGTCCGGGTAAGTCTTGTGCCGGAAAGCGGACGCCGGCCTTCAGAAGGGGATACGCATGGCTGATCTCGTCAGATTCGGAGTCTCGATTCCCGACGATCTGCTGGAGAAGTTCGACAAGCTGATCTCGCAGCAGGGCTATACGAACCGTTCCGAAGCGATTCGGGATTTGATCAGGGATAGGCTTGTGGAAGATCAGTGGAGCGGCGTCGACATGGAAGTGGTCGGGACCGTGACCGTGGTGTACAACCATGAACAGAGCGAGCTGGCACAGAAACTCACCCACATCCAGCATCGAGCCCACGACCTGATCGTATCGTCCATCCACGTGCATCTGGACGAACACAACTGCCTGGAGGTCCTCATCATGAAGGGGAGCTCCGATGAAGTGAAAAAGGCCGGAGAGACGCTCATCTCAACCCGCGGGGTGAAACACGGCAAGATCACCATGACCACCACCGGCCGGGAAATCGACTGACATTTACAGCGGTTCTCTGATGTTTCTGAGGGCTTGAGGTGGCTCTGCGCCCGGTGAGGATGGAGGAGACGACTCCTCTCCTCCCTCCAAACCTCCCCCATCGAGATATCAAGGGTTTATCCCTATCCCGGTGATCGGCTACCACTTAGTTTCATCGGGACGGGCCGCGGAATTTGGACGAACGATAGGCGATCGTGA
>CAYLRL010000100.1:0-16279 GCA_964385875.1 uncultured Syntrophales bacterium
GATGAGTCTCCCCCTCCATCCTCACCGGGCGCAGAGCCGCCTCAAGCCCGGTGAGCCATTACGGAATTGTGTTGCAATGCGTATCTCCGCCTCCTACAATAGACGTAACGCCCCCAACAGGAGCAACGCATTGGATAATCACACAATTTTGGCCGGCGACTCCGGTTTTGGGACGGTCTCCGTCTGCCCCGGGGGAGTGGTCCACGTCAATCTTCCCCATGTGAGTCTCAAGTTTGTCCCCGAGGATTTCGTGAAGTTCTCAGACCTCATCGCCAAGGCGCGGGCGAATTATCGTGAAGAGCCCGAGCCGACCAAAGGCAAGCCCCGCCTTCATCTCGTGTCATCGGACTCCGAAGAAGACGAATCGCCCGAATCGGACGACAACGCTTGATAGCTGCGCCCGATACGCCGAAGAGCTGTGTCGGACGTGGCGCCCGAAGGTCTCCCGGAGGTCCGACGGCAGATGCGTCGCGGCGGCTTGCTTTTCCCGGTCCGTTATCCTATTCTCTGCCGTCGAAGCCGAGTCCGTGAAACCTCCGCGGTGCGCTCCACTGAGGACGCCCGGCCCCTCGCGCTTCGCCGACGCTCTCGATAAGAATGAGGATCGTATGAGGTTTATCCTGGTTTCGATGATGTTCGTTGTCTGTTTCTCCGCCCCGGCCTTCGCCGAGTCGGAGGGGAGTTCGGTCGGCGGTGAGGTTCTGGCGACCGTCGGCGATCACAAGATCACCCGGCGGATGTTGGATCACATTATCGCAACGATACCCGAAGCCAATCGAGTGCCGTTTCTCACTCCCGACGGCAGACGAAAGATACTCGATGAGGTCGTTACGTTCACCCTTTTTGCCGAAGCCGCCAAAGCCGAGGGCATCGACAAAGAACCGGCGGTGAAGACGAGACTGGATTATGCGCAAACGGAGTACCTGGCGCGTGAATACTTCCGGCGGAAGCTCGAGAAGACTCCGCTGGTCGCCGAAGAGGACCTTCGCGCTTTCTATAAGGAACATACGGACGAGTTCAAACCCCCCGAGGAGATCAAGGCGCGGCACATTCTCGTCGGCTCGGAAGCGGAAGCGAAGAAACTGCTCGAGAAGCTGGAAGACGGCGCGGACTTCGCGGAACTGGCCAAGAAACATTCGATCGATCCGGCGGCCGAAGAAGGCGGAAGGCTGCGGGCGCCCGGCGGAAACGAATGGCTGCCCAAAGGCTCGTTCGAGAAGTCCTTCGAGCACGTTCTCTTCAAGATTCCCAAGGGCGAGCTGGGAGGACCGGTCAAATCCCAGTTCGGTTGGCACATCCTCAAGGTGGACGATCGAAGACAACCCGCGGTTCCGTCCTACGTGCAGGTGAGGAGCGCAATCAAGAACCGCCTCGAAGAACGGAAACGCAATGAGTTGCACGAGAAAACCGCTGAAGAACTCAAAAAGACGATTCCCGTTGAAATCAAATAACGTAGGAAGCCGCGCGGCCGCGCCGAGCCCCCGTCGGCTCGCCGTGGGCGGATCCTGCGCGCGCTGAGCGCGGTCGATGAATCGCGGGAGACGCCGTGAAATGACCCGTGCTTTGATCCGTATCCTCCGTGACATCGCCTCCGGATGCGCCCGGCGGCGATCCTTGGTAAGTGCAGCCCTCGTGTCGGTCGTCGCTGCGTTTGCGTTCGGGGGCGCGGTCTCCTTCGCTCAGGTTCAATCAGCCGATCGACCGCCGGAGAAGCCGGAATCCCTGGGCGTCTCCCCCGCCAAGCTCTATGAGGCGGTCTCCGGGTATTTGGAAACCTTCCGAGGCGGGGATCGGTCGAAGGCTACGGCGCCCGAACGCAATCGCGAAAAACCCACGTACGACTTCGAGGCCGCGCGTCCCCCTGAACCGGACACCACGGATTACCAAGCGCTTTTCGATCGGCACTCGGAACTTGCCGACGCGCGCTTCCGGCGCGAGGAATGGGACCTTGCGCTCAGGTCGATCGAACGGGCGCTCGAGGCCGCGGCCAAGCTCGGCCCCCAAACCGACACAGCCCGTCTTCGTGAGATGCTGCAGCGCGCCCGTGTTCAAGCGGCCAAACCGTCCGCTCCCGCGAACAGCCCCATGGGCGAAATCACCAACTCGGTCGGCATGAAACTTATTCTCATCAGACCGGGGACCTTCCTCATGGGGAGCTCGACCGCGGACATCCGACGAATCGAAGCCGACTGGAGCGCGCCGAGAGATCTCCTCGAACCTCAGGAGCCCGCTCATGCGGTCGAGATTAGCCGACCCTATCTCATGGGCAAGTACGAGGTCACCCACGGGCAATTCCGACGGTTTGTGGAAGAGACGGGATACCGCACCGTCGCTGAAGCTCAGGGGTGGGGATGGGTCTACGATCCGGAGGAGAAGCACTGGACGAAGAAACAGGGAGCGTCGTGGCGGAACCCGGGCTTCCCGGTATCGGATGATCTTCCGGTCACGATGGTCTGCCATGAGGACGCCGAGGCGTTCTGCGAATGGCTGAACGGTAAGGAGAATCGGCGCTATTTCCTGCCCACCGAGGCTCAGTGGGAATACGCCGCCAGGGGAGGTAAGGACGGGCAACGATTTCCGTGGGGCGCCGCGTACCCTGACGGGAAGAAGCTCAACATGGCCGATCGCAATTCACCGGTCCCCTGGGCCGATCGAACCGTAGACGACCGGTACGCGACCGTCGCGCCCGTGGGCGCGTACGAACCGAACGGTTTCTGGCTGTACGATATGGCCGGCAACGTGTGGGAACTCTGCGCGGATATCTATGACGACGACGCGTACGACGGCGCCGCGGATCGCATTACCGTCGATCCGACCGGTCCCCGCAGAGGATCCAAGCGGGTCGTCCGAGGCGGAAACTGGGCATTCGGCGCCGGGATCGCCATGAATGCCTTCAGGTTCGGGATCGAGCCCGATCTCTGCGTTGACGTCAACGGCTTTCGGGTGGCCGCGGCCCCTTCCGACGAAGACCCGATCCCCCATCCGGAGCCCCGCGCGGAGATCGAACCCGATCTCTCTCCGCAACAGAGCCTAACTCGGCTCATGGCCGAGGTGAAGAAGCTCGCCGCGGAAGGCCGTCGCATGGAAGCCCGAAAGCTCGTCCAGGACTTCTTCCGTCGAACCAAGGATACCGGCGGATTTGACGGCCGGCCGGCCGACGTGGTGAAAAACGTCCTCGAGTCGCTCATCGATATCACGGAAGACGAGACGCTCCAGACGTTCGAGAATTCTCTCGGCATGACCATGGTCCGCATTCCCGCGGGATCCTTCATCATGGGAAGCTCCGAGACCGACATAGCATGGGCCATGACCACGCTGGCGAGAGGCCAACCCATCTCCCTCGAGAATGAGTACCCGATCCACAAGGTTCGCATCTCGCGTCCCTTTTATATCTCGGCCACCGAAGTAACGGTCGGTCAATTCCGGCGATTCGTCGAAGAAACCGGGTATATAACCGACGCTGAGGACGCCGGCGGGGGACAGGTCTTCGACGCCGAGGACGGCGTCTTCGAGACGAAAGAAGGCTCGTCGTGGCGGAATCCGGGTTGGACCGTGGACGACGCTCAGCCGATCACGATGGTTTCGTACTATGATGCGCTGGCCTTCACCGACTGGCTCTCGGCCAAGGAGCGCCTCCCCTACAAACTCCCCACGGAAGCGCAATGGGAGTACGCTGCCCGCGGAGGGCTCGCGAACGCGGCTTTTCCCTGGGGGGACGCGTTGCCCGACGGCGGGAAGGCCAACTTCGCGGACAAGAACACCGATTTTGAGTGGAGCGACGAGTACGCGGACGACGGCTATAAATACGTCGCTCCGGTGGGGAGTTACGGGGCCAACGGGTACGGCTTGTACGACATGGCCGGGAACGTTCTCGAATGGGTCCGTGACTACTACGGCGAAGAATATTACCGGTTCACGCCCGAAGTCGACCCGGAAGGTCCCGGGCAGGGTGAAAGTCGGGTCATGCGTGGGGGCGAATGGACGTTTGGAGCGGTGAATCTCCGGTGCGCGTTCCGTGGCTGGTCCCGGCCCTCAATGGCATTCTACAACGGCGGCTTCCGGGTGGCAATCGAACTCTCGGACTCGCGGCGCATCTTCCATTTTTCCGAAGATTTTGTCACCGCCGATTGGACGCCGGGTCCGGATCAACGTGAAGTGGCCGGCGCGGTCGCTCGGGAACAGGAGCGGCAGGCCAAGATCGCAGCGCTCAAGGAGAGCGCCGAGGTCGAGGCCGGCCCCGGCGCGCCGCTGACTCCACCGGTTCGAGGACTGAAAGTGGTCGATTTTACTCCCCGGTCGGACGGTCGGGACGCAGGCTTGGAGAAGGGCGACGTGATTATCGAGTACCACGGCGAACGCGGCCTCGACGCGATCAAGTTTCTCGCTCTGACGCTCGAGACCCGGCGGAAGGGAATTCGACCGACTCTGGTCTTCGTGAGGAACGGATACGAGCATACGGTGCGGGTCGCTAAAGGCTTTCTCGGGGTCACGGTGATCGATACGAGCGTTCGGGGTCCTTTCAAGCAGGCGAAAACCGCGCCGTCCCGCGGCTCCGACGACGGAAGGGGAGGATCGTCCAAGCCGCTCGAATGGCTCTGAGTGGTTTCATCGGCAAAATCCCGACGGCGCCGCAAACCTGGGGCTCGATTCCGACACCCTCACGGCGCGGCCGACGCGTACGAGTCGATCAAAGCGGCCGGGCTCGCGGTCACCACGAACGCGTTCCCTCTTTACGAAGTCTCCGACGGTGAACACTATAGCATTACGTGTGGGCGGCGCGTCCGATCGCTCAAAAAGTATCCGGAAGCCCAGGGGGAGGTTCGTCGGCCTGACGGAGGAAGCCAAGTCCCAATTGCAGGCCGACGTGGACCGGTTCCGGGCGAAGCTGCAACGCCTGGACGAAGAAGGTCGAGCGCGTGAGGGCACAGCGGCCGGCTCGTGAAACTCCGGTCGGTTCGTTCCGGCCGCCGTTCATTTCCCTATGTGAGAGCCATTATGCAGATCATTACCCCGCAACTGATACACGCCGTGCGCGTTCAATACGCTGTCAGCTGGGACGGAGTGCACGGCGTCAGGCATTTCGAACGCGTCCGGGACAACGGACTGCTTCTGGCCGAACGGACCGGCGCGAGACGACATGTGGTGGAGCTCTTCGCGTATCTCCACGATTCAAAGCGCGTCAACGACGCGATCGATCCGGACCACGGCCAACGGGGCGCCCAATTCGCGCTGTCGCTGCGCGGCCGCATCATCAGCATTGACGATGAAGACCTGGAACTGCTCGCCTATGCCTGCGCTCATCACACCCGAGGATGGATCGAAGCGGACGTGACCGTTCAAACCTGCTGGGACGCGGACCGGCTCGACATCGGCCGGGTTCTCTCGAAGCCCGACCCGGAAAAGCTCTGCACGGACGCTGCCCGCGATCCGCAAATCATCGACTGGGCGTACGAACGAAGCCTGATCGCGCGGGCGGAACTCGAAACCCGGGCCCGTAATCGAGGGTCCGCCCGTGTATAATCCCCATCGCATGGACACGCCTTGAATCGGCGCTGTGATGCTTGTCAAGCCTTTCCGGCGATATCGCGAACCTGCGTGGGCCCCACTTGGTGTGGGTGCGGGCGCCGCGTTGACGATGACGAGACGCTTTCGCCGGCCGGCCCCGAGGCGGTGGCCTCCGGGCGCCGGAGCTCCGACTTGAATATGCCCGGAGATTGAGAACTGAACCGGCGCTTAGGGAAAAAACCCCTCTTGCGGCTGCGCCGCCCGGTCATATGACGTCCGGGCCACCCACTATGAGTTTCGCGCATCCCCTGATTCCCACCGCCTTTGCGGACCCGGCGCCCGGCCGGGAAGAGCTTCGACGGATGCGCTTCGCTCCGCTCGGCACATCCTACATGAGGAAGACGAAGAAAAGACCTCTTGCGAAACGGGACTAAGGTCGTCATTGCGAGCCAAGCGAAGCAATCTCGGCGCGCGGGCTCCGAATACCGCTCAGATTGTAACGTCGCTGCGCTCCTCGCAATGACATTATCCAGCGCCCGGTAAGCCCTCAGTTAGGCGCGGCTCGGGAGTGCGGGCAGACAGTAATTTCAACCGGTTGAAGTTACCTTACCCCGAATAACTGAGGGATTACAGCGCCCGCAATTTGGTTCGGCGTACGAAAGGTGGGAGAACACCGTCACCCCGTTCCGCAGCCGAGTTTTCGGCCGGATCCCGGTCTGTTCAGAGCTTCACGTGTCCGTGAAAGTTTACGGTGAACACGGTTCGGCCCGACCGTCGGCACTCGTCCGCGTTTGGCACATGCGGACAGAGTTCGATGATCCCCGGGCATCGGTCCGCGCCGGCGGGAATGAACCGGCAGCGTTCCGTTTCGAATGAGACGTCGAACCCCCCTTCTTCGGCCGGCACTTGGAGCCGCATCAATTCAAGGCCTTTTCCGCCCGCGTCGAAGTCGTAGGGGGTTTTGGTCGCGTACTGTTCGGTGTCCTTCGTGTGGTGGAACGCGTTGAAGAGAAACTCTCGATCCCCCGGCGGTATGCCGACGCCGGTGTCTGCGACGGTGAGCAACGCGCCGCGGGCCCGCCTGGAGATCGACACCACAACTTCGCCGCCGTCGGGGGTGTTCTCGACCGCGTTCTTCACCAACGTGCGGAGGACCGTTGTGAGCGCGTCCGGATCGATGACGTCGGTGTCGACGGGCTCGAGGCGTTCCTCGATAGCGACGGAGCGGTGGGCGCTCATTCGTCGAGATTCTTCAAGGATGTCATGTACATGCTCGGCGACGGGAAAGCGGCGAGGCCGATACTTGGGAGGCGCCACAATCTCTTGCACGATGCGCTGGATATCGGTCAGACGCCCGAGATTCCGTCGAATTCGCTCGATTTTTCGATCTCGGGCTTCCGGTTCGAGGTCCGGTTCGGTGAGGCTTCTGATTGAGGCCTTGAGCACCGCGATAGGCGTCTTGAGTTCGTGGGAGAGATGATGAACCGCGCGGCGTCGCGCACGTTCCATGGCCTTGAACGCGGTTATATCGCGCCCGATATGCGCGGTTCCCAGGAATCGACCCTGTTCATCGCGCATCGGCGAGACGCGCAGATCGAAGACGCCGCCCAATCCGTCGTCGGTCACCTCGAGGAACTGATCGCCCGCGTCCTCCCCGGAAGGCCCCATCGGACAAAGCGGCGCAAGGGTTCTGTCGGACTTGAGCGGCTGGTCACACCCGGCGCCGATCATCTCTTCAGGGGTTATCTCGAATCGGGCTGCGAGGGCCTTGTTGGCCCGGACCACCCGGCGTTGGGAGTCAAGGATAAGGATGAGATCCTGCACCGCGTTGAATGTTCGTTCCCATTCGGTTTTTGCGCGCTGGACCTCCCGTTGCGCCCGCGCTTCCGCGGTGATGTCGAGAAACGTCGCGATGATACGACGACCGGGCAGTACAACGGCTCTGAAGCTGACTATCGTCTCGCCGCCGTCCTTACGTCTCACCGTGAATTGCCGAGGTTCCGCTTCAGCGCTCGACTGACGATTTCCAAACAGGCCGGCGGTTTCTTCGTTCCAGACTGCGGCCGCGTGTCGCCGTTGTTGCGGGTCGGGGTACGCCTTTTCGAACCACGTCTGCAAGTCGGGGACATCTTCGAACGAATACCCGAAGATCTCGGTGAACTTGGGATTGATATACTCGGCCCGGTCGTCCGCGCCGACGACTACAAGTCCGAACGGCGCGGTTTCCGCAAGGGTCCGGAATCGTTCTTCGCTTTCTCTGAGGGCTTGTTCGGCCCTTTTCCGGTCGGTGATGTCCCGGTGGACGGTGAGCGTCCCCGCGGGTCGGCCTTGATGATCGTGGTAGCGGGACGCGCTGATGCTGATGTCGAGAAGGCGGCCGTCCTTGGTGTAGCGGCGTGTCTCGAAGCGTTTCGTGGGTCGGCCCGTCTTCACGAGCTCGGAGATCACCCGAATGGTCTCTTCCTTTTCCGGCTCGGGAACAAAGGGGATGCGGGCGCCTTCCAAGTCCTCGATGGTCCAGCCGTACATGCGCTCGAACGACGGATTCACGTACCGGGGGGCGCCTTCCAAGTCATAGACCACGATCCCGTCGACCGAGGAATTGAGCACCGACCGGTAGAGCTCTTCACCCTCTTTGGATTCCTCGTAGAGCGTGCGGTAGCGCTCTTCACTCTCCCGGAGCCTCACCTTGGCCTGTCTGCGGGTAATTTCGACCGCGGCGAGGTTGCCCAGAAGCGAGAGCGTATCCAAATCCGCGAGGGAAAAGGGCGTGCGCCGACGATTGAAGACATAGAGAACGCCCAGGTTGGTCTCTCCGATCTTCACCGGCACGGCGATCCCCGAGAGCAGTCCTTCGTCCCGGGCAATATCGTGGAATTCCGGCCCAATCTCACTGAAGTAGTCCTCGACGATGTGCCGGCGCCCCGTTTCCGCCACCATGCCGCCCAGTCCCACGCCAAACGGTATTCGCAGTCGCTTGAACGCTTGGGTTCGGATGCCGGAATAGACCTGCATATGCAGATCTCCGCTTGTTTCGTCCCGGAGCGCCATACAGGCCTTGTCCGCACCGAGGAGCGCTCTGCTCTTCTCGACGATGATCTGAAGATTCTCATCGAGAGTCCGTTCCACGGTCATTGCAAGGGCAAGGTCATAGAGCGCCTGGAACTTGTTCAGTTCGACGGCCAGGTCCCGTTCCGCCCGCTTCCGGGCGGTGATATCGCGAATGATCACCAGAATACCGGCGGGGGCGCCTTGGTGATCGTGGTATCGTGACGCGCTGATACTCGTATCGAGGAGTCTGCCGTCTCTTGTGCAGCGTTTCGTTTCAAATGCGGAACATGGTTCGCCGGTCTCGATCAGCCCGTTGATGATCGCCATAGTGGGCTCTCGTTCGGAATCGGGAAGAAAGGGAATGCGCTCGCCTTTCACGTCATCGAGCGTCCAGCCGAACGTGCGGGTAAACGAAGGGCTCACGTATTGGGCGCGACCCTCCATGTCGTATATGACGATCGCGTCCACGGACGAGTTGAGCACCGAACGATACAATTCCTCGCCGCTTTTCGATCTCTCGTAGAGATCCCGATACCGCTCCTGACCCTCTTTGACTGACTGTTCCGAGCGTCGGCGAATGATCTCGACCGCAGCCAGATTACCCAGCAGCGACAAGGTTTCCAGATCGTCCCGAGCAAACGGGCGTTTGCGCTTGTTAAAGGAATAGAGCACCCCGAGATTTCGAGCGCCGGTTCGGATGGGAACCGCAATCCCCGCAACGAGACCTTCCGCGCGCATGACCTCGTGGTATCGCGGCTCGAATTCCTCGTAGTAATCGTTCACGACCCTGGGAGCGCCCGTCCGGGCCACTTCCCCGCCGAGACCCACTCCGGCCGGAATTCTCACCTGTTTGAACTCGTCGGTGACAATGCCCGAAAAGGTGTGCATGACCAGATCGCCGGAAGGCTCTTCCGCCAGCGCGATGAACGCCTTGTCCGCGCCGAGGAGGGATCGGGCCTGATCCGCGACCATCTGGAGGTTTTCGTCGAGACTTCGTTCCGCGGTCATGGCGACCGCAAGGTCGTACAGCGCTCGAAATTTGGTGAGTTCCGAGACGGACGACTCACCCGAAGCGGTCGTCTGTGTGTCGGCCGACTGCGGGACTAAAGACTGCCCCCGGACGTTCCTTGAGTCCTCCATGGCGGCGCCTCCACGGATACGTCGGTGACTATGGCGGGATGCCGTTGAAGAGATGCCGGCTGTGCGGTAGTCGATTCAGTGTACGGGAACCGAGCAAAGAAGTCAAAATCGATATGGTCGGGGGGCGCCCCAATCTCGCCGGCGCACAGAGCCGACCGAGAAAAAGCGGTTGACGGTTTCATTCGCTTTCGGTTACAAAAAAGCACACTCTACCTATGAAAGGGGTCGGCCATGGCGCATGAGCGGTTGAAGGGGACCCGTATGCTGGCGGTTGACGACGAACCCGACATTCTCGACATCCTTCGGGAGGACCTCGAGAAACACGGCGTATCGCTCGAAACGGCCATGACCTATGAGGAAGCGCTCCAGCGGCTCCACTCCTATACCTACGATCTCGTAATCCTCGATATTATGGGGGTGAGGGGATTTGATCTCCTCAAGTTCGCCGACACCAAGGGCCTGCCGGTTGTCATGTTGACCGCTCACGCGTTGAGCCCCGAGTCATTGAAGAAGTCAATCGAGCTCGGCGCGCGGGCGTACGTCCCCAAGGATGAGATCGACAATATCGCTCCATTTCTCGACGATGTCCTGACCCTCAGCTACGAAGGCGCATGGATGAAACTCCTCAAGAAGCTGGGCGGCTATTTCGGCCAAACCTTCGGCCCGGATTGGCGCACATCCGAACGTGAGTTCTGGGACAAGTTCGAGAAAGACCTTGAAATGAAACACTCGACGATCATCCAGTCCTGACGAGCCCCGAGCGCGAGTGTGGGGGGCGACCCCTCGCGGAACCGCGAAACCGTTAGATTCCGCATCAAGGAAGCGGCGTTGTTCCTTCCTCGAGGATGTCAAGGTAATCGCCGTACACGAAGACCCGGTCCCGCTCCCTGCCGGTTATCTCACGAACTATGCCCAGGCGCCGGAGACGCTCGAAGGCTTTGTTGATCGTCGGCTGCGATAATCCCAGCGCCCTCACCGCTGTGGGCGCCGTGCAACGGACTTTGTGACGAAGAAGTTCGTGAACACGGAGTGTTGTGCCGACCGCTTCACCGGATCGTTCGATACGCTCCTTATCGTGAGCGAATAACGACTCAATCTTCATCGCGGTCTCGAAGGCTTGCTCCGAAACGGACCGAACTCCCTCGAAGAAGAAATTAAGCCAAGCCTCCCAGTCGCCCCGAAAACGGACGGTTTGGAGCAGGTCGTAGTACTCCGCGCGGCGCGTTTTGAAAAACAGGCTGAGGTACAGAACCGGCTTCATAAGAGCCTTTTCGTAGCAGAGGATCAACGTGATCAGCAACCTGCCCACCCTGCCGTTGCCGTCTAGAAACGGATGTATGGTCTCGAACCGGACGTGCGCAAGAGCAGCCTTCACCAGAGTGGGTGTTCGGAACGGTTGGTCATTTATAAACCGCTCGAGATCAGCTATACAATCTTCGATGTAATTCGCCGGCGGTAGGACAAAAACCGCATCTTGAGGTCGAGCCCCGCCCACCCAGTTCTGAGTTGTTCGGAAGCGTCCGGGATCTCGGGCGCTGCCCCGCCCGGAGCGAAGAAGGGCCGCATGCGCCTCCCGGATCACCCTCGAACAGACGGGCAAGCCGCCCTCGCGAATGAGATGCATTCCATGCTCTATTGCCCTCACATAGTTGGACACCTCCTCCACGTCGTCCGGCGGAACCCCCGGGGCATCGTGCGCCTCGTATGCGAGCAGGTCTGCAAGAGAAGACTGAGTCCCCTCGATCTGCGAAGACAGGACGGCTTCCTTCCGAACATACAAATAGAGGAAGAGTTCCGAATCGGGAAGGATGTGGGAGATTCCGTCAAGCCTTCCGAGCGCTGTAAGCGCATGTTCATACAGATCTTGGTCCCAGCGCAAGGGGATGGAAGGCGGGAGCGGTTCCGGAACAAACGCCCGGCAATGTTCCGGACCCGAATCACTCAGTACGAAGCGGCCCTGAAGTCCTCGTTCCAAAAGAAGTTCGCTCCATAAAAAACTTTCCTTAAGTATACCACTATTAAAGAAAAGGGGCCGGCTCTTAATTAGTGAGCCTTTTTTGCACAAAAGGCGGAAAAACTTCCATTATATGCATAAGGCAAGCGCCGCCGCCGCCCCTTCCCGTATTTAGCTACCTCCCCACCGGCCCGCGCGCCTTCGTATCGATATCGGCGCCGGGAACGACGGGCTTTCCCGCTGTGCGACGCTCTTTTTGGCTTGCCGTGGCATGTGCGTTTCAGTACTATGAAGAAAGCGGAGCATGCCGCGGGTGGAAGGGCCGTGCCTCGCCCGAGGTCGGCTTGCCGTTTTGTCGCCGACGACTCCCGAACATGCGGGATGTCGTGGTCGGGCGGTTCGAGACCGTATGGACGGATCGGCGACCAGGAGAGTGAGGAGGGGTCTCGATGGGCGGACGAGAAGTGAAGCTCAAGGAAGTGTACCGGGATATCCGAGCGGGACTGGACGATACGGCGCTCATGGAGAAGTACAAGCTTTCGCCGAAGGGACTTGGAGACCTGTACGCCAAGCTCGAAGAGCTGGGACTTCACGGCTCGAAGCTGCTCGAAGGGGATCCCCGTTCGATCAGGATCGGGATTCGCTCGATCGTGAAAGACATCAAGGCCGGCCTCACAGACTTCGATCTGATGGAAAAATACGGTATCTCGTACGACGCGTTGCAGCAGCTGTTTGAGAAGCTCGTCGAACTCAAGGCCGTCACAAAGGAAATGGTCTTCGGAACCGTGACGCTCGATTACCAACCCGCCATACCCGAGAACCTCCGCTCGCTCCAGCGCTACTACCTCGACTTCGAAATACCGATCTACGAGCGATCCGTACCGGACGTCCACGGCGTGCTGCGCGACATCACCGAAAAGGGTGTGGGGATAGCCGGCCTCGAGGTCGGTCCCGACGACATCAAATCACTGGTGATCCTGGGCGACTCGTTCGGCGCCGCTCCGCCGTTCGAGTTCGACGCAATCTGCAGATGGTTCAAGGAAGAAGACGGCGACTGGAAAAACGTCTCCGGCTTCGAGATCACCTTCATTTCCGAACGAGACCTCAAGAATCTTCGTAAGCTTATCCGACTCATTACCCTCGCGGAACTCGAGTGAGGGACCGAGGCCTCCCCGGTTTACACCGGAGTGAAATGCGGAAATAAAAAGACCGTCGCGTGGAGGACGGTTCGCCGGCCTAATTTCCGGTGGAGCTGAGGGGGATCGAACGCCCGACCTGTTGACTGCCGGCCACGATTTGCCCACCATAGTCCAAATATTTCAGTGGCGTACCTGAGCGCTGCGCGTCGAAAAAGCGCCACTTTTCTCAACAAATCACGACAGTCTCCCACGAAATCCCCACCGGGTAGAATCGTTGAGACCGATTAAAAGGAGTTCAAATGGTCAAATCAGGCGCCCTTTGTCCGGCTTTGCTGGGCGCGCTCTTCAGCGCGGCGTTCGCCGTTGAGATCAAGATGAAGCCGCTGTCATGAACATCCACGCCGAACAGGCAAACCAAGACGCAGGACTTGCCGCTCAATGCGAGACGGCCGCCTCAATTCGATACGGCCTTGAACGTGTCGGAAGGGCAATTCTCGTCAAATACAGCCGCTTGCCGGTTGTTTTCGTCTGGGGGCATGTTGCGCCCCCAATGGGGGAAAGGCATCAACACGGCATCCATGAGAAAGGTTCCATTGCGGTACCTTTCTCATCCTGTCGAATAGTCACCATTCATGGATCAGACGATTTGTGTTTGTACCCGGCAGATTCCTTCCTGCAATGTCGGATTCATGCTATCGGATCGGGGGGTCGGGCTCTCCAGGGCATAAGTCATGTGGCTCATTCTTCACACAAAGGAGTTTCATGCGCGCTCGACTTGCTATATGCGCAGCCCAGTCAATGCGTGGATCGTCGTTAGGGTATATGGGGCCCACGATCTCATAATGCCGGGGGTTCTTGCCTCGTTGTTCAGCACCAAAGCCATCCGGAAAAGCCTCTTCAGGGAAAAAGGTGAGATGGCCCCCATTCTTCTCGCACCAGTTGCCGAGAGCCTCGTAAGGACCAATCAGAGTCGAGTCCAATATTGAAGGCCCCGTCCCATTGCGTATTTCCTTGGGCCGGGGCTGGAAAGCCAGAGGATCTATGGATTGATTTTCCGGGTCATAATGCTGCTTCACTATACGTCTGTAGAAACAACGAGGCATTCCTTGAGCCCAAATTTAGATGAGCGTTACTGTGCAGCATGAAGATAGGCGGTGATGTATTCCCGAAGCTCGTTTGGCAAAGCGGTGTAGTGGGAAATCGGTTCGCCAGGGTATCCCGACTCGTTTTTCAAGACAAGGGTCACCTTGATGTGAAGGTTCGTGTCTCGGACAACTTCGATGTACAGGGTAGCTTTGGCGTCAAAGTACTTCAGCTGAACTTGGCCGAGAAAACCCGGAGACAGGCGCGGGGACACCGGCCGGTAACCGTCAGTGACAAACCACCGGTTGATTTGGCTTGCAATCGCCCTCACGTAACTCAGAGTTACCAAATCTGGGGCAATCTCGTCCTCTCCTCCCCATCCGTCTTCCAGCCTGGCTAGATCTTGGATTCTTTGGGCCACTACCTGTTCGGCTGCATTTACCGCCAGTTGTTCGGCGTCCGTGACGGTGGAGTCACCGGCGAAGCGAGCCGATCCCACTTCAGAAGCAGTTTCCGGCCTCTTCGCATGCGCAGAGGCTCTCTTCAGACAGAGATCGAACCAAAGCGCGCACTGCTCGCCTGGCGGGGTCGCTGTCGGTTCGTCGAGGGGCCTACTCGGACAGGGCGTCGTGACGGAATCATTCCAGCCGGTTATTGTTGACAGACTCATGGCTCGCCTCCCGGATAATTCCGAGCGAGGGCCATAATCAGTTCCTGTGACGCTTCAACAAAGAATTCCTTACGAACTTGGGCATCAAACGTGGCCGTCTCAGCAGACTCACCGGGCGTGTTTATATCCTGTTCAACAACAATGGCATCGCCACGCGGCCTCGAAGCTATCTGATAGAAACCACTCTTGTGCCGAATCCAAGAGTTTACCTCCAAACCACAGGCTAGCTTATGCCTTCTGTGCACGTGTAACTCAAAGTTGTCGGGAGCCGCTAGTGGTTGACCATCTTGAAGCCACGCGTTTTTGCAGAAACGCTCGGCCAGCCGAACGGCGGGTCTCTCGGTAGCTGCGTATTGGTTGCAGACAGTGGACAGGCGTCCGGCTTTCAGACCGGTCAATTCAATGACATCTTCAAGCATCGGCAGTATTTCTGCGTGAACGTCATCCACTCCCGGCAACACCTCACCTTTATAGTCCCTTTTGGTAACGTCAGCCCGAATCAGAGAGACCTGGAAGTTCCAGACATTATTGCTGCTCCCAAGGATGACCCTCGGTAGCTCGGGGGGCATTCCGGGTTCTTCTGGTATGCTGATAACCTGGCCATTGAGACGATCCGTGTACATCTCTAAGAACTTAGTCAGAATCAATCGGGTGTTCACAACACCGCCATGGAAGAAAACGGTTCCCATTATTGAGACAATCTTGAAATCCCCTGCGGTAATCACCGTCAGGCTCCTCTCGGTGGTCTCTTGGACAAACGCCAAGTCTGGGCGCGGCCCCATAATCAGCTCCATTACCAGATACCGTCACGACAATACAGCACCGGGACGGCGCCGGCAAGACCTCGCGCCGATTGAACCGCCCTGCTTAACTCGTATTCTACCATACCACACTTCGCCGGCGGGAAGGAACCGGCAAAGTGGGAATTGTATCCGCGTGGAAAAGCGTTTAGGTCTCCTTTTGTAATGGTTCACCGGGCTTGAGGCGGCTCTGCGCCCGGTGAGGATGGAGGGGGCGACTCATCTCCCCCTCCAAGCCTCCCCCATCGAGATATCAACGGCTTATCGCTATCCCGGTGAACGCTTACCTCCTTTTTATATCTGAGAGACGGTGGGCGCCTTTCCCTTTGGTCCCGGGCGTGTCGGCATGGCCCTGGCCTAAGCGCACGCGATCCCTCGATACCGTCCGACTGCGGTGAGCGCACCCCTGCAGGCGCTTCCTCTTCGTGGGCGCGTGGGGTGACGCTTGCGCGCCGCAACGACCGTGGACCGATCAGCGGCATGTATGCGTGGGGGAATGGTGTTAGCTGCATTATGCTTCCGCTGGTGATCTAAACCACCTCCTTGGCCGTAGGCTGAGGGCCGCCGAAGTTCCCAAACAGGACTGAAAGGATTTGGCCGATTATAGGCGCGGGAAGAGCATGACGACCCACTACAGCATGGGGGAGATCGCCAAGCTCATCTCCTACGCGAACCGGGTCTGCGGAGAAGAACGACACAATTCCGACACAATCGTCTTTCCGGAAAAGAGAAACCGCCATGTGGTCGGCGGTTAACGTCTTCAAACTGTTTGGTCTCTTATGGTAAAGCTGAGGGGGATCGAACCTCTGACCTCTTGAATGCCGGTCAAGGCTCTCCCAGCTGACGCGGAGGCTGCTTGGGTGTTTTCGGGTGAAAAAAACGGTCCTGTGGGGGACGGTTGGTTCGCGTGAGTGAAATTGGTGGAGCTGAGGGGGAT
>CAYLRL010000101.1:0-15920 GCA_964385875.1 uncultured Syntrophales bacterium
GGAGATGAGTCTCCCCCTCCATTCTCACCGGGCGCAGAGCCGCCTCAAGCCCGGTGAACCATTACGAAAACCCTGTATAATGACTGAGGCGGTCGCCGATGGAATCATCTTGATCGATTCATCACATTACCTGATGCGTTTTGGGAGGCGGCAATGAATCTTGCGGAAAGATTGCGACACCGGAGAGGAACTCTGGTAACCGAGCCGGAAGGTCCGGACGGGGCGAAAAAATACAAGTTGATCAAGACCTTTGAAGGAACATACATGGCTGAGCAAATGAAGAAGGAGGAGAATCTCAGTGAGCCTATCTTCAGGGTCTTTGAGGCTGCAAAACCAAGCCGAGGACGGAAGTGGAACATTGACCTCAAGGATGAGTTCGACCCACACGTGGATTCACTCCTCGACTATGGTAGTATTATAGGCGCCAAGCTTGGGAAGCCGGCTAAGAATTACAACCGCCTCTTGTCCGTGCACGTGCCTGTCTGCCAAAACGACTGTTGGCACTGTTTTGTTCCCAAAGAGTTATATACGTATCAAAGTGAAAATGAGTGGCGCTATGAATCGCTGACCGGCGAACACATAGTTAACAAATTTATTAAGCAACGAAACCACAATGCTGCGTGGGATGAAGCCAAGAAATCGAATGTCCTGCGTATAACCGGTGGGGAACCCTTCCTGGTTCCGGATCTTATCGCAGATGTCTTAAACGCAATCCAGAAGGAAGGATTGTCCAATGAGGTATTCGTGTGGACGGAGACGAACCTTGGTCCTTTTCTCGATGGGGCTTGGAATTTTCCCATCTTCGACAAGGAGACCACAGCAGTATTCGATCAACTGAAGAATCACTCAAACCTTGCCGTCCATCCTTGTTTTCACGGCCTTGAAGCCGCGGAACACAAGGCCATCACCGGGCAGACCGTCAGTCTTGACGAACAAATCGAAGCCATCAGGCGAATGGTGAACCGGGGGCTCGATATTTACCCCTCGTTCGGAACCAACGTCTGCAACCCAAAGCATTTGCCTGCCCTTTTGGATAAATTGCGAAAAATCGATGAAAGTCTCCCTCTGCGCGTAGCGCTCGTAAGGTACGATGTTGACTATCAGCCGGTCACTGAAAGAGTGACAGAGGAGAAAAGCCGCCGATGCCCGTTGCATTCCCATTATGCGGCCCTCCGTATTTGGAATGATTTGCTGCTTCGCCATTATGGCTTAGGGTACGGTGTCCTGCCCCGCCACTTAAGTGGAGTGGTGAAGAATCATGCACGCTCTGTTACCGACCCGCCGGACCCGTTTCCAGACGCTGGACAAGAGATTGTGTATTTGTTCAAGAGCCCGTTTCGGAAACTGTATGCCAGAGGTCTCTTGGATTCCTTGGCGTATCCGCGCGGCCATATCCTGACATTGGTATACGACGAAAAATGGGTGGACAAGGATCTATTCTGGCATATGGCCAGATTCCCCGAGGAATACAAAGGGCGGTGCGCCGTACTCGTCTTCATTGCGGACAAGCCTGAAGTCATGGTGATGCCCTTCCGGGTTGTCGAGATCGTCAGTGTCAGGGCCGACGGCGGGGTCCTCACGCTCACGTATAGGCTTGGAAGCCTCATCTCGTATGGAGCCCAAGCCGCCGAGACGGACTCGGAGTCGTCCAAGGAGGCGGAAATGAAAGATTCTTTACGCCATTACTTCGGTAGCCGGGTTCTTCCTCCTGAAGGCACAAAAATGAAACTCGTGCTCCTTGGTGAAGACTTACTTCCCCAAGGGACTGCTGCCGACAGCTCCGGGTCACCGATCAGCCCGGCAAGCTCGTTTGTCGGATTGAGGGAGCGCTTAAGAATCGGCGCCAACTCGGGCCTATTCAACGTCATGACACGAAAACTCTCGAGGGCAAAGAACATCAAGAACAGCGTCTATTACAGAGTGAAGCCGACAGGACTTGACCCGTGCGAATGCAACGGAGAGACCATTTATGTTGTCAAGGGTGGAAGTAGTTTCGGGCTTGAGATTGAATTCAGCGTCCCCAATTATGACGATTTCACTGAGACCGACTTCGACGCCCGCAGTTTGGAGGTCAGCGTCTCCAGCCGGCGGATCAGGATTACGGACCGGACCCGCATCGTGTGCTCGAAATACGGAAGTTCTTTCGTGAGTTTCCTCGCCGAGAACGGTCGGTCTGCGGAGTATGTCACGATAACCTTAAGGCACGTGAAAGACGAGTTCCAGGCTGCCGAAGTCGCCCTTCGTGTTCGTGTCGAACCCAACAAGGAGGATACGATTCGGAATGCGGCCAAGGGATCAGCGCTTCTCCTGCTCGCAACATTCGTCGCTTCCGTTCTCACACAGTCACTTCAACAAAAGACAACCCCGTTGGCATTAATAGGACATGGGGCCTCCACCTATCTCGGATCCGACTCCCGGTTCGCTCAGATGCTGATTGATGCGTCACCTCTTTGGAGTGTGCCGGCCTTCGGCGCTCTCACTTTGCTCATTGGGTGGCTGCTCTACTCACTTCTGAGATTGAATTTCGAAGGTTTTCCCATACGCACCCCACTCTAGCGACGGCGCCCACTGAACTGGGACCAAGCAGCTACTTGCCTCCTTACGGGGTCTCATGTACGCGTGGAACCCCCGAGAGGTTCGAAATCTTGACAGAGAAATAATAGGCGTCGGCGGCAAACAGCCGGCAAACGTCAGGAGTCGGCCGACGTTGTCGGCAGGTCTTTTTCGGCTCGTTTGGCGCGGTATTTTCGCACTTTGACGCCGATGAAGCCGATGAGCCAGATGAAGGCGCCGATCAGGCAGGCGTAGGCGATTCTGATGTCGTGGGCGAACCACTTCTGTTCGATGATGCCCTGGGCCACGGCGATGAGGCACGTCGTGATGACGATGTACTTGCCTATGGTAGCGATGAGATCCATGGGAGAGGACTCCTCGCAGACGGGATACGGCAATGCTAACACGGAAGTCCGCGGTGACGCAAGAAATCAATCATATCGAGGCGAAACTGCGGATACCGGTCACCTCAGAAGGTCCTCGAGCGCCTCATCAAGCGTGGTATACCGGAATCGGAAGCCGTGCTTCAGGAGCGCGGTCGGAACCGCTCGCTGTCCTTCCAGGACCACCGATCCGAATTCCCCGAGGACAAGCTTGAGTGCGAACGCCGGCGCCGGCATGAAGGACGGTCGCCGCAGAGCCTTCCCGATAGCCTTGGCGAGGTCGCGATTGCGGACCGGTTCCGGGGCCGCAAAGTTCAGGGGACCGTCCACGTCGGAGTTTTCCGCGATGAAGAGCAGCCCTCGGCACACATCGTCGATATGAATCCACGGGACCCATTGGCTGCCGTTCCCCACCGGTCCGCCCACGAAGAACCGAAACGGTCGAACCATCTCCGGCAGCGCTCCACCGTCTCTTCCGAGCACAATACCGAAGCGCGCGGTCGCGGTGCGCACCCCTTTATCCTGCGCCTTCCAGACTTCCGCTTCCCAATCCTGAGCGAGCCGAGCCAGAGGGTCGGTCCCGTGGGGCGCATCTTCCGTGAGCTTTTCATCGCCGGTGAAGCCGTAGATACCGACGCCGGAAGCATTGATGAGGACGACGTCGGAATCCGCCGCGTCGGGCAGCGCGTCGACCACATTGCGGGTGGTCAGGATGCGGCTCTCACGGAGGAGTCGTTTATATTCATCGTTCCATCGCTTGAAAACGCTCACGCCGGCCAGATTATAGACTAGGTCGTGTCGGGCGAGTTCCTCCTGCCACGCGCCCGGCCGCATGCCGTCCGCAGCGAGGTACGTGATCGGACCGGCCTCGCCCGAAGCCGGCTTGGCCTTACGCGCCATCACCGTGACGTCGTTTCCCTTTTCGATGAGCATCCGTGTGAGCCGCCGCCCCACGAAGCCCGTGCCGCCGGTTATGAATACCTTCATGAGCGCAGTCCTCCTTTCAACGTCATTCGAAGTCGGTTCAGTCCATATCACGAAGCGCTCGAAGCGCAGCGAGTCTGCCGCACATACCGTGGACGCCTCCTCCGGGCGGCATGGACGACGAACAGATGTAGATCCCTTCAGCCGGCGTGGTATACGCGCTCCATCTGCCGAGCGGTCGAATGAAGAGATCTCCGAAGCTCTGTATCCCGCCCACGATGTCGCCGCCCACGTAGTTGGGATTGTACTCCTCCATATCGGCCGGCGACATGCTCCGACGAGCGATGATTCGGTCGCGAAATCCCGGAGCGAACCGCTCGATCTGCGCTTCTATGCGATCGGTCATGTCGACGGGGCAGCCGTTGGGCACGTGGCAGTAGGCCCAGGCGATGTGACGGCCCTCCGGCGCTCGGGAAGGATCGAAGAGTGTCGGCTGAGTGAACAATACGAACGGGCGCTCAGGCGCTTTGCCCTCCCCGACCTGAGCTTCCGCGGCGGCTATCTCCTCAAGCGTTCCGCCGATGTGGGCGGTTCCGGCTCTAAGGCAGGTCGGATCGGTCCATGGGACCGGCCCGCCGAGCGCCCAATCAACTTTGAACACGCCAGCGCCGTAGCGATGTGATTCCAGCCGATCCCGGTACGCGGACGGGAGCTGAGGACCGGCTATCCGGTCCAATTGCCGCGGGGTCAGCGTGAAGAGCGTCGCCCGCGCCCGGGGGAAATCGTCAATGGACCGGACGGGAGCGTTCAGCCGGATCTCGCCGCCGAGGGACTTGAAGTACGCCGCGAGCGCGTTCGCTATCGCCTGAGAGCCGCCTCGCGCGAAGGGCCATCCGGCCGCGTGGCCGATCACCGACATGGTCAATCCGAACGCGGCGCTCGACGCCCGATCCAGCGGCATGATCGCATGAGCCGCGTTCCCGGCGAAGAGCGCCCGCGCGCGCCTGCCCCTGAACCGACCGAGCGCAACGCTTCTCGCAGACCGTAAAGCAACAAGGCCGAATCGGGAAAGCGTGACCGGTCGACTCGGGAGGCCGAGCGGTCTCAGGAGATCTTCCATGAGGGCCGCTGCGTTCGGGACAAACGGCGCGACCAGTCTGCGATACGCGTCCCCGTCCGGACCGAGCCCGTCCGCGGTCGTTTCGACCGAGCGTTCGAGGATCACGGCGTCTTCATCGTCGAGGGGATGAGCGAGCGGCGCTTCGGGATGAACCCACTCGAGGCCGAAGGACGCCAAATCAAGCGACCGGAAAAACGGCGATACACGCGCGAGAGGATGCGCCGTGGAACAGACATCGTGTCGGAAGCCGGGCTTTGTCAATTCCATGGTGCGGGTTCCACCGCCCACATGCTTCTGTGCTTCGAGGATCAGAGCGGATCGGCCCGCTTGAGCGAAGGTGATCCCGGCCGCGAGGCCGTTCGGACCGGAACCGACAATCACCGCGTCGTATTCGCTCTTTCCCGTCATCCTCTCTCCCGGGTCGGCCCATCAACGGAGTCCCAGCAACCGGAAGGGCTCCGCGAGCAGCGTCCGGATCTGGGCGTTTTGAATCACATTCCCCGCTTCGCTCCATCGGAGCCTTCGATCGACGCATCGCTGTTCGACCGCGATCTCCGCCGGCACGCCAAGATGGACCGCAAGGGACGTGAGGAAATGTCTCCAAATCCTCACCTGAACCTTCGATCCCGCAAGGTGAAAGCCGAGTTCGTAGAGCGGATCGCCGGCTCGGGTGAGCCCCACGATTCGAGCGACGACGACGCCCTCCGTTTCGTACGCTCCGAAGGTGATGAAGCCGGCTTCGGGGTGGCCCTCGGGAGTGACGAACGTGAACGAGCGCTCACCCGCATAGAGCGTCATAACACCGGTCGCCACCGGTCCGCCGGGAGTCATGGAATCGATGAGGACCACCTCGCCCGGCTGTATCCCCGCGGACGACGCGTAGAAGCGATTGAAGGCGGGCTGAAATTCGATGAAGCGCTCCTTGAGTATCTTCACCGTCTCTTCGGGCGTCACGGAAGCGCCGGCGAGCGGCAGACGATAGACTTTCTGCCACAACTGCCCGAAACCGTTGACCGGCCCGAGGGTGCGGCGCCCGTCCACGTTGAGGTTCCGAGCCTCTTTCGGCATTGGCGGCACGGTGAGCCGTTGGACCGGCTTGGCCCAGACGTCCCCGTTGACCGCAAGCGTATCGCCGGGCGCGCCGGATACACCCGCGACCTGACTTTCCCCGTCTACCACGCGCATCGCGCGATCAAGACCGGTCACGGCGAGCGTATCCCGGAGCGTATCGCCTACGTTGTACGCGTGAAGTCGAATGCCGGACTTGGCGAACTTCGCGTGCAGTTTGACCAGCATGCACGCGCCGAGCCCGTTCATGCGGCGGACCGCTCCGAAGTCGACCGCGATATCGGTTCCCGGTGCGCCGTTTGCCGCAAGCGCGGCGAGCAGGGGGCATTCGTCGTAGTGGGTGAGGTCCTCGGGCAGCGTGATCGTCACGCCCTCGCCGTCGATCCCTCCCCTTTCCACCCGAAAGCCCGGCGCAAACGGCGGTTCCGGGGGAACCGTGTCGTCTGCTTCCGCCAGTCGATCCCGCGTGAGCTTCAACCTATTCGAGCAGCCCGGGAGTAGGCCCAGCCCCAGATCGACAAAGAAACTTCCCGCCATGCGATCCAGGAAGGCCAGCTGGGACGCTCGTCCCACCAGCGCCTGGGCGTAGGTGGGATAGCCGTGCGTCACCGACTGGAGCTTACGCAGGGGTATCTTGAGCGCCTTGACCACCTGCGCCTCGTGGATGACCTCGGGCGCGGCCTCGCCGAGGATGTGGGCGCCTACCAGCCGTCCTCGGCCGTCGCAGAGAAACTTGCCCACACCGTCCTCCGCGCCGTCGATCAGGGCGCGTCGCATATGCGCGTAGTCGAATCGGTAAACCGAGAGTTTGTGTTCGTATTTCGCGTGCGCCTCCGCTTCGGTGAGACCGATGTACGCGAGGGGCGGCTCGGTGAATATGACGAAGACGTTGTTCGAATAATCGACCGAGCGCTTCACCGGCAGCGACGCGTTGGACGCAGCGATGACGCCCTGATATTCCGCGGTGGTCGCGAGCTGGTACGGGCCGACGGTATCGCCGCACGCATAGATGTTCGCCGCTGTCGTGCGAAGCGTTTTGTCGGTGACGATCCCCCTTCGGTTGTATTCCACGCCGGCCCGCTCCAGGTCGAGCCCTTCCAGATCGACTGCGCGTCCGAGGGCCACGAGAACGGCTTCAGCGCGAATCTCCCCCGAACCTCCCTCCCCGCGTTCATAGTCGAGCGCGGCGCCTCCGTCGACCTTCCGGAGTCCCGTCACCTTCGCTCCGTCGAAAATGCGAATCCCATCCTCACGCATCACCTCGAGGAGGCGATTCACCAGTTCCCGATCCGCGGTTGCGAGGATCTGCGGGGCCATCTCCACAACCGTGGTTTCCACACCGAGCCGACCGAACGCGGACGCGTACTCCAGGCCGTCTACTCCGCCGCCCAGTATTGCCAACGATTTCGGTAAGCTCTCCAGCGCGTACAGATTTTCGCTGGTCAGGTAATTCACGTCCGACAGGCCCGGGAGCCGCGGAACAAGCGGCCGGGTTCCGGTCGCGATGATGAACTTTTCCGCGGATATGGTTCGGCCGCGGACGTCGATATGATGAGCGTCGATGAACCGGGCCGCTCCTGAGACCACCGTAACGCCGATTGCCTCGAAGGTCTCGGGGAGGTCTTTCTCATAGCCGGTACGCACCACCGATCGTATCCGCTCGAAGAGCGCTGCGCCGTCGATTTCCGCAGAGGCGTCTTGCTGGACTCCCAGTGCCCGAAGCCGGGCCGCCTCCCGAGCCGTGTGCCCGATGCGGATGAGGGTCTTGCTGGGAATGCAGGTGAAATTCGTGCAGTTTCCCCCGAACCGTCCCTTTTCGACGAGGACGGTCCGTCGACCAAGCCCGTTTGCCGTCACCGCGGAGACCAAACCCGCGATACCCGACCCGATAACAGCGACATCATATCCGTAGGACATACCCTTACCCTGCCGGCCGGGCCCCGGACGCATTCGGCGGCGTCCGCGATCCGACGCTTATTTCGAACGCCCGATAACTGTACGCTACCCCGCAACGACGCCGTTGCGTGTTCCTTATGAAGCGTCGCCAAAGGACCGCGCCAAAGGAAGCTCGATGTGAAACGTGCTTCCTTTGCCCGCGCCCTCACTCTCGACACGGATGGTTCCGTTGTGCAGTTCCACCAAACGTCGAGTCACCGCCAATCCGATACCCATGCCCGACTCTTCCCGCGCATACGAATCATCCGCCTGCTCGAACACCTCGAATATCCTCGACATGTCCTTCGGTCGAATTCCTCTGCCCGTATCCGACACGCTGATCACGGCCCGATCGTCTTCACGCCGCGCGGTCATGCGTATCTTCCCGCCCTCGGGAGTGAACTTCAGCGCATTGGAGAGCACATTGAAGACGATTTGCTTGATTCTGACCTCGTCTCCGAACCACTCGGTCTCGTCCAGGTCGTCCGAAGGGAGGAACACGATATTTATGCAGCGTTTTCTGCCGGGCTCCAGAAAGAAATCGACGCACTCGGAGAGGATTGAGGTGAGGTTGATCGGGGTGCGCCTGACGGTCACCTTGCCGGCTTCGATCCCCGAGAGATCCAGGAGGTCATTGACCAAGCGGAGAAGATGTCGCCCGCTCTGGAGGATATGTCGCACCGCTCGCGCCCGGCGGCCCGTTAAGGGGCCCAGAACCTCATCCTGGAGCAATTCTGAAAATCCGATGACCGCATTCAACGGTGTTCGAAGCTCGTGGCTCATGGTGGCCAAGAACCGGCTCTTCGCTGTATTTGCCGCTTCCGCGCGTTCCTTGGCCTCACGGAGTTCGGTCCGGGCCGCCACCAGATCGCTGATATCGCGTGCGGTACCCGTCATGGCAATGGGCTTTCCCGCTTCATCCAAGACCAACGAGTTGTGCATCAGCGTCGGAAACGGCGTCCCGTCATGCCTCACGTGCCATATTTCGCCGACGAAATATCCCTGACTGCGGATGAGTTCGTTTGCGGCTTCGACCACCGGCATCTGTTCCGCGCGGTGAAAGATCGACAGATGGCGTCCGATCAGCTCCGCTCGGCTGTACCCGTGCATCTCGGCGAAGGCGCGATTGAGGTAAAGGAGATAACCGTCGAGGTCAACCACCGCAACGCCTTCTATGCTTTGCTCGACCGCGGTCGAAAGTAATCGCAGCCTCTCATCGGTCTTTTTCTCGGCCGTGATGTCTCGTATGTATTCGGCGACGCCGCAAATCCGGCCCGATCGTCGGTCAACCACGGGAACGGATTTGATGGCCAAACGCCGGACGTCGCCGCTTTCGACCTCGCGGATTTCCACATGCCCGTTCAAGGTTCGGCCGGTTTGGAATACTTCGCTGACCGGGCATTCGTCGCACGGGTCAACTCTTGTGCGATAAATCTCGCAGCAAAGCTTTCCTCGAAGTTCCACCCCGTTGCCGTACCGCTCGTGAACCGCCCCGTTCGCAGTCAGGACCCGGCAGTCCGCGTCGATCACGCACACTCCGTCCTGGACCGCATTTATGACGGCTTCAAGACAGGCGTCGTTTGTGAAAACGTTATCCCCAAGGGGCGCTGCGTCCGGCGGTCCCTCGGGGCCGGACTGCGACCGGACCGTTTCGGTTCCCCCGTCGCCACGGTCTTCGATCTTACGATTGTCGTCCATACTACTCGGCCTTATCAATTCTTACGCGGTATTCTCCGCCGCTTCGAACCCCACGTCAAGTCATTGGAACGGAAACGGTCCTTTGCGCATCTAAGTAGGTAAGAGCGTCGGTTCGGGAACGCCGTCGGCGATCATTCAGGGTCGGAAAGAGGGCCGGCCGCTCGTCGCCGCCCCCGGACGGCGCACCCAAATAACTCACAAGGACGGTCAATTGATTCGGCGGAGTCTGTCCGTAGTACGAGGTTACGACATGATAACTCTTACTTTGAAGGCCCTGTTGATCTGTCTCCTGGCGCTTCCGTTCGCGGCGGTGACCGCTACGGCCAAAGCCCGCCACGAGAAGGCGATCTTCGCAGGGGGGTGTTTCTGGTGCATGGAACCGCCCTTCGAGAAGCTCGAAGGCGTCGAAAAGGTGGTTTCCGGCTACACCGGAGGGACCGGCGCAAACCCCGGGTATCGTGATTACAGCCAAAAAGGCCACATTGAAGCCGTCGAGGTCACGTACGATCCGTCGAAGATCGGATACGACGAACTTCTGGACGTCTTCTGGCGACAAATCGATCCCACAGACCCCGGCGGACAATTCGCCGATCGCGGCAAAGGCTACCGGACTGCCATATTCTATACGGACGAAAACCAGCGCAAGCTTGCGGAGCAGTCCAAGAAAAGGCTGGAGGAATCCGGCAAGTTCGACGAGCCTATCGTGACCGAAATCATTGAGGCCGGCGAATTCTACCCGGCGGAAGACTATCACCAGGATTATTACAAGAAGAATCCCGATCGTTATACGTCGTACCGACGCGGCTCGGGGCGGGCGCCCTTTCTCGAACGAGTCTGGAGCGAAGACAAAAAGAAGGACAGGGGAAATCCCGGATCGTCGAACAGGGAGAGCTTGAAAGAGCGGCTCACGCCCATGCAGTATCGCGTGACGCAGGAGGACGGCACGGAGCCGCCGTTCAAAAACGAATACTGGGACAACAAAAGGCCGGGAATATATGTGGACGTTGTCTCGGGTGAACCGCTCTTCAGTTCAAAGGACAAGTTCGAGTCCGGAACCGGCTGGCCGAGCTTCACCAAGCCGCTGGAACCGGACAACGTGGTCGAAAAAACCGATCGCAGCCTAATGATGAGACGGACGGAAGTTCGCAGCAAAGAAGCCGACTCCCATCTCGGGCACGTCTTCAGCGACGGGCCTCCCCCGACGGGGCTCCGATACTGCATCAACTCCGCAGCTCTGCGGTTCATTCCCGCCGAAGACCTGGAGAAAGAGGGCTACGGCCGGTTTTCAGATTTATTCAAGTAAGGTGGTTCCTGGAGGAAGCTTCGAGAAAGCGGGACGTCCCCGATCCTTGAAGCGATAAAGGACTGCAATGAACCCTGAAACCAACCAAAGGAGAACTCCTATGAAATGCGCTTCCGACTATGACAATCCGGATCAGAAGATGATGAGACAGGCCGACGACTGCACGCGAGCCTGGTGGGAAGGTGAAGGTCCCGAGGACGCCGGGACGACCGCGGAACAACCCGACGAGGAGTCCGGGTTGAACGTCGCGGATTGGGAAGCCGCGCGCAGAGGCCTGATCAAAGTCGACGCGGACGGCGAGACCTGTCTGGCGTGCGCGGATGAACCCATGGATAAAACACCATGATCGACCCATGTTCGGAGCGACTTGAATCCGGCCCGCCGAGGACGTCGGGCGCGGCTTTCGGATCGCTCCGACAGCAACGAATAGGCCGCGTTTCTCAGCTTGACCGGAAGCTCGGCGCGGCCCACCCCATCGACCGTCTTTGAGGCGATAACAGTCCCCTTGTTGAGATCGTACAGCCTCACATGCACCGTGAATCCTTCCTCTCCGAAAACCAGGGTCGACACTATCGCGAGATCGGCCTTCAGATTCATGCGCAGCATCCGTAGCATGCGTTCGGAATACGGAGACGAAGCGAGATCCGCGGGGAGCGCTTCCCGAATCGCCGCGGGGTTGATGAAGTCATACGTCTCCAGCAGGCCCAGCGGCGGAAACAGATTTCGATAGAGCGAGTCCGTGAACTCTTGCGACCGCGGCGTGTCGAAGCCTTCGTACGCGACCATAACCGCGACCCGCGGCGGCGAGATCAGTCCTTTGGGGGCCCGAACACCCATCTCATCCCAATCCACCGAACTCAGGGCAAGGCGTGTTTGAATTTCACCCCGCGGAACGATCACAACCGCGACCAAAACGACCGCAACCGCAGCGGCAAACGCCAAACCGCGCATTCCTAATACCTCCCGAAGCCGTCCGGAGAGCCGCTCGAAAACGCCCTCACGCTCATAGGACTTCGCGGTCCGTCCGCGGCTCAGGTCCTCGAAAGCCCGCCGCGCGACCGAGCTGGCCGTCGCGTCTTCAGCGGTCTGCGCATATTCAACCAATTCCGCGTTGCACCGGGCGCAGGTTTCGAGATGCGTCGCAATTCGTCCGTCGGGATCATCCCCGCTGCGCACGTACCGATGCAACTCGACGGATTCGGGACAGAAGAGCGCGTCCTTAAATTCCCGGAGGGCCGCGCCGAGCGTCCGCGCATCGTCAACCGCGTCCGCGCAGGCCCGGCAGTCCCGCAGGTGCTCCTCGACAAGGGCGGCTCGTTCGGGATCGAGTGAGCCGTCGGCATATTCGGCGAGGAGTTCCGTCGGATGATTGTCGGACGTGGGCTTCATTTTGGGTCGCCCTTTCGCTTCGAGCGTCGATATCGACGCTTCAATTGTTCCAGACACCGCAAAGCCTTGACGGCCAGGGTATTCGCCGGCGCGCCGAGCGTTTCAGCGATCTCCCGATACGGTTTTTCATCGAAATAGCGCATGCGAAGGATCTCTCTGCATTCCCGATCGAGGGCGTCAAGCGCCCCGCGGAGCATGTGGACGGACTCCGCCAAGACCAGTCGATCTTCCTGGGAATCGGCGTCCGACGCGACGCTCCTGGCTGCGCCGTCCGGATTGTCGTGAAGGTCGACGGGATCGGTCGCGGCGTCGCGTTTCGCCGCAGCGCGACGTCGGTATTCGCTTATGCAGACCCGCTCCGCGATAGCGGCCACGTACGTATCCAAAGGCCGAGCAGGATCGTATGTTTCAAGGGATTTGACTATGGCCGCGAACGCCTCTTGAACGAGATCGTCCCGAGCGTCGCCGGCAAAGGGCGCCCGTCGCCGCGCCACGCCTCTCACCAGCCCGATGAACCGTGAGTAGAATTCGTTCCAGGCGTGTTCCGAGCCGTCGAGGCATCGCCGAACCAACTCGGCGTCGAGGTCCGTAGCGAGTGGCCGCATGATTCAACCGTCGGTCGGCTGGACATCGGATCGCGCACGTTCGGGAACCGTGGACATGCGCGGCCGTCATCCTATCGCAGACTCCGGGGCTCATCAAGTCGACCTCATCGCCGCGCGCTCCGGGGGAGGGAATCGGCCCGGCCAATGCGGTCGGGCCCCCTCTCCGGCGCCGCTCATCCGAACCTCCTACCAGTGACGCCGACCCCAACGTTGAAGCCTACGATCCACGTCGACCACTCTGCACGCACCGGAAAAGACGGAATCTCTTCGGCACTTCCTCAGCGCTCTTCGGATCGCCTTGCGCGGAACCGAGCCTCGCCCGATGTAGACGGCGCCCCTCGGATTGACCGCCTTCGCGACGAATCCGTGGTAACCGCGATGCGGCCTTACATGACGACGCCAATGTCGGCGGTCCCGGTCATGACCGTGAAAGGAAAACCCCACATCCCCTATACGCACGGAGAATCCGTCACCGCCCCGATGCGCGCCGAAGCCTCCCGCGTACGCGGTCTGCCCGGGCCAGGAAATCAACACGGCTGAAATTACCAGGGCTGCTCCTATAAAATACCTTCTCATGGTGGACCTCCTCCGGTTTACGATCGTTTGAGTGATTGCTGAGAAGGTGATTCGCGACAGCCAATCAAATATTCCAAGAAAATTGGCCGGGGGGGTAAAAATACTGCTCCGGATCCCTCCGAAAGCGAAGATCCGGCAAGCTTGTTGTTTCCTTGGAGAGCGTTTGATTTGGAGGAATACGGGAACGGAGGAAAGAGACGGGCTCACTTGGCGCTTGCGACGCTTCCGAGCAGCGCGGCGGCGTCCGTGTGCCCGCCGTCGCGGGCGACCATCGCGGGAGTCAGCCCTTCACGGGTCGCGGCCGCAGGGTCCGCGCCGCTCGCGATCAACAGCTCGACCGGCTTGGTATGACCGTTTTTTGCGGCCAGAAAGAGCGCGGTCTCACCCTTCCGATTGCGTTGGTCCACAGACGCGCCCGCGTCGAGCAGCATGCGGATAACCGCCGCATGTCCGCGTGCAGATGCCCCCATGAGCGGCACGGCGCCGTCCTCCGCGCGGCTGTTGACCTGGGCGTCTCGTTCCAGAAGCAGGGCGGCGACGTCCGCGTAGCCGTTCTCAGCGGCCAGGGCCAGAGGCGTAACACCGGATCCGGTAGCGCTGTTCACGTCCGCTCCCGCGTCAAGAAGAGTTTGAGCGAGATCGAGGATCCGTTCGGGCCCGAGGCCGCTCTTGTCACCCTCCTTCGGGTTCAAAAGAAGCGTAAGCGGTGCGGAGCCGTCATTGGTGCGATTGTTCACATCCGCGCCGCGCTCGAGTAAGAGAGCGACGATATCCCGCCGGCCGTTCTGCGCGGCGAAGGTCAACGGAGTGGACCCGCCCGCGTCCCGAGCGTCAACCTCGGCGCCGTGGTCCAGAAGAATCTCCGCGGTCTCGGTCCGACCGTTGTACGCGGCCCACGAAAGCGCTGTCGACTCGAAGGTGATCCGAGAGTTCACGTCCGCCTTGCGTCTGAGCAGGAGTCGCACGATTCGCGCATGTCCCAGGCCTGAGGCCAATGTAAGCGGAGTATCCCCCGACGGCGTCCTCAGATTGACGTCCGCGCCGCGGTTCAACGCGGCCGCGACCACCGCGGGGTCTCCACGGAGAACGCCGCGGATCAACCGCTCGTTCTGCGTCGCGGTCCTGGGCTTGGGAATCCGATCGAGCAACATGCGCACGACCTCGCTGTGACCGTATCGCGACGCAAGATTCAGCGGCGTGCGCTTGAAAAAGTCTTCGGCCGTCGGGTCCGCGCCCTTCTCGAGGAGCAGTCGAACGATCTCCTGATGGCCCTTGTACGACGCCAGCGCCAACGCGCCGCTGCCGTGCTTGTTGATCGCCCGCACATTCGCGCCGTGATCGAGCAAGACGTTGACCACCTTGGTGTGTCCCGCGCGGGACGCCACGGTAAGCGCTGACTCTTCCGCCTTGTTCTTGGCGTCCACGTCCGCGCCCTTCCCGAGGAGCGTTTTCACGATGTCCGCATGTCCGCCTCGCGCCGCGACGATCAGCGCGGTGTCGCCCGTGTCGCTCTTGGCTTCGAGATCGGGACGTTGCCCGAGGAGCAGATCGACCATGGCGCCGCGACCCGTCTCCGCGGCGATAATCAACGACGTGCGGTTGCGATCGTCCCGTGCGGTGACGACATCCGGCAGCTCGGCCCGAAGCTCCTTCACCCTCGCGAGATTCCCCGACCCGATCGCATGGAGGAGCGAACGCTTGAGCTTCCATGGAGGTATGACCGTCCCCGAAAACGCCAGAGGGAAGCCGCCGCTGTGCCGACCCTCGAATTGCGGATGCTGCCGACCGCCCGTCGCGGCGCGCGTCATGTCGTACGCATACTGGTACGCTTCATGGACCGTCACTTCGCCGTTGCGATCCGTGTCGGCCTTGCCGCGCAATCCTTGAAGCAAGAAGTGGGTAAAGACGCCGTGCTTGAGCTTCGGCTGACCTTCGATCTCCTCGAGCTCCCACGACTTCTCGTTCGGCGCGGCCGACGTGAGAATCACCCGTCCCGCGCTGTTCTGAAAATCGCGCATGAAGACGCTCAGATTCGGCGGCAGATCCTTGGAACGGCCCGTGTACCCTGAAAAACCGCCTGCATGGCACGCGTCGGCTATTACGAGGACGCGGCGGCTCTCCAGGCCCTCCAGGAACTCCAGGCCGCTCATCTTGACGCCGGTGGCCGCGAAATACCCAAGCTCGATGTCATAGGGGCAGAAGTAGAAGTCGGTCGTCCGGTCCGGATCGTACACCCCATGCCCGCTGAAAAAAATGACGATCGTATCGTCCTTGCCCGATCGGCGCAGCTCGCGGGTCAGGAACTTGTGGATCGCCCGCTGCGTCGCCTGTTCGTCGGTGAGGAGCAGAATCCGCTGCGTGCGGAA
>CAYLRL010000102.1:0-15816 GCA_964385875.1 uncultured Syntrophales bacterium
AGGCTTGGAGGGGGAGATGAGTCTCCCCCTCCATCCTCACCGGGCGCAGAGCCGTCTCAAGCCCGGTGAACCATTACAGGAGACGAATATGGAAATACGGAAGATCGTCAAGGTCGTCGAAGAAACCCGGCGGGAGATGGGGAAGACCATCGACCCGCCGACCAGACGAGCCGCCGCGGCCGCGGTCATAACCAACCCGTTCGCGGGGACGTATCAGGAAGACCTCACAGAATTGATGGATATCGGCGCCAAACTGGGCGATATGCTGGGGAAACTTTGCGTCGAGGCCCTGGGAATCCAGCCCGAGCAGGCCGAAAGCTACGGCAAGGCCGCAATCGTCGGCTCTCTCGGCGAGCTTGAACACGCCGCGGCCATTCTCCATCCCAAGATGGGTAAGCCCTTCCGGGACGCACTGGCAGGCGGCAAGGCGATTATCCCGTCCGCGAAGAAAATGGGCACGCCCGGCGCTGAAATCGATGTTCCGCTCCATTACAAGGACGCGGCGTTTGTCCGTACGCATTTCGACGCAATGCCCGTCCGCGTGCAGGACGCTCCCCGAGGCCATGAAATCGTCGTGGTATTGGCGGTGACCGATTCGGGCAGGCCGATACCGCGGGTCGGCGGTCTTGTAAAAGAAGACGCAAAGAAAGAGGACGGCCTTCGGTAACCTGCGACGCGGCGCTCCCCTCGGACTGCGCCGAACGCCCGCTCTTCAGTCTCCGAGCAGGCCCTTTCCCCCGGGGCCGCTCAACCATGCCGACCCCCCTCGGGGGCGGTTCCGGGAATACTCTTCCACCTATGTCCCCGCCCGGACCGCCCCCGACCGGCATGGCCTACGGCAGGCCCATCGGCCCTACCGCCTCGTCAATGCGCCAAAGAGACTTCTCTTCACGCCTCACTCTGTCTGTGAGTAAATGCCCCTTGACGGTTTCTCGACCGGCGGAGTATAGTAATTCGTATAACCTGTGGGTTCCGTTCGCGGATGAAAAGGGAATCCTGTGAGAATCAGGAATGGGCCCGCCGCTGTGAACGGGGACGAAAGCCGCATACGGCCACTGGAGCGAACGCGCTCCGGGAAGGCGCGGTGAGTAGGACGATCCGTGAGTCAGAAGACCTGCCCGCAGGTTCGGTGAAAGCCGCCGAGGTATAGCGGCGCGACCGGCAGACCATGGACTCAGAAAAGGGCGGTCCCTGGGCCGAATCGGTCCGGGGTTTTTTGTGTACCACGGCCGGGCGAACGCGCCGAAACTTTCATCGAGGAGGGATGCATGTTCGATCGGCGTTGGTTTCTTCAGACGATCATGGTGTGCGTGGTTACGTGCCTCGCCTGCGCAGCGTGGGCCGGGGACCATGGAGAGAAGCCGGAGAAAAAGGCGGGGATACTCCTTGTGGCGTTCGGGACGAGCGTACCGGAGGCCGCGAAAGCATTTGACGCCATTCAAGCCAAGGCGAAGAAGGTCTTTCCCGACACGGACGTGGAATGGGCCTATACCTCGAAAATCATCCGCGATAAGCTCCGTAAGCAGGGGAAAAACTTGGACGATCCGGTGGTGGCGCTGGGCAGGATGCTCGACAACGGATACACCCATATCGTGGTGGGGTCGTTGCATACCCTACCCGGCGCGGAATTCCACGGGCTCGCGCGCGATGTTCAGGCCATGCGAACAACGAGCGGTATGTTCGGCAGGAAAATTCTCGTCTCCAGGCCGCTGCTTTCGTCGACCGACAATATGACGCGCGTGGTCAAAGCGTTGCTGAAGAACGCTCCCGAATCACGGCGGCCCGAAGACGCTCTGCTCCTTATGGGGCACGGATCGGAACATCATCCCGGGGACGCGGTCTATGCGGCGATGAACTATTGGGCGCAGGATATCGACCCGAACATGTATATCGGTACGGTGGAGGGTCGGCCGACGCTTGACGAAATTATTCCAAAGTTGAAAAAGAAGCGGATCAAGAAGGTCTATCTCATGCCGTTCATGCTCGTCGCGGGCGATCACGCTCGCAACGACATGTGCGGCGATGAGGACGACAGCTGGAAATCCGTCCTCGAGAAGGAAGGATTCACCGTCGAATGTGTGCTGAAGGGCACGGGAGAGATGCCGGAAGTGGTCGACGTCTGGATGGATACTATCGAGACGGCGTATTCCCACTTCCAGTAGACTAGACGCGACTAACGGCGGCGAGCGTTGGAGCGCGGTGAGAGCGTCCCGACGTTCGGCCGCATCCGAGCATGGAGATGGAAGGCGCAGCGGCCGCGGAATATCGGATAGCCCGAGCGGAAGCGCTCAGGGAGGAGATCCTCGAGGAGCGCCGCCGAAAGGGAAGGAAAGTCCTGCTGCTCGCCGGCGGTCTGTTCGCCGGTGTGATCGTATCGATTTTCCTTGCCGCGACCTTCGGTCGGATTGACATATCCGTTCGAGACACGGCTCTCGCAATTGCGGCCGGCGTCGGGCTGGTCGACTCGGGAGCGCTTGATCCAACGATCCGGGCGGTGGTTTTCGACATACGCTTGAGTCGAATCTGCCTCGCCGGTCTGGTCGGGCTTGCCCTCGCGGTTGCCGGAACGGCCTTTCAAGGCATTCTCAGAAATCCGCTGGCCGACCCCTTCACCATCGGCGTCTCGACCGGCGCGGCGTTCGGCGCGTCGTTGGCGATCTTCCTGGGAGTGGGCGCGGCGTCGGTATGGGGATTGGGCGTATTGCCGCTTGCAGCGCTCTCCGGCGCGCTCGGCGCGCTCTTCGTAGTCCTGGCCCTTGCGCGGTCCAATGGGCGGCTCAGTCCCGGCACGATGGTCCTTGCGGGGATTGTGACCGCGACCTTCCTCTCCGCGCTGATTTCACTGGTGAAATCTTTGGACGAGGAGTCGGTCTCGAGCATTGTCTTCTGGGTCATGGGCAGCCTGCAGGGCAGGGGATGGAGACATGCGGGATTCATGGCGCCCTATCTGGTGGTGGGCCTGACGATGGTGGCCCTCTGGTCGCGGGAGTTGGATCTCCTCTCATTGGGCGGAACCCAGGCCCGGCAGTTGGGCGTGGACACGGACAAGGCGCGGCTGCGCATTCTCATCGGCGCAAGCCTGTTGACCGCGGCCGCGGTGTCGGTTTCGGGCGTGATCGGCTTTGTGGGGTTGGTCGTGCCCCATCTGGTCAGAATGACCCTGGGAGCGGACCATCGGCCGCTGCTGCTGCTTTCGGGATTGCTCGGAGCGATTGCCCTGATCTGGTCGGATGTGGCGGCGCGGACGCTGCTTCCCGGCGGCGAGGAGCTCCCCGTCGGCGTGGTGACCGCGCTCCTGGGAGGACCGTTCTTCTGCCTGCTGCTCAAGGGCCGGAAAGAGATGTTGAGCCTTGATTGAGATCGATTCGCTCAGCGTGGGCTACGGCGACTCGGACGTCCTCCGAGACGTCTCCTTGAGCGTGCGGGCCGGCGAGATGGTCGGATTGCTGGGCCCGAACGGGAGCGGTAAGACTACGCTCCTTTTCGCCGCGGCCGGAGTGCTGCCGATCCGAGCGGGCTCCATCCGGATCGCGGGAGAATCGATCGCGGAGAAATCCGCCCGGGATATGGCTCGGTTGATCGCGACGGTCCCGCAGCGGTCGGAGGTCTCCTTTTCGTTCACCGCGCTGGCGGTGACGCTCATGGGGCGCTATCCTCACCTGGACGGGTGGGGCGGGTACGCGCACACGGATGTGAAAGCCGCGCTCGAGGCCCTGGCCGAAGTGGGTGTGCTCCATTTGGCGCAGCGGCCGATCGGCGAACTGTCGGGTGGTGAAGCTCAGCTGGTGATGGTCGCCCGAGCGCTCGCTCAGCGGACCGAGATTCTCTTTTTGGACGAGGCCACATCGAGCCTCGACGCGGCGCGGAAGATCCGGGTCTTTGACCTGATGACCGCGAAGAATGCGGAAGGAGCGACGCTCGTCTGCGTTCTTCACGATCTGAACCTAGCCGCGCTCTATTGCAGGCGGCTGATATTCTTGAAGAACGGCGGAGTCTATGCGGACGGCCCAACGGAAGAGGTCTTTACCGATCGCACACTCTCGGAGATCTACGAGACCGACGTCCGAGTTTCACGGCATCCCGTGGTCGGCGCTCCTCAGGCGCATTTTGTTCCCGGCGGTAGCGGTGATGTGCTTACTATTGGCGATCGCGTCGCCGGCTCGGGCCGCGTGTGAGATCGTCGACGACACGGGACGGACGATTCGGCTCGAACAGCCGGCGGAGCGGATCATCGCGCTCTACGGCGCGTACAACGAGATCCTCGGCGCCTTGGGCGTCGAGTCCCGGATCGTCGCTCGAACCAAGACCGACCGGCTGCCTCCGTCGATCGTCTCGAAGCCGAGCATCGGGACGCACATGCGGCCGAACGTGGAGATGGTCCTTGCGCTCAAGCCCGATCTGATCGTCCAGGGAGCGGGTCGGCGCGAAGCAATGGCGCCGGTCGAGCAACTCCGCCGGCAGGGATTGCCCGTCGCGGTGTTTAACCCGTCGTCCTTCGAGGAGATCTTCTCGGTGATTGAACGGATCGGCGTACTGACCGGGACGCGCGACCGGGCCGACGAGCTCGTTACGTCCATGCTCGGACGCCTCGAAGACGTCCGGAAGCGACTGAAGACCACGGACAAACGGCCGACGGTCTTCTTCGAGGTTCGCTATCCGAATCTGCTCACGGCCGGCCGTCGATCGATCGTCAACGACGTGATCGAACGGGCCGGCGGACGAAACTGTATCGAACTCGAGAAGAAGCTCGTGCGCACGAACATGGAACGCCTCATCCAATGCGATCCCGACTACTATGTGGTTCAGCGGGGCGCAATGAACCGCAATCCCGGCGATCCTGCGGAACGACCTCACTTCAACCTGGTCGACGCGGTGAAAAAGGGCCGGGTGCTCTTCGTGGACGAGCAGGTCTTCTCACGCCCCGGCCCGAGATCGGTCGCTGCGGTCGAGCGGCTGGCTCGGTTCATACATCCGGAGATCGCATGGGATTGAGCGGCCCCGGAAGATCGGCCGCACGTTAAGGAAGCCAAGGAAACGCATCGAACGATGTCGCAAATCGGAACACTCTACGGCGTGGGCGTCGGACCCGGCGACCCCGACCTGATAACGGTAAAGGCCCTCGACACGCTGCGGAAGGTCTCCGTGATCTTCGCGGCCTTCTCGCCGAAGAACGATTACAGCCTCGCGGAGCAGATCGTTCGAGCGCACCTGCCGGACGCTCATGTCGAGCGGATGGACTTCCCCATGACGCGCGACGACGAAGTGCTCCAGGAGGCATGGACGCGCAACGCGACACGCGCGATCGAGGTCGCCCGGTCCGGCCGAGACGCCGCGTTTGCGACGCTCGGCGATCCATTGATCTTTGCTACCTATTCCTACCTCCTCCGTACCGTAAAACGACTGGCGCCCGACACACCCATCACAACCGTCCCGGGAATCACATCGTTCCAGGCCGCGGCCGCGCTCACCGGCACGCCGCTCTCCGAGGGCGAGGAATCATTCCACCTCATCTCCGGCGCCAACGGCGGCGCCACGCTCCGCCGAATTATCGAGACATCCGACAATGTGGTCATGCTAAAAACCTATAAACGATTCGACGACATCTACGCCGGCCTCGAAGAATTGGACCTGCTCGACCGAGCCATCTGTATCAGCCGCGCCGGCCTCGACGGCCAAACCATGGTCCAAGATATGCGCTCGCTCAAAGGCAAGACAATGCCCTACCTGTCGTTGGTGATTATCAAAAAGAAAGGGTTTGTGTTGTAGGGTTGGAACCCGTCAATCTGTGTAGGGTTTCGAATTGAGTGGTCTGAAATGGAGTGAATTTTTCAGATTGGGTTGTCCCGGACGGAGTAAATGTCAGAATAGATGGACTGGATGAAGCGGGCGGCAGCTTGACGGAGCTGTCCCCTGCCTGATGACGTTGAAGCGTCCCCGGAGTCTGACAGCGGTGCCGAAGCGCCTTCTGAAGAGCCCATCTGCCCACGCCGGGTTTCGAGCACACAAGCCCGGGATTAGCGCCTCGCCCGCCTGATAGCCCCTCAGGGACTTCAACTTCAAGCTTCGCGTGTCAAGCTGCGCAAGCGCGCTTGACACGCGTGTCAGAGTCATTTATCCTATCACATCGTTTTGCTTGAGGGGACGCCGGCGTAGATATTCGGCCGTCGAGCAATCCCCGGACATATCCTGACGTAGTGAAAGCAAAGTCTCGGTACAAGGCGATCGGCCCAAACGGTGTTTTTTCAGTGGAGGGAGGGCGATCGCAGAAGGAGGCCGCTCGAAGAACGCGGGGAAGCGTTGGATGGGAGACAATGTCCGACCTCCGGTTCGCGCCCACGGGTGTTGGGAGCGAGGGTCGGCTTAACGGCTCGGGCCTTCGGGATCGAACTCACGTCCTGTGAGATACCCAGGCCTGTTGCGCGAGCGCGATCAACCGCGCAGCGCGGCGAAACGGCCCCCGATTCGAACGAAGCGATTTCCAAAGCTCAACAACGAACACGGCCGGGCGCTTCGGGTTTCCGTTTCCGTGAGATGGAGAAACGGGGACGGGCGCGTCCGGTACGGTCGACATCACTCTCAGACGAGAACTACACGAAGAGGCAACATGTCAGGCGCAACTTTCCGAAAGGGCGGAGTTCATCCCGCCGAGCACAAGGAACTCACCGAACATCTGGCAATCGAGGATTTGGCCGCTCCGGCGCGAGTGGTTCTCCCGCTCTCCATGCATTTCGGCGCTCCGGCTCAAGCCTTGGTGAAGAAGAAGCAGGAGGTGCGGGAAGGCGAGGTGATCGCAACGGTCGAGAAAGGCCTGGGCGCGCCGATCCACAGCAGCGTGACCGGCACGGTCAAGGCGATCGAGACATGGCCGCATCCGACCATGGTCCGGTGCGACGCCATCGTGATCGACCGCGACCCGGAGGCGCCCCCGCGGGAGTACGAGACCGTTGACTGGCGCAAGCTCTCCCGAGAGCAATGCCTGGGCAAGATCAAGGAGGCGGGAATTGTGGGTCTGGGAGGCGCGGGCTTCCCGACGCACGTGAAATTGACGCCGCCGCCGTCGGCCAAGGTCGACACGCTGATCCTGAACGGGGCGGAATGCGAGCCCTATCTGACGACCGACCACCGGTTGATGCTCGATTACCCGGACAAGATCGTCGAAGGCGCGAAAATCCTGCTCAAGGTGCTGGGCGTCAAGAAGTGCATCATCGGCATCGAACTGAACAAAGCCGATGCGATCAACGCCATGACCAAAGCCGCGCAGGCAGCCGCGGCTTCGGATAATGTCGAGGTGTCGGTTCAGGGCATGGAGGTCAAGTACCCCCAGGGATCGGAAAAGCAGCTGATCTACGCGCTGACGGAACGAGCGGTCCCCGGCGGCGGCTTGCCGTTCGATGTCGGCGTGATTGTCCAGAATATCTCGACAACGTTTGCCGCCTACGAGGCGGTGAGCCTGGACAAGCCGCTTTACGAAAAGGTCGTCACGGTTTCCGGTCGAGCGATCAAGCGACAGGCCAACCTCAAGGTGAAGGTGGGAACACTGCTGTCGGATGTGGTGGACCATCTGGGCGGAACCACCGATAAGCTCCTGAAGATCGTTTCGGGCGGTCCGATGATGGGTTTCGCTATGTCGACATTGGATGTTCCGGTCACAAAAACCACCTCGGGCGTTCTCTTGTTGGATGACACCGAGACGGACCTGAGCCCGTACGGTCCGTGCATCCACTGCGGGTGGTGCATGAAGGCCTGTCCTATGGGGCTTGCCCCCAAGGAAGTGGGTATCTACGTCGAGGCGGGCAAAGGCGGCGACACGGAGAAATTCGGCATATTCGATTGCTTTGAATGCGGTTGCTGCGCGTATGTCTGTCCATCGAAACGGCCGATGGTGCAATTCGTTCGGCTGGCGAAGATGCAGGTGAAAAAAGGCAAGTAACCCGACGAGTCCGACATCTCGGTATCGACGGGCATGGAATCTCGGGGATGCTCCGACGGATTGCGACCCTGCGAGGCGGGTCGGGTTCGGCGGTTGTTTCCCGACTACGGATAACCATTATCAACCGGAGGATGGAGCCATTCAAACGCAAGCAACAACCAGTCAGGTTATGGAACCCCAGTGGGCCGTATCGGTCTCGCCCCATATCCGGACGAGTCACACGACGGCGAGGATCATGTGGACCGTCTCGGCTACCCTCATGCCCGTCCTTTTGTTGTCGATCTGGAACTTCGGCCTGCGGGGATTGCTCGTAACCGTATCGAGCGTGATCTCCTGCGTGGCGGTCGAGGCCATATCGCAGAAGGCCCTCGGACGACCGGTGACCGTGAAGGACGGAAGCGCGGTGCTGACAGGTATTCTCCTGGCTTTCGTCATACCGCCGGGCGTGCCGTACTGGCTGCCGATCCTCGGCGCTGTGGGAGCGATCTTCATTAACAAAGAACTGATGGGCGGCCTCGGCTTCAACGTCTGGAACCCGGCCCTGGTCGGTCGAGCGCTGATGATGGCGGCTTTTCCGGTAGCCATGACGAGCGCGTGGATTCCGTCGAGAGCCGTCTCGAACGTGCCGATTGCGGAATACGTTTCCGGGCAGGGCTTGGACGCCATTTCGACGGCCACTCCGCTGTACGTCTTGAGGCATTACGGGGTCGACGCCCTGATCCAGAAGTTCGGCAGTCTCGACACAATCTATTGGAATTTCGCCATCGGCCTGCAGCCGGGCTGCATCGGGGAGACATCCGCCCTGTTGATACTCCTGGGAGGTCTGTTCCTCCTGTGGAAGGGCTACATCACGTGGGAAATACCGGTCTCCACGATCGCCACGGTCGCGGTCCTGGGTTGGATTTTCGGGGGCGAAACGTGGTTCGGAGGCAATCCGCTGGTTCAGGTGCTGTCCGGCGGTTTGATGCTCGGGGCTTTCTACATGGCCACCGACTATGTGACTTCGCCCACGTTGCGTGGGGGGCAGATCGTCTTCGGTGTCGGCGTGGGCCTCTTGACCGTGCTTATTCGTCTCAAGGGCGGATACCCCGAGGGCGTCTGTTACGCGATACTTCTGATGAATTGTCTCACCCCCGCGCTCGATGAGTGGTTCAAGCCGCACCGTTTCGCGCCGCCCAAGGAAGCGCCGGCAGCGAAGGCCGCGGCGGGCAAGTAACCGGCCGGCTGTGATTGAGGAGAGCCCATGAAAGACATTTTCAAGATTACGATTAACCTGACGATTGTCTGTTTGGCCGCCGCCACGGTCCTGGGCGCGGTTTATACGCAAACCGAGCACGTTCGGAAAGCGATCGAAGAGGAACAGAAGCAGGCCACAATCGAAGGCCTTCTCGGCTTCGGCCATGACAAGAGGCCGCCGAGCGACTTCAAACTCTACGCGATCCATCGGTATGTCATCAATGAGCCGGAAAAGGGAACGGTCCTGGGATATGTGGTTCCGGCCGAAGGCGGCACGTACTCGCTGGTGACGATCGATCTGTCCGGCAATCCGTTGAGCACGGCTTCGATCGAGGCGACGCCGGCTGAAATGGGCGAGCAAGGAACCCGTGACCGAATCGTCAAACAGGTCATTCCCAAAGGCGCGGACGCGGTTTTCGCGGAGAGCTTTTACATCGCCAACCTCGGCGACAAACGCCTCGGCTACGTCCTCCCCGGTGTGACGCAAGGGTTCAAGACATTCGTCAAGCTGATGGTCTCGTTGAATCCGGAATACACCGTAACCGGCGTGGACATTACCGAGTCTGAAGAAGATCCCGGCCTCGGCGCGGAGATCGAGCAGAACTACTTCCGCAACCAGTTCGTGGGGAAGAGGGTTGACATGCTCAAGAGACTCAAAGTTGTGAAGGAGCCGCTCCCGGAAGACTATCTGAACATCTTGGTTCCGGAACGCGCCAAGCGGTTGGATCTCAGCCCCGAACGGATCAAAGAGATCGAGGAAAAACATAAGGATGACAACATTTACGCTCTCACCGGCGCGACCATCTCCAGCGATGCGGTTACCCGGGGAGTGAAGAATACGGTTCGGAAGTTCGTCTACCGGTTCGACATTCTTAAGCAGGCCATAGCGGACAAGAACGTCCAGGTCGCGTTCTAGCGGAGGTCCCACGTGAACAGGAATATAACACTACTCTGGAACGGGCTTATCCCGGAGAATCCCATATTCAGGCTGGCGTTGAGCATGTGTCCGGCGGTCGCGGTCACTACGTCCATCAAGAACGGCGTCCTGCTGGGCCTTGCGGTCGTCTTTGTGCAGGTTTTTTCCAGCTGCACGGTTGCGATCTTCCGTTCGTGGATCCATCCGCGCATCCGGATTCCTGCGTACGTCATCGTCATCGCTCTCTGGGTGAGCGTCATCGACATGATCCTGCCGGTGATTTCACCGGCGATTTACGACCAAGTGTCACTCTTCGTGAAGCTCATCGTGGTCTTCGCGATCATCATCTCCCGGCTTGAGCTGTTCGCTTCCCGGGAGCCGCTCGTGCCCTCGTTTTTCGACGGTTTGGGCATGGGCATCGGCTTCACCTTCGGCCTGATCGTAATCGGCGCGGTCCGCGAGTTGTTCGGGTCCGGCACATTGCTCGGATACGACGTGCTCGGTTTCAAGCCGCTGCTGGTGATGATTCTGCCCGCCGGCGGCTTCTTCGTGATCGGGTTCATCATGGCGATCTTCAATTACGTCGAATATAAGATAACCGGCAAGATCCCGGCGTCCGGAGGAGGGCACTAGAATGACTATGAATCGATGCGCGGTTGTCGCAGCCTTCATCGCCGCCGCCATATTCGCCGCGTTCGTCCCGGCGCATGCGGATTTCGAGAAGTCGGGGTCATTCAAATCATCGGTCGAGATCGTCCTTGATTTCGGCGTGCCCGTGGATGAAAGCTGGGCGACCAATCCCGACAACTATACGGCGTTCGAGAAGCCCGACCCGGATATTCGCATTCCGGTCAAGTCGGTGGACCTTGGCCCAAAGAAACAAAAGGTCACGCTCGAGTTCGCGGAACCGCTCAACACCTCGGCGACGTACGTCATCGACGTGAAAAACGTGATGTCCGAGGGTAAACCGCTCGGCGCCGGCGCGTTCATCGTTCAGAAAGGGCAGGCCGCGGTCCTCTTCGGGATCATCATCGGCGCGATGCTCATTAACAACTTCGTTTTCACCAAGTATCTCGGCCTGTGCATCTTCTTCGGCGTATCGCAGAAGAAAGAGACCGCTATCGGAATGGGGATAACGTTCACGATCGTTATGTCGCTGGCCGCGATCATGTGCTGGGCGTTCTATTCGTTGGTGCTGGAGCCGTACCACCTGGACTTCCTCAAGATCATCGTCTTCATCGGCACGACCGCGATCTTCGTCCAGGCGGTGGACACGATCCTGAGGAAGGTGAATCCGTATCTGTTCAAACGGTTGGGCGTGTACTTGGTCCTGATCGTGACCAACTGCATCATCCTCGCGGTGCCGCTTATCAACGCGGACAGCGGTTACGGTCCGTTCGAAAGCCTGGGCCTCGGGTTCGGCGCCGGCGTCGGTTTTGCCATCGCGCTCTTCCTTATGGCGTGCGTGCGGGAGAAACTGGAACTCTGCCGCGTTCCTCCGACCTTCGGCGGATTGCCGGTGGCCTTTGTGGTCGCGGGGCTGTTCGCCTTGGCGTTCCTGGGCTTCTCGGGTCTGTCGATCTTCTAGGACCGTGAACGTCCACGGTTGAAGATGCGATGTTCGGAGAACTTGATTCGAACGGCGAGTGTGATTACCATCGATTCGTTGATCTACGGCGGGAGTTCGCAATCGATCGCGATTCTCCTCGAACTCACGATAAGAATCCGTCACGGCCGAGCGCCGTGTCCCCCAAGAGGTGAATACATATGGAAAACGTCTGGTTTACGGCGGCAGTGGGGCTCATATTTTTCGCTTTGTTCGGCCTCGTCTGCGGCGCCCTTCTCGCCTACGCGGCCAAGCGTTTCGCGGTCCAGGTTGACCCGAAAATCGAGGCCGTCAAGGCGTGCCTGCCCGGCGCAAACTGCGGCGCATGCGGCTTCGCCGGCTGCGAAGGCTACGCGGAAGCCGTGGTGACGGACCCGAATATTCCGCCCAACAAGTGCGCTCCGGGTAAGGCCGATGTGGCTCAAAAGGTTGCGGAGATCACCGGCAAGGCGGCCGGCGAGGCGGGCGAGCTCGTTTCCGTCCTGCGGTGCTCTCGCAACGAGGGCAACGTGAAAAGGAAACACTCCTATGTCGGCTTCGACACCTGCGCGGCCGCGAGCATCGCGTACGGCGGCCCGTGGGAATGTAACTACGCCTGCATCGGATACGGCGACTGCGAAGCCGCATGCCCTTTTCACGCCATTCACATGGAAAACGGTCAGCCGGTCATCGACCCCGAGGAATGCACCGGATGCGGCGTCTGCGTGAACGAGTGCCCCAAGAGCGTGCTTCAGATGATGCCCAAAGGCGTCGACGTCTTCGTCCCATGCAGCACCAAGGACAAGGGTAAGGCGGTCAGCCAGGTCTGCTCCGCAGGATGCATCCACTGCATGGCGTGCACCCGGAAGGCCAAGGATACGGTCAATATGGTCGACGGCCGGATCGAAATCGATTACGACAATCTGACCGAAGAACAGGCCAAGGACTGCGTCTGGGCGTGCCCCACGCACATTTTCCGCTACACGGAACCGCAGCGACAAGCTGAGGCGGTCAAGCAAATCGAAGCGGAAAAGGAAGCCAAAAAGGCCGCCAAGGCCAAGAAAGACGCGGAAGAGAAAGCCGCCGAGGCCTGATACCGTTTGCCGGCCGGGAGAGGCTTTCCAAGGGGAGCCTCTCCGCATCCGGACCCCCTCACCCCACGTCTCTTCCCGTGCCCGTGGGAGAGGCTGTAGTCCTCCGGCCTGATCACGAGGGCGGGCGCGAAATATACGCCGGCCGTCTCGCTGCGTTTCGCATGAGGCGACCGTTCGATCCTTTCCCTTCCGCGCTCGGACTGATACACTGCGCAAATAATCCGGCTTAAGTCCGGCCGCCCTTTTCAGGGGCGGCGGCCGGATAGGAGTATCTCGTACCGTCGTGGAAATGCGGAACCGGAACATTTCGTTGAAGCGGCGCATCGTCGAATTTCTTGTAGAGCGACGCCGATTAGTGGGCGCCGTGATGCTCCTCTGCACTGCGGCGATCGCATTGTGCATCCCCTTACTCAAGATTGATCCCACCTTCGGCGCGTCCTTCGACCAGGACGCGGCGGTGTACGATCGGTACGAGCGCTATCTGAAGGAGTTCGGCGAGGAGGTTTTCGTCCTGGTCGCGCTGCGCAGCCCGAAAGGCCTTCGAGATGCGGAATTCCTCCAAGCGGTGCGGGCGATCACGCGCGATCTCGGCGACCTCGATGCGTTCGTTGACGTCACGAGTATTACGAATCTCCGCATTTTCGGTCAAAGGGACGGTCTTTTCGGGGCCCATCGGCTTACGACCGAGGAGAACGGAACGCTCGAGACGCCCGACGACGAGACCTTGGCGCGACTTCGAGAGGCCTTCCCCGCGATTGATTTTCTCTATTCGCCCGATCTCAAGACCGTCGGGGTGGTTGCGAAGCTCGACGCGGCGCTCCAGCACGATGTGCCGGCCATACGCGAGGCGGTGGATCGCGTCGGCGCCGTTGTCGAACGGCATCAGCCGGCCGGCGCGACCGCCCGCATCGTCGGCGCTCCGGTCCTGGTCACGGCGATCGAACGCTATATCAAGAGCACCGCGCGCAACTTCGGGCTGATTGCGCTGATCGTCGGCAATCTCGTCTCATTCTATATCTTCAAGAGCATCCGAGTCGGGTTGATGACCGCGGGTATCGCCGGCTGCGCGGCGGTGTGGGTTCTCGGCCTGATGGGGCTCATCGGTATTCCGCTCAATCCGGTGACCGCGCTCTCCATCGGGACCGTCCTCGTCCTAACCACCGCGACCGTCATCCACGTGGCGACCCACTTCCTCGATCGGTACAAACAGACGCGAGATAGGCCTGAAGCGGTGAAACTGGCGCTCCTGACGGTGGGCGGACCCGCGCTCATGTGTGCGCTGACGACCTTCGGCGGCTTCGCTGCAATTATGACCGGCGCCATCCCGATGGTTCGGCAATTGGGGGCGATCCTTTGTCTCGGCACTGCGAGCGCATTTCTGCTGGCGATCACGCTCACTCCGGCCCTCCTGGCTTCACTGCGGGCGCCGGACGATCGGATGTATGAACGCATCGCCAAGGACTGGGCTCAGCATTTCTTCACTCGCCTGGACACCTTTGTGTTTGCGCATAGTCGAATGCTCGTCGTTTTCGGGATCCTCCTGTTGACCGTGTTCACGGCGGGAGCGACGCGTATCGCCGCAGACGTCCCCATACTCCGGATGCTTTCCCAGTCTACGCAGGAAGCCCAGGACCTGGAATTCGTCGAGCAACACCTGACGAGCATCCACTCCGTTGACGTGGTGGTGGAAGCGCCCGCAGGGACCTTCAAGAAAGCCGACGCGTGGAAGACCATCACTCGAACAGAGCAAGCCCTCAAGGGCATCGGTCAGGTGGTCGCTGTCGATTCACCCGTGAGCGTCGTTCGCTATTTGCGGGACGTGACGGCCGGGAGGGAATCATCCGGCGAGGACGTCTTCAGCCGTCCGCGAATCCTGCGCGAACTGCTGGCTCTCGTGGGGATGACCGAAGAAGGATCGGAGACGCTCGGGAAATACGTGGGCGACGACTTCGGCGCGATGCGGCTGGTTGTCCGCATCAATAACGATCGGTCGATTCCGCTCTCCGACACGCTGGCCGCGATTCGATCGACCGCAGAAAAGACTGCCGGGGATCTCGGCGATATCCACCTGAGCGGCTATCTCGCGGTCACAGCCTCCCAAACCGAAGACCTTCTTGGATCGCAGATTATCTCGCTACTCCTTGCGCTCGGGGTCGTCACGCTGCTGATGATGCTGCAATTCCGTTCGATCATGCTCGGTTTGCTCAGCCTCATCCCGAACCTGTTTCCCATGGCGGTAATCTTCGGCTTCATGGGATTGTTCGGAATACCGCTCGAGGGCGTGACAATCTTCGCCGCGGTGGTCGCGATCGCGCTGTCGGTCGACGATACGATTCACTACCTCACCCAGGTGCGGAATGTGACTTCGTCGGAATCTCACCGTCTGGACATGGCCGGCTGTCTCGCCAACGCGTACCAAATAACCGGCAAGGCGCTGATCTCAACGTCCGCCATTCTGTTCTTTGGATTCGCCGTGCTGATCAATTCGCCCTTCGCGTCGGTCTCCTCGTTCGGCTTCCTTGCGTCGAGCGCCATCCTGGCCGCGCTCTTCGGCGATCTGGTCTTCCTCCCCGCGACCGTCCTCACCTTCCCAAGAGTCGGCAGACTCATCGTCCGAGAGGTCGCGCCGGAGTGAGCCGCCGTGAGGTTCAGCGTCTATCGGTCAGCCGACATCCGTTTTTTCGTTCAAGCTTGGAACTTTTTTCCTGCGTGCGCATCTTATGTTTAACCTACCTACCAATGGATTTTTCACCATTTAGTCGTGTGAATCATCCTGCCTACCCAAACGATGAGTTGAGTCGTTCCTGAAGTTAATTCGGGAACGCCTTACCTCCCTCGCCAACGTGAGGTAAAACTGAGTCTCAGAGCCGCATGAGTCGAACAGTACGAAAAAAGATGGGGCAATCGACGACGTCGGGGTCTATTTTTCGTATAATGCGCCGGGCAAGCTGAAGTAGGAACGAGGTAACCGTTCACCGGGATAACGATAAGCCGTTGATGTCTCGATGGGGGAGGCTTGGAGCGACTGTCTTCTATGTCAAGCGAAAACCTCTTT
>CAYLRL010000103.1:0-15511 GCA_964385875.1 uncultured Syntrophales bacterium
CTCCATCCTCACCGGGCGCAGAGCCGCCTCAAGCCCGGTGAACCATTACGACCAGTCTATCGCGCGGCCCCAAGCACGGCAAGTGAGACTATTTGCATCTCTGAGGAAAGATGCTATGATCGCCGGGTGTTTCGGCTTCGCCACGCCGTTCCGGCGCGGTTTAACCCGCATCGGCGGCCGGAGTCGGCTTGGACCATTGAACGCGAACAGGCGCGAAATTTGCGGATGAGCAAGCCTGTGAAGTGAGTCCACACGGTGCCTCGTCGAGTGAGCTTTGACGACATTGGAGCCTTCCAGGCGTTGGTTGGAGAATTAAGCAAGAATATCAAGCACATCGAGAGTCGCCTGGAGCTCAATATATCGGTAAAGGGGAATACGCTCAGCATTTACGGCGATCCCCCGAACGACGACACCGCCGAACGGTTGCTCAAACAGCTCTATCCTCTCGCACGCGACGGCTTCCCTATTCATCCCGCCGATATCGATCAGAGTATACGCGCGCTGGCTCGGAATCCCGAAGCAAAGCTGAAGGACTTTCTCAGAGAAACGATTGTTCTCTCCCCCAACAAAAGACCGATTACTCCGAAGAGTGTTCGCCAGAAGCAGTATCTGGAGGAGATACGAACCAACGATATTGTGTTCGGGATAGGGCCGGCGGGTACCGGGAAGACGTACCTTGCGATGGCGATGGCGGTGGCCGCGCTGCATAGAAAGGAGCTTCGGCGGATTATTCTCGCCCGACCGGCCGTCGAGGCCGGAGAAAAGCTCGGCTTTCTTCCCGGCGATCTCTACGAGAAAGTGAATCCGTATTTGAGGCCGCTCTACGATGCGTTGCACGACATGATCGACTTCGAGCGGGCTTCCCGGATGATTGAACGGGGAGATATCGAAGTGGCGCCCCTGGCGTTCATGCGCGGCCGGACGCTCAACGAAGCGTTCGTCATTCTGGATGAGGCGCAGAACACCACCTCGGAACAGATGAAAATGTTCTTGACGCGACTTGGATACTCCTCTAAAGCGGTGATAACAGGGGACGTCACACAGATCGATCTCCCGAACGGCACGCGCTCGGGCTTGGTGGAAGCCGATGAAATCCTCCGGGGAATCGACGGCATCTCGTTCCTCATGTTCACGGAGGAAGATGTGGTCCGTCATCCGCTGGTTCAGGATATAATTCGAGCGTATGAAAAGCGGTCGGCTTCGGACGTGAGCCGTAATCGGAGATGAAGCGTATGTCGGAAACTCCCGACAAGGAAAAGCGGCTCAAGCAGCCGGCTAAGACCAAAGGGGCCCAGGGTCCTCAGGGTCGCCTGAAGACATGGACGGCCAATGTCCGCAAGAGCGCCGCGAAGAAGCTCCCCGGCCGTCTCCGCATCTTCAAGGAGCCCGTGCGTCAGCGATGGGCCTTGATCGTGGTCACCTCATTCGTGGCTGCGTTTCTCATGGCCCCGGGTTCCGCCCGCTTCCATCACCTCACGGTGGGCGAACCCGCCAAAGAAACCATCGTCTCGCCGATTACCTTCAAAGTCATTGACGACGCCGCAACGAGCAAAAAGCGCGATAAAGCGCTGAGGTCCGCTCTGCCCGTTTATGACTTCGATGACGAGATGGTTCACGACGTTCAGTCGCGTATCGACACCGCGTTCGCCTTTATGCAGGATTACCTGAAGCGTGAGGCGGAGTTCCGCAAGCGCCTTGCCGAAACGGGCGATGAAGCGGCCGACAAGGCGAAGAAGGCGTCGCCCAAAGCCAAGTCTTTCAAACCATTGGACGACAAGACATTGCGGATTCGCTTCGAACACCTGCTCGGAGCGTCGGTCTCGCCGTCCACCTTTTCGGTCTTGAAGGAGCGCGGATTCAACTCGCGAATCGAGCGCGATCTCCGTTCATTGGTTATACCGGTGCTTTTAAAGGGCGTCGCGCTCAGTCGCGATCTGGTCATGCGCGAGGGCAAGACCGGCATTCTCCTGTGGTCGAGATCGGAACAGAAGTTCGAGCCGCTGAAGGACCTCTCCTCCATCTTCGATCTGAAAGAGGCCATCAACTTCATTAATGTCGAAGACGAGGCGGGTCGCGATCCCGGGGTATCCCGAGCCATCCGCCGCTTGGCCATGGATCTGATCAACGTCAACATCGCGTTCAACCGCGAGAAGACGGTCGAGCTCAAGCAAAAGGCGCTCAACTCCGTCGAACAAGTCTACTTCCAGGTGGCCAAGGGCGAGCCGATCATCAGAGAGGGCGAACCCGCCACTGAAGGCCATATCAGCAAGATCGAAGGGCTGAACAAGGCCAATCCTCCATACAGCCGCTATATGATTCTGGCCGGGATGGCCCTGATCATCATTCTTCTGCTCCGACTGACGTTCTTCTTCTCGGAGCGGTACTTGGAGCGGTCGCAATACGCGACGCAGGACCTTCTGCTGTTCTCCGTCCTGCTGATCGGCACGATTGTTCTCGTTCGGTTTTTCGCCGGATTGTCGCCCTTGGTGGCGTCCGCGGGTGCGGAAATGAGCGCCCGATCGATACTCTACGCCGCGCCGGTAGCCACGGGCGCGATGTTGACATCCCTCATGGTCGACGCTCGTATGGCGTTTCTCTTTGCCGCTCTGGCCGCTGTCACGTCGGCGCTGGCAGTGGAAGGCGACGTCTACCTCTTCGCGTTTTACCTGATCTCGGGAATCGTTGGTCTGCACGGCCTGACGCGCATCACGGTCCGGTCATCCATACTGCGGGCGGGTCTCGTCGTGGGCGTAGCGAATATGATATCAATCCTGGCCGTGAAAATGGCTCTCGGGCAACTGACCAGCGTCGAACAGCTGTACGAAATCGGCCTCGGCTTTCTCGGCGGAGTGCTCTCCGGACTGCTTGTTTCCGGATTGGCCCCGTTGCTCGAGCCGCTCGGATACACCACCAACGTCAAGTTGCTCGAGCTGGCCAACTTCAATCATCCCCTGCTCAAGAAGATGGCCATGGAAGCGCCGGGAACGTATCACCACTCGATCATGGTCGGCAATTTGGCCGAAGCCGCCGCGGAATCGATCGGCGCCAATCCTCTCCTCGCTCGGGTGGGCGCCTATTACCACGACATCGGGAAGGCCTGCAGGAATACCAAGCCCACGTATTTCATCGAGAATCAACACGGCATCACGAACCCCCACGACAAGCTGGAACCCAGCATGAGCGCTCTGATTCTCGTCTCTCACGTCAAGTACGGCATCGAAAAATCACGTGAATACCGATTGGGCGCTCCCATCACCGACATTATCCAGCAGCATCATGGGACCAACCTGATACGTTTTTTCTATAACAAGGCCATCGAGCGGACCGGCAAGAACCCTCAGTCGGTCACCGAGGACAAGTACCGCTACGCCGGTCCCCGACCCCAGAGCAAGGAGGCAGCGCTCGTCATGATGGCGGACGTGGTCGAGGCCGCGTGCAGGACGCTGCAGGACCCCACGCCGGCGCGAATCCAGAAGCGCGTCCAGACGTTGATCATGGGGCTCTTCAGCGAGGGGCAGCTTGACGAATCGACGCTCACTCTCAAGGACCTTCACGCGATCACCAAGTCCTTCGTCCGCGCGCTCCAGGGGATGCTGCACCACCGCATCGACTACCCCGAGCAGCCCAAATCGAAGGAGAAGACGAATGGAGATACTCCTGGACAACAGGCGGAGCGGGATCGAAATAGATCTTCACGGGTTCAGGAGGAAGACGGAAAGACTATTAGAAGACTTGGGCTGTGATCCTCTGACCGAGCTTTCCGTTTCACTCGTCGGCTCCGAGGAAATGGCCGATCTCAACGCCCGGTTCCGAGGCGCCGAGGGTCCTACCAATGTGCTCTCGTTTTCTCAACTCGAAGGGGACCGCGTCGGCGGCGCAACGCCCACACTCGGCGATGTGGTGATATGCCTGGACCGTGCTCGGACCGACGCGGAGGAGCTCGGATACGACTTGGACGACATGGTCCTCTACCTGCTCATCCACGGTGTCCTTCACCTCATGGGATACGAGCACCAAAGCGCTGCCGACGCGGACGCAATGGCCGCGCGCGTCGAGGGCCTATTCCTCGATCTTACCCGAGCCGCGGGTACCACGTCCGAATCCGGTTAGGGTCCGCTCCCGCGAGTCCGAGCCGGAAGATCAGTCTTGGGTTCCCTCGAATCTCCTTTCCAGGAGCGCTTTTCTGTCGGCAGACTGACCGTCCGAGGAGGTCCCGGATCCGAAGAGCGGCTCCTTGCCGAGCGTGACATCCACAAGGTGAGCGCCCAATTTCCAGCCCGCGCCGAGCGCGAAGCCGGCCGCGGCCAATCCGAGCATTCGAAGCGGTATGACGAGAAAATTCATCGGCAATCTCCTTTCAGGTTGTGCGGTAGTAATCGTTTCTCTAATGGTGCTAATGGCTTGAGGCGACCTTGCGCCCGGTGAACGATTACTCGGTTCTTAACAATACCGCGCGATTGGCGAAATTGAAACGACGGTCCGACGACGCGGCGCCATGGAGCGTTCGAGCGTGGAATCCGCCGACCGACACGCGGGGACTTCACGCGAAAAAGCCGCTCGAATGTGAGCGGCTTGAATTCGGAACTGGTAGCGGGGGGAGGATTTGAACCTCCGACCTTTGGGTTATGAGCCCAACGAGCTACCTGACTGCTCCACCCCGCGGCAAAATAAAAATGTAACACTCGCATCAGTCGCTGTCAAGCGGTTCGCCCCGGATTGCGCCATTCGCCGAAAAAAACCCGCTCCCATCAGTGAATCTCGATCGTCACTTCCTTGCCCATCTCTTTCAATTTGTTCACGATCACCTGAACGCTTCGACTCTTGAATCCCATCTCCTGCGGAAGATTGGGATTGAGATGAGCGGGGTTGATGGCTTGGCCCAAAAGAACATGAATCTTGTCCGCGTAGAGCAACTCCCAGGCCAGGCGACTGGCGCCGTCACGCTTGCCCGCGACATGGTCGATGTCTTCGGTCTGTTCGAGGATTTCAAGGGTGGCGTTCACGGTGTGGACTCCTTCGGTGACCAGATCCAGCCCCTTGAGCTTCCCGGTCGGCGGTATCTTCTCCGTCATGGAGAGGAGATCCACTTCCACTTCGCTCCCGAGCTTCTTCGCCAGTATGCCCGCGGTGGTCCCGCCGCTGAGGATCTTTCGGCCCGGCAACTCAAGGAACCGCTCTGCAACCCGAAGGTCCTCCTCTTTGTTCACCGGAGGACCGATCATGAACGCCGCAAACCTCTTGGGACGAACCTTTATGACGCCGGCGGTGGTGTCGTCCCCCGGCTTGTGCTGATAGAGCTCATTGGCCTGATCCACGAGGATTTGAGCGACCTTCTGCGCGGAGATGTCTTCGTGAACCTGCGTCTCGAGGAACTTCGCGATCTTTTCCCAATCCCAGCCCAGATTGAGCAGCCCGCCGATTCCCGCGTGGATCTCACCGTCGCTCACGGTGACGAGCCAATCCCCCGCGGCTACGTCCAGCGTGGCCTCACGAATCTTCCGTGTGCCCATGACGCGGTCCTTGTACCGCACCTCACTGATATAGCCCCGCTTGAGGAAGAACGTGGGCGGGTTGTCGAACTCCGCCAGGTACGCCTCGCCGTCTTCCTGGATCTTCATGAGGGTGAAGGTGCTGTACGCGATCTTTCGCACCTGACATTCGGGCAGGGTATCGGTCAATGTCTCGACGACCTCTTCCAACGGCAGTCCGCGCTCGAGCAGCCGGGTCGCGATCTTGGTCGTGAGCGTGGCGAGGATGTTCGCCTTCACGCCGCTGCCCAGACCGTCGGACAGAACCATCAGCTTGCCCGAGTTAACGGGAGCGACCGCGAGGGAGTCTCCGCACAGGATCTCCCCGTACTTGCAGATGTGCGCTCCCCCCGCTTCAATGAACAGCGGGACGCTCATCGTGATTCTCCCTCGTCACTGGCCAGTTTGATCAGCTCGAACAACGCCGACTTGGTTTCCGCGGTGGTCTCGCCGAGCAGACCCGCAATCTCCTGGGCAACCCGCATCTGCTGATGAATGACCATCTGGGCCCGAGTGAGCGTTTCCTGTTTGAGCACGTCGGCTTGCTGGTCCTTCTTGACCGTGTCGGTAACGTCGAGGAGCATCAGCACCCTCAGATCTTCCTCGGGCAGCCTGAAGTTGTAGAGCTTTGCCGTCCTACCCACTTTCTCCAATTCAAGCCACCGAGCCGCGCCCGAATCGTCGTATCCGCCGTCCAATGGGTCGACGCCGAAAAGCTCCTTAAAGGTCTTGCCGCGGATCAGCTCCTCGCCGTCCTTTGTGGCCAATTCCACGAAGGCTCGATTGTTGTACACCACCCGGTGAGCCCTGTCCGCAAGCGCGAGCGCGATCGGAAGTCGCTGGAAGATTTTGTCCGCGCGCTGAGATGCATGTTCCCTCCGGGTGCGCTCCACCATTTGCCGTGTCTGGAGCGCCGTGTACACCATCAGGGTGATTTGGTGCGGACCGAAGGGTTTCGGCAAGTAGTCGAACGCGCCCAGTTCCACCGCCTCGACCGCCTCCTCGGTCGACTTGAACGACGCGGTGAAGATCACGAGGACGTCGGGCTGGCGGTACTTGATCTCCTTGAGCAGTTCCTTGCCGCCAAGCTCCGGCATGCCGATATCCGCGACGAGCACGTCGAAGATCTCGTCTTCCAGATGATCGAACCCTTCCCTGACCGTGGCGGCCGTATGGACTTCAAATCCTTCGTCTTCAAGCTTGGTCTTGCAGAAGTCGCGCACTTTGTCGTCCGCGTCCATCACGAGTATCCGGTGCGTCGAGCCGGTGTCCTCTTCCTCGACGGTGCGAATGAGCGGATCGGAGATGTGCGCCATGATGTGCGACATGCCGTCCGCCATCTTCTCCAGCGAGGCCAGTTTCTGAACTCGGGCCACCTGCTCGCGGGCCTGATCCAATTCACCGGTTTGTTGCGCCACCTTCGACGCCAGCTCCTTGCCCCATTCCTCGAGCTTGGTCCGGGACGCGGCCAGATTTTGTATCATCACATTGAAGGTGGAGGCCAGCTCACCCAGCTCGTCGTGCGCGATAACCGGCACCTCGACCTCGAGATCTCCGTCCGCGGCGCGCTTGGCCGCTTCGACCATTCGCTCGAGGGGATAGTTGATCCACCGCACGAGGACGTAGGCGATAGCGCCCATGAGCAAAACGCCGAGGAGCGCCACGACCACGAAGGTCGCTATCAAGCGGCCGATCACCGAATTAATGGGAGCTTCCAGGGTCCCGAGTTGGATCGCGCCGATAATGTCGCCTTTGAAGTCCCGAATCGGCGCCGCGCCCATCAGGTAGGCGGCGCCGAACCGATGAATTCGATCGATTGTCGACTCTCCCCGGTCCAGGACCTCTCGACGGACCGCCGGACCGGCTTCGTACCCCACGCGGGGAAGCCCGTCCTCTCCCCGGACGGTCGTGGTGATCGCTCTGTCGCCCTGGAGTATCGTGACGAATCCGACGTGGCGTTTGTCGTAGACCTCGCCCTTGAAGACGAGACGCCGTATGCGCTCGACAATGATTTCGTTGCCGTTGAGCAGAATTCCGCCGTAGAGCACGCCGGTGATTTCACCGTCCACGATGATGGGATGGGCCGCCTCAAGCACCATGGCTTCCTTGATGCCTTTATCGCCGATTCGCCGAGCAATGGTTGGATTTTCCGCAGAGAGTCGGTCCATGGACATGAGGCGCGCGGCCGATGCGGCATCCCCTTTGAGCGCCGCCTTGAACAAAGGGTCTTCCGAAACGTCGCCGCCCGTGCTGTCAGGCGCGAATCCCCGCGCCGGCGCTCGACCATTCTTGTCCGCTATCGACAGAAACTCGAGGTCGTTTTCCGCCGACGTCACCGCCAGTCTGTTGCGAAGTTCCTGATAGTCGTTGTCCCGCAGCAACTCCTTGGTCTTCTCCGAGCCGGCCAGCAACCGTATCTGCAAGGTCATGGTCTCCCGATAGGTCTGCAGAACCGATTCCGCGGTCGCCAAATCGCTCGAAAGCCGCATTTGCGAGCGCTCCATAATGGTCGAGCTCACAAAGCGGCTTCCGATGAAGCTCGTCACCACTCCGACCAGTACAACCACGGCGAGGAATCCTCCCAGGAGCTTCTTGCGAAGCGAGAAGTCCTGCGCCCAAGACATAAAATCCTTTAAGCTTCTCCAGGGTTTGATCGCGGACCGGTCGGCGCTCATGGTCATCCTCCCTCGGTAATAAGGGTTCAGGAGCGTTTGTTTAGAATCTCCCGCTCGAATATTTCCCGCGCGTCATCGGAACTGTTGGCATGGAAAATTTCTCCGTCGATGAGCAGATTCGCTCCGTCGGTGCACTGGTCCATGCAGAAAGTCCCCTTCAGCTCCACTTCCTTTTCGAGGCCCGCCTCCTTGATCGCTTCCTTGAAATACGCAATGATGTCGTGCGATCCCTTGAGATGGCAGGCGCTTCCCACACATACCGTGATTTCTCGCATAAATGCCCACTCCTTTTCTTCACGCCTTCCCACGCGCAGCTGCGTCCGGCGCAGAGGCATCTCCTAAGCCGTTCGGCAAAGATTTCCACTTGAGCGGTTCCGCAGGACGCACTGAACCGTACCTACGCTAGCATACATGATGATAGCGGGATTTCCAGCAAATAGGAGGTTCCGCCGTGATAGTACGGACGGGGACAGACCCCGCGGCCGTCGCCGGCCGCATGACGAACCGAGGCGTTTGCATCGCGACCCGTCGCCTGCTCCGCCGAACCCGCATGATGATCGGACGAATGAGACGGGCCGGCGCGGGCCCACCTCCCTCCGTTTACCCATACCTGTTCTTCGGGAGAGGCGCAAGGGGGCTGAGACCGAGGAGGGGAAGGGCGATTTGTGCGGCGAGTCGCGGCGAGCGGGTCACGCGCGCGGCCGACATCGTGGCGAGGCAGCTTTATCCAGAAAACCGCGATGTTGGCCTGGTTAATGCACGTTGATTCTTGGTACGCTTGACAACCATCACTCTTTATGCAATAAAAGATCCTGTCGCAAGAACAACCATACCCTATTCAGCCCGGCTCGACCGGGCCTTTTTTTGCCCTGAACAACCGCCGGCCGCAAAGCGTCCCGGATGGGCCGCAGTGAGTTCGACCGGCAAAGAGGGGCCGTAAGCGCTCACCGGGCGCAGAGCCGCCTCAAGCCCGGTGAACCAATACGAGGGGCCCTGACCGTCGTGCTCGGAAGCCGTATCAGCCGCGCTGCCGTCACGCGTTAAAAAGAACATGCACCCCTACCAGGGACAAGCCGTAGATGAAAATTTCCTTCAAGGTTTGGTCCGGAATCTTCGCCGCCAAGCGTGGTCCCAACTGTCCTCCGATTACCACTCCGGCCGTCGCCCAACAGACGTACGTCCCCGGGAACGATTGCCCGCTGATTATGTACAGCGTTGAAGCCAGGGCCGCGTTGAAGCACATAACGATCAGGCAGCAGCCGATCGCCGCGTCCATCTTCATCCCGAGGCGATTCCTCAGTATCGGCACGAGGAAGTCGCCTACGCCGATGGAGAGGAGCCCCGTAAGGATCGACAGCGTCGGCGGGATCCACGCATAGGGAGCGGCGGCTCGAAACGACACCTCACCGGTGGGAACGAACGCGTATTCTTCCCGAGCGGTCACGAACACGAGGGCCGTCGCCATACACGCCGCGCCGAGCAGGAAGACGAGTGAATCGGGATTGACGACCTCTTTCAGCGCGACCCCCGCCGCTACACCGGGAAACGCCGCAGCCGCGATGGCCGCCGCGAATTTGATGTTCACCTTTTTCCGAATGAGCGCAGCGGCGCCGCCCGATCCCATACCCGCGGTTTGAATGAGAAGAGACGTCAGAACCGCTTGGGACGGATCCAGGCGCACCACGAAAATCAGATAGGGAGTCCAGAGAATGCCTCCTCCGATTCCGACCATAGTTGCGAGGGTTGCAATGACGATCCCGACGGGGAGCGCGGTCCACTCCATGATCAGGACGCCTTTTCGGACGCTCGACGGGAGAGCGGGTCGGGAAAGAGCGTAAAGCTGTGCATGATGTCGCTGAAGCCCTCGAGTTGGGCGTCGATTTGATCCAGTCTATCCGCGACGTCGGGATTGTCCCCGGCGGCTTCTCGGATCTCGTCGAGGTGCGGCCGAATGGACGCCTCCGTTGACAGACCGAATCCCACCAACTCCTGGATGTTGCTGGTGAGTCCGTTGATGGTCTCGCCGAGCAGACCGATTTCGTCCGCGCTTCTGGTTTGGATCGTTCGGCTCAGGTCGCCTTCGGAGATCACTCGCGACGTCTCGACCATATGTTCGAGCGGTCCGGTTATGCGGCGCATGAACATAATCAGGACCGTGAGCGTCACCGCAACCTGCACCACAAACATGAGCAGGGCCTTGTTCCGCAGCGAATGGAGCCCCTCGATCAACGAGCGACCGACGGCGTCGGAGAAGAACGGTTCGGACACGATCTCGTGAGGGTCCGGCGCGGCTGAATGGATGGCGAACAGGAACTCCACCGTTATCAACAGCGATGCGGCGGCGATCAGTCCGAAGTAGGTCAGCATCTTTCGTTCAAGAGAAGAGGTGCGGTTCATAACGGTCTTACCTCGAATACGGCCGGGCGATCGGGTATTCGCTCGGGATCGTTCATGGTGTCCGCTATGGCGATTAGCCGCGTCGTCGCCGAAACGCGTGCAGGATCGCCCGGAGCTTCCGCATGAAGAACGGAATACGCTCCCGTCGAACACAGGCAATCAGATAGAGGGCGACAACGCTGAAAAGTATCGGCGTGACGGGCAGGATCACTTGGGGCGGGGCCAGTCCCGACCGAGCGATTCGTTCGACGGTCAACACGGCGGCGTAATAAAGAAACACGGCCACCAGCCCCACCGAAACATTGTTCAAGCGGCTTTTTCCCATATTGATCACGCCGAGCGGAAATGCGGTCAGGGCCAATGCCACGCACGCCATCGGATGGGTGAATCGCTGGGTTATGATCATCCAGGCCAGCCGCCGCGTGCGCTGATAATATTCCTTATGCTCGGGAGGGCACGTCTTTTCCTTGCGACGCGCCTCCTCTATGCGCTCCAGAATACCGGCTATGCTCATTTCCTCCAGGCTTTTTTCCGTCAGAGCGTCGTTCGGGGCCGGTAACGGGAACTTGAAACGCGAACTCTCGAACACCACGTTCCCGATCGATTCCCCCTGCTCGTTCGAAGTCAGAATCGTCCCTTCCTTGAGATCCATAACGAGCGCTTGCCGTTGCGAATCAGCTGCGATTCGTCCTTTGCGGGCTAGGATGGAGCGGATTTCGGTCGGCTTGGACGAGTCCTCGATGAAAACGTTTGAGAGAATCCCGTCTCCCGGGTCGATCGACTCCACATAGATGATCACGTTGGGAAACTTGTCGAAGATTGTTCGCTCTTCGATAGTCGCGCCCACATGTGAGGTGACCGCTTCGTAGGTGAGCCTCCGGCCCTCGGAAATCCCCCGAGGTATCAGAATCAGCGTGCACGCCAAGGACAAACCAGCGCAGATGATACCCAGACCTATGACCGGCGGCGCAAGCCGGAGGATCGAAACCCCCGAAGACTTCAACGCCGCGATCTCATTGTCCCCGGACATGCGCCCCAGCCCGAGGAGAATGCCGATGGTCATCGAGAGAGGCATAACCGTCACGAGGGCCCCCGGAAGCGCATTGATCAGCACCTGGAACAGGATGATCGTCAGACCCATGCCCGTTTCCATGCCCCGTTGCAGCAACGGCAAAAAACCGGCGATCAATCCGGCCGCGAGAAAAACCGCGAAACAAAATAGAAACGACGTCGCGACTTCCCGAAAGACATATCGCTCGAGAATGCGGGCGTGGATCACCCTTGTTATACCTCCATCCGTGCAGGTCGGGCAGCAACCATATCAGAAGAGCGCCGACCTGAGAAGCTTTCAACCGTATGATTTGGGGGTTCCTTGATGATGACCGGTGAGGCGAGCGAAAAGACTCGGCCCCCGTCGACACGGATCGGGGCAGTGTCGCGCTCATCCGGCGTTGCCTTTTGCCGTCGCCGATGATACCGATGCCGAGGAGCGCTCCCCGGAGGCCGACCGACCGCCAATGGTCGGGAACCTCGGAGATGTGCGAGCGCCGGATTGCGGAGAATGACGAATTCCCGAACCCATGATACCGACGATCCGCTCGTTGTAGGATGGCAGACTGTACTGACTGAATTGAGGTGAGATTTTCAGAATAGATTGCCCTGGTGGAAGTGATTATCGGAATATTTTGACCGTGAAAAAAGGGCGGTGGCTTAAGGAAGCTACCGGCCTTGCCACGTACGGGCCCGGAGGCCCTTTCAAAGGTGTTCCGATGATACTCTTTATTTGTGCTTCCATCAAGGAGTGTGGAGCATGGTCGTTAGTTTGCGTGGCCCAGGCCGGAGCGTTGTCCGCATTGTCACGGGGATCGGGTCTGGGGGCATCGTTGGGCCTGGATCCCGACCCCCCCCACCGGAACGCGAGACTGGCGAATAATCCGGACTCGTACCACTCCAGTTTCCGGTACCGACCGTCGCTGAGATTGACGTCCTTGCTGATCACAAAATCATGATTTGACTCCTCGACCTCTTGAGTTTTTGTTAGATGTTCGAGCCGGGCGTCGATGCGGTGTTCGGCCCACGGCGCGCCGTCCTCATGCCCGCGAAGGTGCGATAGTCTTGCGAAGAATTGGTCTTTTCCATTGTCACCGTTGACTGCGAGGGCGAGGGTTTGATATACTCGGATCCCTTACAGCGAGCCACTGCTCCGGCACAAAGGTGGGAATTGGAACGGGTAGCCCTCGTTCCAAGCACGGCCGCGCGGATTCGTGGACCGAAATCCATTAGAAGATCGGAAGTTTTCCCAAAAGAACGGGCGCTCGTGAGATCTTGGAATTAATCCCGTGACAGACTCTACACAAAAAGAGTTTCATAAGGAGGTTACCCATGGGTATGGCGCCGATTTTTGATGACGCGACGCAAACCGGTCAAAACAACAGACGATCTCAGGTGGCGGTGTGTGTAATAGCTGTTCTTCTGTCCTGTGTCGTATGCTCCGGAGTGGGCGTGGCTATGGCTGGAGAGGAGACCGCCCGGGAGATTGTGCTCAAATGGATCGGTGCAATGTACGGCAAGAAGAGCGCGGAAAACGGCGCACTGAGCACCGGGAACGTCGTGGACGCCGTGGAGAAGTACGCTCATCCGGATATTCTGATACAACTACAAACCGGCTGGCAGTCACCGGTCAGCGGGACCAGAGAAGTGCGCGGCAAGGAAAACGTGAAGAAGCACTATGAAGCGGTGAAGAGGCTGTGGCAACAGAAGGCGGAATGGTTCAAGGTCAGGGTTGATGAGATGATAGCCGAAGGCGACACTGTGGCAGTGCGAGGCGCCAGAACCTACAAGGACCGCAAGTCAAATGATGTGATGACTCGGACTGTGACAGTCTTTTACAAAGTTAAGGATGGGAAGATCAGCGCGATTCGTCTGTTGGTCGCCGGCCCTCCCGGAGAAAAGGCGAAGTAGCACGGGTTGAGCCTCGTACCAAGAATCCCAGACATAAGACGTGACACGCCGGCTCGTGTGAGGTTATGGACGCCATAATCCGGACAGGGGGTTAAGGTGGAAAGGCCCACTTTGTTGATGTAGAACCAGCGGGCAAGAGGGAGATCACAAGGAGGCTTTATTCGGCAGGAACGAGGCGGCGTTTGTTACGACGGAAACGCCAAAGCAAGCGCCGCCACTTCTTTACCTCCGCGGCGGGTTCTTACCTGCCGGATTATGCTTCCTGGGACGCCCGCACTATCTCGTAAGAACTATCCGATCCGATAATAGCCGGAGCAGTTTGACGGCGTTTTCGGGATCTTCTCTGAGTTTTTCGAACAACCGTGTTCTATCGATAACCATCAAATCAACATCTGTTTCGGCAATGACATCGAAATCGAAAGCCCTTGGCCTACCTGTGATCAGCTCCAATTCGCCGAAAAGGGAACCCACGTCAAGTTCCACGCTACTAACGCCAGGGCCCTTCTGAAGCATGGTGACCCTCCCATTGACCACGACATAGGCTACATCCCCATGAGTGTCTTTCTGAATGATAGTTTCGCCTGCGCTATGGAATTGCCGGTCGAAGTTGTCGAGGAAACGCTCGATATTCTGCATTTGAGCGAAATGAATAAACCTATCGGTCAACTTCTCCGTGTCAAGGATAATCGGTCTGCCTTCCAATCCATGTGACTTGTGAAAACATTTGGGCGCAACCAATTCATAGCCGGTCTTGACAAAGGCCTGAGCAATATTAGGATTTACGGCCCCGACGATATGGGTCAATCCGCGAAGTCTTGCAAGATAATAGAACATTCCCATCATGGAGGACGTAAGTCTGCTCTGATGTCGATACGCTTGCTCAACACAGAGCATGCTGCCGCTTCCCGTTTTGGCGTTGTCTTTGGGCAGGAACGGACTGAAGTCGAAGAAGTCATCCGTAGGCAGTCCGACCGAGGAGCTTTCGGTCAAACGAACACCGGCAATTAGATATCCATCGCTAATTCCAATTATATTGGTGGTTGTCGGAAAGGAATCAAAGCGATCAAAATGCCGTTTGTCGTCTCTTGGGGGAAGGAACTTCCCTTGCTCAACAAAGACCTTATGCCTCAACTTGTATAATTCATCCAGATCCCAACTCGACTGAGCCACCTTTATTCTTACTGCCACTTCTCGTCTCCCCGCGATGGTGAAGCGCGCGATTGAATAAGAGAGTCCCCACGTTTCCGGTCTTAACGCGGCAACGTGCAACCGCTTGTGGAGCTTATGGAGTATAGCTCAGTCCTGGTCACACTGTCCAGTTCAGTTCAACAGAAGCGCTGTAATTGTAAGAGACGAAGGGAATTTCTTTGACCATACGGCCGTTACGGACGTCCACCAGGCATCGAGGGAATTAATCAGGAAGTAATGGTTCACCGGGCTTGAGGCGGCTCTGCGCCCGGTGAGAATGGAGGGGGAGACTCATCTCCCCCTCCAAGCCTCCCCCATCGAGATATCAGGGGTTTATCGCTCTCCCGGTGAACGGTTACATCAGGAAAGCAAACAATCTGGCACGACACGCCCTCATCGCAGCGGCAAACAGCCACTCCGCTATCGTCAGCGCAGAGCACGTCAGACTCGCAGCCACCGCAATTTTTTGAACAACCAATCCCCGGGTCGGACAATCCAGCCCGGTCCATACAGTCCGAAAAACCACCAAGCATATCCCAAATAATCAAAACAATTGAGCTTATTTAATTTAATGTGGAAATCAACAGTTCGTGGACGCGGCTGCCGGCGACGTCGTCGCGAGAGGGTCCATCGGTTTCATAACCGCTGCGGACGAGCTCTCCCTGGCCGCGCTGACCCTCGAGTTCAACCCCGACCATCTGTTTGGCGGAGAGTCCTCTGCAGTGCGGAGAAAGATCGTTTTGAGCCCGGTCCGGGTCGGCG
>CAYLRL010000104.1:0-15464 GCA_964385875.1 uncultured Syntrophales bacterium
TAGACCGGCCGGCACGCGCCCTGAATTGGGTTGTTGACCGTGGAACTAAGAATAGTCAAACCTGCTCCATTAAGACAAAATTACAGACACTCGCTATACGTGCAATATTGATGGTTTTACGGGACGCCGTTCGGGGAAGGGAGCCTTTTTCAAAAAGCGCCCTTCCTCGATTCCTCATCCTCTCTAACTCTACTTCTTCACGTTTTCGCCGGCGGGTTCGCCGGTGACGAGCGATTTGGCATGGATGCCTTCCCTGTCGATGAGCTTGAGGAATCCTCGGACGAGATCGCCGGCCAGGCGGTCGACTTCGGCTTTGTTCATACCCTCGAGGCTGATCTGTCCGCCGGCCATGTCTCGATGCCCTCCGGCGGAGCCGTTCTTTCCGACGAGTCGTCTGATAACCCGTCCGGCGCCGTAGGTTTTCGACGTGGATCGCAGCGAGAGGATCATCAAATCGTTCAGGCGTCCCATGCACAGCGACCAGCGTACGCCCTCGATGCGGAGCAGCAAGTCGGCGAGTTCCGGTATGATCGCTTCCGAACCGATCTTTCCCAGATACGATACGCTGATGTCCCGATAGAGGTTGGCGCGGGACAGACCGCGATGATACTCGATGAAATGCTCATGGGAGAGTGAGGGATTCTCGATCAGCGCCACCATGCGGGGGTTTGTCAGGGGGCCGAGATACTGATACGCTCGGAAGTCCTCCCTGGTCTTGGAGCGGATCAACGAGTGGGTATCCGTCTTGATGCCGTAGAACAGTGCGTTGGCGAGAGAACGGTTGGGCTTCACGCCCGCGGCGAGCAGGTATTCGGTGACGATCGTCGAGGTCGCGCCGTACTGGGGGCGGACATCATGGAAATGCGCCTTGGCGGTGTACTTTCGACGCGGATGATGATCGATGACGATGAGCGGCGCTTCATTCCGGTTTTCGAGCAGGTTGTTGCCGGTGGCGGGCTGACCGTCGATGAGCCCGATCCCGTAGTAGCGCGAGGCGTCGAGTTCGGTCAGGCGGGTTATATCGATCCTGAGCCGCTGCACCATCGCCTTGTTTTCCGCGCGTGAGATCACGCCGCCGTAACCGAGCACGGAACGGACTCCGAAGGTCTTCTTGAGCAAACATTGCATACCGAGCGCGCCCGCGATGGAATCGGGATCCGGATTATTGTGGCAGAGCAGAAGGACGGTTCGCCGTCCCACGTCCGAGAGCAATTGTTCGAGTTCACGGACCTTCTGCTCGGACCGTTTCATTTCCCATCGGTTGGAGGTCATGGGGCCTCACGTGCCGCTTCATTGCCGCGCGACGGACAGCGCTTCGGCGAACAAGGCTGATTCGCCTCTATCCCCCGGTTCTCGGAACGGATATCAAAAAGACGACACCATCTTTTTCATCACTCGGTCACTGAGGATCATTCCCCGAATGACGCCTCGAGAGCGGCCGTATCTGTTTTCGATGAACGCCTCGAGCTCCAATTCGCGCTTGGACGGTATGTGGAGGATACCCATCATGCTGAGTTTCTCTCCCGGGGGCGCCATCGTGTTGAGATCGGGAAATACCGTTCCCGTAAGTATGGGCACCACATTCTTTCCTTCAAGGGCTTTGAGGATCATGAACGTGCCGAATTGGGCCACCGCCTCCATTTGCAGGTGTCCCCCAAAGAGCGGCAATCCGACGAAATGATCGCGCATGATCGGATTTTCGTCCGGACCGGGAACAACGAACGAGCCCAACCCGACGCCTCCATCCCGTAGCCCTCGCGCGTCGACCACAACCCGATCCACAAAGAGAAAACCCTCACCGTACATGCTGAGGGTGCTCCGGATCTCATCTTTCTCGAATGTGATCCAATTCCTCGGCGACGTGGGCGCGCATCGGACCTTGACCGCGTGGGGCGCCTCCTTGATTTCCGTCGTCCCGGTGAGGTCCGGATAGCGCAATTGCCGGATGTCGCCGGGCCGCCAATTCCCGTCCGGAATCAGATCGTTGACGAGCCGAATCCCGCAGGCCTCCCGAACGAATTCGGAGACGGCCTCGACGGCTCGCCTCAGCGTGGGAAAGGTCCCATCCGAGCGCATGCGGCCGAAGAGATCCTGAACCATGACATGAATTTCCGAACGATCGGACCCGGGACCCACATGCCGCCATTGATCGGTTATGAAGCTCCTCATGCCGGCCAGGACGTCCTCGAGCCCCTCAATCCGGTCCAAGGATTTCTTCATGTTGCTGAATGCCGGCTCGAGATCCTCCCGAACCGAGTTCGCGTCCCGAAGATGCTCAAGATAATGATGAATGACGGCTATCTCGATACCGGTGAAGAACTGGGACGACTGGGTCCAGGCTTCGGGAAACGCCGCGCACAGGGTTCGCTTACCCTCGGCGGCGAGACGTTCGGAAAGTTTCTCGAGGTGCCGTTTCGTGTCTGCGATGAAGTAGGGGAGGTCGCCGCGATAGGTGAGCGCAATGAATTGGGTTAGATCGTCACAGACGGTGCGCATACCCCTCACGGTGTCGTCGAAGGAACCGGCGTTCACGTAGTAAACGTTTCGTTTGACCGCGGTGGCCATGTCCGAGAAGTCGTATTTACCCTTGAGTATGTCCCCGACGGCTTTCATGACCGCCGGCTGCCGCGGGAACCCTCCGGCGACAGCGTGGATCACGGCGTGGAGATGCTCCACCCCCTGGGATTTCAGGTACGCCTCGATCTCATCAAAGGCTCGAAACGCGTCGGGCCGTCGGTCTCCGTCGAAGCGGAGAGGTATATCGATGAGGCGCGCGCCGATCACGTCGAAGAACTCACGTTCCTGCGGATCGGAAGGATTCAGGGTGGTTCCAAAAACGCGCGCTCCGGCTCGCACCGCCTCCCGAGCGATCGATTCTCCGTATCCGCCGGCTCTTGCGCCGATGATAAGAATGTCCGTACCGGTAAGCATTGAGGTGTGACGCTCCCAAAAAGGTGTCAAGTCAAGCGGACGATGTACCATACCCCTCACGGAAAGACCGAGTCAACAAGTTCGAGCGCGTCGGAAGGCCGAACGGACGGGCTTCGGGCGCCGCGTGAGCTCTACCGCGCTGTATAATCCGACGGTGAGCGTGAAACGTAAGGTCAATCGTGACGTGCGCAGGCGGCCTTTGCGCCGGGCGTCGATCGCGGTTGACGAACGAACTCGGGCGCCCTACAAGTCATCAGTTGACGTCCGAGCGCATCGAACGGGATGAGCCGACTCAATTCTACCCCGTCGACAAACTCTGGAGGGAGAGCCCATGTCCACGGCCGCGGAGAGAGAAGAAGCGACGCGATCGATCGTCGCCATGCTGTACGAGCGTCGAATGATCCGAACCTTCCACCGAGACAACCCGAAGGGGTGGAAACTCATATCAGGTCTGTACAGTCCGCTCTATATCCAGTTGCGGCCGCTGGCGTCCTACCCTCGGGTCTTCGAGGCCGTCTGCCGGAGCCTCGCCGACTTGATCCGCGAGGAGGCGCCCGAGGTGAACCGCGTTATCGGCGTCGCGATGGCGGGAGTGCCCATTGCGGCCGGGATCGCGCTGTGCGGCGACATCCCCGCAGGCTTCACCCGCAAGATGGAAGGGGTCAAGTCGTTGGAATCGTTTCGCAACGTTATCGCCGAGTACGGCGAACACGCGCTGGTCGAGGGCGAGCTTGCGTCCGGCGATGAGATCGCGCTCGTGGACGATCTGGTGACGCGGTTCGACAGCAAGCTCGTCGCGCTGGAACAGGTCAGGCATGAAGTCGCGCGGCAGGGTTTGTCGAGCGTATCATGCAAGACCGTGGTGGTGGCCCTGGATCGGGAGCAGGGCGGAGCGGAAGCCGCTCGAGCCGCGGGAGTCGATTTTTTGCGGCTTATTCCGTTCAAGTCGGTTGGGCTGCCCATGCTCGAGGATGTCATGGACCCGAAGGAATGGGAGATCGTCACCGATTACCTGAACGACCCGGAGAAGTATCAGGATCCGTCCGCTCAGGCCGAATTGGAAGCGATCGCCCTGGGGAGGTGAGCAAGAGCGCCGGCGGAATTACGGTGTTCCTCGGGCTCGATGAATTTATCTTGACGCGTGGGAAGCAATGTTTTACGGTTAGGAGATACGGTGGAACGGGATTCTGAGTTCCCGATCCCCGAACGTCGATCGGCCTCTATGTCGGTGACGACCCTTTGCCGAATAGACGGCGTTAAGAAGGGATTTGATACTTCCATCCGAGAAAAGACTCGTTTTTAACGCATACCGTATAAGGCCACGCGGCGCGAACGCGCTGCGATGTCGCGTTCAGTAATCATCGATCGTAATGGTTCACCGGGCTTGAGGCGGCTCTGCGCCCGGTGAGAATGGAGGGGGAGACTCATCTCCCCCTCCAAGCCTCCCCCATCGAGATATCAGGGGTTTATCGCTCTCCCGGTGAACGGTTACCATCGATTCAACACATCGTGAACCGTGGACTGCGCGCCGGGCGAAAACGCTCGGGGCTTTCGTCACGTGAGCTCCGGCGGTCATTCGGCGGGCGAGTCCGTCTCATGACAAGTGTTGCGAAAGGAGTGTCCGTACATGCCTGGAGTTTTTGTCCGGGAAGACGAACCGTTTGAAAACGCGCTCAAGCGTTTCAAGAAACAGGTCCAGAAATCGGGTGTCCTGACCGAGACCAAGAAGCGGCGAGCGTACGAGAAGCCGAGCGTCAAGAAAAAGAGAAAGGCCATGGCCGCTCGCAAAAGGCTCCTCAAGAAGCTGCGACGGATGAAGAATCGCTAACGGCCGCCCAGCGGGCGATTGACCGATATCAACTCCGACGTGACACGATGGAGAAGGACGTACACCGATCTCGGCGCGCCTTTTCCGGTCGAAAAGGAAGAAACGACAACAGCGCCGGAAGACCCTTGGAGGCGGCTCGTCGTCAAGAAACGCAGGAATTCGCATGGATAGCAGCAGGCCGCTCATGTCCGCGCTCACCTATGGATTGAGCGCGCTCGTCGTAATCGCCGCAGGCCTCCATACGGGGTTCGAGACGGCGAACTTCGGCCCGGCCGGGCTCATAGGTTTGTTCCTGTTGGGCGGCGTCGCCTGTTTTCTCCTCATCTATTCCCTCACGTCGATCGTTACCTATTTCAGCTTCATTCCCTCGTTGGAGCGTGACGGTCATCTTTTCAGCCGGGTGCACGGCTCGTACTTGGTCCATCCGCTCCACACCGCGCTCGTCTTCGGCTTGGCCGCGCTCTGTCTCTACACGGGAAGCGGCTACGCGTGGGCAGCGTGGATCTTTCTGGTGATCGTCTATATCGCGCATACCATTGAACTGGTGCGGCAGGCGCGGCAGGAAGAGGCCGCGCAGGGCATCGAAATGGGACGGTCGGGGCTTCTCCAGGAAGTGCTGAGCCTTACCCTCGGGGGTGAATTGGTGACCATGGCCGCCGGCGTGAAGAGCATTCCTCCCTGGCGGATCAAGGAGTTGCCCGCCGACACCTGGGTAGTGGATGTCCGCACGAAGCCTGAATTCTACTGGAATCGCATGCAGTCCGCCAAGAATTACCCCTGGGGATCGGGGGTCATGGCGGACGCGGACTCCCGCCCGAAGGATCGACCGGTGCTCGTCACCTGCTTTTCGGGGCATCGTTCGCCGATGGTCGCGGTCGCGCTGAGGAAGTACGGCTTTGCCAATGTCTATCACCTCAGGTGGGGGCTCCTTTATCATCTCCTCCTCGAGCGGGGTAAGCAGGAAACGGGGCCCTTCAGCCTGACGCGTCCCCATATGGATCCGCACCGACGCGGCGAGGACCTCAAGTGGACTACCCGTTCCTACGTGACCTGCGGATTTATCGCGCTGTTTCTGGCCCCGGTCGAGAACTACGCCGCGCATCGCGCGCCCGATTCGGTGGTGATCGGCATCGGGGTCGCGCTCGGACTGATCGGTCTGGCGCTCGGCTTTTTGAGCTTTCGCGGCCTTGACCGCAACTTCCGCGTGTACGCGGCCCCACGGCGAAGCGGGACGCTGGTCACCGACGGCATCTACGCGCACGTTCGGCATCCCATGTACACCGGCGTCATTCTGGCGCTGCTCGGATGGATTATGATGTGGGGGAGCGTCTTCGCTATCCCGCTCTGGTTGGCGCTGACGATTCTCTACGTGTACAAGTCCGTGCAGGAAGAAGAGATTCTCGCCGAGAAATTCCCCGAATACCACGAGTACCGAAAACGAACCTGGCGATTCATCCCGTACGTGCACTAGCCCGCGCGTATCGGCTATCCGAGGCTTCCGATCTTCTCGGTTCTGACTTCTTTTCTCACACGCGAACTCGATGCGGACACGGCGGCCATATTGTCCGGGGTGACCCGCGTCACCAGGAGATCCTGAAAGCCCTCGACGCCTTTGTTCAGGAAGAGGTCGGCAAGCCAACCGATGGGGAGCGCGCTCTGCGCGGTCACAGCGAAATCGACTTCCCGGACGGCCCAGTCGTTGCCGTTGAAGGATACGGTCATGCCGCGCGATGAGCGCACCAGGCGAAACGCATCCACGTCGGTTATGCTGTCCCCCACATAGATGACGTCGTTGAGGCTCACGCGCTCTGCAGCCGCAATCTCCTCGACGGCTCGAGCCTTTTCCCGACCGCCGATCGGATTAACTTCGCGCACCATCGCGTAACTCTCCATGAGGGGCAATTCCGCCCAGAAAATCTCGTCCAGCCTGGTGACGGTTTCTCGGTCCGCGTCGGAGAGATCCTCGGCGGATGAGGCGCCCGACGGCAGGGTGAAGTCGGGAAGGCCGAGAATCTCCGCGGCGATCTCCTTCAGACGGTTCCGCTCCTCCGGGACGATCGTATACCTGTCGAGGTTCACTTCGGTGGAATAGGCGTTGGCAAAAGGAAAGCGGATCGCCTCACAGACCGCTTTCACGTATGGTGAGTAGCTGGTGCTCACAATGTACGCCGGCGCAATCTCGGCGACCTCCCGGAGCATGGCGTCCGCGTCGGGGATCATCGCGATGTTGTGCCGCGAGAACTTGAGGATGCTCTCGTCGTCGAGCCCGTACGCGCGGAAGAACGGCAATATAAGACGGAGCGTGTCGCCGGCTTTGTATCCGGGGCGACGGACCACCTCGGCCAGGTAATCGTCGTACAGGCTGATCTTCGCGAAAAAGCGGTCGCCCTGCGCGATGAAGGTGTCGGCGAGTTCGGCCGCGTTGTCGTTCTTGGTGATAGGACCTTCACAATCGGTGACGAAGACTCGTTTCCGATCCGGCGCCATCTCCAACCTCCCATGCGCGAACGCGACGCGATCGTCGCTCGAGGCGACGCTACGTTCGGGGAATCATTTCGATTGTTTTCAGGGGGGAAACAACCTTATCAAAAAAGGATCGGTCGGGATAGGAACTTCTCCCGAATCCTTCTATGCTTCGTGAAGCCGCGGCGGCCGCAAGTTCGAGGCTCCCCCGCACGCCGATCCCTTCGAGAATTCCGGCGATGAACCCCGCCGCGGCCACGTCGCCCGCGCCCGTGCGGTCGGTCATGACTCTCGGGCGTATTGGCGGTCGGTGGAAGGATTTGCCCTTTTGGAAGGCGGCAATGCCCCGCTCGCCCATCTTAACGACCACCACGGCCGCGCCGCATTCGAGGACGCGTTCGACCGCGGGCTCGACGCGTCGGAATCCGGTGAGCGCTTCGAGTTCCTCCTCCGTGACGAACAGGACTTCGGTCCGTCGGAGGATCGGCTCGAGCGCGTCGAATCCCCTGGATACGTAGACCGCGCCCGGATCGAAGCTCACCTTGGTGCGTTCGGAGAGCCGTGAGACCAGGCTCACCTGCGCCTCCAACGGGACCGAGGAAACGAACGACGTGAGATGAACCCACTGAGCGCTTTCGAAACAGCGCACATCCATGTCATCGGCGCCGGTCAGGTCATTGGCGTTGGGAACGATCAACAGCGCGCGATCCCTGCCGGGATCGTCCTTGTCGATGATTGCCAGACAACGGCCGGCGGGCGTCCCGGACAGGCGAATATGCAGGTCTTCGGGCTCCCCCAATTCGTGCAGGCGCATCTTGTCAGCGTCGCGTCTTCCGGTTACACCGTAAAAACCGGTGCGAAATCCCATCCTGCGCATTGCCGCGACCATGTTGGCAGCGGATCCGCCCGGATCGACGGCCTTGAGCCGGCCCACCGACCGCAAAGCCGGGTAGGTCTTCAGAAACCACCCCACGTCCTTTACATATTCTTCTCCGGGGCGCAGGTCCCGCTCCTCCAGAAATCGCCGGGGGGCTTCCCAGAACTCGTCGAGGTTCAACGAGCCGAATCCGATGACGTCCAGCCGCAATCCCGCTTCCTTCAAGCGCCTTGTCCTTTGTCCGCGATGCGATACAGCCGATACCTGACCGAGCTGGTCGCGCCCGGTATCTCCGTTACCGCGTATCCGGCGCCTTCGAGCGCCGCGATTACCCGGTCGTAAAGCGCGCGGTCCTTGAAGTCCGCGAAGAGGAATCCCACGTTGCGCTTCCGCGTCAGTTCCAGCACGAGTTCCGGATCGTCCACCCACAGGTCGTGTTCAGCGACCCCCGACCTCATGAGCGGGACCGTGCGCGCCCCCGATAGATAATGAACGATCCGATGCCGCGTTGTCAAAACCGCACGGTCCCGCGGTTGGCGTCTGAGCACGCGCGCGGCCTCGAAAAAGGGCAGACTTCGCTCTGACTGCGGTCCGTTCCATTCGAGATACGAGCGCGCCCGAACGACGGACTTCAGATCATGCGCGGCGTTGAGCAGACCGAACGCGATGAAGAAGCCGATCGTTACCTTTCGCGGGTCGGGAAATCCCGTGAATCGCGTTCTCAGGCGGCGGCACACCTCATACAGACCGAGCGCGGTGAAAAGATAGAGAGCAGGTCCGAGAAAGATCAAATACCGGCTCCCCGCCGGCGACAACATGAGCCCGCAGTACTGAATCGCGGCCAACGGGACGAACAACCGATCTCCGCGCAGAAACGCGAGCGCGCCCCCGAAGATAGCGCCGGCAGGAAGGAGCAATTCCACAAAGCCCGTCCTGATGACGAGGCCGGAAATGAAATAGTTCGTCTCCGCGAAATATCCCCACAACGCAGTCCTGAGCAGATCGACATACCCGGCGAGACTCCGACCGGTCACCATCGTCACATAGTCCGCTTCGCCGAAGGAGCGGGGAACCGTGGTTTTCCACGCTTGCCACAAACCGAACGGGGCGAACGCGATCAAAAGGAACAGCGCGATCCAGATGATCCGCCGCTTTCCGGGCCGGTCGGACCACGCGGAAAACAGAAAAACTGCGGCCGCGATCGGCGCGCCCAATCCGTTGATTCGAATGAGCGGCAGGAGCCCGAACGTGAGCCCCGCAATAAGGACCGCCGGGATCCCCGGCTTCATCCGTCCCGAGGTGACCGTCGCGTGCAGGGCGATCATCGTCCACAGCGCAAAGGGCGCATCGGCCAGCGTGAGGGTCGAATTATGGAGGAGCACATGATTGAGCGCGAAAACGCCGCCTACAGCCAGCGCGGTATCGCGGCCGCATATGCGGCGGATGAGCAGATACCCGAGAACCCCGGTGAGGAAGCCGGTGACCGCAGCGAGCGCGCGGTAGGTGATGAAGTTCGCGCCCCACAACTTCGCCGCGACGGCAAGCATGAACGGATAGCCCGGCGGCACAAACGTGTGCGGTTCGCCGTTGAAGACGAATCCGCCGCCCCTCGCGAGCGATTCCCCCAGCGAGAGGTAAAGCGCGCTGTCAGGGGTCGCTGTCCACGACCCGTTGATGACGAGCGCGTACACGATCGCGGTCAAGGCAAAGACGAAAATGAGCCGAGCCGGCGTGTGCGTTCCTCGGAACGCGATCTGAAGAGACGCGTATCCGCCGCACTCGGACCGGTCCCGGCCGGCCGCTGTCTCAGGCGGCGATTTCGTTGGGGAAGAGAGCTTCAATCGTGACGCCCCCGAGCTGAACGCTCATCGAAAACGACGGCCATTGTATAGCAGGTATCGGAAGATTTCGCGAACCCGAACCGAGGATCACGCCGGCCGCCCGGCTCGCCCGGTTCAAGAGTGAGGAACGCGGCAGCGCGCCCGGCCGTGGCTGGAGCGTCCTCACCCGCGCGTAAAGGGGGGCGCACGATATGGAGAGCGGGGCTCGGGGAGCGCCCGGTTTTAAACATAAGCATTAGGTTTGCATAAGTCGTATTCTAGAAAAAACGAACAAGTGCCGAGTTTTATGTACAAAAAGCTTGACATTTCGAAACCAATAAGGTTTAGATCGGGTTCAGAGGTTGGGCGCCGATCGGCAGAGCCGTCCGTCTCCGGTAAGAGTGGGGAGGGGGTCCGAAAAGAGGGAAGTACAGCATAAAAACACGAAAACGGCATCTAAATGGCCGTTTCGTGCGTTCCACTGGGATGGAAAAGTATGTTGAGAAGTGCTCCCCTCTTAACATGATCCGGACGGAATGAAAAGAAAAAGTTTGTCTTCGGACAAAAAATGTTGAGGACCGTCCGAAGATCTCATTCCTTACTCGGGCGGCCGCCCGGGCGGAGGCGCGGTCGCGCGTTTCGCGCGCCGCTTCATACCGACGCGCCTTCACAGGATGAACGCCGGAGATTGAGAAATCAACCGGCGCTTCGGTGAAAAACCCCTCTTGCGGCTGCGCCGCCCGGGGAGGACACGGTACAACATCAGTGAACGTAAAATCTTGTCCCCTCTCTCGCCGGGAGAGCAGCGGTGAGGGCCTTAATCTTACTTCTTGGAGAGCGCGTTGGTATCAGGCGGTTCTCCGCCGTCCGTTCCCCCGGACATGCTCTGGAGTATCGCGTTCGGAGCAATCGCCTGAAACGCCGCCTCACGGCGCGGACATAGACCGCACGCAAGCCCGGAAAGGCTAGAATTCGAGGATTTCGCCGAGCGCGACGCCGAACCGACGCTTCAGATAGAGATTCATGAATTCCATGATGGTGGGTTTGAAGGGCTGCCTGACCAGCTGCATGCCTGCCTGTCGGGGGGTCCTTCCCCCTTTCTTCATGTTGCACTGTCTGCAGCAGGCCACCACGTTGGTCCATTCGTTCGTGCCGCCTTGGACCTTGGGAATGATGTGGTCGATGGTCAGCTCGCCGGTTGCGAACTTCCGGCCGCAATACTGACAGACGAACTCGTCGCGCGTGATGATATTCTTGCGGGAAAAGGGGACTTCGCGGCGATAGATCTTGCGGATAAACTTGATGAGGCGGACGATTTCGGGAACTCGAAACGATTTTGAAACGGTCCGCACAATCCGGTCGGATTCCTTGACGACTTCAACCTTTCCCCTGAAGAGCATGGTCATGGCGCGTTGCCACGGGACCAAGCCAAGGAACTCATAACTGGCATTGAGGACAATGACGGCTTCCATGGTCACCGCTCTTTGTGTGCAGTTAGCGGGTTGAGCTGCGCGATTCTTCCTCCCCTTGCCCATAAGTTCTACAAAGTGTCGGAATCGCTGTCAAGTTACATATTGTTTAACAATTTTTTAGGAACTGTTGCGCCGACCGGGCCTCGGCCCGCCCGTGCGCGGAATCGCTCCTCCGCAGCCCGTAGGGAGCGCGCGGCGAAGGAATCTCCCCGAGACGTCGCCGCGGTCCGAGCCGCGCGGGAAGGCGGATCTACGGGAGAACGCCTTCCGCGTCGGCGAGAAGAATGCGGTGACCCGTCAGCTTGAGTTCCTTCAACCGTCCGCGTACGGTCCGTTCTTCGCCGAATATGCTTCTCAGCGTGACCGAGTCGGCTTCCGGCTTGATATAGTCGACGCTTTCCATGATGAGCTTTTCGGTTCCGTCTTTGTCTACGAAGTAGGCGTTGGATTCACACATGTCCTTTCTCCGTTGTGTGGTGTCGTCGATCGACGTTCACTCCTCATGATAACTCCCCCCGCCGGAATCGCAAGCGCCGCGCGGATTCCAACCGGTCCTCCGGCCGGAGGAATTCACGGCTTGCCGCTTCTCACGATCGAGACCAGGAGCCACAGCCCAAGCGCCGCGGAAAGCGCGAATCCGATGAGGCCGAGCACCGGCACGCCCATGAATCTCGGTTCGCTCGAGGCCATCACGATGATGGACGAGGCGAGCACGATCGACGCGATGACGATGCTCATGGAAATTCGTTTCGACGCCTTATCAAGCTCCTGGAATGCTTCCAAGAGACCCCGGTGTTCGACGACGACGCGGAAATGATTGTCCCTGATCGACCGCGACAGTTCGCGGAGATCCGAGGGGAAGTCTCTGAGCAGGCGGAGGATTTCTCTGGTTCCCTGGAAGACTTTCTTTGCCACCGCCCCGGGGCTGTACGTCTCGAGCATGATTTCACTGACGAACGGTTGCGCGACCGCGACCGCGTCGAAATCCGGGTCGAGCTTTCGCCCGACCCCCTCGAGGGTGATGACGGCCTTCCCCACGAGGAGCAGATCGGATGGAATGCGAATCCGGTATTTCCGGATCAGCGCGGTGAAGTCTTCCACAATCGCCGACAAGCGCAGTCTCTTCAACGGCACGCGGTAGTACCGCTCGAGGAAAAGAGAGGCGTCGCGCATGAAGAGGGCGCGGTCAAGCCCCTCGGGCATGGCGTTCATGTGAACCAGCACATCCGTCATCATTTCCACGTCGCGGTTGACGCCCGCGGAAACCAGCTGAATCAGGTCTTCCCGCAGCCGCTCGGTGAGACGTCCGACCATGCCGCAATCGATGAAACATACCCGGTCCTCGTCCACCACCAGGAGATTGCCGGGATGGGGATCTCCGTGGAAAAAGCCGAACTCGAGGACTTGCCGGATGATCGCCTCCGCAAGGATATGCGCAACGCGCGCGGGATCCGACCCGTGGGGATTTTCCGCGTCGATCAGCGAGACCTTTACTCCCTCGATGCGTTCCAATGTGATCACCCGGTCCGTCGTGTAGTCCCAGTACGGTCGAGGGAACAAGATCCGAGGATGATCGAGAAAATCCGCTCGGAAAAGGTCGAGATGATTCGCCTCCCGGCTGAACTCGAGCTCGTCCATCAGCGCGGTCCGAAACTCATCCACAACTTCCGTCGGTCTGTAGAGCTTCAATTCCTCGACGTGCTCCTCCAGGAGTTCCGCGAGCGCGTCGAGTATGTCGAGGTCCTTGAGGATGGTCGCCTTGACCCCGGGTCTACGGACTTTGACAACCACGTCGTCGCCGTCCTTCGTGACCGCTCGATGAACTTGAGCGATGGAGGCCGCGGCGAGAACCTCGGTATCCACGTACGTGAAAATCTCATCGAGAGGTCCGAGATCCTCTTCGAGGACCGCGCGGATTTGGTCGAACTCGACGGGCGCGACATCGTCCTGGAGAGGTATGAGTTCTTCGATCCACGACATGGGCAGGAGGTCCGGTCGGGTGGAGAGGAGTTGTCCGAGCTTCACGAACGCGCCGCCCAGTTCCTGCAGGGCGTTTCGCAACCGACGTTGAGGGGTGGTCCGGGCGGCTTCGCCCTTATCGGCCATGCGCGCAGCCGACTTGAGATAGTCGGACAAACCCATCCGCTGCAACAAGTCGCCGAATCCGTGGCGCATGAAGACCGTGAGAATCTCTTGGGTCCTCAATAGATTCTTTACGAGGCGTGACAAGGGCATGGAACATCCTCAGGCGGCGCAGAGCGCTTCTGGATCGACCATCCCGTCGGAGCCGCGTGCGTCGTCCCGACGGATTTCGCCATTCCGGCACAATACCACTTGAGCCCCTGAAAAGACCACCGACCGCGTTGAGCTTTCAGAGAAAACCCCTTGGCGGCGACGGCGGTCCGGCCGGGGAAGGCCGCCGGATTCGGGAGAGGCGGATGCCGCAAAATTGCAGTGGTCCCGCGTCCCTTTCACTACGTTCCGCTTCCCCGAAGCAGTATTCTGGAGTATAATGAGCGGGCGGCGAAACGGTTCGGGATGAAATCGGCTCCGCCGAAACCCTCCGAAGCGGGAACAATGCCGTATGTCACAGAGTGAGGACGCTGATACATTGTGACCCGACGAGACGACACCTTAATCCGAGAAGTTCTCAAAGAAGCTAAAGGCACGCCCACGATGGGGCGATACGAAATCCTCGGCACACTGGGACGAGGCAACATGGGTGAAGTGTTTCGAGCGCGCGATCCCATGATCGACCGGCTCGTCGCGCTGAAGACACGTCGTTTCGACCTAGTGTACGAGAAAAAGGACCTCCGCTTCGTTATCGGGAAATTCTTCGAAGAGGCCAAGATCGCCGGGAATCTCATTCATCCCAACATCGTGACCGTGTACGACGTGGGACAGGACGGCAACTACTGCTACATCGCGATGGAGCTCCTTGAAGGGCCGAATCTCACCTCGTTCAACAAACCGGGTAAGCTCCTGCCCTGGGAAAAGGTCCTCAGCATTACGAAGAAGATCTGCCGGTCGCTCGATTTTGCCCACGCGCACAAGATCATCCACCGGGATATCAAACCCGCCAATCTCATGTTCAGTTCCGACGGACGAATCAAGATCACCGACTTCGGCATCGCGGTCATGACGCAGACCGACAAGACCGTGGAATTGCAAGTCCTCGGCACGCCCAGCTATATGTCCCCCGAGCAGACCAAGGGCGCTCACTTGACCGAGCAGTCGGATTTCTTCTCCATGGGCATCGTGATGTTCGAATTGCTCACCGGCACGAGACCGTTTCAGGGACGCACCCTGTACGAGCTCATGGACAACATCCGATACACGCCGCCCCCGTCCATCCTGAAGCTTAATCCGGAACTGCCCGAGGGGATCGAGCTCGTCATCAACCGAGCCCTCGAGAAGGAACCCGAACTCCGGTTCGGTTCGGGAAAGGAATTCGCTGAGGCGATTGATCAGGCGCGTAAAGGGAAGCTCATCGCGGTGCGCGACATGAAGGCGGCAAAAAAGGCCGAGCTTCTGAAATCAGTCGACTTCTTCAGACCCTTCAGCCGAGCCGAGATCGAGGACCTCACTCGATTCGGCACGTTCATCCGCTACCAGAAAGGGCAGGTCGTCCTCCGTGAGGGAGACGTCGACACCACCTTTTTCGTGCTCCTCAACGGCGCGGTGCGGGTGATCAAGAACAATAAACGCATCGCCGACCTCCCGGCCGGCGCATGCTTCGGCGAAATGGGCGCGTTCACCAAAACGCCCAGAACCGCGCACGTGGTGGCCCGAGACAGCTGCATCGTGCTCAAGTTGGATCTCAAGGTCATGGAGAAGAAGGCGCCCGCCCTCAAAACGAAGTTCTACCAGATCTTCATCGAAACGCTCATCGATCGGCTCGAGAAGACGACGGCCCGTCTGAGCACCCTCGAACACGAAGACGCGGACAAGAAATAGCTCGGAAGCCCCCCTCACCCTAACCCTCTCCCGGAGTGAGAGGGGACAAGAGTGCGCGGTCGCCGATGCTCTTCCGTGTCTTTTGCGCGTAACCCGGACCCACGACGTCCGCGCCG
>CAYLRL010000105.1:0-15427 GCA_964385875.1 uncultured Syntrophales bacterium
CTCCATCCTCACCGGGCGCAGAGCCGCCTCAAACCCTGTGAACCATTACCTTTTGCCGATGTAGAGACGGCGCGGCCCAACCTGAACCGTTGGGCTTTCGATTATTTGTCCGGACGCGTATGTTGGTGACCGTTAATCGACCGCTGTATGAAAGTCGGTGATATGACGTTTTTTTTTGCAATGACTATCCGAGTGTGCTATGTATTTTTATTAACTGTGATTGAGTGACAGCTATTCTGACGATATCAGGCTTATGATGTCGTATGACTCCGAATCAATACCCCCATTCGCATATAACAGGAGGAAGCGCTATGAAGAAAGAAGCCCGCAACCAAGCGGAGAAAATGTTTCTCAAAGCAGGGGGCAAGATCACCAATAGGGAGATCGCGCAGGCGGTCGGCGTCAATCCCCTCACCGTGGGACGGTGGAAACGCGATGAGGGGTGGGAAGACAAATTGAAGGCCGGACCCGACGAGTCCGCCGAGAGCGCGCCCGTTGTGCGGAAGAAAGAGGCTCGTGACAAAGCTTTCAACCTGTATATGAAAGCCGACGGCAACATTACCAATAAGAGTCTCGCCGATGCGGTCAATGTAAGCCCCGCCACCATCAGCAAGTGGAAGGAAATGGACGAATGGATGGGCCGACTCGAATCCGCGGAACCCGAGACCACCGTTGTGACGGCGGAGGCGGAGGCGGAAGCCGAGCCGCCCGAGGAAGCGCCGGAAGAACCCGAAGATCAAGGCCTGCGGATAGGACAACTTGCGTCGCCGGATCAGATAGTGAAAGTGAACGCGAGAATTGACGCCATGCTCGAGCGCGATCATCTTACAGCGGCTGAAGTTGCCGACCTAGCCGCGGCCAAGCGGGATCTTCTCGACGCGGTCGACATTTACGTGAGCATGGTCCGCGAACTCGGCGATTTCTGACATTTGCGGCAATCCCTTCATATGCGCAGCGCTCCGATGACCTCCAATGATTCCCCCTGACGCCCGGCTCTTCATATACGAGGCGCAGGGGGAAGCCCCCGCCGACATTCCTTCTCCCCCCGAATCATATATCGGCCTGTGGAACGAGGACGATCTTTACTATCTGTTCTTTCTCGACGCGCAGGACGAGTATGCCGAACGTGTGATAACCACAGCCGGGGGGAAGCTCACGTCCCGTCATGCGCTCACCTATGCCGAATGGCAGGAAGGAATGCCTCCGGAGGGCCTCACCGTGGGACGCCTCCGTTTCACCCCGGCGGACCGGGATGTTCCGCCGGGAGCGCTTGCGCTGGATCCGTCGGTGGTTTTCGGCGACGGATCGCACCCGACCACGGTTCATTGCCTTCGCCAAATGCAGAAAGCGCTCAGATCATGCCGTGTCCAATCCTTGCTCGACCTTGGGACGGGCACGGGGATACTTGCGCTTGGGGCCGCGGCCCTAGGGATATCCCACATTCTGGCGGTGGATATGAATCGTCTCGCGGTGGCTGTCACTCGCCGGAATGTTGAATTAAACCGCCTTTCCCATTGCATTCGAGTTCAAGAGGGATCCGCGCGCTGGTTTGTGGGCCGACCGTACGACATGGTCGCGGCGAATCTACCGTTCCAGGCGTTGCGCGATCTGTGCTCGACGCCTGAAATTACTAGGCATCGCTGCCTGATCGTCTCCGGCGTAAGCGAGTATCAGGGAAACGCTCTTCTGGATTTGCTTCGCGAACGGAAGTATGAACTGCGCCGGTATACGGAACACTCGCCGTGGGTGACCTTCACGGTCATGAACACCGAACCGAGAAGCGTCCGGACCAACCGCCGCACGCGATGAGGCTTAGCGTTCATCCTTGGAAGGCCTGTTGTTTCGGGGGGTAGAGAACGGCTCGGCGCCTATTGAGATCGCGGTCCCGCCTCTGACAACCGTGACCTTCGGCCCCAGGGCCAAATAGGGGCCGATGTCCGGCGCGTCCTCGACGATCGAGAAATAGTTCTCGCTGAGAAACGCGATATCGAGCGTCGGCGCCGCGGGGCGATAGAGCGAATCGACCCATCGTCCGTCCCGGAGATGGAAAACCTTCCCCTTGAGGTACCGATATTCTTCGGCCCGCACGTCCGCAGAGACGTTCGAGGTCTTGAGGTTCCACAGGACCGGTCCGACGCTCTCGACAGGAATCGCGATCGCGCGTCCCAGTGAATCGAGGCGCCCTTCTCCCGGGACGTGGAAGCCGTAGGTATGCGCCAAGGATCTGATGCGTTTCCGCAGTTGGGCGTTGGGCCCCTCGACGCGGTCCTTTTCCAGGAGAGCGCCGCATCGCCGCATCGCCCATATGTTCGCTATAAAAGGAAACCGCTCGTCCACCCGGGGAAATTGCACGAACCGGGTGACCGTCTCGGTGGACCGTCCCACGTGGGCTTTGACGCGTAGACGGGCGGATTTCGACGCCGGCGCGGAATATCTGCCGAACACCGCTAAAGTGCGATCTCCGAAAAGATCCGGAATCGGCGAAGGATGGACATCTTCCGGACTCAGATTTTCGAAATCGAGATCCACCCGGGACACTCGCGGAGGAGACACCGCCGAGAAGAACTTCCGCATGACGGTCGTAAAATCCTCCGTCCCGTCGAAGTGCGCGGACAAACCGCGCGTTGAGCCGGCCAACCGGTCCAGCAGAGCCGCGTCGACCTCCCCGCCGAGGGCCGCCACAAAAAACCGCGCGTGAAGGCGATTGAATCGCTTCACGTCTTCGATGATGGTCTCCGGGTCGGTGACGCCCACTGTCGGCCGACCGTCCCCGATGTAGACCACCGCGTTCCGACGTCGCCGAGACTCCAGGTGGGAGAGCGCATTCAAGAGGCCGTTGTAGAGGTCCGTCCCTCCCGACTCACCCCATGACTCGATACGCTCGACGGCTTTTTCCACGTTTTCCCGCGTTGCGCGGGTCAGCTTCTCGTTCATTGTCCGAGGACGGGTTCCCACAGCCCAAACCGCGAATCGATCCGCCGGATTGAGGCGTTCGAGACAGAAGATCGCGGCCCGTTTCGCGTACTCGAGGTATTCCGGCCCCATGCTCTGGGAACGATCCACGACGATAACCACATCTTTGGGAGGCTCGTCGGAACGCTCGGGAGTAACCGGCGGAGAGATCAAGATCATGAAATAGCCCTCCGCGTCGGGGCGACGATACGAAAACGCCCGAACATCCAGAGGATCCCCCGAGAATGTCGTGACGAGCCGAAAATCGCGCCTGACCGGTTTGTCGCGCTGCTCGACCACGACGGAACACCGATGAGGCGCCTCTCGGATCAGCTCGAAGTGGTGCGAAGGCGAAAAGACCGCGCGTACCGACCGGGACATTTTGAAGCGCACTGTGATCGTGAGGCGCGCAACAGGGCTGATGGAGTATCGTTCGCCCTGCACGCCGACGGTCAAATCGAGATACTCGTCGCGTATCGAGTGGGATCGACGATGTTTCACCTTGAAGGTGGTGTGCCCCCTCGCGGGAACCGTTACCCGCCCGACGGTGAGGACCTTTTTCCCCGCCAGCTCCAAAAGCGACGGGTCCTTCATTTCGGTGACGTACTTTCTCAGGGTGGGGAAGAATTCCTCCGCTTCCCACAGTGTGAATCGCGTTCGAATGCCGTCCTTCAACACTTCCGGGGCGTCGGAGAGCGGTTCGGGAGGCAGAGGAACAATGAACACGCCTTTCACCGGCTTATCATTGTCATTGTAAAACGCCTGATCCGTTCGGTATTCCACCGATGATTCCGAAACGGTCACCTGCGTTACGGAACGGAGCACAATCGGCCGTGCGACGGGATAGGCTCGGCCGTTTACCACGGGCGGGAAGACGTGAAGTATCCCTCCGCTCGCTGCCTCGACCGGCGCCGGAACGACGATCAGTAAGGCAGTCGCCATGATGACGACGGACAGGAAGATAAGCGCACGATGGCGGCGGGGAAACTCGCCGCCGGTTATGCGAGTGCCGATTTCCACGCTCTCCAAGGGGGCGGCGGGCCGATCCACGTCCTGTTCGCCAATCGAAGCCTTCAGCGCCGCTTCTTACGAAATCTCATCTTGAACGCCGCCGGCTTTTTCGGTCGGTCGTAGAAGACTATGGTCGACGGCTCACCCGGCATGAACTCCACACCCAGCCGTCTTCGCCGGCCGACCGCCAGCCGTCTCATCATTCGCGCTTTTGGATTGCTCGGTCGCACGGTGTAACGTTCCTCGGCGCTCATAGTCAAGCCCGACACGCCCGTACGTGCGCGTTCCCGCGACGCGGAGGAGCGTCCGCGGACGAGCGAAGCCGGTCACGGCAGGGTGAGGGAGAGCGTCTGATTCGCGTCGCCCAGCGCCGGTAATTCCTTGCCGTCGTAGCGAAGCCGTATGCCTCCCGCGTTCCCCGTCTGCAGATGGAAGCTCTCCTTGGCCGTGAAGATCTGAACGTCGCCGGGGCTCATGATGAGCTCCTCGGCCGGTCCCGTGTCCGGTTCCACTCTGACCCAGGCGCGGTTCAACGCCTTGATTTCCAGGATCTTCCGTCCCGCTTGGGTTCTCGGGGGCTCGGTAAAGGCAGCGGAGTAGGACGACTCGTTCCCGGGGGACTCTTCGGACGACTTCGGCATATTTGACGGAGCCGCTGTGGTGACCGTCGGTTCCGCGGACGTGCGCGGTTCATCGTCGAAGAACAATCGCGTCACCCCGGTGAGAATGAGTATTCCGAGCGCCAGGACACCGACCGCCGTAAGCGCCGCGGTGAAGAACGGCCCGCCTATGAAAGACGGAGGTTGGGAGTTTTGGTGAAAGATGGGATGCTCTTCCTCATAATCGGGCACTTCACCTTCCTTGGTGAACTCCTCGAACTTCCTCACCGCCTCTTCGGGATCCACGCCCAATTCGGTGACGTACGACCGGATGAACCCCTTGACGAACACGCGAGGCGGCAACAAATCGTAGCGATCCTTTTCCAGGAAATCGAGATTCGACACCGCTATCTTCGTGTTCTCGGATATCTGGTCGAGAGAGACTCCTCTTTCTTCACGGAGGCTCTTGAGGTATTCTCCAAAGCATTCCATCGCCGCGTCAACATCCTCGCCGGACTTCAGAGCACGGCTACGTTCGGGATTCGGAGATCCACGCGAGGGCAGGATCGCCGCTCCGGAAAACCTGGTTGGCGTCCTTACGCATCCTCCCGGGGGGAAACTCGGTTGCCCGCTGCCGTCAAAGACTCGATTATCACCCCGAGCCCGGATGTTCAAGAACTTAATGCGGAGACCCGCGCGGGCGCGCTCGGCAGGCGCGCCCGCGTTTTTATCGAGCGTTATCCCGCCGTATTCGCAGTCGTTTTTCTCGCATCGGGAATAGTCTGCGGCGCTGTGTTCGACACCAAGACGACGTGGTTTGGAGCGCTCGGGCTCCTTGCGGGCTCGCTTCTCGTCACAGCCGTCCTTCGCGATCGAGGGAATTCCGCACTCCTGTTCTGCGCCGCGGCCGCGCTGATCTTTGCCGTCGGCATGCTCACATCCCGCGCCGAGATCATGCGCACAGAGCTCCAACACGTCCCGGCGAGCAAGACGCGCGTCGAGGCCACGGTCAAGCGAATTCGATCCTCGGGACCGGACTTTCGCGTCCTGATCGTCTCCGACGGAGTCCTTCCCGCGTACGGAATCCGACTTCCCGCGTCGGGTCGGGTATTTCTTCGCGACAACTCGATTTCTCTCGGGCATGGAGACCGGATCGCGTTTCGCTCCTATCTCAGAACGCCGGAAAATCGAGGCAATCCCGGAGAATTCGATTGGGAAACGCACTGCCGTAGCGAGGGTATCGCCTGGTTGGCGTCGGTTCGCGGGGAAGACTCCCTTTTGCTCCTTCGCCGAGGCGCGCCGTACGCGCCCGTGGCGTTGATCTTCGGGCTGCGCGAGCGGATGAAATCATTCCTCGATCGTCACGTCTCCGGCGAAACGCGGGCGGTCATGAAGGGTATCGCGCTGGGAGATCGAGGGGAAATGACGCCCGGGCTACGGCGCGTGTTCGCGGACTCGGGCTTGGCGCATCTCCTCTCGGCGTCCGGCCTGCACACCGCGGTTGTCGCCGCTGTGTGCGGAGTATTGACGGCTCTTGCGGTGCGCGCCCGACCGACCCTTGCGCTGAAAATCCCCTTTCCCAAAGCTGTCGTCGTTGTCGCGGCGCCTGCGATGATCGCCTATTGCGCTCTTGTCGGCGCGCGGGTCCCTTCCATCAGGGCGACAATCATGGGCTTGGTCTTTGCGACCGCGGTCGTCATGAACAAGAGATGGCGCTCCGTCAACACCTTGGCGGTCGCCGGACTCATCATACTTCTGATCGATCCGCAAGCGCTCTTTTCCCTGGGTTTTCGATTGTCGTTCGCCGCGGTCTTCGGGATCATGATGATCGCCCCTCCCGTCATCAGACGGATGCGGATCGAACGGCCGGCGCCCGCCGAGCGCCGCGCGCATTCCGATGGTCGGCGCTCGACCGGGCCGCTCGATGCTGCGCTCTCGCTTGCGCGGTCGCTTTCATGGAAGACAGCATTGAGGGCGTCGGCGTTCGTCGCGGTGACCGTCGCCGCTCAAGTGAGCGTCGCGCCGTTCATCCTCCATACATTTCACGCACATCCGCTATTCGGACTGCCGGCCAATCTCATCGCTGCGCCGTTGCTTTTCATCGCGTTACCGTTGACGCTTATTGGGATGATCGTCGGTCTCCTCTTTCCTTCGTTGGGGGCTTTATTATTGCGGCCCGCGGAATTGTGCGTACGACTTATCATTGACACCGCGGTTTACTTCGGCGGCGAAGCCGGCGACGTCGCCTTCTTCCCCTACGCGGGAACCTTTGAGTTTCTCTGCGCGATCGGGACCCTCGCGCTTCTCTTCCTTGTCCTTCATCGATTTTCCTACCCGCGACTGGCGGGAACCGTGTTTGCGGCCGTCTTTACGGCGCTTCTCTTGGTACATCCCGTTCGGAGCGTGGATGCGGCGACCGCGGTCGTGACTTTCCTCAATGTGGGGAAAGCCGACGCCGCCCTCATCGAGCTCCCGGACGGGACCAACGTGCTGGTGGACGCAGGCGCGCGTACGCAATACTTCGACGCCGGCGAGAGGATCGTCGTGCCGTATCTCCGCCGGCGGGGCGTCACATCCTTGCGGGAGATCATCGTCAGCCATCCTCAGGCGGATCACATTGGGGGCGCGCCGGCGGTCATGCGGTGGGCTCGGACGCCGGTCGTACGCATGAACCCGATTGGATTTACCACAAGCCTCCTCGACGAGGTCCGGGAGGCGCTCGCTGAAAAAGCGGGTTCGGCCGCGCGCGGAGATCGCACGATTGCGCCCGTCACGATCGGCCGCGCGCGGTTCACGTTTGTCAATCTTCCGGGCCCGAGCCCTCTCGATCGGTCAGACGGTCGAGCGGTGAACAACGCCTCGCTCGTCTGCAGAGTCGATTACGGGTCCGTCTCGTTCCTCTTTACCGGCGATATCCACACCGAGGCGGAAAACGAGCTCGTTTCGTCGGGCCTGCCGCTTCGCGCTACAGTCCTCAAGGTCCCTCATCACGGATGCCGAGGTTCGAGTTCCCTCCCGTTTCTTCGCGCGGTTCGTCCAAAGGTCGCGGTTGTCTCGTCGTCGGAATATCCCTTCGCCTCGTGCCCGGATTTCGGCGTGGTCCAACGGCTCACGTCGGTCGGCGCGGAAGTCTTCCGCACGGCCCGAGACGGCGCGGTGATCGTTTCCACCGATGGTCGAAACGTACAGGTCACGACCGGCAAAAGCGACCGAACGCGGGGCTTCTCCTCGACCCGATAGCTCGGCTGCGACCGCGGTCCACGGAGCGCGCCGCCGCCACTCGGGAAGCCCGAAGGCCGGTCTTGGTCCGTCACTTCCAATTCGCGAAATCTCGCGGATACTGCTATAATACGGTCCTTGATGAAAGAGCGCGGCGCGTTCGCGCGAGAGTGGCGGAATTGGCAGACGCACCGGATTTAGGATCCGGCGGGGCAACCCATGGGGGTTCGAGTCCCCCCTCTCGCACCAGAAACCCGCTCGGGCGTCCTCGCCCGACTCCGCTTAGCCCCTGAAAGGCCCCAATGAGACAGTTCCCGGCAGTCGCCGCCCTTGTCACATTCCTCGGAATCTTCGTTCTCGGCGCATGCGCCGAAGCGCAGTATTATCCATACCGGCCGCCGCAGCGCTCCTATGGGCAGACCGCACCACAGGCGCCCCACGCTCACATGTCGATGCGGGGGCTTCACTACTACGCTCGGCCGGACGTGCAACGAATCCTCCGTTGGAGACAATACCAGCGTCAATTGGACTACGAACGGGTCCTGCGAAGCCCGCAGAATCCGGAGAGCGCGCTTGATTACATGCTCAGAACGTGGTGACGACAGGGCGGCGGTCGAGCCGGGTCAGATTCTCATCACCGGTGCGCTCGGCAGAATGATCCCCGGCAAGCCCGGCACATACACGGCCGACTTCGGCAAATTGGGCGAGATCGCTTTCTCCGCGCAGTGAATCCGAATACACCGACGGCATTATGAGGATGGGCGGGCGGGCGCCTTCGCCGGTGTCGCCTGCCTCAGCAGTTTCGGCGGGATTCCCGACTCGCAGGGCACGGCTGTCTGGCAGAGTCCGCAGCCGTATCCTTCCATGCCGAAGTTTTCCTTTACGTACTGCGCGCAGGTCCCGCCGGCGTGGTCCCAACAGACATCTTTGTTGTGTCCGTGTTCGGTGATTGCGCCGACCGGGCAGCGCTTCGCGCACTTCATGCATGAGCCGTCGTGGAAGAAGAGGCAGTAGGCGTGACGATCGGCGTACGGCCGTTCATCCCCGCGGATGCTCATCCGAGCGACCACCGAACCGACGCGGTGCGCCTTCCCCTTGCGCGTGATGAGCCCGTCACAGAGGCCGAAGGTACCGAGCCCCGCGGCGTACGCGCTGTGCCGTTCGGACCATCGTGAAGCGTACCCGAACCTGGGTGACTTGACCCACTCGAAGTGAGGCGAAATCGCCGGCGCAACGGCTGGGATCCACTCCCGTTCGAGTTCCGCCGTCACGCGCCGTCGGAGCGCGTCGTTGAAATCTTCCCCCGCGAACCGCGCTTGAACCCAGCGCGCGGACGGATAGAAGTCTTCCCGACGGTTGTCGGCTCGGGTCGCCTTGCGTTGCGCCAAGACCCAACTGATCACGACAAGATCCTCGGGACGGGCCGCAGCGTCGGGAAAGGTGAGATTGAAGATTTCAGCGGGAGTCCAATGCAACGAGCCCACGAACTCTTTGTACGATTCGTACAGCGGGTCCGCTCCCGAGGCGAAGCCGATAAGCGCTTCATCCCACGCCTTCTCGTCGAACCCGCCCCCGAAGCTATTCGCGGACGACGTCTCCACGAAATCGACGATCATTCCTCTGAGCAGAGCCTTCTTCTCCTCGCTCATTGGGGATCTCCTTTCAGCCTGGGCCTTTGGCTCGTGGGGCTGATATATACCGATCGGCGGTGCAAAACCTTCTCCACCTCATTGCCGAAGCATACCACGGCGTCGAGGTCGCGTCCGTAGTCTTGGCTACAGTTTTTTGCGGTAAAACATCAGCGAACATAAAGTCTTTCCCCCTCTCCCACCGGGAGAGGGAGGGGTGAGGGAAGAGCGGCCCCCAGCGGACCGGCGCTTGACGGGCGCGCGCCCATCGTTTATGCTGAGTTATTATTTAGCAAGGATTATTCACGTTTTTCGCCGAGGAGCGTACCATGCGTATTTATGTCTCCGGATCGCTCGCATATGACCGGATCATGGATTTTCCCGAACGCTTTTCCGATCACATCTTGCCGGACAAGATTCACGTCTTGAACGTCTGCTTTCTCGTCAACAGTATGCGTGAGATGTACGGCGGAACCGCCGGCAATATCGCCTACAACCTGTCGCTTCTCGGCGAAAAACCGATGATCCTCGCGGCCGCGGGCAAGGACTTCCACAATTACGCGGAGTGGCTCACGGGCCTCGGCCTGCCCTTGGACGGTATCCGCACCGTCGACGAAGAGCTCACCGCCGGCGCGTACATCACCACCGATGTGGCGGACAATCAGATCACCGGATTCAACCCCGGCGCAATGAAAATGCCCTGCGGATACGGACTCGACGGTATCGACCCGAACGACACGATCGGCATTGTCTCGCCGGGAAACGTTGAAGACATGATCAACTACTCCCGTATCTATAAAAAACGGCGGATTACCCACATCTTCGATCCCGGCCAGCAAATACCGATCATCCCCCGTGACGAGCTCGTCAAGATGATCGCCGGCGCGGACATACTCGTTTCCAACGACTACGAACTCGAGATGATTATGCGAAATACCGGGATGGAGAGGGAGCGCATCCTCGAGACCGTCGGCGCGGTCATCACGACGTTGGGCGAGAAGGGCTGCGTCGTCGCGGGAAAGGACGGCTCGGAAGAAGTTCCCGCGGCAAAGGCCGACACGGTGAACGACCCCACCGGCGCCGGGGATTCCTTCCGCGCGGGGCTCATAAAGGGCATGGTCATGGGCAAGTCAATTGCGGACGCCGCGCGCATGGGCGCGGTCTGCGCAAGCTTCAGTGTGGAGTGCCACGGGACCCAGTGCCACCGATTCACGCCGGAAAAGTTCCAGGCGCGGTATGAGGAACACTTCGGGCCCCTCGTCTGAGCAGGAACAGCTTGAGATGACGGCGTTCACAATCGATCGAACAACGTCGCCGGCCGAAATCCTGGCGCAGATCCGCGAGATTTTCGACGATCTGAACCTCCCTGCGAACACCCTCACCGTCGAACACGAGGACCAATGCTACCGGATCAGCTGCGACGAAACATCTTTCATGGTCTACCGGGTCAATTGCGCCGGTAAGAACCGACATCACCTCCCCGGTTGGCCCGTCTGCCTCGTCACGGAAGAGAGCGTGTACGAGGAACACTGCGCGCCCGGCTTGGGTGACGATCACTGCGCATCGGGATGCGATGTGGAGTCGTGGCTCTCGATCCTGAAAGCGTTCGCGGAACGCGCGTCGGGGCAATGATCCTCGCGTGCGACCGGTCAGCAAGTCCCCCTCGGAAGGTTCGCGCCGTCCGCATGCGGGAGGGGGCGATTGCGCGCGGAGATTCTTGACAGGCCGAAGCGATGCGATTACACTGATGCAGTCATACTATTCTATGACGCTTCATTTTTCCCATCGCCGTCACACGAATACGACGTATCATCGGCTTTCAAGGAGCAGATCAGATGCCGTATAAAATCGTTGAAGAAGAGTGCAAGGGCTGCGGGACCTGCGCCCGCGTGTGCCCCATGAGAGCGTCCAGCGGCGAGAAGAAGCAGCCGCACAGCATTGACGCGTCGCTCTGCATCGAATGCGGAGTCTGCGGCCGGGCCTGCCCGTACGGCGCGATCCGCGACGCGGAAGGGAACGCTCCGGAGCGCATCAAGCGAGCCCTCTGGCCGAAACCCTACGTCTTCGCGGACGACTGTGTGGGATGCGAAGTTTGCGTGGTCTGCTGCCCGTTCCAGGCCCTCGGCATGGCGGACATCGAAGGTGAGCCCATCGCGGCGCTGTACGATCCGAAGGCCTGTGTCGGCTGCGCACTCTGCGAAGAGAGCTGCCCGGTCCACGCTATTCAGCTCTTTTGGCCGGAAGAGCTTCGACAGACCGCGTAGCCGCCCCCTTTTCGATCTCAATCCGTAATACGTTCGAGGAAGGACCTTCCGGTCGACGCGTCTCCGGAGGGTCCTTTCTTCGGCCGCGCCTTCCGTTCCCCGGTGCGCCCCCCTGCTCTACTCCATTGACAGATCCCGCCCTAAGCCTGTATGTCACGCGCTTATGACCGAATCCGATCGCGAAGCGCACACCGTCGGGGTGGACACGGGAGGTACCTTCACCGATTTCGTCTTCGTCGACCGCGACGGGAATGTGCGCATCGACAAGCGACCGTCGAACCGCGACCGACCGGAAGCGCCGGTCATCGAGGGCCTTCGGGACGCCGCAGCCGCGGGATCGCTCGAGCGGGTCATCCACGGCACGACCGTGGCGACCAACGCGCTCCTCGAAGGGAAGACCGCGCGCTGCGCGCTCATCACCACCGAAGGATTCGAGGATGTCCTCGAGATCGGTCGCCAGAATCGCCCCCAGCTCTACGCGCTCCATCCGCGACTTGATCCGCCGCTCATTCCGCGGGAGCTTCGGTTCGGCGTCAAGGAACGCGTCCTGCATACCGGCGCGGTCGAGACCGCGCTCACCGATGAGGAGATCGACCGCGTCCTGGACCTGATCGAAGCCTCGGGTACCCGGACCGTTGCGGTGTGCCTGCTCCACTCGTACGCCAACGTGGACCACGAGCAGCGCGTCGGCCGGCGCGCCCGCGCGCGAGGCCTGACCGTTTCACTTTCGTCCGAGGTGCTCCCTGAATTCAGAGAGTACGAACGCGCCTCGACTACGGTCGTTAACGCGTCGCTCCGACCGATCATGGGAGGATATTTGGAGCGGCTGGAACGCGGTCCCGCCGGAGATCGCTTGAGCATTATGCAGTCCGCCGGCGGGATCATACCGTCCGCGATCGCGGCGCGCCTGCCGGTCCACACGGTCTTGTCAGGCCCCGCAGGGGGCGTGATCGCGGCCGCAGAGACCGCGCGGCTCGTGGGACTCGAACGGATCATCACCTTCGACATGGGAGGGACGTCGACCGACGTGTCGCTCTTCGACCGAGGCCCCACCCTCACCAGTGAGAAGATCATCGGCGGCCGGCCCATCCGGGTGCCCGTCATCGACATCCATACCGTGGGCGCGGGGGGCGGCTCAATCGCTGACCGCGACACGGGGGGAAGCCTCAAGGTCGGCCCCGAAAGCGCGGGCGCGGACCCGGGGCCGGTCTGCTACGGCAAAGGTCGAGACATAACCGTCACCGACGCGGACTTGGCGCTCGGCCGGTTGCGCCCCGAGTATTTTCTCGGGGGAAGAATGACGATCGACCCCACGCTGACGGCCGCGCCCCTCGACGCGCTCGCCCGATCTCTGGGAATGGATCGTATCGCCGCGGCCGAAGGAGTGATCGCGGTGATCAACGCAGTGATGGAACGCGCGGTGCGCGTTATCTCCATCGAGCGCGGTCACGATCCGCACGATTTCACGTTGGTAAGCTTCGGAGGCGCGGGGGGAATGCACGCGGTCGAGTTGGCCGCTGCTCTGGGAATACCCCGCGTGCTCGTTCCCAAAGACGCCGGGGTATTCTCCGCGTACGGCATGGCGCTTGCCGATGTGACGCGCGACCTCTCCCGCACGATTCTCACCGACGCGGTCGAGGTCTCTACGGAAACCCTCGAAGAGCGCTTCAGTGAGTTGATTTCCACCGGATGCGCGGAGTTGGCCCGAGAGGGGATTCCTCCGGAAGCCCTCACGTCGGAGAGGTGGCTGGACATGAGGTATCGGGGTCAGTCGTACGAACTGACGGTTCCGCTTACGAGGGACCCTGTTCAAGCCTTTCATGAGGCCCACACGGCGCGCTTCGGATACGCCAAGGAAGGGTCTCGGGTCGAGATCGTGAACGTCCGGGCGCGTCTGATCGCTACAACAAAGAGGCCGGACCCGCGCCCCTCCACGGAGACCGTGAGCGACCCAAAACCTGCCGAAATCGGCCGTTGTTCTTTGATCTATGACGGAACGTCCTATGACGCGCCCGCGTACGATCGCAGTCTCTTGGCCGCCGGCGCGTCGCCGTCCGGGCCGTGCCTGATTGTGGAGTCCACATCAACGACCTTTCTGCCCCCGGGAAGCTCTGCTCGGATAGACGGCTTCGCCAACCTCCTGATATCAGTGGGATAGCGGCCGGCGCGCTCCTGCGCGCCCGAAAGAGACGAGCAATCCCATCCTTGGCGCCCATGGACCGTGCCCCCCCCCCGGGGAAGCGCAGCCGAACACGCTTCAGATAAGGCTTTCAGAAGCACCAAAAAATTCCGGGCGCGTCGAATTTCCTCGGGAACACGCGGCGATCGGGAGTGTCTACATATATCGGCGTCGGATTCGAGACACACCGTGATCGACGCCGACGGGCCGTTGCTCTTTGATGTGTACCGGGAAGCCGACGAAGGCCGAGGAAGCGTAGCCGGAGATTTCCGACACGGTCGCGGCGGGGTCGAGCGCGCGGCCGCGCGGGCATAGGAATGAGCGCCGCGGGGCGCGTCGGCCTGGGACGATTGATACGCCAAGCAGTTGCAATCATTTTGAGCGTTGGAAAATCGTTAGGCTTCAATGATTTTTATCTTGACAGAAACCGGATTCCCGGCTAAAAAGGCTTTTTACCCACACTGGTGGGATTGCTCTTTGGAGAGTTTACGATTTTCTCTTGACAGACCGCCACGGGATGCGTAAACTGGAACAGACTGGGAGAGTGGCGCTGAACATTCTCCGTCGATCTTTGAAAACTGAATAGAAGAACGTTCGGGTCCGAGTATATTTTCCGTTTCAAGATTAAACTGGAGAGTTTGATCCTGGCTCAGAACGAACGCTGGCGGCGTGCCTAACACATGCAAGTCGTACGAGAAACACACCCTTCGGGGTGTGGAGTAAAGTGGCAAACGGGTGAGTAACACGTGGGTAACCTGCCCCTTGGTCCGGGATAACCGGCCGAAAGGCCTGCTAATACCGGATGAGACCACGGGAGCTTCGGCTCCGGGGGTCAAAGTCGGCCTCTCGTTGAAGCCGGCGCCGAGGGATGGGCTCGCGGACCATTAGCTTGTTGGTAGGGTAACGGCCTACCAAGGCTGAGATGGTTAGCTGGTCTGAGAGGATGATCAGCCACACTGGAACTGAGACACGGTCCAGACTCCTACGGGAGGCAGCAGTGAGGAATATTGCGCAATGGGGGAAACCCTGACGCAGCAACGCCGCGTGGGTGAAGAAGGCCTTCGGGTTGTAAAGCCCTGTCAGGTGGGAAGAACCCTTGAAAGTCAAATAGGCTTTCAAACTGACGGTACCACCGGAGGAAGCACCGGCTAACTCCGTGCCAGCAGCCGCGGTAAGACGGAGGGTGCAAGCGTTGTTCGGAATCACTGGGCGTAAAGCGCGTGTAGGCGGTTCGACAAGTCGGATGTGAAAGCCCGGGGCCCAACCTCGGAAGTGCATTCGAAACTGTCGGGCTAGAGTACGGGAGAGGGAAGTGGAATTCCTGGTGTAGAGGTGAAATTCGTAGATATCAGGAGGAACACCGGTGGCGAAGGCGGCTTCCTGGACCGATACTGACGCTGAGACGCGAAAGCGTGGGGAGCAAACAGGATTAGATACCCTGGTAGTCCACGCTGTAAACGGTGAGCACTAGGTGTAGCGGGTATTGACCCCTGCTGTGCCGGCGCTAACGCATTAAGTGCTCCGCCTGGGGAGTACGGCCGCAAGGTTAAAACTCAAAGGAATTGACGGGGGCCC
>CAYLRL010000106.1:0-15260 GCA_964385875.1 uncultured Syntrophales bacterium
CAAAATACCTGCCCAATCAACCTCGAGATCTCTCGTCGGCCGACCTGCCGGACCTTCGTTCCGCGCTCATCTCGACATTTGAAGAAGAGCGCATGGGGCGCCGGGCGGTACAGCTGATTCATTTCGGTCTCAACGCCCAGGTGTACGAGCATGTCTTGAAGCATCTTCCCAAGGGATGGACGGCGATAGCCGACGATGTGGAGACACTTGTCGATGTGCTGCCCAAAGAAGCCGCGCGCTTCGAGGTCGATTCCGGCGACGGTTTCTATGCCGTTCACTTGGGACCTGAGCCTGAAAATATCGACTTTGAAACAAATCTTTTGACACGCGCCGTAAACAGGAACGAGAGTTTCGCCGTCTTCTTGGTCCAAAAGAAGTTGAGCGACATGCATCTTGCGAGCAATGCGGTGCTCCGGGAGCTCGAAGAGTCGACCCAGGCTATGACCCTGGTCGATCTGGAAGAGATATTCGAACTTGATCATGCTACAATTGAGAGGCAATTTGAACTGATCGAATCGGAACGCAATCTGGATCTCCGGAAATACATGCCGGCTCCGCCGCCCGAGGTGCTTCAAACGGTGGATGCGCTCTGCCGGATACCCCATACGGTCGCGGTCGCGTCCGTTAAGGACGCTTCGGTCATTCACTTGAGACGGCTCAGGAGCACCGAGCTCAAACTCTCGGCTCTCAGCGTCAATCTCTGTGGGTTTCTCAAGCATGTGACGGACCGGCGGATGCTCGGCGATTGCCGCCACCTCTTGTTGTCGGCCCGGGACGGAAAGACCGTTGTGCTCACGCGTAACGGCGATGTGGCTCACTGCGTTTTCTTCGGGCCTGAAGTCAAGCCGGCCTCCGCGGTATCAAACGTCAGGGAGTGTCTCAAGACAGTGGAATCCGTCTGACTTCCGCCGGCGTCCTTTCCGGTTCGCGATTCCGTCGCAAACAACAAGACGGCCCGGTTCTGCGGACGAGCCCTTCCCTTGCCCGCTCCGATTGGGTATGAAGGGTTATAGTCGACAGTTCGCCCGGTAAGCGGCTTTATTGAGAAATACAAACCGGATGCCCTCGCGAATCGGGGGCGAACCCATTCACACCAGGGAAGAATCAACACTGAAGGAGGAGGCGACATGAGCAATCATTCAGGTGACAACATCGGACCGAACTTTGTCACCACCTTTAACGAGAAGAGCGCGTATCCCACTATTCATCCCACCGCGTACGTGCATCCCCTCGCCGCGGTCATAGGCGACGTCACCATCGGGCGCCGCGTCATGGTGTCGCCCTGTTCGTCCGTTCGAGGCGATGAAGGGACTCCCATCTTCATCGGAGACTACGCGAACGTGCAGGACGGCGTGATCATCCACGCGCTCGAGACCTTTTCCCATGGGCAAAAGGTCGCGGACAACCTCCGCGTCGTCGACGGCAAGGAGTATGCGGTCTACATCGGCAAGAACGTCTGTCTTGCGCACCAGGTGCTTGTTCATGGGCCTTCCGTCATCTACGACAACTGTTTCATCGGGTTTCAAGCCATGATCTTCAAGTCGGAGATCGGCGAAGGCTGTGTGCTCGAATTCGGCGCAAAGGTTCTCGGCGTGACGGTGCCGCCCGGGCGGTATGTGCCCGTGAACTCCGTCATTAACAATCAAGCGGAAGCCGATCAACTTCCGGTGATCGACGATTCCTATCCCTTGGGCAAGTTGGGGACTGCGGTGGTGCACGTCAACACGCAGCTGGCCGACGGATACAACGGCCGTGTTCCCGTCGAATTGGAGGAAGACGGCCATTAAGAGCGACCCTCCGGAATTCCCGGCATGACGCCCGCTTCCATCTTCCTCATCCCCGAGTGAGATGGATGCGGGCTCTCTCAGAGTGAGCGTGAGCCGGACTCCTCGCGGCATGCTCCCCGGCGGGACCCGCCGAATTCTCCCCATGAAGCGACATTCTCCAAACCCGCGGCTGCATTACTGCGCCCGTGCGGCGCCGTACGGGCGCTCAAGACCGCTTTGTCGATTTGACGGCGGAGTGCGCTCTCCACATATGCCGTACCGCGTGCTTTGCATGTTTTACGTCACTCGCGACATATGCCGTGCATGACTTACTGACATTTTGACATAGCCCTCTCGGCCTTTGTGTTCGGCCAAACCCTCAACATAATTGGCTATCTTGGTTCGGCTGCGCTTTCCTCTTGACACTCCCGGCTGACAACTCCTACCATAAGTTGACAGCGCTCATATAGAAACGCCTTCCCCGTGAGAAACTCCGTTCTGCACTTTCCTTGCGGATCGGCGCCGGGGTTTATTGTATTTTGACGAAAAATTGTAACCTTTTTTGTAACCGTTCACCGGGATAGCGACAAGCGATTGATATCTCGATGGGGGAGGCTTGGAGGGGGAGATGAGTCTCCCCCTCCATCCTCACCGGGCGCAGAGCCGCCTCAAGCCCGGTGGACCATTACCCTTTTTTTCAACCTTCGTCTCATCAGTTCTAGAGAGCATCGTCAATTAATTACGGCATGAGGTCAGAGGCAACCTTTCAACTCACTTCAACTCATCCAAACCGAAAGGGGATAAGTGGGCATGGACGTTACGCGTCGCGAATTTCTCGCCGTCTCCGGTGTGGTCGGCGCAGGGATCGCTCTTTCGACCCTCGGCGTGGACATGGGCCCGACGAGAGCCTATGCCGACGAAGTGAAGGTCAAGCAGCTGAGGCGATCCAAGCAGTCGACCTCTATTTGCCCGTACTGCGCGGTGGGCTGCGGCATGATTTGCAGCACCGACAAGAGCACGGGTAAAGTCATGAACATCGAGGGGGACCCGGATCACCCGATCAGTCAAGGGTCACTCTGCTCCAAAGGCGCTGCGGTTTATCAAATCGCCAATAATGCCGGCCGACTCGACAAAGTCCTTTATCGCGCCCCCAACAGCGACAAGTGGGAAGAAAAGTCCTGGGAATGGGCCCTCGGCGAAATCGCCAAGCGGGTCAAGGCGACCAGAGACCAAAACTTCATCACGAAGAACAAGCAGGGTCAAACGGTTAATCGTGTGGAGGCCCTCGCGGAAGTGGGCAGCGCGGCCCTCGACAACGAGGAGTGCTGGCCCATTCAGGCGATGATGCGGGCGCTGGGGCTCGTCTGGATCGAGCACCAAGCCCGGATATGACACAGCGCCACAGTTGCGGCTCTGGCAGAGTCGTTCGGTCGCGGGGCAATGACCAATCACTGGATCGATATCGGCAACAGTGATTGCATCCTGATCATGGGCAGCAATGCCGCGGAAAACCACCCCATCTCCATGAAATGGGTTATGAAGGCGCGGAACAAAGGCGCGAAACTCATCTCGGTCGACCCCCGATTCACGCGCACGTCGGCCGTCGCGGACTTCTACACCGCGCTGCGGTCCGGGACCGACATCGCGTTCCTCGGCGGGATGATCAAGTACATTCTCGATAATGACAAGTATTTCAAGTTTTACGTGGCCAATTACACGAACGCGTCGTTCATCCTGGGCGACAAATACGGCTTCGAGGACGGGCTCTTCGCCGGATACGATCCGAAGAAGCGAGCCTACGACCAGTCCTACTGGGCGTTCAAGAAGACCGACAAGGGCATCCCGAAGAAGGACACGACCCTCCAGGATCCCCGATGCGTGTTCCAACTGCTCAAGAAGCATTACTCTCGATACACGCCGGAAAAGGTCTCCGAGATTACCGGTACGCCGGTCGAGGACCTGCTCAAGGTCTATGAGCTCTACTCGGCTACCGGTAAGAAGGACAAAGCCGGAACGATTATGTACGCGATGGGGTGGACTCAGCACACCGTCGGCGTGCAAAACATCCGCGCGATGGCGATCATCCAGCTGCTCCTGGGCAATATCGGCGTTGCGGGAGGCGGCGTGAACGCGCTCCGCGGCGAGTCCAACGTCCAGGGTTCCACCGACCACTGCATTCTTTTCCATATCTGGCCGGGGTATCTCAAAACCCCGAAGGCTTCCCAAGCCACCCTCGAGGTGTACAACAAAGCCAATACTCCGACCGCGCAGGATCCCAAGTCGGCCAACTGGTGGTCAAATTATCCCAAGTATTCCGTGAGTCTGCTCAAAGCCTACTTCGGAGACAAGGCGACGAAAGAGAACGATTTCGGCTATTCCTGGATGCCCAAGCTCGATGACGGCCAGAACTGCTCGTGGCTCAATCTCTTCGATTCCATGTACAACGGCGACATTAAAGGGTTCTTCGCGTGGGGCCAGAATCCCGCGTGCAGCGGGGCGAACTCGAACAAGGTGCGTCAGGCGCTGACCAAGCTGGACTGGCTGGTGAACGTGAACCTCTTCGAGAACGAGACCGGCTCGTTTTGGAAGGGTCCGGACATGGACCCGAAGGCGATCAAGACCGAAGTCTTCATGCTCCCCTGCGCTGCGTTTATGGAAAAAAGCGGGAGCATCACCAACAGCGGCAGATGGGCTCAATGGCGCTACAAGGCGGTGAATCCGCCCGGAGAGGCCCGCCCAGACGGCGATATCATGACCGAGCTCATGAACAAGATCAAAGCGCTCTACAAGAAGGAAGGCGGCGCCTTCCCCGAACCGATCCTCAATCTCAAGTGGGATTACACGGACGACGGCGGTCATTTTGACAGCGTCAAGATGGCCAAGCAGATCAACGGCTATTTTCTCAAGGACACCGAGATTAAAGGAAAGAAGTTCAAAAAGGGCGACCTAGTTCCGTCGTTCGCGTTTCTGAAGGACGACGGCAGCACATCGAGCGCGAACTGGCTCTACTGCGGCAGTTACACCGGCAAGGGCAACATGATGGCCCGCCGGAAGACCGTCGACCCGAGCGGCATCGGGCTCTATCCCGAGTGGTCGTGGTGCTGGCCGGTGAATCGCCGCATCCTCTACAATCGCGCGTCCGTGGACTTCGACGGCAAACCGTGGAACCCCGACACTCCGGTTATTACCTGGAAGGACGGCAAGTGGGTCGGCGATGTCCCCGACGGCGGCTGGCCGCCGATGAAGTTCGAGGACAAGACCAAATATCCGTTCATCATGAAGCCCGCCGGGTTCTCTCACGTATTCGGCGGCGGCAGGAAAGACGGCCCCTTCCCCGAACACTACGAGCCGCTGGAATGCCCAATCCCCAAGAATCTCATGAGCGCCCAATTCGTCAACCCGACGGTGAAGATCTTTGAGGGTGAAATGGACAAGCATCTCACCTGCGATCCGCGGTTTCCATTTGTGGGAACCACCTATCGGGTTACCGAGCACTGGCAGACCGGGATCATGACGCGGTGGCAGCACTGGCTTGTCGAAGCGGAACCGCAGCTCTTTGTGGAAATGAGCGAGGAGCTGGCGAAGATGCGCGGGATCGAGAACGGCGAGCGCGTCAAGGTCTCGTCGGTGCGCGGCGAGGTCGAGTGCACGGCCATGGTGACGACCCGGTTCCGACCCTTCAAGATGGGTGACGTGACCGTCCATGAGGTGGGGCTGCCGTGGTGTTTCGGATGGGTCGTCCCGAAGAACGGCGGCGACAGCGCGAATCTGCTCACCCCGACCGTCGGCGATCCCAACACCATGATCCCGGAGACCAAGGCCTTCATGGTGAATGTGGTCAAGCTGAAAGGAGGTGAATAACATGTCGGGATTCTCGATACTTGTCGACACCTCCGTGTGCACCGCATGCCGAGGGTGCCAAATCGCGTGTAAACAGTGGAACCGCCTTCCCGGGACCCAAACCGTAAACGACGGCAGCCACGAAAATCCCCGCGATCTCTCCGCGGACACGTGGAAGATCGTCCGATTCCATGAAGGTTCCAACGGCGACGGGAAGCCGTACTGGCATTTCTTCACCGAGCAGTGTCGGCATTGCCTCACGCCCGGATGTATGGCCGTCGTCGAGGAAGACGAGATCATCCAGGATGAAAAGACCGGCGCGGTCATCTTCACGCCGAAGACCAAGAACCTTGACTTCGAGGCGACCCGTGAAGGCTGCCCGTACGACATTCCCCGGAAGAATGAGAAGACGGGTGTCCTCAAGAAGTGTACGCTCTGCTTCGACAGGATCTCGGACGGGATGATTCCCGCGTGCGTGAAGTCGTGCCCCACCGGCGCGATGCAGTTCGGAAAGCGGGAAAAGATCCTCGATATGTGCGCAAAGCGCGTCGCGGAACTCAAAAAGACCCGTCCCGAGGCTATGGCCATCAATCCCGACGATGTGCGTGTCATCTATATCGTCACTGCCAAGCCGAAAACATATTGGAAATTCGCCGCCGGCCGCTGACGCCGGTCCGTTCGATACCACCGGCCGCCTCAGCCTCGCGTTGAGGCGGCTTTTTTTCTGTCGTTCAGTATCGGTATGGAGCGACCTCGGGCCGATTCACGCGTTCCGAGAGGGGTTCCCTCTTCGCCTCACAGGGGGCAATTTCTTCTCACAACCCGGTTGTGTGCGACGGATGCAATGTGCGATCCGCGTTTGGCCGGACCTCATCCGCACGGGAGGACACCATGTCGAATTCCGCCGAATCGGAAACAGCTCGCCGGGAGCGGGAGATCCAACGGGTCAAAGATGAGCTGCCGGCCGTAGGGAATGCCCTCGACGCGTTCGGTAGACTGCTCATCGCGCGCAGTCGCGTCAAAGAGACGCTGCCGGATTGGACGCCTCCGGAAATCAGCGTCGATCCGGATCTCTTCCGGCAGGGAGCGCCCATGGTCGGAAGAGAAGTCTTCGCAGTCTCCCGCGCCGAACTGACACCGGCGGCGGACATCATGCTTCCCGCAGCGCAAGAGGCCTTTCCCAATCTGTCCGAGCCCTTGGGCGTTATCCACAACGCGGCGCGCGTCGGCGAAATCGACTGGGAAGAAGAAGCCGAAGCTCTTCTCAGCGGGATCGAGCCCAAGCCCGCCGATGACGCGACCGAAAAGGCGATCGACCGCCCGGTATTGGAATTCGCCGTGGGAGAAATCCTCAAGCCGTTTGCCGAGAAGCGGGCCGAAGCGCTGAGGCCGCTCATCGACAAATTCGATTGGCATAAGGGATACTGCCCCATATGCGGATCATGGCCCCATATCTCCTTCCTGACGGGACAAACGGGCGAACGCCGGCTCAAGTGTTCCTTCTGCGGTCATCAGTGGCGTTTTATGCGAACCCAATGCCCCTTCTGCGAAACAACCGAGCAAGACAAACTCGAATTCCTCTCAGTGGAAGACCGCCCTCTTGAACGGGCCGAACTGTGCCATGCCTGCAAACGCTACATCGTGGGAAGTGATCTCCGGGACCTTGTCGATGAAGTCGATTTGGACGTCGCCGCGCTGGGAATGATCTATCTCGATCTCCTGGCCCAGGATCAGGGGTTTCGGCCGGGCGCAATGACCGAATGGAACAGCATGGAAGACGAGTCGGAAGGCCGGTAGTCGAAAGGGACAAATCTTAAGAGTCGTTCCAAACCGGGCTCAAGGCGAAGCCGGCGCTTCCTCCCGTCGAAATCGGGGCGCGGCTCCCCTTCAAGCCTCCCCCCCATCGAGATATCGACGGCTTATCGCTATCCCGGTGAACGGTTACGACCTCCTGAACCATCCCATGGGGGCGAGAATCTGAGTCTCACGGGAATGTCGATTGCAGCGGGTTTCTTCCGTCGATGCCTCTATAATCCGCAGAATCCCCGCCGGGCTTTTCCAAACGCTCTTTCTCTCATCGAGTCAAGTGACTAAACGGTTCAACAATCTCACATCTCACTTGGGGGATGACTGATCCGTCGAGCATGTCTTCTTTAAGAATTTGCGAACGTTGAACCTCTCCATTGAATCTGCCGCCTTCAGGAAGCGCTCGGGTGTGATCTCGGAGATCCTTTTCATCTCCTCCTCGGAGAGTTCAATCGTCGCCGGTCTGTCCTTGGTGGAGCTAACGATTTTCATGCCTACCTCATCGCACTTACGTGTGGACCTCGTTCGGAAAAAGGTGAGGGGCCAATACTCTCGAACAGCCCCATGCGTCAATGCGGACACTCTCTGATGTCAGAAGCGATTCGTCAAGGGTGCAGTCGCTGTCCATATTTAGGACACCGACGACCTTATTGTGTTCGCCGTCCCAAACCGGAATGCTGATTGTCGACTTCAGACCGGATGACACTTCTTTCTGCAAGTCGGTCATGCCTTCTGCCGGCAGCGCTAAATCCGGATCATCCGCATCATGAACAGACATTTGTCCGTGGACGGACCAAGCATACCCACACGTTCCTTGCCCACGATCCCACGTTACGGAAAGCTCCTTGTCGGTATAAACGACTTGGTCCGGGCACGACGTGTAGTAGATTCTTAAATGACTCCTCCCCAACCGCCAATTCTTGGTCGGAAGCATGACGTTCACGCGAACACAGGGTAGAACCCGATTTGCATCACCGTCGGCGTCGAAATGACATTCCTCGTAATAGCGATTGAGAAGACCATCCAGATATTGCTCGATAACCGGCCTTCGAGCTTCCACAAGCGATCGATCAGCGGCTTCAGGAAACGCCAAGTAGACTTGCTGGAAGACCAGCGCGACCGAGAATACGATCAGTATGCCAAGCCTGGTCTTGTCCGTTATTATCGTCAGGTCCTTCAGCAGTGAAGCCCACAACCAACCGAGGGCGAGAAAGATTGCCAGAACCGCGTTCAGGATTCGAGTCAGATTTCTCATTTCCGCAGTTCCCACCCCTACCCGGCGGAGACCAAATCGACCGCCAACGACCCGTTAGCGCTTCATCGAAAAGAGATCGGGAGTATCTTTAGTACGTCCTTCACAGATCATCAACCGAGTCCGGCAACACCATGCGTCGACTCGAATGGCGCTCAGCGTAATCCAATTTGGACCGTTACGCAAGATGCTAATAAGGGGAGACACCGCGCGACAAGCGCGAGGAAAGCGTGGAATGGAGGGAGCGGGCACGCGGATGGTCCGGCGCAGGAAGGCCATCCCTGTGTGCCCGAAGCCTCCCAAGGTCGGTCAATCATCACTGCGTTCGGCCGGTGTTTCATGGATTGGACGAGAGCCCTCGTCCAATCCGCTCCATACACCTTCCTCGGAAGGTACGTTCGAGCCGAGCCACGCAAGCGACAAGACCGCCGATTCGCGTATGCGTGCGCGCAGCGCGTCGGCGGTGAATGATTGATTCCCCCGGGGCTTCTTTCCGGTTCCCATCCATGATGCGGGAACCGATCGCCGACGTTGAAGCGCGCGTCGAAATGCTTGTGGAATGTAAGCAACAGCGGCGCCAACCGTGAGGGCGAGGGAGAGAAAGGCGATATGGGGGGTTATTTCGGGAGGTTGTCTACCGGAGAGAGTGTTTTGTGGAGGGGAGTCTGTTTGGGGCGGGGCCGGCCTGATGCTCGGTTTTGGTACACTTTCTCGAATCCGACCCAACCCACGCCGATAAACTGGTAGATATTCGCGCACCCACCACCGAATAGTGTCGCACTTCCGAGCCCAATACCCCCGTCACAGCGGAACATCAAAACGCAACGACGCCGACGCGCCCACCGTCCACGTCCCACGCTCGAAACTCAGACCCATGCGACGCGTCCGAGCCGTGACCGGCATGTCGCTTGCGCTCAACGCGTCCGCATGGAGGTATTGCCATTCCGCAAAGAATCCCACGCTCCCCGCGCCGAGCTCGAAAACGTACCGACCGTCGGCCTCGATGAAATACGCGGACGCGATCCGCCCGCGGTGCGTGTGGGCCTCGAGAAAGTCGTCCGCGGGCGAGCTGAACGCGACGTCTCCGCCGGCCCAGGGAAAACCGGAGACGGTGAATCTGAAGCCGGACATCCCCGCCGTAAGGCCCACCAAGGGGAGATAGCCGTACATGCGCGCCGCGGATTCATCGACCGTAGGGGGCTTTCCATTCTCCTCGATTTCCGCCGTGACGCGCGTCTCGAAGGAATCGAATCGAAATCCCGCGAAGAGCGCCCAGACGCCGAACACCGGGCGCACAAGCGTCGCATCGACCGCGTACCATCGAGTGACGGTCCGCGCGTCCACGACGTCGACGCCGAGATGATCAGTTACCGCGAGGGACGCGTACTGGTCCGCGGGGAGAAGCGCGGCCGCTTTCATCGCCAGATGAAAACCCTCCCGAAGGGGAGTGCGGCCCATGAGCTCGATCCACACGCCGGTCAAGGGATAAGCATACTCGCGGCGTGCAGATCTTCCGTAGTACGGCGCCTCGGTCCGCGCAAAGAGGGCGACGTCCCGCGCCGCGGAAAGATATCCCACGTCGACGCCGAAGCCCAAGTCCCCGTACCGGTCATCCACGCCGCGCGCCGCGACATCGCTCAGGGCGGGGACAATCCGTTCGACCGCGGTCTGAGCCCCTGTCCCAGCCGGAATGACGCAGAGGAGAGCGGCAAGCGGGACGAGAATCCGTAATCTTGTCGGGGAGAGCCTCACGGCGGGCCTCCGAACGGGACGCATTCCGATCGGCGCGACGGGGCCTTGAAGCGGCTCGCGCGGTTCAGGATCGATGCCGAGCCTGTACTACGGACCCTGAGCCGTGTCAATCGGCCATAGAATCGCCCCCCGATCTTCAGCCGGCTTCGATCCTTCGCAGCAGGGCGCGCATGCCCACGGCCGCGTCCTCGGGTAGGACATACGCGGGGATGCCCGCCTCGTGGAGGCGTCGCATGTCGGGCTCGAACTTCTTGATCGTCCCGATGAAGCAGGCGATTATCGGCTGGGGGTAGCGCGTCGAGAGTTCGATGAGCGCGTCCGAGGGGTAGACCCAGTTCTTGTGCTCGCAGAATATGGCGAGGAGCGCGTCGACCGACGAGTCCGAAAGAATCGCCTCCGCGATCCGCTTGAACGGTTCGACCAGGAAGGCTCCGGCCGCGCCGTCAACCGGGTTCTTGTGGACCACCGGCACGGACGGCCCGAGGATCTCGGCGATGCGACCAATGGTCGTTTCATTCAGGTCGGCCAGTGTACAGCCCGGTTCTTGTTGGAGGATGTCCCAGGCGACGATGCTCGGCCCCGCTGTATGGGTGAATATGCCGAGGCGCTTCCCTTTCGGAGAATGTCCCACTGAGAGCGCCTTTGCCGCGGCAATCATTTCCGCGATTGACGAGACCTGCTCCGCGCCGCCTTGCTTGATTGCGCCTTGCCAGACCTTGTCCGACCCCGCAACCGCGCCGGTGTGTGTGACGGTGACCATGTCGGCCTTTTCCCCGCGGCCGCCTTTCAATACCAGGACCGGCTTCGCCGGTGTGATTCGCTCCAAGGCTTCGCAGAAGGCCCGAGGGTCTGCGGAGCCTTCGATAAATATGCCGACGACCTCGGTGTCGGGATCGTCCTTGAGATAGTCCAGGAGGGTGTGGAATTCCAGATTGACCCGATTGCCGACCCCGACCCATTTTGCGATCCCGAGGCATTCATCGTCCGCGCGTCCCTTCATGCCCAGGCCGATTCCACCGCTTTGACTCAAAAAGGAAACGTTTCCGGGATGGAGAATCCGAGGATAGAACGTGACGTTCAATCGGGCGTGGGCATTGAGAAAACCCAGGGTATTGGGCCCGACGATCGGCATATCCCCGGCCGCTTCCCGCAGCTGCGATTGCAGCTCGGCGCCTTCCTCGCCCATTTCAGCATATCCGCCGGCAATAACGCTTGCGCCTCCGATACCCATGTCGCGGAATCGGCGGGCCGTCTCGACGGTGGATCGCTGATTGAGCGCGATAACGCCCAGGTCGGGGACTTCGGGCAGGTCGTCGAGATCGCGATACACGTTCAGGCCGAAAATCTCCTCGTGCCGCGGATGAACCGGATAGATCGCGCCGGGGAAGCCTCCGGTCACCAGACTGTCCATGATTGCGTGTCCCACTTTGTCGGGGGTTGCGCCGGCCCCCGCCACCACAACGGATTTTGGCGCAAACATGCGGTCCATACGTCGTCGCAGAAGTTCATCCATCCTTCCGTCCCTTTACTTTCGGAATGGAATTCGAGCGATCCCGCGTCGCTTCGGGCGCGGCGCGCGGATCGAATGCGAATCAAGGCGTCAGAGTAAGCGTGCACCGAGCCCGCGCCCAATCATGCGGACCGGACGCCGGGCCTGAAGACCAGGGTGAATTCCGTGCCGCCCGACTCGGCGCACTCGTGCGGACCGGCGATATGCGGACAGTCGGATATCCTGCCCGGACAATGATCGCGAGCGGTCGGAATGTGAACGCACCGTCGGCTGTCGAAGGACATGTCAAAGTAGCCCGCCTCGGAGAGAATCTTCAGTCGCAGCAGTTCAAGCCCTTTTCCGCCTGCGTTGAAATCGTACGGCTGCTTACTCGAGTATTCATCGGTCTCCTGGGTGTGGTGGAAACCCTCGAAAAGGAACTCCCTGTCTTCGACCGGCGCGCCCATCCCGAAATCCCGAACCGTCACGATGACCTGCGATTCATTCTGTTTTGCCGACACTGAGACCCTGCCTTCGTCGGGGGTGTTTTCCACCGCGTTTTTCACCAGTGTGCGGAGCGCCGTTTCGAGGACCTCGGGATCGACGATGTCGGTGTGGACGTCGTCCGCGTCCGCGCTTATGATAACGGATCGATGAGCCGCTTCGGCTCGAATTCGGTCAATAATCCCGTCCACCGTATCCCTAAGATTCAATCGACGGGGAGTGTACGGCCGTGGATTGAGCGCTTCTTCGACGGCCTCCCGAATGTCGTTAAGCCGCCGCAGATTGCGCCGGATTCGTTGGATCGTCTTCTCGGGAAGTCCACCGTCGCCGGCTTTGTTGACAAGGCGCGTGACGGACGCGTCCACAATGGACAGCGGCGTCTTGAGCTCGTGGGATAGGTGATCCACCGCTCGCCGGCGAGCCCGTTCCAGGTTCTTGAGCGCGGTGACATCACGAAAGACCGCAATCACCGTCTCCATACCCGGGACGCACTCGTCGGCGTCGAGGAAGGACGTAGCGACCGCAAGATCGACCGTCTGCTCGTCCTCACGCGTGAAGCGCACGTCTTTGTGGGTGGTGAGCAGACCCTTGTGGATGAGATTGACAAAGACTTCCTCGAATTCCCGATTCTCGGGACGCGCGCCGAAGACCTCGTTGAATTTTCGTCCCACGAGTTCATGCTGTCGAGCGCCGAGGATTCTCTCCGCGGAACGATTCACCATGTGGATTCGGCCGTCGCATTCCACGGTAATCACGCCTTCGGCCATGCTCCTCAGGATAATCCTCTCGATGGGATCTACGACGCCCTCGGCTGCGGCGTTATTGGGAGCGGACGGTGTATCGTGTTCCATAGCGCATTCCGCCTTGGTGGATGTGAACGGTCAGCATACCATCGCAGGGATCGACTTTTCCAGTGCGATCGTCTGCTGTTCGAGCAAAGTCACGCCGCGGTCGATCCTTGCCCGGCGAACGGGCGGACGCTTGATTCGGCGCTGCGAAGGGTTTACCTTTATGACGACGAGTAAGGCTGAAAGCACGCCCGCTCGTTCCGGGAGATCTTCCTTTTTTCTTATTGTTCGCTTTGCCGAACCGTACGCGATACACTCCCGAGACGGAGACAAAAGGAGCCGACCAGATGTCCAAGAAGTGTATATGCCCCCACTGCGGAGCGGTCATGGATCCGATTCGCACACCGCTCGATTCGTCGTGGGGCGGAGAAATTCATCACGTCTGTTTCAATAATGAATGCCGCTACTACGTGCACAGCTGGGAGACGTTGGATCAGCAGGGGATCGAAGGAACCGGCTATCGCTGTCGAGTGGATTTTCGCGGGGCGTGCGGCGCGCTCGCGGTGTGGTCCGAGGACGCGTTGCGGGATCTGATCGTCCGTGACGAGGACGCAGAAAAGGGAACGCTCGATTTCTTCGATGAATCCGACTTCGCTCGCGACGATGAAACGAACGACGCCGAATACCACAAGAACAAGGGCTCTCTCGATAAGCTCGACGCTGTGGCTCGGGCCGTGATCGGGGACTTTTTCGAGGACCTGATCCCCAAGCACGCGAACATCCTCGATCTCATGGCCGGCGCGGATTCCCATATCAAAGAGGAATTGAAGCCGAGTTCCGTCACCGGCCTCGGTCTCAACGAAGCGGAACTGGACGCCAATCCCGCGCTGACAACGAAAACCATACACGACGTGAACGCGGACACGAAACTTCCCTTTGACGACGAAACCTTCGACGTTGTGGTCAACACGAACGCGGTTCAGTACGTCAAGCGCCCCATCGAACTCTTTTCCGAAGTCGCTCGCGTCCTGAAACCGGGCGGGACGGTCGCCGTGGTATTCTCGAATCGCATGTTTCCCCAGCGCGCGGTTCACATATGGAGAAAAAAGAACGACGCGGAACGTATCGATATCGTAAAAGACTACTTATCAGTGAACGACAAGTTCTTCCCGTCGCGTACCATGGAAACCACAGGAAAACCGCGACCGGAAGACGATGAGTTCTATTCGTTGGGAATTCCGAGCGATCCCATCTATGTTGTCTGGGCCAAAGTCATGAAGTGATGTATCACATCGTCCAGGGGGTTTCCGCTATGAGCATGCGAGGAACACTGACGGCGATAGCGGCTGCGGTCCTCCTTCAGATCTGGCCGGCTGCGGCTTCGGTCGTCGGCGCGGAAGATCGAGAGGGCCCCGTCGCTCGATTCAATGTACCCACCGAAGGTCGAATCATGGACGTGAAATACATGTCCCCGTTCGACGAATGGTGGGTCAAATGCCGAGAAGGCGAATCGATCGCCATCTACTCGCTCGATCGGCAAACCGGCAAATGGGGCCGCGTCGTCTTCACGCCGAAGAAGCCGGCTGAAGAGGCCAAAGAGACAGCCGAGAAACCGAAAGCCGAACCCGAGCCGGAAAAGCAGCCGACGAAGCCGCGGAAAGAACCCAAACCGCCGGCCAAAGAGGTGGAACCCCCGGTGGAGGAAGAGGCCGAACCGCCGGCCGAAACCTCGAAACCCGAGCCCGCGGAAAAGAAGCCCGAATCCGGAGAGTCCGGCAAGAAGAAGAATTCAGACTGGTGGAACCCTATCAATATCCTGAAGAAGGGCGAACAAATCATCAACGGCGGGGAGAAGAAGCAAACTCCGGCCGAAGGCGAGAAAAGAGAAATCCAAGTCATTGAATAGCGTGATTCTCGAAAGAGGGGTCGGAACGAGGAGGGGGTCGATACGCGCACCATACGCGACAGGCGCCGATTCGTGGGATCTCTCGAGCCGCGGGAAGACTCAAGGTAACCGTTCACCGGGATAGCGATAAGCCATTGATATCTCGATGGGGGAGGCT
>CAYLRL010000107.1:0-15169 GCA_964385875.1 uncultured Syntrophales bacterium
CGTCCATCGACGACGCACACGGGGATCTCGTCAAAGTTGACCGTGGATTATGGGCCTATTGCTCGCTGGAATAATGTGCTAAAGTGCGTCTTTCGCCGATAGATCGTTTAGCGACGCGGCAATCCTCAGTTGGATCGTGAGAATTCTCCGTCGTTCGGACACGACCCTGTTCCGGCCGAGAAAGGTTCGAATGGGAAGACCCGCAGAGAACACAACCGAGTCCGTGGAAAAGGGCTCGGTCTTCTCGGATACGATTTCATTTTTCACGTCGGTCAAGACGACGCTCGGCCTGCTTTTTCTCTTGGCGGGCGCTTCGATAGTCGGGACGGTGGTTCCTCAGGGCGCGACGCCGGCTCAGCTTCGGGAGACGGCCTCTCCGTTCGTGTATCGTTTGATTGTCATCCTGGACCTGAACGACGTGTACGGTAGTTGGTGGTTCCTGACGCTGCTGACGCTGCTGGCGATCAACCTTCTGGCCTGTCTGCTCCAGCGCACGCCGTCGATTCTGGCTCAGTGGAGAGACTCGGGGCGCAAAGCGTCGATCAACCTCACGATCGAGGATTCCCGCTCGCCGGCGGATATCAAGCCCATTGTCCGCGACGCGGTGACAAGGGTTGTGAAGTCGTCGCCGGCTGAATCGTCGGGCTCGGACGAAGTGACGCTCTCCTGGGTCAAACATCGGTTCCACCTCTTGGGTTTTCCGACGATTCACATCGCGATCGTGGTGATCCTCTTGGGTGGATTGCTCGGGCTGCTCTTCGGATTTCGGGGTCATGTGCTGATCCGTGAAGGCGCTGCAGCGGATCGCTTCGTGCTGGGCGAGTCTCGCGAAACGAAGCCCCTGCCCTTCACGATCAAGGTCGACGAATTCTCTCTCACTCGCTACCCCTCCGGACAGCCGAAGGAGTACCGAAGCGACGTCCGCATCATCGACAACGGACGGGAAGTGCTGAAGGATTCGATCCTCGTCAACCATCCGCTGACGTACAAAGGAATCTCCATCTATCAGTCCGACTATCGTATGGCGGGAGTTGAGTCGGTCGAGTTCACCTTGATCGGCCCCGAAGGGACGGAGCGCAGCGTGTCCGTAGACCCGCAAGAGGAGATGAAGCTTCCCGGCGAGGACTTCCGTATTCGGCTGCTGAGCCTGCATCCGGGCGACGATCTCCGGGGCGCCGGTGTCGAGGCCGCGGTGGAGCAACCGGGCGAGGAGCCGAAGCCCATCCGCCTGTATGAGAAAGATCCTGAACCCCTCCAGCTTGGGGCGTGGCGAATTCGGTTGACAGGATACACGCCCCTGTATGCGACGGGTCTTCAGATCGGATACGACCCCGGCACTGCGGTCGTGTGGATAGGATGCATTCTGCTGATAACCGGACTGGGGATAGCGTTGTTCGCCAACCATCGACGCATACGGGTTCGGATCTCCCCTCGGGGGGCGGGCTCGGAGATCGCCGTGACGGGTAATTGCAAGAGTCGCCGGAAGGAGTTCCGAACCGCGCTCGAGGAGGAGCTTCGAACCGCGCTAAACGGCTGAGCCTGGGCGCTCGAGAAGCCACCGGTAGTCCCTCGATTGCGTTTACTACGAATTGAACGGAAAAAGGTAACCGTTCACCGGGACAAGCGATAAGCGCTTGATATCTCGATGGGGGAGGCTTGGAGGGGGAGATGAGTCTCCCCCTCCATCCTCACCGGGCGCAGGGCCGCCTCAAGCCCGGTGAACCATTACGGAAAAAGAGATGCTGAGTACGGATATCTTCACCTACACGACGTTCGGATACTTGGCCTGTGTGGTCTTGTGGCTGATCGCATATGTGTCGAGCGAGACCGGCTCGATGTTCAGAAAAGCCGTTTTCGGCTTGCTCATAGCGCTGTGGGCGCTGCATACCGGCGGGATCGCGCTCCGATGGATCGAATCGTACCAGTTGGGGATGGGGCATGCGCCACTTTCAAACCTCTATGAATCCCTCATCTTTTTCGGATGGTCCATCGCCCTGGCGTTGATCGTGGTTCAGGTGAGATTCGGTGTGGACGCGGTCATACTCTTCGGATTACCGCTGGTCTTCCTGACGATGGCCTCGACCTTCCTGTTGAACTCGGAAATCAGGCCGTTGATTCCAGCGCTCCAGTCCAATTGGCTCGTCGCGCACGTCGTCACCTGTTTTCTCGGGTACGCCGGCTTTGCGGTCTCTTTTGTAGCCGCGCTGCTGCTGCTGCTGTCGAAGGTGTCCGGATCCGCGGGCGCGTATCTACCGAAGGGCCGGCTTCTCGATGAAATCGTCTATCGTTCGGTGCTGGCGGGTTTTCCCATGCTGACGCTCGGTATCATAACGGGCGCTGCGTGGGCGGACTATGCGTGGGGAAGGTACTGGTCGTGGGACCCCAAGGAAACCTGGTCGTTGATCACGTGGATGGTGTACGCCGCGTTCCTCCACGCCCGCCTGACCCGCGGGTGGACCGGCCGCCGCACGGCCTTATTGTCCGTTTTGGGCTTTTGCGCTGTGCTCTTCACCTATTTCGGGGTAAACTACCTTCCGGGCCTGCACAGCTACTTCTAGAGCGCGGAAGGGGAAACGGTCCCGCTTTGGAGATCGGACGCCCGAAACGTCTTCGGCGCTGCGGACATAGGACTTGAGACTCATGCCTGCGCTGGAACCACGCGATCTCGGCGGCCTGTTCATGATCGGACTCTTCGACACGAGCTTCGATGCGGAAGCCCGTGAATTTCTCGACGAACTCAAGCCGGCGGGTGTGATCCTCTTTACGCGCAACGTGATCGATCCGGTTCAAATAGCCCTGCTGAACCACGATCTCCAAGCCTACGCGCACAGACGCTACGGCGAAGGGCTGCTTATCGGCACGGACCAGGAGGGCGGCCGTGTAAGCAGACTGCGAGCGCCGTTCACGCAATTCCCCCCCGCGCTGGAAATCGCGGAAAGCGACGATCCGGAGGGAAACGTGGAGCGCTTCGCGACGGTGACGGCCCGTGAACTCCGCTTGACCGGCTTCACCACGGATTTCATCCCGGTCATGGACGTGCTCGGCGGTCACGGAGACGCGCGCTCATCAGTGATCGGCGACCGCTCGTACGGCGCCGACCCTCGGGTTGCGGCGAATCTCGGGACACGCGTCGCAACGGTCCTGCAATCCATGGGAATTACGGCGTGCGCGAAGCACTTCCCCGGCCACGGCGGCACGTCGGTCGACTCTCATCTCGATCTGCCGGTGGATCACCGCAGCCGCGAGCGAATCGAACGAAGCGACCTGGTCCCATTCCGAGCGGCCGTAGCTGCAGGCGTGTCAATGATCATGTCCGCGCACGTGGTCTATCCGGCGATCGATCCGGAACGACCGGCAACCCTCTCCCGCGCGGCCCTCACCGGTATCCTTCGCGAAGAAATCGGTTTCGACGGCGTGACGGTCAGCGACGACATGGACATGGCGGCCGTTTCGGACCGGTATGGTCCCGAAGAATACAGCGCCGCCGCGATCGACGCCGGCGCGGACCTCGTTCTGATCTGCAACGATCCCCAGAAATCGTTCGCGGCGAGGATGGGGCTCGTTGCCGCGCTTCGGGACCGCACATTGACCGAAGAGCGAATTCGGCTGTCCCTCGAGCGCTTGGCTCGGTTGAAACGAACGTACGCGGACTCCCTGGCGCCCTGCGACATTCAGGCGGTGCGCGACTACTTCAGTCTCTGAGCCGGCCTCCTGCGGCGTCATCCAATCATGCCCCCCGCACTCGATCAGCGCACTCTCGATACCCTGAGGCTCATCGATGAACGCTCGTCCGAGGCATACCTGGTGGGCGGCGTCATACGCGACGCGCTGATGGGACGAACCAAACGAACCGATCTCGATCTCGCCGTCCCGGAAGACGGATACCGGCTGGCGCGGAGCGTGGCCGGCGAGGTCCACGCGGCCGCGACATTCGTTCCGCTGGACCAAGACCACGGCGCGGGTCGGGTTGTGCTGACCGCGGACAGTCCCGTCACGCTGGATATTTCCCGGTTCAGGGAGCCGACCATCGAAGGGGATCTGCGCGCGCGGGACTTCTCGATCAACGCGATCGCCGTCCGGCTCGGCGATTTTCTCGATCACGGGCTTTCGCCGCTCGTCGACCCCTGCGACGGACGCTCGGATATCGCTGCCGGAACCATCAGGATGTGCGGACCGGCCTCGTTCCGCGACGACCCCCTGCGGATCATTCGCGCGTTCCGCTTTTCCGCGAATCTGGGATTTTTGATCGCTCGGGAGACGCTGGAAGCCGCAGTGCGCGACCTGCGCGGACTCGAGCGCATTGCGGCCGAGAGAATCCGCGACGAGTTCATGGCGACCTTGAACGCCGAAGAGTCTTATCCGGCGCTTGTGGAGATGGATCGCGTCGGAGTCATCGATACGCTCTTCCCCGAATTGGCCGCATGCAAGGGTGTCGAACAGAACCCCTATCACCACCTGGACGTCTGGGGACACACGCTCGAAACGACTCGTTGGGTCGAGCGAATACTCGCCGTTCCGGCCGATTACTTCGGCGTGAGAGCGACGATTATCGAAATCTACGCGGGCGAGGAGATCGTGGCGGGCAGATCGCGGCGCGCTCTGCTCAAGCTGGCCGCGCTCTTTCACGACTCCGGAAAACCCGTCAGCCGAACCGTCGACGAAACCGGTCGCGCCCGTTTCATCGGCCATGAGAAGGTCTCGCAGACGCTGTTTCAGGAGGTGGGAGAACGGCTGAGGGCGGCTCGCCGTGAAATCGCCCTTGTCGGCGATTGGATAGGCGGCCACATGCGAACGTCCATATTCCTTGACCACGATCCGGGCAGACGCGCGATGGCTCGCCTTTACCGGGCGTTCGGCCGAGAAGTCATAGGGCTCCTAATCCTCTTCCTGGCCGATCTCCACGCAACCCAAGGTCCCGCCCGCTCATCCGAGGACCTCCCCCGAAGCCTCGACCGGGTCAAGGCAATGCTCGACTTTTGTTTCGAGGCCGAAGAAGAGCCGCCCCGCCCTCTGTTGACCGGGAACGACCTCCTGAAGGAGTTCGATCTTTCGCCGGGCCCGCTCATCGGCCGCGTTCTGGAACACCTCTGGGAACTCCAGGCCGAGGGAACGCTCCGCACTCGTGAAGACGCTCTCGAAGAGGCTCGACATCTGCTATCGGATAATACGGAGCCTCCGTGAGCGCGAACGCATGTTAGACCATACATTGATCAGTTCGCGTCGGGGCGGGAAGGATATCAGGGACGAGACATGGAAAAGCCTCTCGGAGGATCCGTCTCCTCGGAGAGGCTGCCTGCATCCATAATCGGGCTCGGGGACGGGGCGGGCTTCGGCCCGAAACTCGGACCCGCGCGAGCGTACGGACTTGAGGTTCGGACTCCGATCAGGAGCCTTCCTGCTCCTTGCCGAGGCTCGCGCCGACGGTCTCTTTGAGCAGGTCGCCGAGATTGGAGGCCACCACTTCCTGCTGGCCCATGTATCCCTTCACCTGATCGTATTCACCGGCCTTTTCCATACTCTTGATCGAGAGAGCGATCTTCTTGTCCTTCTTGTTCACCCGAAGGACCATCGCGGTCAAGGTCTCGCCTTCCTGCGTGAAGTCGTGGGGTGAGTTGACGCGCTCCTTGGACAACTCGGAGACGTGGATCATCCCCTCGATCCCCTCCTCGATTTCGAGGAAAACGCCGAAGTCGGTGACCGACGTGACCTTGCCGCTGACCTTTGTTCCCGGCGGATAGCGATCGGGGATGGTTTCCCAGGGGTCTTCGTACATTTGTTTAATACCCAGGGAAAACCGTTCATTCTCCTTGTCGATATTCAAGACGACCGCCTGGACGGTCTGCCCCTTCTTGAACATCTCGCCGGGGTGCTTGATCCGCTGGGTCCATGAGATGTCGGAGATATGCACCAGCCCGTCGATTCCTTCGTCAATCCCGACAAAGATACCGAAGTCGGTGACGTTTCGGATCTTTCCTTCGATCTTAGTGCCTTCCGGATAGCGTTCCGCGATGACGTCCCACGGATTGGGCATCAACTGCTTCATGCCGAGGGATATCCGCTTCTGTTCCTTATCCACGTTGAGGATCATCACGTCGACTTCTTCGCCGACCTGAACGATCTTCGACGGATGACGCGGCTTCTTGCTCCAGGTCATCTCGGAAATGTGGACAAGCCCCTCCACGCCCGTCTCCAACTCGACGAACGACCCGTAATCGGTGATGCTGACCACTTGCCCGGAATGCTCCGACCCGATGGGATAGCGCTCTTCCGCGTTGGCCCAGGGATCGGGCTGGGTCTGCTTGAGTCCGAGTGAGACGCGCTCCTTGTTCTCGTCGAACTTGAGCACCTTGACCTGAATCTCGTCGTTCACCTTGAGTATATCGCCGGGGTGATTGATCCGACCCCAGGACATATCGGTGATGTGGAGCAGCCCGTCGATCCCCCCGAGGTCGATGAAGGCGCCGTAGTCGGTGATGTTCTTGACCTTGCCGGTCAGATGGCCGTCCGACTGCAACGCGTTCGTAATCTCGGACTTCTTGCCTTCTTTGGCCTTTTCGAGGATAGGGCGACGGGAAAGCACAATGTTGCCGCGCTTGCGGTTGAACTTGAGGACATTGAACTCGTACGTCCGACCGATGTACTTCTCGAAGTTCCTCACAGGACGCAGCTCAACCTGTGAACCGGGAAGGAACGCGCTGACGCCGATATCCACCTGGAGACCGCCTTTGACGCGAGAAACCACCCTCCCCTCGATGGTCCGCTCCGTTTCGCACACCTTCTCGATCTCTTCCCAGATACGAATCTTGTCGGCTTTGACCTTCGAGATCCGCACCGCTCCGGATGATTCGTCCGTATCTTCCAGGAAGACTCGAACATTGTCGCCGACGCTGACCGTGAGTTCGCCCTGTTCGTCGGTGAACTCCTCCGCGGGCACCTGCCCCTCCGCCTTGGAGCCCACGTCGACCATGACGTGCTCCGCGGTCACCTGCACGACGACGCCGGTTACGACTTCGCCCTCTTGAATCGTCTGAAAGCTGCTCTCTACGAGTTCGGCGAAGTCTTCTTCATTTGTGATTTCAGGCCCTTCTTCCTCGCTGAGATTCTTGTTTTCGGTTTGGGTTTCCGAGTTTTCCATCCAGTTGACACCCCCGAGGCTCTCTTCTCTTCCACCTATGGCTATGGATCGACCAAGGATAATCAGCCTAATATAACGCCTCACCCCTGCTCTGACAAGTAAAAGTTTAACTCAGACAACGACAATGTCAAATCATACTCTCACATTTGCGAAGATCGTTCTCCCCCTGCATGGGAACCCGCGGCGCCGGATCGCGGCCGACACGGGTAAACGACGGAACTCCCCGGAATCACTCATTCCGACCACGCGGACGAGGCCAACGCCCGCGCGACGACCCCCGCCATGAACTCCACCACACTCTCCGCGTCGAGGTGAGACGAATTGACAATCACCGCGTCGGAGGCCGGAACCAGGGGGGCCGCGGACCGCTCCTCATCGCGTAGATCCCGAGCTTCCATGTCCCTGCGAACCTCGCCGAGAGACGCCTCCTCCCCCCGTTCCACCAGCTCGGCATATCGGCGCCGCGAACGCTCTTCGATATCCGCAGTCAGAAAGAACTTCACATCCGCGTCGGGGAAGACCACGGTTCCCATGTCCCGTCCTTCCGCGACCACGCCCCCGCCGGCCGCAGCCGAACGTTGGATCTCGAGCAACGCGCTGCGCACTTCGGTCTTCGCGGAAAAGCGTGATGCGGCCGAGGAAATGGCTTCGATCCTGATTCGGTCCGATACGTCTTCATCCCCCAAAAAGACCTTCATCGACGCGCTCTGCGGTTCCACGCGGATGTCCAGAGCATCGAGGGCTGCTTCCGGGACGCGTTGGGCGTCGGGTGAAACACCCCACCACAGCAAATGGGCCGCACACGCCCGATAAAGCGCGCCCGTGTCGAGCAGAAAATACTCGAGACGGCGGGCAAGCATGCGCGCCGCGGTCGATTTACCCGCGCCGGCGGGACCGTCTATGGTGACCACAAGCGGCCGGACGCGTTCATCGCGCTGCTCGGTCGGGACGGTTGATCTCATCACTCGAGGACCCTCTCCAACCCTCGGATAAAGCGCAGGTTATCCTCCGCTACGCCGACCGTGACGCGAATCCACGAAGACATGCCGAATGAAGCCAGGCGTCGCACGATCACCCCCTCTCGAAGGAGCGCCTCATAGACGCGTCGAGCGTCCGAGTCGACTCGGAAGGAGATGAAGTTCGCGTGAGAAGGAATGAACGTGAGACCCAGGCGGTCGAACTCCGTTTCGAGAAACGCCAAGCCCTGTTCAGCAGTCTCGCGGGATCGCCGAACATGCTCCTCGTCGGCGAGCGCGGCCCTCGCCGCAATCTGCGCGAGACAGTTCACATTGAACGGCGGACGCACACGATTCATTATCTCGATCAGCCACGGAGCGGCCAATCCGTAGCCCACACGCAGACCGGCCAGCCCGTAGATCTTGGAAAACGTCCTTAGAACGAGAACCGGCGGCGTCCCGTCAAGGTAGTCGGTTCCCCGTGGGCAGTCGTCCACTCGCACGTATTCCCTATACGCCTCGTCGATCACCACAACGAGCCCCTCCGACGGCAAATCCTTGAGAAACGCCTCGAAATCGGCCCGAGATACGATGGTCCCCGTCGGGTTGTTCGGTATGGTGAGAAACACCAGCCGCGTACGAGGCGTCACCGCGGCCGCCATCGCCTTAAGATCGAACGAGTGATCCTTCATGGGCGCGCCGATCAGCTTCCCCCCGAACGCCTCCACGGAGATCCGATACATCGAAAAGACATGCGCGCCGGTGACCGCCTCCGCGCCCGGGGTCATCAGAACATGAGCCGCCATGAGCATGATCTCGTCCGAGCCGTTCCCCACAATGATCGACTCGGGAGAGACCCCGTATCGGTGGGCCAACGCGCTCAGAAGGTCGTGGGGCTCGGACTCCGGATAGAGATGCGCGCATGCCGGCCCGCTTCTCATCGCTTCCACAGCCTTCGGGGAGGGCCCCAACGGATTCTCGTTCGACGCCATCTTGACCGCGCCCGAGATCCCCAGTTCCCGCTCCAGTTCCGCAATCGGTTTGCCCGGCTCATACCGCGGAATCTCGAGAATGTGCCGCGGAACCGTCCGCTCAACCCATCCGGGGGTGTCAAATGCCACGCCGGCTCCTCTCCCTCATCGAGTTCATGCTCGGCGCCTGGAAAACGCGTCGAGACCGCGCTCGCAGGCTCTGTTAACGGCATGTTTATACCGGGGAGAGCGGCTTGCAGTCAACCGTCGGCGTCCGGTTCGTGGGAGCAAAGAACTTGACAGGGGCGACTCCATACGCTAGGTTTAAAACTATCCTGTATTAAGGATGTTATGATGAAACTTAAAAGTAATGTCTTAGCAAATATAATTGCGCTCCCAATTATGCTCGCCCTTCTTGTCGGCGCGCCCCCCCAGGCCCCCGCTGCAAGCCCCGAACACCCTCACCTTCTCCTCATGAAAGCCGATCAGGAGTTTCTCCCCCTTCACCCGTTCAGGGCCCCGCAGCCCCCCTCGGGACCGAAGCCGATCGAATGGCCCGAGTACTATATCGACCCGACGCTCGAGCACGGCCTCAACCTCGTTCTGCCGCCGAGCGTGCGGTCGGGCCTCGAGGTGGAGGCGTTCTACGATCGATGGGAAGGGCTCCCCACCCTGCAGGCGGAATATTTCCATCCCATAATCGCGGCCCACAACAGGAGTTTTTTCGTCTGTCCTCGGATTTCGGTCACGTCTCGGCGGGAAGGCTATTCCCTGGATCTCGGCGTCCGGCAGATGATCACTCCCTGGGCCATGACGGGTTTTCGAGTGTTCCACGATTGGGTTCGGGACCGCGGCTCGTCCGAGAGTTACCTCCGTTTGGCGGGTGTGGGCGTGGAACTCTCTATGCTGCCGGGTCTCCATTCGGATCTCACGCTGTCCGCGAATGCGTATACGCCGGTGAACGAGCGCTTCTCGGTGATCCGACAGGGGTCGTATCTCATCCGAGAGACAATGCCGGTCGGCGGCGACCTGGGCGTGGGGTTTCAACTGCCCGCGCTTACCGATTATCTTGACGCGCGTGTCGACGCCCGCGCGCATTCCTTCCGCGGCGCGGCGACCGAGATGAACGGGTATGACCTTTCCTTTTCTCTGAATTCCCGTGACGGGGTCTTCGCCGCGTCGGTTACTCAAGCCGCGAGCAACGACGAGGACCCGATCCTCAAGGTCAACGGAACGGTTACGCTCGCCGTTGATTGGGAGCGGTTGGCGGAGGGGCGCAATCCGTTCTCAGCGCCGTATACTCCGGGCCCGCGCTTCACGCGCGACCTTCGCGCGGACCTCACCCGCAAGACGGCTCGGACGAAGGATCTTCCCACCGATCGATCCGCGCGGCGCATTGCCCTTGCTGTTCGGGTGTGGGGCGACACGGTTTCGTTCGGCGGAGGATTCCCCTCTCTCCCCAACTCTCGCCTTGTCGTCCAGACCTCACAGAGTCCGTGGACCGACCACATCGAAGTGACGACGGATTCGAAGGGATTCTATTCGGGACAGATCTATCTTCCGCCGGGGACATATCGTTTTCGGCTCATTCACAAGCCGACCCGCGTCACGTCGCAGGTCCACACGGTGACTGTCGCGGAGGAGGGTTGACACGCGTCGTCTGCGTCCTTCGACCCGTTCGGACCGACGATCGTCGCAAATCACATGGTCCTGCGATATTGCCCGCCGACGCGGAAGAGCGCGTCGGTGATTTGCCCCAGCGAACAAACCTTCACCGTCTCCATGAGCTCCGCGAAGATGTTCCCTCCTGAGAGCGCGGTCTGCTGAAGCCTGTCAAGCGCGGCCGGGGCCTTGTCCTTGTGTCGTTCCTGAAACTCGCCGAGCCGCGTCAATTGTGACTCTTTCTCTTTATCCGTCGCGCGGGTCAGTTCGACCGCGCATTGTTGTTCGTAGTCGGCTTCCGGGTTCAAGAAGGTGTTGACGCCGACAATCGGATACTGACCGGTGGACTTGAGTATCTCGTAATGGAGCGATTCATCCTGAATCTTGGTCCGTTGATAGCCGGTCTCCATCGCGCCCAGAACGCCGCCGCGCTGCGCGATCCGATCGAATTCGGCCAGCACGGCCTCTTCCACCAAATCGGTCAATTCTTCGATGATGAAGCTCCCCTGATTGACGTTATCGCACTTGGCGGGTCCCCATTCCTTGTTGATGATGTGTTGGATGGCCAACGCTCGACGGACCGATTCTTCGCTGGGGGTGGTGATGGCCTCGTCGTACGAGTTGGTGTGCAGCGAATTGCAGTTGTCGTAGATTGCGATGAGCGCCTGGAGGGTGGTTCTGATGTCGTTGAACTGGATTTCCTGCGCGTGCAGGGAACGGCCGCTCGTCTGAATATGGTATTTCAACTTCTGTGACCGCTCGTTCCCGCCGTACTTGTCCCGCATGGCCACGGCCCAGATTCTGCGGGCCACCCTGCCGATCACGCTGTATTCGGGCTCCAATCCGTTCGAGAAAAAGAACGAGAGATTCGGCGCGAACGCGTCGATAGGCATGCCCCGCGAGAGGTAGTATTCCACGTACGTGAAGCCGTTCGCGAGGGTGAGCGCCAACTGGGTGACGGGGTTCGCGCCGGCTTCAGCGATGTGATATCCCGAGATCGACACCGAGTAGAAATTCCGGACATTATGCTGAATGAAGTACTCCTGGATATCTCCCATGACGCGCAGGGAGAAGTCCGTCGAGAAGATACAGGTGTTCTGCCCCTGGTCCTCCTTGAGGATGTCGGCCTGAACCGTGCCGCGCACCGTGCTCAGCACGTCGGCTTTGATCTTTGCCGCTTCTTCGGGCGCGGGTTCGCGGCCGTGCTCTTCACGGAACTTCTCGAGTTGTTGGTCAATGGCCGCGTTGAAGAACATGGCGAGCATCATGGGCGCAGGACCGTTGATCGTCATTGAGACCGACGTATTGGGAGCGCTCAGGTCGAAGCCCGAGTAGAGCGCCTTCACGTCGTCGAACGTGCAGACCGAAACACCGGACGTGCCTACTTTCCCGTAGATGTCCGGCCGAGGTTCCGGATCCCACCCGTAGAGCGTCACCGAGTCGAACGCGGTCGACAGGCGCTTGGCGGGACTGCCTTCGCTCACGTATTTGAACCGCCGATTGGTGCGGAACGGATCGCCCTCGCCGGCGAACATGCGCGTCGGGTCTTCGTCGCGTCGTTTGAGCGGAAAGACTCCGGCGGTGTACGGGAATTGACCGGGGACGTTCTCACGGAGTCGCCATCTGAGGATTTCGCCCGGATCTTCATATCGGGGGAGGAACACTCTGGGGAGCTTGGTTCCGCTGAGGGTCTCGACGGTAAGGGGAGTGCGGATTTCGCGGCCCCTCACCTCGTACACGAATTCGTCGCCGGCGTATGCGTCCTTGAGCTCGCTCCATTCTCCCACGAGCTTGAGCGCGCGGGGATCGAGCTGCCGTTCGATATTCTCCTGCGCCTCTCGAATCTTGGTCAACGCGGGGTCGCCCTCGGCCGCGCCGTTCTCCCGGAGGGCCTTGACCGCGCCGTCCATTTGCCAGAGCCTGCGCACCAGCCGCTGCTGCTTCTCGCCCCATTCATGGTACGCGCGGACCGTCCGCGCGATGTCGGCCAGGTAGCGGCTCCGCTCCGGAGGTATGATGATGGAGCGCGTCGAGGGGGTTTTTTCCGCGCGAGCTTCCAGCTTGGTGGACCATTCCACACCCGTCTTTTCCTTGATCGCGTCGAGGATGCCCACATACAGAGATGTTACGCCGTCGTCATTGAATCGCGACGCGATCGTGCCGTACACGGGGAAGGAGTCGAGCGCGGCGTGAAATTCCTGCCGATTCCGTTGCATCTGCTTGCGCACGTCGTGGAGCGCGTCTTCGGAGCCCTTCCGGTCGAACTTGTTCACCGCGACCACGTCCGCGAAGTCGAGCATGTCGATCTTCTCGAGCTGACTCTGCGCGCCGAAATCGGAGGTCATCACGTAGAGGGAAACGTCCACCAGCGGCACGACCGCCGCGTCGCCCTGACCTATGCCGGCGGTTTCCACAATGATGAAATCGAAGCCGGCGGCCGTCAAAACAAGAATCGCCTCTTCAAGATGAAGCGGGACCTCCTGCCCCGCCTCACGCGTCGCGAGCGACCGGAAATAGACTCGGTCGGTATAGATGCTGTTCATGCGGATGCGATCGCCAAGCAGCGCGCCGCCGGTCTTGCGTCGAGTCGGGTCCACCGAGATGATGCCGACGGTCTTGTCCGTCTGATCGTTGAGAAAGCGGAGCACGATCTCGTCGGTGAGCGACGACTTACCCGCACCGCCCGTGCCCGTGATTCCGAGCACCGGAGCTGTTCGGCCGTCGATCTTCTTATTCAGTTCCGCGACGATGTCCGGCAGGCTCCCGTTATTGGAGTGTTTGGCCAGGTCGACCATGGTGACCGTGTTGGCGACCCGGGGCCAATTTGACGTATCGAGGTCGGCCAGACTCCCGTTGAGGCGGCCGTCGGACGTGGGGAAGTCCGCGGTCTCCACGAAATGATTGATCATCCCCTGGAGACCCCACCTTTGGCCGTCTTCCGGGCTGTAGATTTTGGTGACCCCGTAGTCCTCCAATTCCCTGATTTCCGACGGCACGATGACTCCCCCGCCGCCGCCGAACACCTTGATATGCTCCGCGCCGTGCTCTTTGAGGAGATCGACCGTATACTTGAAGAACTCGACATGGCCGCCCTGGTAACAACTGATGCCGATGGCCTGAGCGTCTTCCTGAATCGCCGCGGTGACGATCTCGGACACGGATCGATTGTGCCCGAGATGGATGACTTCCGCGCCGGTGGCCTGAAGAATGCGCCTCATGATATTGATGGCCGCGTCGTGACCGTCAAAGAGGGACGCCGCGGTGACCACGCGGACGTGATTCCGCGGCGTGTATGGAGCGACCGATTGTTGCATGACTGCCCCCTAAGAGTTATTGCGGAGTCATGTTGAAATGATTGCGAAGGAAGACCACGGGCGCATCGATGTCCGACCCGCCCGGAAAGACTTCGGCCACGCCCATCTCCTTGAGTGTGGGGATGTCCTTCGAGGGGATTACGCCTCCCACGATGACCGGGATGTCCCCCGCGCCTTTTTCTTTCAGCAGGGCTATGAGCTTCGTGCAGATGGGGATGTGGGCCCCCGACATGATGGAGAGCCCGATCACGTCGGCGTCTTCCTGAACCGCGGCTTGGGCGATCATATCCACCGTCTGATGAAGTCCGGTATAGATGACCTCGAAGCCCGCGTCTTTCAGGGCGTGCGCGATCACCTTCGCGCCTCTGTCGTGCCCGTCCAGGCCGGGCTTGGCGAGCAAAACTCTCTGGGTTTTGACCGAAGCCACTTCCACCTCCGGTTGGGTATGAGGATGTCGGATCGGATGGGACGCAATCCCATTTTCAGCATATACCAGTTGCCGTCGTGATTCAATGTCTATGGCCCGGTCGACGAGGCTCGGCGGCCCGAACCCGCCGCAACCGCTCCCATAAAGGCCTCTTCCGGACTAATTCCTTGACAACGCACTGGATATACTATATGTTCCGAGGTAGCGGTATCACCCTATGTTCGCTTCCTTTTTCGCCCCACGCGGGACGAGGGGCATGGATTGAAGTTGCGCCGTCGCATGAGAAGAACCCTCTTACTCATTCTGCTTCTCATTCCCGCGCTGCTCCTGTCGGCGCCGATCGACGCACGCGCGCAGTCCGCCGGCTCGTGGTGGGGCTCGTCCTCCTGGTGGGATTGGTCCGACTACCGAGCCGAATTCGGCGTCAAGCTCTACCTCGCTCGCCTCCAGTCGGGCTCTTTCACCGCCAACGGACGCGAATTCGACCTCATCGACGATTTCCGCATCACCGACGACCCCGAACCCGCGCGGGAAGTCTGGGGCGTCTTCCGCATCGACCGTCTGGGCATTCGTTTCAGCTATATAGCGCCCGATATATTCGAGAGCAGCATCAATCCCAACGTCGCAACCCAACTTCCCGCCAAACTCGAAATGAGCCCGGGTCGCCTCGGTATCGATGTAGACATCCTTCGATATCCCTTCGC
>CAYLRL010000108.1:0-15152 GCA_964385875.1 uncultured Syntrophales bacterium
GGAAGAAACCCTTTCCAATTCCTTCTCGAATCCGTGATCGCTCATCGATCCGGGCAGCCTGCTCCGTCACTGGTTTAACCTTCGTGCTGAACGATTACCAAAAACCTAAATGCGCGGCACCCAGACTGAGATGGGGTGCCTATTTCGCGCAGCAGGCCTCCGCATAGACCTACTTGAAGACAATGATAAGGGGTATTTGCTCATCTCACATCCATGCTAATGAAGCCGAAAGGGAGCTATCACTCGATCCAGGACTCCTTGAACCTTGGATATGGCCACTCCATAGTTGGTAATCGCTACACCCCTGCGTTTGCATTCGCGAATACGTCGTATCATCTCGCTCCGGTTTAGCATACAAGCCCCGCAATGCACCACAAGTCTATAGTCTTCCAGGTTTTCGGGGAAATCGTGTCCCGAAAAGACCTCGAAGCGCACATCCTTCCCTGTGAACTGGTTAATCCATCTGGGAATCTTCACTCGCCCGATATCGTCCGCTTGGACATGGTGAGAGCAGGCTTCGCTCATTAGCACCCTATCCCCATCCTCCAGGGTTTCGATAGTGTACGCCCCTCTCACGAGTTCGTCCAGGTCACCCTTGAGGCGAGCGAACAGGATTGAAAATGTTGTCAAGGGAATGGCATTGTCAACATCCCCGGCCACCTTGAGAATGACTTGAGAGTCGGTTACCACCAGCGAGGGCCTGCGTTGCAAGTTGACGAGCGCCTCCTCGATCTCTCTCTCCTTCGCCACAACACCGACTGCGTCGCAATCGAGTATCTCTCGCAATACCTGAACTTGCGGAAGTATCAGTCTGCCCTTGGGTGCGGCAAGGTCAATGGGGACTACACAAACAACGAAATCGCCCTCCAATATGAGATCACCGACGAGGACCGGTTCTTGTTTCATATCCTCCGGGACGAGAGATATTAATGCATCGCGAAGCTGCCGTACTCCTGTGCAAGTCTTTGCGGAGACTCCCAGGTGTTTGAGTCTTCGGGAAGCGCATAGATCCAGAAGCGGCCCGCTGGGCGAAGAAACATCAATTTTGTTGGAAACAATAAGAGCAGGGATGTCCATTCGATTCAGCTCATCGAGCGCACGTTTGTCGTACTCGGTAATGCCTCCTTCGTCCGTCACCAAAACCGCTATGTCGGTTCTCCAGAGGACCTTACGTGTGGCCTCCACCCTCAAACGCCCCAGCTCGCCGGTGTCGTCCAGGCCCGCGGTATCGTAGAAGGTGACCGGCCCTATCGGAAGCAACTCGTAGGGTTTAGCCACGGCGTCGGTAGTGGTCCCCGGTGTGTCCGACACGATCGAAACGGCTTCTCCCACCAGTGAGTTGATGAGTGATGACTTACCGACGTTCCTGCGTCCCAGGATCGTAATGACCAGTCTCATTCCGCGCGGTGTTTTGTCCATGATACCTCCGTGGCGAAAAGCCTTTGGCGGCCGACGGGAAATACCCGGCCGCCTCTATCATCTTCTTACACAGGGTGATGCGCTCGGCCGTTATCAGCGGGTCCGAATTCTTTCCCGGATAAATGGAGTAGTGGCGCCGGACATCCTCAGGGGTGAGCGAAGGCATAAGCACATTTGCGCCGCACTGGAGCGCTTGTGCTCTGGCATCTCGATTGACTGAAGCAAGAGCGCTCACCGCAGGCATGTTGGCGTATGGGTTGGTGATCCTTAGGATTGCAAGGCACCGGAGAGCATGCATTGTGTCGCCTGCCGGTTCGGTTGCGAGGGGTGTGTCGGGGTGCGGCACGAAGGGACCGACGGCAATCATATCAAGATTGAGCGCCGTTAGTCGGATGATGTCCGAAGCCATGAGATCAGGTGTTGCTCCTGGAAGACCCGTGATGACGCCTGAGCCGACTTCGTATCCCAAATTCCTCAGGACCTCTATGCGGCGGAAGCGGTCGGTGATTCGACATCCAGGTCTAAGTCTTTCGAAGTATTTCTGGTTAAATGTTTCGATTTTCAGAAGATAGCGATCCGCTCCGCAGGCCTTCCACAGTCGGAGGTCGTCCTCGGTTCGATCGCCCAAAGACAAGGTAATCGCTACATCCTGAGACCTCTTGATCTCTCGAATAACGCGTGCGATGGACGGACCTGCGTAGTAGAAATCATCACCAGACTGAAGCACCACGGATCCCATGCCAAGGCGTCCCGCCAAGTCGGCCGCTCGAAGGATCTCCGGCGGATCCATCCGATAGCGTTGAACTCGGCTATTTGACCTTCTTAGTCCGCAGTAGAGGCAGCTATTAATGCAATGATTGGAGAACTCGACGATTCCTCTCATGTACACGTCGCGGCCGAAGACGAGACGCCTTACGCGACCGGCTTCCGCGAAAAGCCATTCATCATCAGCGCCGCTCAGCAGGGCTGTGATCTCACTGAGGTTCATTGTTTCGGTCCGTTCTGAATCCGAGCTTGTACATGCGTTTGGGCGCAAGGAGATCCTCCGCCTCTTCAGAGGTCAGCAGGGCCTGCTCAATGGCCGTTTCGATAACCGTCTTTCCCGTCACCACGGCATCCTTAACAACGGTTTCCACTCGACCGTAGCCCAGCGTTGGCACCAGAACCGATGCGACAGCCTTGCTCTTCCGGACAAGATCCGTGCATCGATCAACGCGCGCGGTCACGCCGTCCACACAAAGTTCGGCGAATAGTGGAGTAGCGCGCCTGAGCAAATCCAAGGACTCTATCATCGAGTGTGTAAGCAGCGGCAGAATGTGGTTAAGTTCCAGTTGTCCCATGGATGCGGCCAAGGACACTATGTGATCGTTGGCCATGACGCGAAGAGCCGTCTGCGAAACCATTTCGGGAATAACAGGATTAACTTTCCCGGCCATAATCGACGAACCGGCCTGTCTTGCGGGAAGTTCGATTTCGCCGAAGCCGGCGTCGGGCCCCGAGCTCAGTAACCGTAGGTCGGAAGCTATTTTCAGCAGATTGCACGCATAGGCCTTTACCAGGCCGGAGGCTTCGACAAAACCGTCCAGATTCTGCGTGGCGTCCACGAGGTTTTCCGCGCGTGAAATGTTCAGGCCTGTTATTGAACGAAGGTTCTCGACGACACGGAAGATGTATTCGGTCGGCGCGCCCAACCCGGTTCCGATTGCCGTTCCTCCGAGGTTCACCTGCTTGAGGCGCTCCCGAGCTTTAAAGATCCTCCATCTGTCCCGCGCCGTCGCCTCGGAATACGCGCCGAATTCCATACCCAGCGTCATTGGAACGGCGTCTTGAAGTTGCGTTCTTCCGACCTTAATCACGTCTCTGAACTCAGTCTCCTTCCTCTGGAAACTGTGTTGGAGCGCTGCCACCTCCGATTCCAAGTCCTTCAATAGCGATAGACAGGTCACTCGAAGAGCGGTCGGGTAAACGTCGTTCGTCGACTGGTGCATGTTCACATGATCGATGGGATGGATGAATGAATAGTCCCCACGGGAACGACCCACGCTTTCCAACGCCCTGTTTCCAATGACCTCATTGAAATTCATGTTTGTGGATGTGCCCGCGCCTCCTTGGAACGCATCCACTACTATCTGGTCGTGAAACCTACCTTCGGAGATCTCCCCACAGGCGGAAATAACGGCCTGCGCCTTGATCTGATCCAGGAACCCGAGTTCCATGTTGGTCAGTGCGCAGGCCTTCTTCACAGCTGCGAACGACTCTATGAATCGCGGATGGAGCCGATAGCCCGACACCGAGAAGTTCTCCAAAGCGCGATAGGTATGAACGCCATAGTACACGTTGTCGGGAAGCCGAACCTCCCCGAGACCGTCATGTTCCCTTCTCATAATTCCCCCTTCTTCAAGTTTGAGTACAGAAACCTCGGTCCGGGGCTCACCGTGAGCTTAATCGCCGACCTTGGCCGCACCGAGCTGAAATCGCCCAGACGTTCGAGCGGTCTAACAGTAGATATCTCGTTCTCCCCCATCTATTCGCCTCAACCGTTCCTCGATCATCTCGCGCCGTGAGTCGTCGCTAACTTGATTCCGCTCCTTTTCAATGAGAGCATTCCCCGCCTCTCGGGTCGGCACCGAGGCATAGTCTTCCAAGTATTCTCTGAAGGTCACCAGAGCGTTGGGATGGCAAAATTTGTTAATGAACGCTGTCTTGGCCAACCCCATGAAGTGATCCCCGGTTCGACCGAGCCGATAGCAGGCGGTGCAGAATGAAGGAATGTACTCCAGGTTGTTCACCAGATCATAGATGACTTCATCCAGAGGCCTCGTGTCGCCGATGGTAAACTGCTGCTTGTCGGGAAGATTATCGCGCTGATCCCAATATGCGCCTGGGTATGTGCGACTGCCGGCACTCATTTGAGACACGCCGAGACGGAGAAGCTCGCGACGGAATTCGGCGTTTTCTCGTGTCGTGAGGATCAACCCGGTATATGGGGTCATTATCCGAAGTATGGCAACCACTTTCTTGAAGTTGTAATCATCCACCGCCAGGGGTGGGTTCATGGCCAACTCTGCGCCTAAAGCCGGCTCAATGCGAGGAAACGAAATGGTATGCGGACCTACTCCATAGTCTTGCTCGAGCTGCTGCGCATGGAGGAGCAGACCGAGCGTCTCGAATCGATAATCGAACAAGCCGAAAAGCACACCCATCGCTATATCATCGAGACCGGCCTCCTGCGCGCGATGCAAAGCGTAAAGTCGCCAAAGAAAATCCTTTTTTCGACCCGAAAGATGAACCTTTTCATACGTGGCGCGATGATAGGTCTCCTGAAAGCACTGATAGGTGCCGATGCCCGCTTGCTTGATTATCCGGAAATCCTCAACTGTCAGGGGGGCCACGTTAATATTCACGCGGCGGATTTCGCCGCTGCGGCCCGACCTTACTGAATAGACGGTTTCCACGTCCTCGGCGTACCGCCGTCCGTCGAAATCGGGGCGCTCACCGTAAACAAGCAAGAGCCTTTTGTGGCCTTGCTCCTGGAGTATCTCAACCTCCCGACGAATCTCATTTTCGGTCAGCGTTTTTCGGTTCAGATCTCGGTTTCGAGATGCAAATCCGCAGTAGGCGCAAGAGTTGCCGCATTCGTTGCTGATATAGAGCGGGGCGAAGAGTACTATCCGGTTTCCGTAGATCTGTAGCTTGATCTCTGTCGCAATGGCAAACATTTCTTCGTCAAGTTGTTGATCGGTGTTTTGAAGCAGTACGGCGGTGTCACCGATGTCGAGACCCATCATCTCCCGCGCTTTTGCGAGGACGTCCCGTACCCGAGAGGTGTCGGGTTCCGTCGCTGCTTCCAATTCCCTCCAGATCCTATACTCGTCGATGAAGCTGAACTGCTCCTTCTTCAGAGCGAGGTGTGGCATAATTGATTCTCCTTTTTATAACCGCCAGTTGAACCGAGACGGCTGAACTTTCACCTTATGAGCCATATGTTTTCTTCGTTCATACGAGAATGGATTTGACCTTCACATTGGGCAGCATGCCCAGCTTACCTGTCATGGCCCCCAGTTGGTCGGTGGAGGCCTCAACGATAAGGCCGATGACGCTGATGCCCCGTTGCTTGCACGGGACGCCGATGCGGCCTATGATCACGTCCCCGAAGAGGCTGAGGATTTCGTTAACTTTGGCGGCGCTGTTTCTTCTGTCGTCGACGACGATTCCGATTACTCCCAGTCGGTGCTCCATAATGATGTCCTTGACGAAACGTAAGCTCGTGCCGCGTCGCGGCAAAGGCGCCGATGAGCGGGCGAATTGGCTGGACGGGGAATTCGGGTCGGATAACGCTTAGGCTTGTTCCTTCAGAAACTCCTGGGCGGGGCAATTCCTACACTTCCCTGCGGGTGCGCGGCAGAGTTCCCTTAGGAACTAAGCCCTGTGGTTCAGACCGAATCCTCCCCGCAGGCTATTCGCAACAGGCTGCTTGGATCAAAGCTTCAAATTCACACCTTTGTCTTTGAGGTTTTTAACGCGAGCGGATCTGTCCACATAATGAGTGTGCAACAAGTGGTGCGCCATGTGCGAATTCGGGCGCTCAAGGAAATGCTCGTAGAGCTCTTTGACTGCAGGGTTGTCTTGAGACTTGCGGTACTGCATTTCCGAATCGTGTTTATAGATCGCCGAAAGTCTCTCCTGCAGGTAGTCCTTGGCTTTTGCGTACGCGTGCCCTGTGAACTTGAGACCTACGAGCGCAAGCCCCGCGGTGACGCTCGTGGCTTTTACGAACTGACGTCGTGTCAACCCGACTATAGCTGCTCTCATCGCTTGCTCCTTCCTCTTAAGCGGTCTCGGTGATTCGGCCGGATCTACGGTTAAGGAATGCATGTAGCCTCCGGTACAACCGGGCCTGAAGAGTTCCCGGAGGCAGCGGTTGTCCGCCGCCGTTCACACAGCCGCCGGGACATGCCATGATCTCGATGAAATGATAGGGAGATTTGCCCTGCCTCACCTGGTCACAGAGCTTCCTTGCGTTGCCCAACCCATGAGCGATGGCGACTTTGACTTTGGTTCCGCCTATGTCGACTACGGCCTCCCGCATTCCATTCTCCCCGCGGACAGCCTTGAAGTCGACCTTATCCAGCTTTTTGCGCGTCATTTCTTCGTACGCGAATCGCAAGGCGGCTTCCATAACCCCACCGGTCGCTGCGAAAATGGTGCCGGCCCCTGTCGAAAGCCCCAAAATTGCATCCGGCTCTTCGTCGGGAAGGCTGTTAAAGTCGATGCCCGCCGACTTTATCATGTGAGCCAATTCCCGTGTAGTGATTGTCGCGTCGATATCGCGGAAGCCGCTGTCGGCCATTTCTTCCCGGAGTCCTTCGAATTTCTTGGCGATACAAGGCATGATCGACACGGTATAGATCTTCTCCGCGGGAATTTCGGTTTTCTCGGCCCCGTAGGTCTTGGCCAAGGGTCCCAGCATCCCTATGGGCGATTTGCAGCTGGACACATTCGGCAGCAGATCAGGGTAGTACGTTTCAACAAACTTGATCCACGCCGGGCAACACGACGTGAACTGTGGAAGCGGCTTCTTGATCTTGCCCGTCACACGGCCGAGGAGTTCGGTTCCTTCTTCAAGGATCGTCACATCGGCTGTGAACTGATTATCCCAAATATCATCGAATCCCAGCTTGCGAAGAGCGGTGAACATCTTGCCCCCGGCGTACGTCCCGGGTTTTGCGCCGAAGCATTCAGCGATGGCGTACCGGATTGCCGGAGCGGGCATGGCGACGACCACCTTGTCCGGGTCTTTTATTGCCGCACTGATTTCGTCGACGAACGAAACGCTTTCGTACACGGCCTGGTACGGGCAATGCGTCAGGCACTGTCCGCAATTCATGCAGGCGGCGGGATCTACCACCACATGAGGTTTGTCATCGGATCCGCCCGCCCCCTGGATAGCTCCCGTGGCACAGTATTCCTCGCAGCTGTCGCAGTTCTCGCACCGAGACTGGTCCACCTGCACGAAATACACCCCGTCGGCTTGTTCGGGACCGGGCGCAAGACCCAGTGTCCACACCTTCTCTATTTCTCTCATGAAAACCTACCTTTGCATTGGGTTGAGGGAGCGGAGTGCGGGCCGCTCCGGGATTGTGATTGCGCCGCCGCGGTGTCGTTTCATTTTCCCCGAGACGGAGCCTTTTCCCGACAGACGTTCGGCGGACAGCCGGACGACTCCAAATCCTTTGCCGTTGATCATAGATCGAGGCATCGGGGCTATTGAAGACCGCCGAATAACGTTTTCGGCATTCGCTCGAAACCAGCGCCCCTGGCACCATGCTCCGGATTCGGCTCAGGCCGTTCTCCGGCTGAGGGACTCCCGAGCGGAGAATTGATTCTCCCAAAATGGCGCTCCTTCATTGCGCAGAACGGTCATTTTCATTGCGGCGCCGGACTATAACCGCCCGAGCGCCGGGCTTCAGCGAACAACGCTACCGGCGCCCGGCGGGCGTTCGGACATACCTTGGGACAGACGCGCCGTCCTGTACATATATGCCGCGGCCAGCCAGCAAACAGCGAAAACGCCGACAAGACCGTAACCGAGAATGCCGAAATGGTCGTTCACTCCACCGATGAAACGCCACATTCCTCCTTTCATCTGATATTCCTGAGCGATAATCCCGAGTATTTCCACGGTTCCGACGAAAAAAGCCACAAGGAATCCGAGGAGCGTCACGAAGGCGTTGTAGAAGAGCTTCCGGCTCGGTTCCAGAAATGCCCAACCATAGGCCCCAAGCATAAGAATGCCGTCGGCCGTATCCACAAGACACATACCCGCAGTGAAAAGCGCCGGAAACATAAGAATGTACCAGACAGGCATTCCCGCAGACGCCTGCGTGGCGGAAATCCCGAGCAGCCCCACCTCCGTAGCCGTGTCAAAACCCAGGCCGAACAGGAAGCCGATCGGGTACATCTGCCAACTATGCCTCACGATTCTCATGAGCGGGCGTAGAATTCGAGCGTACAGCCCTCTCTTCTCCATCTCCTCGTCCATGGCCTGTTCATCAATCGATCCGCCACGTTGGATCTTTCGGAACAATCGGTAGACATTCAGGAAAACAAGGAGGTTAATCGCCGCTATGAGGTAAAGAAAAGCTCCGGAAACAAGCGTCCCGAAGACGCCGCCGAACTCCTCCAACGTGGGATAGTGTCCGTGAACGTATTCAGCTCCAAAAATTATGGCGACGCTCAAGCACACCACAATGGTTGAATGACCCAACGAGAAGAAAAAACCGACGCCGACGGGCCGTTGTCCGTCATTCATCAGCTTTCGCGTGACGTTGTCTATGGCTGCGATGTGATCCGCGTCCACGGCGTGCCGCAGGCCGAACGTCCACGCCAACAAACAGACGCTCAACATACCAGAATGACGCTCGAAAAGGATGAACGCAAATATCCACAAGAAGAGATTGATCCCCACGAGGAGGATAAACATGCCCTCAACTTTGAGTTTAATTCTTGGACATCCTGCGGAAGTGAGGCTCTCCGCTATTTCCCGAAGCATAGCGATTTTACATCCTTTTTCTGTGCCGTTTCGGCCAACCGTTGTCCATGTCCGTCCGCCCTCGCTCCTATTCCACGAGGAGCGAAGTCAAAGGGCTCATCGACCGGTTGATCTTCGCCGGCCGTCGCCGCTATTCCGTCGTGAGACCGGCGGCCTTGTAAGGATTTGAACCCGCTGAAATAAGCTTCATGAACATCTCCGGGCTGACGTCGATCTCTTTTGGCACACTGACGAGTTCAGAAGGCTTATCCAAATACGCGATCAGAGCGCGGTTCGCTTGCAGCCTGGACGTGAAGAAGCGAGGATCCCTCTGACCTTTAGGGGGACGGAAGTCCGCGAATTTTAACCCGGCCAGATCGCATGCCTTCTTCCAGTTGTATTTGAAGACGACGCCTTTCCCCTGATTCGCCTTGTTATCCCAAACGACGAGTATCCCCTGGACATTGTTCAAAGGTTCCTCGATGGTGATTTCCTTGCGCTGCTGAGGTGTGAGGCCTTTGATGAAGCACGTGCGCTTCCCGGGAGTCAAATCAAGAAGGATCTGGATGGCGTCGTCGCCGCACTTCGGCGGCGCGCCGATCCATACGTACTTCTGACCCTTGTCGAGGGGATATTTCTCGTTAATCAGCCTCACCATCATGTATCCGGCGGTGACACCGGGACAGTAATGATTGTGGAACTCGCAGGCCTTCAAGAAGTCGAAGGGCGCGCCGGCCGCCCACGAGTTAAGAATACTCGTGACGCTGAATGCGTCCGAAGGGCCCAGCTCACTCATCACTTCCTTGTACGCATCCGTTTCCAGGATCTTGTCTCCACCCAGGGTCATCTGCGCCTGTTCCAAGCGATCGCCCGACGCTGAAGCGGTCACCGGGGAGCACGGATCGGACAAACGACTCTCACCCCCGCAGACGGTGAGAGTCGCCCCTCGACCGGATTCCTTGTCAAACAGCACGATTCGAAGCGGACTTGAGATGGGAGTGTGGTAGAAGAGCAGGTTCCGTTTCGCCTCCGAGCACCCTGTAGCCTCCCGCACATTGTCCAAACAGGCTACTCCCGGCTCGCTTCCCTGCTTCACATAGGGCGCGTTGGTGAGCACACAAAGATTGGGATCGGCCCGTTCGACTCCCAGGCTTTCCATGCTCTTGTTCAAACCGTCCTTCAGCCGTTCCTCCCAGGACAGGGTCTTGTCTGCGGCGAAACCGGAAAGGGCAAGGACAAGACTGAGGGCGAAGATTACGGTAAAACAGCGAAAATATTTCGAGTACATTATGAGTCTCCTTTCGCTTCCGGAGTGCCACGCGACCAGAGAACGTGCCACCCACGCTACGCCTGAGAGCAGGCCATGTCAAGACCCTCTCATCACTCGAGGGTGAAAAGCCCGTCCACACGCTCATCGGCGCTGAATGAAAGCAGTGAATTTGAGAAATCCACTACCGGAACTCCAACCTATTCTCCTGCCGGCCGAAGGCGGGTCGGGAAACTCCCTCGGCAGAATCGAGCCTCGGTCTTTGATCACCCGGCGCCGGAGCTCTCTTTTTCCTCGGAAACTTCGTTCTCTCCAGGCTCACACGTCTTATTCGGAGTATGGGCGTCGCGTGCGGCCGATGCTTGACTCACCGGCGACGGATGGAGGCGCTCATGCGCGCTCCGTTCATGCGGAATGTCGATATTGAGTATTATGGTGCGGCGAGCCACGACGTCTCTCCGACGAATCCCCGGCCATGGATTAGGCCTCGGGTACGGTCTCGCCGTAGCCGCCGAGGTCCCACAGGACTTGTCCCGAGCGGCCGTGTTCGGCGCCGGAGCCGGCTGTCCGAGGGCACAGGCCCATGAAGGCGGCGTCCTTGACCAACCGCTCCTCCTCGCCCGGCGATTTGAGGGCTTCTTGGACGACATCGAGATAACTCCACGGGTCAAATCGTGACCGGATCTGCATCTCAACAGCGTACAGAAACAGTCCCGTGAATTCCTCGGGCGGCCTTACGGAGCGCAGCGCCTTCACGATACCGGTTTCGGCGTCGACGAGCGCCGCTGCGATTACTCCCGTCCCTCGGAACGTTTCGGGCTCCGCAAACGGGTCGGGTCGAACGACCGGCGGGTTGATCCACCAGTTGTAATGCGCAGCCCGCCAGGGAAGGACGCCGAATTTGGAGAACACCAAGAGAGCTTGGTCGACTCCTCCGAGACCCAAGGTCACGTCTCCGGTCTGCATTTCCTGAGTGTAGGAACGGTCGGGGTCCCTGACCGAGAGCACCAGAGAACAACCCGAAACGGTGAAGTTGAAGTGGACGCCTTCGCTAAACGTGGAGGGGCCTTCTCGAAAAGGCGCTCCAATTCGAATGGGCTGCATGGGATCTCCTTGTCTCACGATCTGCTCAGAATGGCGGCGGCCGTTTGCCGGCGCGGTCCATGGACTGGGTACCGATTGCGCCTCGGAGCGGGCGCCGAGATCAAGCAGGCAACGTGCTATGTTTTCGCGAAACGTCGCACGCATGTCAAGAGTCTTTTCTCCCGTCCGCCCTGAAAGCAGATCCCACCCCTTAAATAAGCCCAATCGCCTTCCGAATGTCGCCGGCTCCGGGCCCCCCTCCTCGGCCTGAATCGCGGTTGGATAGGGAGGCGGTGTTCACGCTCATATATCGGCCAGCATAATGTGACATATAGAGGACCTCTATTCCATCCTGCGGCCTGCATCCTTCACGCGGCGACCCGACGTCGTGTTCGACATGCGGGAACGGTGAACGCAGACGCCGTTCGGAACGGTTTGCGCATGGTTACGCCGTGAGCAAACGCGGGCCGGAGCACGGGGTTCAACGGCGATCTTCAAACTTCGAGATGGGATTTTCACGTCCGGATCGGATATGAAGGAGGAGTTCTCAGGGGATGAAGAATGTATTTGCGACTCGCTACGGCATCATCGCCGTGGGAGCAATCATAGGCGTCCTGGCGGCTCTATTGCAGAAGTGTGGCAATCCCGGGAACATGAGTATTTGTGTGGCCTGCTTCGAGCGGGACATCGCCGGCGCGCTGGGGCTCCATCGAGCTGCGGTGGTTCAGTACCTCAGACCGGAGATTCTCGGTTTTGTATTGGGAGCGTTCGCCTCCGCTTTGGTTGTCGGAGAATTCAGACCGCGGTCCGGATCGAGTCCTTTGGCTCGATTCGTGCTCGGTATGTGCGCAATGATCGGCGCGCTGGTCTTTCTCGGATGCCCGTGGCGGGCCCTTTTGCGTTTGGCGGGAGGTGACGGAAACGCGATCTTCGGCCTGCTCGGCCTCGCCGTCGGCGTCGGTATCGGAACTCTGTTCTTCCGGTACGGCTACAACCTGGGACGAACGTTCAAGCAGAGTTGGGGAGTCGGGCTGCTCATGCCGATCGCGACGGGCGGCCTCCTCCTGTTGCTGTTTATCTTTCCCCAGGTTCCCTGAGAACCGAAGAGCTGCGTCCTCTTCTACAGTCTCGAGGGCCCGGGCTCGAAACACGCTCCCCTGGCGATCTCTCTGCTGGTCGGGTTGGGGGTTGGCGTCATCGCTCAACGAAGTCGATTCTGCACCATGGGCGCCCTCCGAGATTTGATTCTCTTCAATCATTGGCATCTCTTTTCCGGGTTCTTGATGCTGGTGCTTTTCGCGTGGCTGGCCAATCTGATTCTGGGTCAGTTTCATCCGGGATTAGCGAACCAGCCGGTGGCCCATACACAGAGCTTCTGGAACTTCTCGGGCATGGTGGTCGCGGGCTTGGCTTTCGCGCTCGCGGGGGGATGCCCGGGCCGTCAGCTCTTCATGTCCGGCCAAGGAGACGGCGACGCAGGAGTCTTCGTGTTCGGCATGATCACCGGAGCGGCCTTTGCGCACAATTTCGGGCTGGCAAGCTCTCCCAAGGGAATCGGACCCCACGGCATGGCCGCTGTGGCGGTCTGTCTGATCGTGTGCCTCTACATTGGATTCACCAACCTGAAAAAAGCCGGCTCATGAGGAGTTTACCGATGTCTGAGATAGTCGACGCGCGGGGGCTTTCGTGCCCTCAACCTGTTCTGATGACCCTCGAGAAAATTAAAGCGGCATCCTCCGGCCAAATTGAGGTGATTGTTGACAACGAAGTCAGTAGGGAAAACGTGAAGAGGGCTGCGACGAACGCAGGCTGGGAACCTGCCGGAGAGCGCGAGGAGAACGGCGAGTTTCACCTGGTTTTCAAACATTGAAACGATTTTTCAAAACCATCTATGAATCGCTAGTGCGGCCGAAACAGACAGGATCGATCCATGAAAGAGATCCGGCCGCCAGGGGGATTCTCATTTTCAATCACACGAGCGAGGTGATTCGGGCGGAATCGCTTCTCAAGGCGGCGAGTTTTGACGTCCAGGTCAAAGGCCCGCCCCCGGAAGTGAGGACCGGGTGCGACATGGCCGTCGAGTTTCCGCTGATATCGCAGCTCCGCGTCGTACATCTTCTCAAGGAAGCGGGCATTGAACCACTGGACGCGCTTCCGCTTACGGATCTTCTCCTCTAGCCGGTGAGCCTTTACAATGTCAAGGACTTCGGCGATTACCTGATGGTTCGGGCCGCCAACATGAAAATAACCGTCGCGAAGGCGGATCTGCGTATCGTCAATGTCTCCGGCGGCGGCTGTCCCGACGTGCCCTTCCTTGCGGATCGGCTGGTGGGGGAGACGCTCTCGTCCGCGCCGGAACCGCGGGAACTGGGGCGCACCCTGTGCGGATACGCCCTTCACATGGCCTACGAAGAGCTGAAACGTCTATGCCGTGGTTGATTGTCGGGACCATCCCCGATGATGGTTTTCCCTTGCTTGAGGGCCCGTGTTCGGTAGCCGAGGGAAAGCATTCTCTGGCGGGACGCTCCGAGGCGATACGCAGGGGCGCCCCCGTGCTCATCGCAGCAGCAACGCTCTCCGCAGAAACACTCGGGATAGAACCGCCGACCGCCCTGCTCGCAGGCGACACGGGAAGCGGCCGGGGCAGCGCGCTGGTCTACCGGCGTCTCACGGAAGTCCTTCCGACTGCATCGTATTCATTGCTTGTCTTCCATTATCTTCAGCCCGACATCGATTGGCACAACCGCATTTTCCTGACCCTTCAGGAACTCGAAGACCGGCCCACACTCGTGGCGGCCGCGGGATATATGTACGTGGCGAAAATGAGCGGCTTTGCTTCGTCCTACGACCTGTTTACGCCCGACATCGGCGAATTGGCGTTTCTTGCGGACGAATCCCCGCCGCATCCGTTCTACACGCGCGGATTCCTGCTCAAGGAAGAAGACCGGGCCGAGGAGCTGATCCGGAGGGCGTACCGGTATAAGAACGCGGCCCGGTATCTCCTGGTGAAGGGCAAGTGCGATCTTGTCGCATCCTCCGAAGGGACTTCGGCGCGGATTTGCGAGCCCTGCGTGGAAAACATGGAACCGATCGGCGGAACCGGCGACACCCTCACCGGGATCGCGTCCGCGCTCATTTATGGCGGTACGGCAATCTCGCAGGCGGCCGCCGTCGCGGCTAAGGCCAACCGATTGCTCGGATCTCTCAGTTCGCCTACGCCCGCGTCCTCGGTAAACGACCTCCTGACCTATCTCCCCGACGCTTTAAGGAGAGCCCTGCGCGTCGCGAACGAAGACAAAGGATGATGAGCCCATGACAAGAGCCGGATCGAAAGAAAGCCCCACTATAACCATGGAAATGACCATCCTGGACGTCGTGTCCCAATATCCGGGTACGGAAGCCGTGTTCAAACGATACGACCAGCCCGCGGGCGTCTGCCTCTGCTGCCGGGCCCTCTTCGAGCCTTTGAAAGATGCCGCCCGCAAATACGGGCTTGACCTGACCACGTTGATCGCCGATCTTACGCCCGCCGCCTCGAACAAGATCGGTGACGCCGGGGAAAGCCGTTCCCGATAACCGCAGTATTGGTCGATGACAATCGGCTCCGGGAGACTGCTACCCCTTCGTGGACGTTGACAGCAAGAGCGGTCATACCTTCGTCAGTTGTGCCGCCCCCCACATTGTCTTTCCAGCCTGATTCCACCGTTTCCGAGCGATCTAATCGCATGTTTGAATCGACTATCCAGACCGTCTCGGCGCATCGATACATGTACTGTTTCAGGCGGATCAAGAGAAAAAAGGCTCTTCGCTATTGTATGTGGGTAACCTGAAGGTCAAGCTTACCGGCAATGA
>CAYLRL010000109.1:0-15142 GCA_964385875.1 uncultured Syntrophales bacterium
CCCCCTCCATCCTCACCGGGCGCAGAGCCGCCTCAAGCCCGGTGAACCATTACAGCACTTGAAACATTGGTCCGGGCAGGCTATAGATAGAGGTTCCGTACATGAGGATTATCGCCGGTCGATTCAAGGGACGCCGATTGCCCTCGCCCAAAGCCAAGGGCGTGCGACCCACAGCGGATCGCATCAGGGAAGCGATCTTCAGCGCGCTTGGCCCGGACGCGGTCGCCGGACGAGTTCTCGATCTGTTTGCGGGTACCGGAGCTTTCGGTCTCGAGGCGTTGAGTAGAGGCGCGGAATCCGTGACCTTCGTCGACCGCGACCGTGCAATCTGCGCGAACCTGCGTCGTGTGTGCGAAGAACTCGGCGTTACGGACTCCGTTGAGATCATCCCCATGGATGCGCGGAAAGCCGTAGATCTCCTTGCGGAGCAGGATCGGGTTTTCGAGATCGCGTTTCTCGATCCTCCGTACGAACAGGGTAGCGTGGAAGAGATACTGGCTCGGAGCGGCTTTCGAAAGATACTCTCGCACGGATCGCGTCTCGTTATCGAGAGAGAAGCGGTCGGAGCGGAACTCGACTGCGCCCACTACGGAGAACCGGTTTTTTCGAAACGATATGGCGGGACGCGGGTGGATATCATCGAAATCGGATACCCCGGTCCACGCCTCAGCGGAAGGACAAGCGCCGATGTCTAAGAAGACCGCCGTCTATCCGGGCACGTTCGACCCCATCCACAACGGACATCTCGAAATCGTGCGGCGTGCCCTGGGAACATTCGACCGGATCATTATCGCGCTCGGGATCAATCCGGAGAAGGCGACCGTCTTTACCATCGACGAGCGCTTGGATATGATCAAGCACTGTATCGGCGATCTCGACGGACGGGTCGAATGCGATTCATTCGACGGTCTTCTGGTGCGATACGCCCAAGAAAAGGGCGCGCAGGCGATCATTCGCGGGCTCCGGGCCGTATCCGACTTCGAGTACGAATTCCAGCTTGCGCTTATGAATCGCAAACTCAACCGCGATATCGAAACGTTCTTCTTGATGACCGCTCACCGGTATCTTTACGTCAGTTCGCGTATCATCAAGGCCACGGTTTCCGCCGGCGGGTCTCCGACCGATCTCGTTCCCGATTATGTGTTGTCGGTGCTCAAGAGGAAATTTCCGAACATCAGGGAATAGGGATCGCACATTTCATTTTCAGGATGGAACAACCATGAGGAATTTCTTATCAAAACGCGTCGCCGATCTGAAGCCTTCCGCAACGTTGGCCATCTCCGCCAAAGCCAAGGAGCTCAAGAACCAGGGCGTGGATGTGATCGGCTTTGGAGCGGGCGAACCCGATTTTGCCGCTGCCGAACACATTCGAGAGGCCGGCAAACGCTCGCTGGACAAAGGCGAGACCTTCTATACCCCGGCGGGAGGAACACTCGAACTCAAGAAGGCCGTCTGCGACCGATTCGCGCAGGATTACGGCCTTGAATACACGCCCGAACAGGCGCTTATCTCCTGCGGCGCGAAGCATAGTTTGTACAACGTGCTCCAGGCAATTGTGGACGAGGGGGACGAAGTCATCATCTTCGCTCCGTATTGGGTCTCCTATCCGGAAATGGTCGAACTTGCCGGCGGCAAGCCCGTGATCGTGTCGCCGCCCGAGCGCGTGCGATTCGTACCCGAAACGGAAGAGATCGAAGCGAAGATCTCGCCCAGAACCAAGGCGATCATGCTGAACTCGCCCTCGAATCCCACCGGAGTTCTGTACCCGAAGGAGTGTCTCGAAGCGATCGCTTCTCTGGCCGAGAAACACGATCTGCTCGTCATATCCGACGAAATCTACGACAAGCTGCTCTTCGACGATCTCACCTTCACGCCGTTCGCTACGCTGCCGAACATGAAGGAACGGACCATCACCGTCAACGGCGTTTCCAAGACCTACGCCATGACGGGGCTCCGCATCGGTTACCTAGTCTCCCCGCGAGTGGAAATCGTCAAGGCCGCGACGAATATCCAGAGCCAATCCACCTCAAACCCGGCGAGCACCGCGCAGGCCATGGCGGTCGAGGCCCTCACCGGTCCTCAGGATGAGGTCGAGCGCCTGCGCAGGATCTTCGAGAAACGCCGAGATCTGATGGTTGAAGAAATCGACCGGACCGACGGACTCTCTGTGGCAAAGCCGGACGGAGCGTTTTACGCGTTCGTGAATGTCTCGAGCTTCTACGGTAAAGGCGGGATATCCGATTCAGCGGCTATGGCGAAGTATCTTCTGGACACGCAGCATGTCGCATGCGTCCCGGGCGCGCCGTTCGGATCCGACGAGCATTTGAGGCTCTCCTTTGCCACAGGCGAGGAGACGATCACGAAGGGCCTCGAACGGATCCGAAAAGCCTGCAGCGCTCTGACCTGAACGCCGTGAAACCGCTCATACTCATAACGAACGACGACGGCGTGAACGCGGACGGACTCGGCTATCTCAAATCCGCGCTCGACGAGGTCGGACATATACACATTGTCGCTCCCGAGGCGGAGCAGAGCGCGGTTGGGCATTCCATAACGCTCCACGACCCGATCAAGGTCCACGAAGTGAACAAGAACGGGCGCTTCTACGGACATGCGATCAGCGGAACGCCCGCCGACGCGGTGAAGCTGGCCATCTATTCGCTCCTCCAGAGAAAGCCGGACCTGGTTGTCTCCGGTATCAACGACGGGGCCAACCTCGGAATAAACGTCCTCTATTCGGGGACCGTGTCGGCAGCGACGGAGGCGGCCATCTTGGGCGTTCCCGCCATCGCCGTCTCGCTCGCGCAGCAGAAGAATCCCCCGTATGAATGGGCGGTTCCCCATGTGGAAAAGATCGCGCGATGGGTCCTCCGGTCGGGCTTGCCCCCGGGGGTGGCGCTCAATGTGAATATCCCCGTCATCGAACCGCACCAGGTGAAGGGATACAGACTGACGCGGCAGGGTCTCGCAAAGTTTGAGGAGAACTACGAAGAGCGGGAAGATCCGCGCGGCAACATATACTACTGGCTGTCCGGTGAAATCCTTCCCGAAGAAGCCGATGGACGGACCGATCTTCAGGCGCTGCGCGAAGGCTTCGTTTCGATCACTCCCCTCTTCTACGATCTGACCGCCCACGCGCACACGGACGCTCTGGCAGTTTCTTTGGAGAGCCTGTGATTCCCGAGCACTTCGAACGACAGGCCCCCGAGATCGAGAGCATTCTCGGATATCGGTTCCGAGAGCGATCGATCCTGCTCGGCGCGCTCACCAGGCGGAGCTTCTGGCACGAGCACCGCGACTCCTGCGCGGACCATAACGAACGGATGGAATTCCTCGGCGACGCGGTGCTCGGACTGGTCATCGCGGATATCCTCTACAGCGAACTCCCCGAAGACGAAGAAGGCGAGCTCCAGAAGCGTCGGGCCGGACTGGTGAATCGAGCGGCGTTGGCGCTTCTGGCCAGACAATTGGACCTCGGCCGGTTCATACGCATGGGCCGCGGGGATGAGATCTCGGGGTGCCGCGAGCGTGACTCGATCCTCGCGGACACGGTCGAAGCCGTCGTGGCTGCCGTCTATCTCGACGGCGGCTTCCCCGCGGCCTTCAGGCTCATTTCCCGGCATTTCTATCCTCTCATTAAGGCATGCTCGACCCGCGACGGCGCTGAAGACTACAAGAGCGCGCTTCAGGAAGTGGTCCAGGGGGTCTGGGGCGTCACGCCGACCTATGACGTTATCGATCAGTGGGGAGAAGAGCACGACAAGACCTTTGTTGTCGGCGTCTTCATCGGCAACGACCTAGCCGGTCAGGGCACGGGACGGAGCAAACGGGAAGCCGCGCAGAACGCTGCCTGCGAAGCGATGATTCGGCTGGAACGCGACCCCCGATTCGCCGAGCTTCGTTCTCAATCCGAAGAAAGCGGCCGGTGACGACGCGCGCGTCCGACGCCGGCCCTCCCGGAACCTCTACCCCGGGGAGTCTCGCCTGGCCGAAGCTCCTCCAGGGCGTTCTCATCTCCAGATACAAGCGCTTCATGGCCGACGTGAAGCTCCGAAACGGCAGAACGGTCACCGCGCATTGTCCGAACTCCGGGAGCATGCGGGGATGTTCCGAACCCGGCAGGACCGTCTACCTTTCTCGCGAATCGAATCCACGGAGACGTCTCACGTATACGTGGCAAATGATCGAAATGCCCGGCTCTTTGGTCGGCGTGAACACCAACGTCCCCAACCGGCTCACGCGGGAAGCGGTGATACACGGAGCGATCCCGTCCCTCGCGGGGTACGCGTCGGTGCGCACCGAAGTCAAATACGGAGCCAACTCGCGGATCGATCTCCTCCTCGAAGACGACCGTGTGCCGCCCTGTTACGTGGAAGTCAAAAACTGCACGCTGGTGGAAGATCGTATCGGCTACTTCCCCGACGCGGTCACCGCTCGGGGACTCAAGCACCTTATGGAACTGGCCGAACAGGTCCGACTCGGCCGGCGGGGGGTCATGTTCTTTCTTATCCAACGCATGGACGCCGACCTCTTCCGGCCGGCGGACCATATCGATCCCGCGTACGGCCGCGCTCTTCGCGAAGTGTCAGAAAACGGTGTCGAAATACTCGTCTACGACGTGCGCATCTCGCTTGGTCATATCGCCCTCGGTCGGAAAATCCCCTTTGAACTTTAGTTTTTTCGTTTCCGCCGCGTAGGCTCATCGAGGCTTATCCTCCTTCCCCGCGCGCCGGCGCGGACGTCATCCAGCGGAACGCTCCTTGCTATCGACCGCCCGGGGCGCCCATCTATAGGATGGTTCGGGACGGGCGCGCTCGAGCCCCCGCGCCGGACACAGCCGGGAATTGGATTATTGATCCGACCAACCCGCGGGAAGAACTCCGGGGACCGCATAATTAGTCCCCAAAGGAGCGACCGCATCATTACCGAAGGAGGAGAATTGTCCGATGGAAAACACGTTAAGTAGACGGGATCTGATGGCGGGAGTCGGCGCCGTCGCCGGAATGGGAGTTCTAGGGAAACTTCTGGGCTCGGAAGCCTTCGCGTCCGAAGCCAAAACAGGCGGAAAGACCTGGTACGACCATACACTTCGGCCCATGCCTTATCCGGAAGATGCGCTCGAACCGGTCATCGACAAGAAGACGGTCAACATTCATTACAACAAGCATTTCGCCGGGTACGTGAAGGGGCTCAACGCGACGATCAAGAAGCTCGCTGAGGCGCGAAAAAGCGGCGACTACGGCGCTATACAGGCCCTCAGCCGCGATCTCGCGTTTCACGGCTCGGGGGTAGTCCTCCACTGGACCTATTTCAGCACGATCGGCCCCGACCCGAAGCCGCCCTCGGACGCGTGCCGGAACCTCATCGTCAAGAGCTTCGGCTCCTTTGACGCCTTCTGGGATCAGTTCGCCGCGGCGTCCAAGAAAGTGGAAGCCTCCGGATGGGGTGTGCTGGCCTGGGAACCCTTCAGCAAGAGGCTCATCGTGCTCCAGGCCGAGAAGCACCAGAACCTGACTTCCTGGGGCGCCATGCCCGTGATGGTCTGCGACGTCTGGGAACACGCATACTATCTGAAATACCAGAACAGGCGCGGCGAGTACGTCGACAATTTCAAAAAGATCATCGACTGGTCCAAGGTGGAAGAGCGCTTCAACCAATACTGCAAGACCTGATCCGATTGCGCCGACGACGATGATCTCGCTCGGGATGCGGACTGATGAGGCCGGGCCCTCCGGACCGTATCCCGACCGCCTTGGCTTGTTCCGCCCGATCGAATGATTACCGTGACGGCGCGCTTCTCGATCCGCGTCGCCCCCCGCCTTCAATAAACGATTTACCTTCCCCGCGCAAACGTTCAGAATAGACTAAGGTGGACGTCCGCAATCGATCCGTCCCACATCATTCTCATGAGGCGTCCGACATGGAACACGATCGGGATATCATCGGCAGGACGGGCCCGGTCGGTCGGCTGACCGACTTTTGGCGCGAACGGGTCTATAGATGGCTTCAGACCTATAACTGGGTCATCATCGCGGCGATGTGGGCAATCGCATTCACCCTCGGATACGTCGGATTTCGCGCGTACTATGAGGCTTCGGGCGAATCGCGCTCGGCGTGGGACATCTTCTACGTCACCCTCCAACTCTTCACGGTCGAGTCGGGATCGGTCTCCGGAAACATCAGCTGGGAATTGGAAACCGCCCGACTGCTCGCTCCGGCCACCACACTCTATACCGCGGTCCAGGCCCTCGCGCTCATCTTTCGTGAGCAGTTGCAGCATCTGCGTGTAAGGTTTTACCGAGGACATATTGTCATCTGCGGTCTGGGCCGGCGGGGGCTGCTCCTCGCGCGCGCGGCCCGAGCCAAAGGCCGCGGGGTTGTCGTCGTCGAACAGGACGCGAATAACGACCGTATCGAACAGGCTCGAGAACACGGCGCAATCGTCGTGGTGGGGAACGCGTCGGATCCGGAAGTGCTGACCGAGGCGAGAGTCCACACCGCAAACTACCTCGTCGCGTTCTGCGGAGACGACGGGATCAACGCGGAAATCGCCATCGACGCGAGGCGCCTGGTGGAACGCCGTCGTCGTCGAGCGCCCCTCCACTGCATCGTTCAGATTGTGGATTCTCAACTCCTCAACCTCCTCCGAGGCCAGGAGATGGGAATGGGCAAACACGAGTCCATCAGATTGCAGTTCTTCAACGTCTTCGAGCGCGGCGCGCGGGCCATCCTCAACGACTACTCCCCGTTTTTCCGCTCTCAACACGGGCCGCCCCACATGCTGGTGGTGGGTGTGGGCCGAATGGGAGAAAGCCTTATCACCCATGCGGCGCGGCAATGGCGGAACATGCGAACCCGCCCCGACGAACGACTCCCCATAACCATGATCGATCGCAGAGCGGAAGCCATACGGGAATACCTTGCAATGAACTTCCCGCTCCTCGAGCGCGCCTGCGATCTCCGCTGCCTCGAGATGGACGTGGCGTCGCCGGAATTCTATCGCGCCGAGTTCCTCGACGGAGACGCCGACCGGGGGGCGGTCACATCCATTTATGTGCTCCTGGACAACGATTCACGCGCAATGACCGTTGCGTTGGCTCTCCAGCAGAAGACCCGCACCCGACGCATCCCCATCCTGGTGCGTATGTCCCACGAAGACGGCCTCGCGGAATTGATCCACGGCGTCGACGAAACGCGCCACGGCTTCGGAATGGTCACCGCGTTCGGCGTCTTCGAACGCACCTGCACCCCGGACCTCATCCTGGGCGGGACACACGAGATGCTCGCCCGAGCGATCCACGCGGAATACCTGGAGCGCGTCCCCCCCGAAAAGGCGAAAGACCACCCTACCCCACGCGTTCCCTGGTCGGAACTCCCCGAAGAGTCCAAGGACATCTTCCGTCGTCAAGCGGACCGGATCGGCCCGCGCCTCGTCGCGGTCGGCTGCACCATCGAACCGCTCACCGACTGGGACGCGGAACTCTTCCGGTTCACGCCCGACGAAACGGAAACCCTCGCCAAACTCGAGCACGAACACCATAAAAACGAACGACTCAGCGACCGCTGGGCCTACTTCCCCGGATACGAAAACCTCCCCCCCGACCGAAACCTCGCCCCCATCCGATGGGAACTCCGCGATAAACTCACCAAAGAAACCTACCGGGAGATTGTACGCAACCTCCCGGCATTCCTGGCCAAAGTCGATTTTCAGGTCTACAGGTTGAAGTGAGGACTGAAAGCGGCCTGGCACCCCAACCGTTGTTCAATGGGATGGCGGCACGGCCAGGCCGGTCTCTCTATATACCCTCGTGATGACAGATCTCACCCAACGGCGTCCGGACACATACCTTCACGCAGAACAAGCCCCTTTCCGGTGCTTCGAACGGTTCCACTATGAGCTTGATGTCATCGATTTCGATCGAATCCGCTTCGCCGGACCCGAGTTTTTCTTCCGCTGCCCTCAGGGCTAGCTCGAAGACGGCCCGGCCGAATGACTCGGCCGTATGGACCGAAGACCGACGTTTTGAGAGATAATCCTTTGTAAGCTTTCCCATTTTTCTGCTCCTTTCTCAGATTCGGTGGTTTCGCCGGGTGGCCCCTCTTTGATTTGAGCACCGCGGTTCCTAAGTTTCGACTGCCTTTGACCTGTTTAGAAGCTGCAGCAATCCGCCACGCATGCTACCGCGCAGCCGGCCCAGCACCAGTAGTTTGTCCTACAGCCCAGGCAGCCGGGAGAGCACCTTCGCAGGCATTCCCAGTCGCAGCTCGGGTCCAACCAACCTCGATCCGGCCCGGGACGCGTCACCTCGATTTGGCAACCAGCGGGATTTCCAATGTCATCGCACCTAATAGTCAATTCTGCACTGAGGTACTGGGTTTGGTCTACATAGGCGGTCAGCTGCATAGACAGACTCACCGCTGGGATATTCACCGTCAAGTCTTGGAATTCCCAACAGAGTTTGATCGGAACACCGAAGACGGGAATGGTCACGCATCCTTCTTGTCCGTCTGCGCTGCCAGCGGCGGGCAATACTCGATTGCCGATGACAAAGGTTTTTTCCACCAGGTCCGGCCTCGCTCGCATCCCGGTCCTGGCCGTCTCGCGGTGCTGTTCCATCGCCTGGTTGTCGATGACGCGAAAGTTAAGTTTTTTCTGCTCACCACCACAGATCTGATCCATTGATCGTTCCTCCTCTTTTCCTATCGGTCTTTATTGAACGCTGTGGCGTTCAGGCTGACGGGCGATCTGTCGTCCCGTTTCCCCCATCCAAAAACGGCTCGCCAGTGTCTCATGGCCTTACAGAGCGATATTGTAGCGCCCGGCCACGTCCCTAATGAATTCCATGGTTGCGTCGGGCCGCGTATAGATCCCGCCATCGCCGCACGGCAATGTCGCGACCTTCGTTGCTCTGCTGGTCAAGCCGCCCACTTTCTTGGATCCGTTGAGCGTGACATAGGCGGGTCCGCCACTATCACCGTTGCACGAATCGTATCCTTCACCCCCTGCAACGAACTCGTAATCCGATTCAAATCCGAGCTCGCTCTCAGCCTCGTCCAATTGACCGTTCGCCGACCTGCGGATGGCAGTGATATCCACCGAAACTTTCCTCTGAATGCCGAATCCGCGGGTGCTCTTGTAGTCACAGTTGCCGAAGCCGACCAGGGTCACTTCGAAAGCGGAATTCATATCGGCGGCGCTCGCAATGGGAACCGGGGCCACCCTGGAAGACTGTGCCAGCACAATGCATGCGACGTCGTGGATACGCATGCTCAGGTACTCGGGGTGCACCACCACTTTACGCGCCTGGATGATGTCAGCCGCCCCAAGAGCGTCCTCGTTTACCGCGTTGAGAGCTACCAGGTACGGCGCCGTGGGACGCCTATCAATGCAGTGACCTGCGGTAAGAACCAGGCTTTCCGCTACAAGGACCCCAGAGCAGAACCACTCCTGGAAACCGTTTGGATGCAGACGCCCCACGAGACAGCACTCGGGGTACGCCCCTTCCTGTGTCTTTGATCCGCCCACAATGCGCTCCACGACCTTCGCGAGCCTCGCCGCATTTGCATTGCGGACCCCCCTGTCGAGTGGCGCCTCGGAGATGTACTGCTGCATCACATCAGCAAGCTGGTTGAATTTGGTGGACAGCACCTCGAATTCGTCCGCTTCATGCACCTGAGTGCGTTGACCGGGTATTCGGGCTGAGCCCCTGTACGGAAACCTCATAGGTACACCCTCCTTTCGGCTTGTTAGGCCAGGAATGAGTCGGTAGCTCCAGAGGCCGATGGGTAAAAATCGCGTAGACCGGCCACCCTTGACACGTACGAGCACCGACGGAGGGAGCACACATCACCAGTGTGCGCGGTCGTGCACCGATCCCGCCGACGGGCCCAAATGAGTTTTCGACTGAAAGCTCTGTCCTCCGGAAGAAATCGTCGTATTCCGGCGATCTCCAAATGGATCCTCGTTTGTCAGAAGACATCAGCGCCTTCAGACGTCGTATGACAGAACCGACTAAGAAAAAACGGGTACCCTTTATAACATGTTGAGGCCTCCTAGCACAACAATATTTTTTACTCTATAGAGTAGTTACATTATTTAACCCTTCTACGATCTCAAGGCCAGGCTGATCGATGTTCAATTCTTCTTCCGGCCAGCTTCAGAGCCTTACTCATAAACCTTCTTGTTGACCAACCGCCCATCTGCCAGTAAAATTGTTGCTGACCGCTGGGCTTCTTTCGGCGGTCTTGAAGGATCGTTACAGGAAGATAGACTACGGGTACTCTCTCAACAGTAGCGCGCCGCAACTTCGCCCAGAACCAGTACATGTATATCGGATTCGTGCCACAACTTGAACCGCTCTCAGAGCTTCTTTCTCTCGTCTTCCATGCGGAAGACGCCGAAGCGACCGCGAAGCGTCTCCTCTCCCGTTTCGGGGATCTTCGGGGCGCGCTCAATGCGTCTGCGGTGGAGCTTCTCGAGGTGGAGGGGGTGGACGAGCGGGTGGTGGAGCTTCTCCGGGTTGTGCGGGAGATCGCGCTGCGGGTGAGCGAAGCGCGGCCGGCCGCGCCGGATGTGTTGAACGATCCGAAGGAGATCGAGGCGTATTTGTCTCGGCGGTTCGGGTCCGCGAAGGATGAGCGGCTTCTGGTGATCTTTTTGGACGGGAGCGGTGTGGTGCTCGGCGAGGAGATGATGGGCGCGGGCACGGTGGATCAGGTGGTGGCGTTTCCTCGGCAGGTGATGGCCGGCGCGTTGGAGCATAACGCGTCCGCGTTGCTCACGGCGCACAACCATCCTCACGGGCCGCCGATCCCGTCCGCTCGGGATCGGGAGGATGCGGAGCGTCTCGGCGAGATTCTTCGACCGTTCGATCTGACGCTGGTGGATTCGATCGTGGTGGGAAGGAATCGCTGCTTCAGTATATTTCAGAACGGGCCGCTCTGAGAGACCCCGTGCGAGCAACGCGTGTCAGCGCGGCGACGTCGGGCGGAGGTCGAAGTCGCGCTCGGCTGTGATGTCGTGCGGTTGGGAACCTCGGACGTGGGCGGGATGTCGAATACCGAGCAAGAGCCTGCTCCGAGACGGTCGTTCGAGGTTCGGGCCGGCGGTCAAATCTTGACAAGCGCGAAGCGCGCCGGCTATACTTGGGGTTTCGGAGGCGGTGTAGCTCAGTTGGTTAGAGCATGCGGCTCATATCCGCAGAGTCCGGGGTTCAAATCCCTGCACCGCCACCACCCCCGCGGCCCTACGACCGACCTCGAATCTTTTGACACCCGCAGCCGTTGATGGTATCCCATCTCAAACTTCGCAGCCGAAGTAATACGCGCTCCGGACCGAAAGTCCCGGCCGACACGGTCGACGGCGAGCGCGGCGTAATCCTATCAGGTCGGTTAGAGGCATGTCCGTATCCGATCGGAGCGTAGAACAATCGGCGGAGTGCGCGGAACAGGCGCCGGGCGTCACCGTGGTTATTCCCGCGTATAACGAACGGAAGACCATCGTCGATGTGATCGAAGGCGTCCGTGGGGCCGTGCCCGACGCGCGCGTCCTCGTCATCGACGACGGGTCCGACGACGGGACCGGTCAAGCGGCTCAAGAGGCCGGAGCGGACGTGATCGTTCATCCGTTGAACAAGGGCAACGGAGCTGCGGTCAAGACCGCGCTCCGGAATATTCGCGGCGGGCTGGTCGCGATCATCGACGGGGACGGTCAGCACGATCCGAAGTACCTCCCTCGTCTCTTGGCCGCGCTCGATCGGTACGATCTCGTCGTGGGAGCGCGCTCGTTCCGTCGGAAGGAGGGTTCGGGGCTCCGGAACTTCGGCAACGTCTTTCTCCGACGGCTGGCCTCATTCCTGGCCGAGCAGGAGATACTCGACCTCACGTCGGGGCTGCGCGCGTTTCGCCACTCGACCGCGATTCGCTTCATCCATATGTATCCGAACGGGTACTCGTTTCCGTCCACGAGCACGCTCTGTTTCATCGGAGCGGGCTACAACGTGGACTTCGTCCCCATAGAGGTGGGAAAACGTCGGCCCGGCACGGACAGTAAGCTTCGCCCGTTCCGCGACGGCTTTCGGTTTTTGCAGTTCATCCTTCGGATTATCACCATGGCGAACCCCAATAAGATCTTCTTCCCAACCGGTTTGGTTCTTGTTATTATCGGTATCTTCCTGACGATCCGAAACCTGATCCTGTTCCATCAGTTCTCGGGCGGAGTGGTGTTGTTCCTGGCAGGCGGGATCAATATCATCTTCTTCGGTCTCATCCTCGACCAATTTGCGACGATCCGCCTTCAGGAACGGGAGTAGGGCGCATCCTCGACCGGACCGATGGGAGCGTGGCCCCAACCGAGGAAGTGGAGGGGGGATTCGTCTTCCCCAAGGGAGGCGGAACACACCAAGATCGGCGGGAGGCTCGGAGAAGAATCGGACCAATGTGCGGTATTTGCGGCATAGTTCACGTGGACGGAGCGCCGGTGGACCCATTGCTTCTCGAAGCGATGACCGCAACGCTCGTCCATCGAGGACCCGACGACGACGGTTACTACGTTTCGGGCGGCGTTGGTTTGGGCATGCGTCGGCTCAGCATTATCGACCTTCCCGGCGGCCGACAACCGATCGCCAACGAAGACGAGACGATCCGGATAGTCTTCAACGGCGAGATCTACAATTATCGGGAATTGCGGGAGGATCTGGTCTCCCGCGGTCATGTCTTTCGCACCCACAGCGACACGGAAGTTATCGTGCATCTCTATGAGGAGATGGGAGCGGAGTGCGTCACCCGCCTCAACGGGATGTTCGCGTTCGCCATAGCTGATGGGCGTCGGAAACGTCTGATGCTGGCTCGGGATCGACTCGGGATCAAACCCCTTTTCTACGCTCACGAACCGGGCGGTCGTCTCATTTTCGGCAGTGAAATCAAGGCGGTCCTGGCTGCCGGCGTTGATTCGGCGCCCGACTATCAGGCGCTCTTCGACTACCTCTCCCTGATGTATGTTCCCACGCCCTCGACCGCGTACGCAGCGATACGCAAGCTTCCCCCCGCGTCGGTGATGATCTTCGACGAGCGCGGCCTGGATATCCGGGAATATTGGGATATTCCGCTGCCGCCCGCCGGGGAGGAGCAGCCGGTGACCGACCGCTGCGCGGACGAGGTCCTCGACCTCATCGAAACCGCGATCCGGCGACAGATGATCGCGGACGTGCCCGTGGGCGCGCTGCTCAGCGGGGGCCTCGATTCGACGACGATAACCGCGGTGATGGCCCGAAAGCTCGATGTTCCGGTCAAGACGTTCACGGTGGGCTTCGATCGCAAGTCCTACGACGAATCCAAGGAAGCTCGGCTCGTGGCGAAAACGCTCGGGACCGAGCATCGGGAAGAACGGGTCCGGCCGGAAATGATCGATTCCATACCGGATCTGTTCAACTTCTTCGACGAGCCCTTTGCGGATTACTCTGCAATTCCCACCTATCTTGTTTCCCGGCTCGCGTCGCAACATGTCAAGGTCGTGCTGACCGGCGACGGCGGCGACGAGGTCTTCGCCGGCTACCAGACGCATCTCGCGCCGAGGGTCGCCCGCTTCTATCGCCTCATACCGCGTTTCTTTCGAGAGAACTACATCAATCCCTTTGTTCTGCGACTTCCCACATCCTTCGAACGGATCAGCTTCGATTACATGGCCAAGCGATTCGTGACGGGAGCGGATTTTACCTTGGCCGCGGGACATTATTGGTGGAAAGTCATTTTCAATGAGGAGGACAAGAGTTATCTCTGCTCGAAGGATTTCCTGAGCCGACGATTCGAGAATCCCTTCCGCGTGTTCAAGCGTCACTTCGACAAAGCCTCTGCTGCGGCGCCGCTCAATCAGTTGCTCTACGTAGACGCCAAGACTTTTCTCCTCGACGACAACCTCGCCAAGGTGGACCGGATGACTATGGCCAATTCCCTGGAAGCCCGTGTGCCGTTTCTCGACCACGAACTGGTGGAACGGATCGCGGTCATGCCGCCGGAGGTGAAGATTCCAGGCTTCCGAACTAAGCGGCTGCTTCGCGACGCGACGCGGAATTTGCTCCCGCCGGCGATACGCCGCGGCAAAAAGAAGGGGTTCACTCCTCCCTTTCCCTTTTGGATCCGGAACGAGTTGCGGGAGTTCGTCTTGGACACGCTTTCGGAAAAGCGAATTTCCGAGCTCGGCATCTTCAATCCGTCGTACGTTCAGACCATGATCGACGAACACATGGAGAACAAGAAAGATAACAACCGCCAGATCTGGACGGCGCTGGCGCTCGTCTGTTGGCTCAACGGGCGATAGGCGACGCCGTCCTTTTGCATTTGAAGAGGCGTCAAGGCATAATGGCGTCGATTTCCGCGCTCGGCGCTGAAAAGGAGGCCCGACGAGGCAGCCATGATCCACGTCGCGCTCGCCCGGTTGTTCCGAAATCTTGTCAAGACCAAGAGACGCCGCATATCCTTCGTCTGTCTGGCCCTTCTGGTCGGCATTCTCGCCGTTTCCACCGTAGGATTTCGGTATTTCGAGAGTGACCAAAACCTCTCGTGGTTCGACAGTCTGTGGCTCAGTTACGTGACCATGACCACGGTCGGGTACGGCGACCTCTATCCTTCGAGCACGGAAGGACGGATTCTCGGATTGGTGGTCACCATGACCGGTGGGATCGGCGTGGTCGCGTATGTGGTCGGTCTCCTGGCCACAACCTTCATCGAGTGGGACAACAAGAGGGTGAAAGGGATAAACAAGGTCGCCGCGGTCGACCATTTCCTCATCATCAACTGCCCGAACGAGGACAAGGTCGAGCGAATCATCAATGAAATCAGACTCGACAATGTTATGAAGGATGTCCCGATCGTGCTCATCGACCAGGATCTGGACGAGTGCCCCCAGCAGTTCCTCGAGATCGATCGTTTCGACTTCGTCAAGGGGAATCCCCTGCTCCGCCGCGTTCTGGAACGGGCCAACGCGGCGCAGGCAGGCCGGGCGATCATATTGGCCAAGGACACCAAGGACCCCAACTCGGACGGAGTGACCACGCAAATCGCCCTCACCCTCGAGAATATCCACGAAGAGGCGAACCGGAACATCTACACCGTCGCCGAAGCGGTAAGCAAGGACTCCATAGCGCCA
>CAYLRL010000110.1:0-15005 GCA_964385875.1 uncultured Syntrophales bacterium
CCGGTCCAAAATAATCAGCAAACATCCGTCAAGATAATGTGACAATCAACAACATTGCCGGTAATCTTGACCTTCAGGTTACCCACATACAATAGCGAAGAGCCAAAAATCAACGGTGGGTCAATTCCCTGAGCATAGACGGGTCAATTCTCGAGAGCGTCAAAGCTGAGGGGGGAAAAGAGCGCGGTCGCCCGCACCTTGGTCGGTCTTCCAGGCCGTCGACGCGCTCGTAATAGAAGCGTCTGCGCCATTTGGTAACGATGCGGCGCGGGACGTCCAGGAGTTGGGAGATCTTCTTGTTTTCCAAGCCGGAAGCTGCAAGGAGAATGATCTTGGCTCGAACGACCTTGTAATACGGAGCCGTGTATTGTCTGGATCTTTCAACAAGGATCTCCTCCTCGCCGGCGGAGAGTGCTATGGTGAACGGGCTTGTGCGCGGCATTTCGCGTTCCTCCTTTCCATCGAACCCGTTTATCGCACATCCATTTCGCGGTCAAGCAACGATACGCAACAGTATTTAGGAAATGCTGCACTAAGAAACCGGAAAAGGTGTGTCAAGCGCAATTGGCTCGGCAAGCGGACATCCCCGTCCATGGGAATGCGGCTGAACAGCTTCCCGCTTGATTGTCCCGCGCCTTGACGACAAGTCCGCGGTGAGGCTTCTTTCCGTCGCGGAAATGCGCTCCCGGGGGAAATCGCATGACCGGCCGCCGATCGGTTATCCGGAGCGCGCGCGGAAATCCTTGAGGAAACGTTGCGCGTATCGATCCTTGCCTAGGATGAGGTCCATCGCACGGAGAGGCTGTCTCATCTTGATCGGATCCACTGTCGGACAGGTGACGCCCGCCGCAACCGCCGCGGCGAGAAACATGCGGTTGATCAGACCTCGCTCGGGCAGACCGAACGACACGTTGCTCGCGCCGAGGGTTTGATTGACGCCGAGGTCGGCTTTGACCCGCGCGACCGCGTCGAGCGTAACCATCCCGGAATTACTGTCCGCGCCGAGTGTCAACGCGAGACAGTCGATGATAACGTCTTCCGGCGGAATACCTACCTTACCCGCCCTTTCCACGATTCTTGCGGCTATGGACGCTCGAACCCGGGCGTCTTTGGGTATTCCGTCGTCGTCCATGGTCAGACCGATGACCGCGGCTCCGCGCTCTTTCACGATGGGCAGGACCGAGGTGAGCGATTTCTCTTCACCCGTGACGGAGTTGATGACGGGTTTGCCCTTGTAAACGTTCAACGCCGCCTCGAGCGCACGGGGATCGTTCACGTCCAGGCAGAGCGGAGCGTCCACTTCCTCCAGGATCGCCGCGACCGCTCGGGGGAGCGTCTCGACTTCGTCGACGCCCGGAGCGACAACGTTCACGTCGATGATCTCGGCGCCCGCGTCCGCTTGAAGCCGCGCTTCTTCCCGCACAAGTTCGAGATCACCCGCCTTGATAGCGGCCGCGAGTTTTTTCTTGCCGGAAGGATTGATACGCTCGCCGATGATGACCGTCGGGCGATTGTCCGCGATCGTCACGGTCGTATTCGGTCCGGAAACCACTGTATCCATGAAGCTTGATCCTTTCACTGCTCGTACGGGGCCAGCCTGATCGATTCCATAAATGTTTCCTTGAAGTCACGATATGCGGCCAGTTCGACGTATTCAAGCTCGCGCGAGAGATATCGGGCCCGGCGCCGCATCGGTTCGGAGAGAAGCAGCATGGCCGCGCCGGCGCCGGCGGCGTTCCCAACCTGGACGATACGGTCCGACGGTATCGATGGGAGCAGCCCTACGGCGAGCGCGCTGCGGATGTTCAGGTAGGAGCCGAACGCGCCGGCCACGAGGATGCGGTCGAGGTCCGCCGGGGCCAAACCCGACAACTGAAGCAACACCGCGATTCCCGTTTGAATGGCGGCCTTGGCGAGCTGGACATTGCGGACATCCCGAGGGGTGAAGACGATCGGTTTGACCGCGCCGCGCTCTCCCTCTTTGACGACGGTAAATCCGGCCTTTGAGACGCGATCCGGGAAGGGTCCGCCCTCGGCGCGGAAGGTTCCGCTCGGCTCGACGACGCCCAGCCCGAGCAGCTCCGCGCAGATATCCACGATGCCGGAACCGCACAGCCCCACCGGTGGGCGATCCTCGATCACGGCGAGTCGGGGTCCGTCGGGCTCGAGCACTACGCGTTCCACCGCGCCGGGGATCGCTCGGACGCCGCAGCTGATGTGTCCGCCTTCCAGCGCGGGACCGGACGCGCAGGACACGGTCCGAAAGCCGGACGGGGCCGCAAGGCAAATCTCCGTGTTGGTGCCGATGTCCAGGATCAGTGTAGGTTTTTCGGTTTTTTCCGCGTCCACCGCCAACAAAACGGCAAGATGATCCGAGCCGATGAAAGCAGCGGGATTAGGCGGGAAGAAGGCGTACGCTCCGGGCATGATATCGACCCCGAGATCGCGGGCCTTGACCTCCGTCGCCATCGCCGCCGCGGGAATGTGAGGCGCTCGCGCCAATTGGCCGAGAGGAAGCTCCAGCAAGAGATGGTGCATCGCGGTGTTGCCCACGACCACCATGTCCGCGATCTGATCCGGCGAGCAGCCAACCGAGGCGGAGAGATCGCGCGCAAGGCCGGCAAGGGCCTGCGCCGCGGCTGTTTTCAGCTCCCCGCTCCGCTCCGAAGACCTCATTGCTGCGTCGATTCGGGTGATGACGTCCTCGCCGTAAGAGATCTGCGGATTGGGCGCGCCTTGAGCTGCGATGATCCGACCCTCGGTCAAGTCGCAAAGGTAACCGGCCGTGCCGGTCGTGCCGAGATCGACGGCCATGCCTACGAGGCGATCGCCGAGGGGGTATACGCCGATGATCTCACGGTCCCGGACGACGATCTCCAGGCCTTGGTCCGGTCGGCGAACCAGCTCGGCGAGAGATCCGACACAGCGCAAATCCACCCTTTCGCAATCGAGATCGTAAACGTTCCGCAGTTCATCCGTGACGCGCAGATCGTGACCCCGGAGGTCTTCAAGGGAGGGCTCCGTGACGCGAACATCATAGCTGCGGACCGCCGGCTCGGGCGAACAGGTTCCCGAGGGGCCCGCAGTGAGGATTCGCCGCTCGCCGAAAAGAGCCGCGGGTTCCACGCGGAGGCTCACATCCCCCGCCGGCCGCGCTTGGCAGGCGAGCCGAACGCCCCGCGCCAGCTCTTCCGGGTCGAGCAGACGCAGTTCGGACTCGGTGTGAGGCGACGCGTGGCCGCTCAAGACTGAAATTCGGCAGCCGCCGCAGAATCCGCGGCCTCCGCAGCTTTCCTCGAGCTTCTCGCCAGCGCATCGCACCGCCCGGCTCAGGGGGCGTTCCGCCGGCGTTTCAACAACCCGACCCGAGGGGTCAATCCGAACCCTGTGAATCACTCCCCGGTCAGGGCTGTTTTCAACGTCTCTCATGGCGTTTGAAGAGGCAGAACTCCGCCATGTGGCAGCTCTCGCAGAGGTGAAGATCTTCGCAGTCCTGGAGATCTTCACCCAACGGTATGAGCAGCGAGGCGGACTTAACGGGATGCAACATCCCCGTGGATGACACCTGCACGCCGATGCGTTCGGCTTCCGCCATTTCGCACAGCCGCGCCTGTTGATCGAGACCGAAGCCCGGCATGCCGGGGATAAGCACGGGGCCGGCGCTCATGCGTGCCCCCGCCGCGATATTCCGGACCAATTCCCGTATCTCCTGAACCAGCAATTCCACCGCCGCGTTGCCGATGGAATCCCAGATAAGCGCTTCCAATCGCTTGCCGCAGCCTAGTTGCGCGGACGCGCGCTCTTCGCAGCCGCCGCCGATCGTGCCCACCGCGGAGGCCGCATAGGAAAAACCTTCCTCAGGGAGGGCAAAGGAATTGACCTCGAGCACGCCGGCCTCTTCGAGGCAAAGCCGATCAGCCCCGAGACTCTGCAACGGAAAGACCCCCAAGGCGATTTGAGGGTCGAGGAGACCCTCGTTGTCGATCGTCTCCAGCGCATGACGCGCAAGCTGGGTAAACCGATTACGACGCCCGGCGATGCCGCTCCAGAGGGGCCGATCCAGCACGTCTTCCAACTGCGGCGAGATTTCGACCTGGTGTACTCCGATCATACCGCTCCTCTCCGAACCGAGGCGGACGCTCGATTCGGAAAATGTTTCGTGCTACGTATACCGACCGTGCTCCTTGGTAAAATCGATCATCTCCTTCAAGTTCTCGTACTTCGCGCCGTCCACCACGGCCGCGGCGTCCATAATGAATCCACCGTTCTTACCCACATTGTCAATGAGTTTTCGGCAATAGTTCCGAACATCGTCGGGCGTGCCCGTACACAGCATCGAGAGTGGAACGTTGCCCCTCAGGCATACCCTGTCTCCGAGGACCTCCTTGGCCTTGAAGATGTCGGTCCGCTCGAAATGGTAGACCGCCTTGCCGGGCGGGATTTCCCCTATGACCTCGAGACGGGACGTGCAATCTCCTTCCCAGAGAACCACGGGATTCAGGTCTTCCGCAATGAGCATCTCGAGCAACCGTTTGAGCGTCGGCCAGTAGAAGGTCTCGAACTGCTCCGCCGACATGAAGCCGTCCAGCCCCTTGTGCAAGGGGATGAAGACCCGTTTGCCGCCTCGCCGTTTGGTTCCCATGCCCAATTCGAACATGATCGGCAGCATCTTCTCAACGGCTTCGAGCAGCTTGTCCCTTTGCCGGAACATATCGATCATGCCGCCCTTGGTCCCTCGCATGAAGTCGCTGATCGTGTCGAAGGGCGCCTGCGTGGTGCCCGCGAACTGCATAGGGAAGCCGAGATTCTTCATGCGTTCCACGAACTGCACCGCGCCCGTCACCATTTCTTTGGCGTTTTGCGCGGCCTTGGAGAGCGCGTCAAGGGCCTGCGCCGCGTCCGGATTGGAAAAAAAGAAGAAATTGGTCAGCCCCATGTAGTAGCTCATGATCTCCCGGAGCGGAGGAAGCGTCGCAAACGGTTCGAGGGCCTTGAAGACCCGAGGCCAGTACCGACGGATAATGAAGTCCGTGGGATCGAACAGAAAATGGTCGTACTCGTCCCCCTTCATGTATTCGCCTTCGATGAACTGATAGGGAGTGTAGTCGTCCACTCCTCTGCCGGCCCATTTGAGCTGTTGAAATTCCAAAGCGTCCAGCGTCGGGCCGAGGAAACGAATGGTAAAGGGGTTGTCCGCCATGTCGGGGGCGAAGTATTGCATGGCGCGAGTCCACGCGTCCATGCACTTGTCGAATTCGTACATGGATTCCTTGACGCTGATTCCCGCCCACAGCGCGGGAACGTACCCGAACAGCGTCACGATCGGCACGCGGTCGGGCATCTTCAATTCGACCGAGTCGCAGACGCGCTTTTCACGTTCCTGAAACAATTCTTCCGGTGATGTGCTCACTGCGCCGCTCCTTCCACCCATCGCTTGGCCATGGAAACCGCGTCCATGGCGTCCGAACCGAAATCGTCCGCGCCGGTGTGACGGAGCACTCCCTCATCGATTTGTCCGCCTCCGATCATGATCTTGACCTTGCCGCGAAGGCCCGCTTCGTCCAAAGCGTCCACGGTCTTCTTCATGGAGTCGAACGCGAGCGTAAGGAAGCCGCTGAGCGCCACCACTTCGGGATCGAAACTCTTCACTGCCTCCACGAACTTGACCGCAGGAACATCGATTCCCAAATCCACCACCTTGAAACCGTTCACCTCAAGCATCAGACCGACGATATCCTTCCCGATGTCGTGGAGATCGCCCGCGACGGTGCCGAGAACCACGCAACCACGGACGTCGCCGACGGCCTCCGCTTCCAGTTTGGGTTTGATCTTCCGGGAGATTTGAAGGAGCATCTCGCCCGCCATGACCAATTCCGGCAGGAAGTACTTCCCGGTGGAGAAGTTCTCCCCGACGATCGCCATCGCTTGTTTGCAGTCTCCGAGTATGTCCACGGGGTCGACGCCCTGCTCCAGGAGCTCGTCGACGACGGCGAGCGCCTCTTGTTCCTGCATCGTTGAAAGAGCTTCAATCAATTTGCCCGACATGCAACGTCTCCTTTCCGGGGAAAGCGTCGTATTGACCGTCGAGTCCAACCGGACCGAGCCCGGCCCGATGCAGGCGAGCGCCTTGTCCGATTCTCGGCCCGGACCGACCAATCGGGCCGCCGCCGTCCGACGATGTGCAAGCGGCGCGATCACAGGCCCCCGAGGTAGGCCTCTTCGATTGCCCTATCCTCGAGAAGATCCCTGCCCGCGCCCTCATGGGCAACTCGTCCGGTTTCGAGCACGTACGCGTAGTGAGACAGCCTGAGCGCCTCCCGGGCGTTCTGTTCGACCAGAAGCATGGTCACACCGCTCTCATTGAGCCGGGTGATGGTGTTGAGGATCTCATCCACGATCAGCGGCGCAAGCCCCAGCGACGGTTCGTCCAACATGAGCAGCCTGGGACGACCCATCAATGCGCGTCCAATGGAAAGCATCTGCTGTTCGCCGCCCGAGAGCGTGCCCGCGATTTGCGATTCCCGCTCCCGGAGGCGCGGAAACATCCTGTACACGCTTTCCAGGGTCTCCAGGACGAGCTTCTTGTTCTTCCTGCGGTAATAGGTATACGCGCCGAGATGAAGGTTGTCCGAGACGCTCAAGTGGGTGAAGAGCTGACGACCTTCCGGAACCAGCGACATGCCCAGCTCCACGATGGATTTTTGCGCCGTCCGGGAGATCTCACGGCCCACGAAACGAATACTTCCCGCCTTGGACGACAATGTTCCCGCGATACACTTCAGCAGCGTGGACTTTCCCGCGCCGTTGGCCCCAACGATCGAAACGATCCGAGCCTCGGGCACGCTCATGGAGACATCCCGCAACGCCTGAATATTGCCGTAGAAGGCGTTCAGCCCGTGAATCTCAAGCATCCGCCCTGCTCTTTCCCAGATAGGCTTCGATCACATCGGGATCGGCCTTGACCTCGTCCGGCGGACCCTCGGCGATCGGCCGCCCGTAATTGATGACGAGAATTTCATCCGAAATAGACATGACCATTTTCATGTCGTGTTCCACGAGAATCACCGTCACGCCGGTATCGCGTATCCGCTTGATCAAACGGGAGGCGGCTGCGGTCTCCGCTTCGTTGAGTCCCGCAGCGGGTTCGTCCAGGAGGAGCAGCGTCGGCTCCGAAGCCCAGGCCCGGGCGATCTCCACGAGCTTCTGAACGCCGAGAGGAACCGTGCCCGCAAGCCGGTCCTTATGTTCCGCGACGCCTACCCGCTCCAGGTATCCAAGCGAGCGTTCTCGAATATCGTCTTCTTCCCGCGTCGTTCCGGGGAGACGAAGGGCCGCGGCGACGAGCTCCGTCCTCGACCGGACGTGACAACCCACCATCACGTTCTCCAAAACGGTCATGTTCTCGAATAGTTCCACAGTCTGAAAGGTCCTCGCCACCCCCAACTTGGCGATCGCATGAGGCTTCAATCCGCCCAGGGAACGCCCCTGGAAAACAATTTGGCCGGAAGAAAGCGGAATCAGACCGGTGATCATATTGATCAGCGTCGTCTTGCCGGCGCCGTTCGGTCCGATGATCGACTTGATCGTCTTCTCGGTCGCTTCGGAGGTGAGGCCCGCTATGGCCTGCACGCCGTCGAAGTTCTTGAAGACGTTGTCCAGTTGCAGCAGTCGACCCATCGCTTGCTCACGCCTTTCCCAAGAGCCTGCGTCCCAACGCGCGCGCTCGGCCGAACGCGCCGATGACGCCCTCTGGAAGGAACATCACGATCACGAGAAGGAGCAGCCCGTACGCCAGGACGTCGAAGTCCTCGAGGAAGACGAGCCACTCGGGTAGAAACGTCAGCAGGGCCGCTCCCGCGAACGCGCCCCAGACGCTGCCGGAGCCTCCGATCACCACCATCATGAGTAGTTTTAACGAGAAGAAGACATCAAAGGGCGGGGGATTGATGAAGGTCACCCAATGGGCGTACAAGCTCCCGGAAATCGCTCCGTACACCGCGCTTAGCACGAATATGCTCACCTTGTACTTGGCCGCGTCCACACCGAGGGTCACGGCCGCGGTTTCGCTGCCGTGAATGGCCTTCAGCGCCCTGCCCGCCCTTGAATGCACGATATTGAGCGAGAGGATCAGCACGATAATGGCAATGGACCACGCGAGATAATAGAAACGGATCGTCGTATCGATCGTAAGACCGAAAAGACTCAAACGAGGAATGCCGCCGAAGCCGGAGGGTCCTCCAGTCAAGGACACATACTCGTTGAAGACGATGTACACGATTACGCCGAAGCCGAGCGTGGCCATGGCGAGGTAGTGGCCTCGAAGTCTCAACGCCGGAACGCCGACCGCGTAGGCCGTCACGCCGGAGAGGAGCATTCCGGCCGGAAGCGCGAGCCACGGTGATATGCCGAGTTTGGTCGTCAGGATCCCCGACGTGTACGCGCCGATACCGTAAAAGGCGGCGTGGCCCAAGGAAATCTGGCCGGCGAATCCCAGCAGCAGACAGAGTCCCGTGGCTATGATGCTGAATATGGCCGTGAAAACGAGAACATCCGGATAGTAGGATGTCGCTTCCCATGCGCCCAGAATGAACGGCAGAGGTATTACGATCGCAATCAGAGCCGCCACGCCGATTTTGTTCCGCGCGCCCATGGTTACAGCTTCTTGCTCCCCAGTACGGCGACTCCGCCGAACAGTCCCGACGGGCGTATAAACAACACCAGGAGCAGCACGATCAGCGCGATCGCGTCTTTGTACGACGATGAAATGAAGCCGGTGCTCAACGACTCCAACAGACCGAGAATGAATCCCGCGATCACCGCGCCGTAGAAATTGCCCAGGCCTCCCATGATCGCGGCCCCGAAGCCTTTGAGCGCCAGCATGGGGCCTCTGTCGAATTCCATCAGCGTAATGGGCGTGATGATGATTCCGCCCACCGCCCCCAGGGCCGCGCTCAACGCAAAGGACAGGAGCACCATCTTCTTGACGCTGATGCCCACCAGACCCGCGGCCATGGGATTGTCCGAACAGGCGCTCATGGCCTTGCCGAGGATGGTTCGTTGGAAGAAGAAGGTCAGCGCGACGACCAGCGCGATGGTTATGCCAAGGACCCACAGGCTCTGGCGGAAGACGTACGCGCCTCCCAGCCTCAGCGGTGGGCCTTCGGAAAAAGGCGCCAGCGCGAAGGTGTCCTTACCGAAGACGAACATGGCCACGCCCTTGAGGATTATCGCCACGGCAATGGTAACCATGATCATCGTGAGGACGGTAGGGCTCTCGAGCGGCCGTATGGTGAGCAGGTTGATCAGCGCGCCGATGACGCTCACGCCCGCGACCGCCAGCGCGAAACTTACGATCAAGGGAACATCGAGGCTTTGGACGAGCACGGCCATGGCCAGTCCTCCCCAGACCGCGAATTCCCCCTGCGCGAAATTGATGACTTCGGTGACGTTGTAAATGATGTTGAACCCCAGGGCGATCAGCGCATAGATGCAACCTACGGTGAGTCCGCCGAGAATGTATTGGATCAGACGGCTGCTGAAGGTGATTTCATCCATGGCGAGCACCTTGGAGATTGAGATGAGGAGGGCCTTGCACTCTCGTTCCCGTGAGCGTCGCTTTCTCAGTCGGTTCCGTCGAGATCGGGAGCGGGAGGTTAAGCGTCCCTCCCTCCGAAGCCTCGACGCCTCCCAAGGCCCTCACACCCGGAACGGCGGGAACGAGCGGATTCGATTGACCGCAATCAACGCGCGCTGCGGACGACGGACTATTCCGTCAGGAGCTTCCAATCGCCGTCTTTGACTTCGACCATCGCGTAGCAGTCCCACGCAAGGCCCACATGGTCCTTAGGGTTTCGGTTGAAGACGCCGTTCTGTCCCGGCCAATCCTTGAGGGTCTCAAGATAGTCCCTGATCTTGGCCTTGTCCGGGCCCACGGCCTTGAGCGCGTCGACCACCTGACCCAGCGCGTCCCAGGTGTGCGCGGCGAACGTATCGGGCTCCTTGCCGTAAGCGTCTTCGTACATCTTCTTGAATCTCTTGACGACTTCGGCTTGAGGATCGTCCGGAGGCAACTGATCGGCCACGCTGATCTTCGCCACGGGGCAAATAACACCTTCCGCCGCGCCGCCGGCAAGCTCCAGGTTCTTGCGCGAACCGAAGCCGTAGCTCTGATACAGCGGAATCTTTATTCCGAGTTGCTTCCAATTGCGGGTGACGACGATTTGCGTCGGTCCCACGGACCAGTTCACGATCGCATCCGCTCCGGCGCCTCGCACCTTGGTCAGATGAGATGACAGGTCCGTGTCTTTGGGACCGTAGGTTTCGTCCGCCACGATCTCCATACCGAACTTCGGGGCCAGTTCCTTGAGGGCCTCGCGTCCGCTGATTCCGTATCCCGTCGAAACGGACAAAAGGGCCACCTTCTTGATACCCCGCTTCTTCATGAAGCGATACACGAGCTCGACGCAGAGGTCGTCGCCCGGCACCACCTTGAAGATCCATTTTCGTTCGTCGACGGGCGAGGTAATCTTACGGCTGGCCGCCTGAGACACCAGAGGGGTCTCGGCTTTTGTGGCGATGGGCACGATCGCCATGGTGGTGCCGCTGGTGCTTGCGCCGATGATGGAGAGCACCTTGTCCTTTTGGATGAGCTTCTTGGCCGTGAGGACGGTCTTGGTCGCGTCCCCCTCGTTGTCGTAGATGACGAGCTCCAAGGGGTGTCCGTTGATGCCGCCTTTGGCGTTGACGTCCTTTTGGATCATGACCGCGGCGTTGCGCGCGGGCTCTCCGAGGAAGGCCACGGGTCCGGTGATCGCGTAGGTGACTCCGACTTTGTAGGGCTCTTCGGCCCACGCGGTCGGACTTCCTGCGCAAAGGAGACACAGGACCGCAACCAAGCTCATTCCGCATACGACTGTCGATCTCATAGGTAGCCCCTTTCGCCGAATCTTGGGGTCGGCCGGGCCGACACATCCAGGGAAGAGAAGCAAATCCGGCGCCGGCGTGGGCTGAATGGACGGGGCGGCTAGGGACGGGCCTTTTCCGCTCGCCGATCCGTGGGCGCGACGGAACCTTTTTATGCTATTTCGTAAAAGCGTACAATATGGTAAATTCAACCAACTCGGCCGATCAACCGCCGGAACTGCGCCCTTGCCTCCGGAGGCCCGGCCTCCCCGCTTCCGACTCCGAAACCGGCGGCGTTGCGGTCCGACCGACGAGGCGACCATGAATCCGAACCGCATGCGCACGACCATCGACGGCATCTGGGATCGAGCGGATGAATCCGAAAAAGACGTCATCGCGCTGATGGCGCTCATTCCGCCGCCCGTCTCACTGGACCACCTTGTTTCGGTAACCTCGTCAAGTGTGGTGGCGACCCTCAAGCTCCTCGAAAGCATGACGGAAGCGGGCGTTCTTGCCCAGAGCGACGTCCTGGGAAAGGGATACTACTACTTCACGGACACGGCGTCGGTTGAGGCTGTTCTGAAGCGGGCCGATCCCGAGCGCCTGCGGAAGCTGGCGACCGCGTTCGTACGCGTGGTGGAACGTCATTACGAGGCGGGCCCCCGGCGCGACCTGACGCTCGCTCACCTGGCCCAGGTCGCCGGTGTGGGACTGCGATCCGTCGAGGCGATCATCCGCTCCGCGGAATACTGTTTGAATCTCGGTCTCAAGGAGGATTCCGCAGTCTATTTTCATCTGGCGGTGCGGCGGCTCCCTCGGCGACTCCGAACGGAGCGACAAAAGAACGCGTTCATCGAGGCCACACTGGGCCTGGTGAGCGCTCATGGCCACCTGATGCCGCTCTGCGATCAGCGTTTCCTGCTCGAGCGCGCGTTGGGGCCCGCAAAGCGTACCGGCCGACAGGACGCGGAGGCGAAAATCTCCCTGGTTTTGGCTCAGGTCCTCAAAACCGAGGGGGATTACGCCGGCGCGGCGAAACACTTCGAGAAGGGTTGGGTTCTGGCGCGACGACTGGGCGCCGAAGAGCTGCTCAAATGGGCCGCGTTGAGCACCACCGAGTTCCTCTTCTGGCAGGGACGGGTCGCGGAAGCGGTCGAGCGGTATGAACAGGTGATCGGCAATCTGGAAGAGCTTCCGTCCGATGAAGTCACGCTCCGCGCCTGCGCTTCCCTCGGCTGGTGTTACGGCATTTGCGGCGAGCCAGCTCGGGGCATGGGGCTTATCGCCGCGGTCCGGGAACGGTCAGAGAAGCTGGGCTTGAAGGAGGTCAAGGTCTACTCCGACCTCGCCACGGTTCTGAATCTGCTGGAATCGCGCCGCGTCGAGGAAGTGGAACCCTATCTCACCGAGATCCTCGGGACGCCGGAAGAGCAGTCGGGCCACTATTTCCTGTGGGCCGGAAATGCGGCCATGGCGTACGTTCATTGCAATCGCGGCGAGATGGAAGAGGCGTTCCGACGAATCAAGGAAGCTCACCGACATTCGAAGCAGCACGGATGGCCGCATCATCGCGGTCCCTGGAACTTCGAACTGCTTGACGCCTTGGAAAACCTCGGGATGATATATCCTGAGATGTGTTACGAATCGGAGATCACTCGATGCCTCAACTGGCCGGACATCTACATGCAGGGAGTGGGGCTTCGGTTCAAGGCGCAGCGTGCGCTGGAGCGGGGAGGTTCCAGACCGGAAATAGACGGGGATCTTCGCCGCAGCATGGAGCTGCTTTTCACCGCCGGCGCGGGACTGGAATACGCTCGGACGCAGTTGTGCGTCGCTCGACTGAAGTTGAAGGACGCCGCGTTCGACGAGGCGAAGGGGTTGATCGACGATGCGTGGAAGACGCTTTCGCGGGTGAACGAGGCCGCGTTTCCCAAGGATCTGCGGAAATACGTGGCCGAAAAGGATAGGGAAAAGCTGGTCATATCCACCGTCGTCGAGGTGGGGACGGCCCTCGGGACGGTGAGGAGCCGCAGCAAGCTGCTCAAGCAGATCATCAACCTCACCATGAGACTCACCCGCGCGGAACGGGGAGGATTCTTCCTCGTGGACGAGAACCGCGTGCCGCGCCTTGCCGCCAGTCGAAACCTCGATCCCGCTTCGGTGGATTCCGGCCAGGCGGAGATCGATACGGAGGCGATCGCGGAAACGGCCCGGTCCGGCAGGGAGGAGACCGTCATCGGAACCGCGAGTTCCGGCGTCGAGGAGCTCTCCGCGGACAAACGGGGCTGGATGATTTGCACTCCCGTTCTTCTTCAGGATCGCGTCATCGGCGTCCTGTATCTGGAATGCAGGCTCATCGCCCTGGAATTCCCCAAGGAGGAGCTGCCGCTCCTCAGGGCCATCGGCAATCAGGTGGCGGTCGCGCTGGATAACGTGCGCGCGTACGAGGAAATCGCGCGGCTGCGGGATCGGCTGGAGGAGGAAACGCGCGTATACAAAATGGAACTCGAGTCGTCGGCTCAGCTGGGTGAGATCGTGGGGAAGTCCGAGACGGTCCGGCTTTTGAGAGCTCAGATCGAGCGCGTCGCTCCGACCGACTCCAGCGTGTTGATTACCGGTGAGACCGGCGTGGGTAAAGGGCTGGTGGCTCGAGCCGTGCACCGGCTCAGTTCCCGATCGAACGGCCCGTTCATTCCGGTCAACATCTCCTCGCTTTCCGAAGGGCTTGTGGCCGGCGAGCTTTTCGGGCACGAACGCGGCGCCTTCACCGGCGCGGTCACGCGCCGCCTGGGACGCTTCGAGTTGGCCGAAGGCGGCTCCCTCTTTCTCGACGACGTGGATCACCTGAGCCAGGACATCCAGGTTCGGCTGTTGCGCGCCCTCCAGGATAGGGAATTCGAACGCGTCGGGGGGAGCAAAACCATCCGTTCCGATTTCCGCGTCATCGCCGCGACCAATCAGAACTTGGAATATCTGATCGCAGGCGGCCATTTTCGATCGGATCTCTATTATCGATTGAACGTCTTTCCCATTAACATTCCCCCTCTGCGGCGCCGGCCGGAGGACATCCCCTTGCTTGCGGCGCATTTCCTCGAATTCTTCATCGCCAAGATGGGCAAGAAAATGCCCAGTATTGCGGAATCACAGATGAAACGCCTCACCGACTACCACTGGCCGGGCAACGTTCGAGAACTTCAGCATGTGATCGAACGAGCGGTCATCCTCACCGAGGGAGATGCGTTGAAGATTCCCGGCATGGGAGAATACGGGCCTCCCGTGGATTCATCCGCCGAGTTCGTGAGCCTCGAGGAGATGGAACGCTCGCACATCCTGCGCGTGCTCGAGGCGTGCGATTGGAAAGTGAGCGGCAAGAAAGGCGCGGCCGAAACCCTGGGCATGAAACCCACCACCCTGTATTCCAAGATTCGGCGGTTGGGAATAAGGAAGAGCGTGAGTTACGGGTCTGCGTGAGGTTGTTTAATGGAGGAACTGGTGGAAGCCGCTCGCATGTGCTCCGCGGCAACGGTCCGGCCCCCACGTATGATACGCTAATATACTTTAACGTATGGCTTTCTACCCTGACTTCTTGCGAGCGGCTCGGATCTCTTCGAGGAGCGCGGCCACAATAGGGCTCATCTCCGGAGGATGCCACTTCGTCTCTTTGGGATCTTCGGGCCAAACGTACGGAAGATGGCGGATCTCGCCGGGAGTCCGGGCTTCCGCCAGGACTCGGAGCGTATCCAGCAGCACCGCGCGTTGCCCTTCCACATCTCTCGTTTCGCCCAGCGGTCGTCCGTACGGATACTCGATTGCGGCGGTTCGAGGTATGCCCACTAATCGGTGGAACTCCGGGGTGGGATTCACGGTGACGGTCGAAAAGCCGGCTTCTTCAAGGAGGCGGGCGGCCAGTCCGACGGACCGGCAACAGAAGGGTCAGGCCGGCGTGAGTATGACCGCATCGACTCCTTCCTCCCTCATGCGATCGGCCATCGGCTGAATCGCCTCCGCCAGGAAGTCGAGGCTGTCCCACTGAAAGCCGTAGAAGGAATAGAGCGAGTGTCTATAATTCTGTCTTAATGGAGCAGGTTTGGCTATTCTTAGTT
>CAYLRL010000111.1:0-14381 GCA_964385875.1 uncultured Syntrophales bacterium
CGATGCGGCTTGTGTCCCGTCGCAATCCCTTCGTAATCAGGGCTTCGGTTCTGAGGCGAAGAAACATGGTACGCCCTGCAACTTCAATGGCTTACCGAGTCGCAATCCCTTCGTAATCAGGGCTTCGGTTCTGAGGGCTCGGCAACGCCGAGGCCCGTCTTGAGAAGGGGTTCGGCTACTTGTCGCAATCCCTTCGTAATCAGGGCTTCGGTTCTGAGTCAACACCCCGATCGACAACAGCACCCCCCCACAGATACGTCGCAATCCCTTCGTAATCAGGGCTTCGGTTCTGAGAGGAAAATCATGAGAACGATGAAAATGATAGTCGGTCGCAATCCCTTCGTAATCAGGGCTTCGGTTCTGAGCGCTGGAGGCGAGATCTATCTATGCAGAGGTGGAGGGGTCGCAATCCCTTCGTAATCAGGGCTTCGGTTCTGAGCGGCTTGAGCGCGACGCGAGGTAAAATCAGCCCCGGTCGTCGCAATCCCTTCGTAATCAGGGCTTCGGTTCTGAGAGATCAACAGACCCGGATCGCATGGTCTTCAGTAGCGTCAGGTCGCAATCCCTTCGTAATCAGGGCTTCGGTTCTGAGGATATAAGACCAATAGGATCCAGCTCTGCTATATTATGTCGCAATCCCTTCGTAATCAGGGCTTCGGTTCTGAGAGGAGTTAGAAGATGATGACATTCTTGAGACCCATCGCCCAGTCGCAATCCCTTCGTAATCAGGGCTTCGGTTCTGAGCTCACTGACAAACCTAACATGGGAGTCGGGAATGTCAAAGTCGCAATCCCTTCGTAATCAGGGCTTCGGTTCTGAGGACCTCAAGGCCTACCGGACCGTGTGCCTCTTCATCGGTCGCAATCCCTTCGTAATCAGGGCTTCGGTTCTGAGAGACCCCCTGCCAACAGTCTGGAACTATTGGCTTTTTGGAGCCGTGTACGGAAACCTCGTTTTTTCCACAGGCGACCGGGCGTCATTTCGACGCTCCTTTCTCTCCAGAAAACGGAGAATCCCTTGTCAAAGAGCCATGTTACGCCTGTACGGAAACCTGCCACCATTTTTAGCGGTCTCGAAGGTTTCCGTACGCATGCAACCTCATCTTGCTCGCCGGCCACGGAGGCAACTCGCTCGCCTCTCGCTCCGGCCTCCGGGCGAGCGTTCTCGTGAACAGATCCACTATCGCACACCACCCGAAGCCGTGTCAACAGGCTTTCATCGGACGCGGCAAAATCCCGCGCATACGCGGGGTGCCTTCGCTCCGGACCGACCCTTTATCACTCTTGCTGCGCTGAAGGCGCCGATGCGGCCGGCGCGAACAGAGATTCGACCTCCTCGATACGGCTGCCGAGACTCTCGATCAGCCTGTCTGCGCTGACCGCGCTCGGACCGCCTCCGGCGTGATTGATGTCGTTTCGCAGGGAGCCGAGGGTATTGAACAGACTGGGCAATCGGGGCGCCTCGGTATAGCGTGCGATTATCGCTTGGACCGCATCACTCCTCTCAGCGGCTTCCCCGGTCCACTGATCGGGGGGGATCTTCTCTCGGAGGAGATGCTCCGCAGCCGTTACGAGGCTTCTTTGCCGGGTATCTTTTGGGTCCAGGCCGAACTCTTCACATACCGCGCCGATGAGGAATTCCATTAAGATTGTGTATCCCTGCTGAATCAGGTTGTGCTCGAGGCACCATCGCGCTGCGTTGACACCGTCTCCGAGGGTGTTACCCGGAAACGGGGCCAGTTCCGCGGCCAGCCTCCTGAGCATAGGCTTGAGCGGCGGCAGATACGGGGCGTCTTCCGGGTACGCTTCTACGCTCTCCTTAAGCCGCCGGACGTCATAGGGTATCGACGGCCCTCGGCAGGTGGAGATATCCTTTGAAAAGATCTCAAGCCGCTCGGTGAATTTGTTGACGGCCTTGAGTTCCTCTCCGGGCCGTCCCGAGCGAAACTCGCTCTGCAGCGACGCCTTCGCCAATTGTCGGGCCGATCGTGCGTCACCCGCCGAGGAAAAGCGATCCAAGGCGACGGTCCAATCCAGGAGAGCCGCGAGCGGGGTGAGGTCGAGGACCGGCGCGCGGCGTTCCTCCATGGGCATTTCACGGACTTTCCAGGCGGGACCCAGGGCTTCGAAGGCGCCGTAGAAAATTCCGTCCAAGTTGATGCGCTTCATGACCTTGGCGTAGTTCACGACGACCAAAGCCAGCATTGGAATGGATCGGAACGCGTGGGTAATATCAAAGAGAACCGTATCACCTTCGTTCAGGCAGTCGTAAAGTATACTGAATATCTCCCAGATTTCGGTCTCGGTGTGACCGTCAGGGATCCGGACCGCCTCGATCCGGGCGTTCAGCTCGAACGTCTCGAGGCAGGATTTCAACCCCGAACGCGCCTTCGGCGAACCGTCCCGGTTGGTATGGCCGCCGTCCAGCCAGTTCTTTTTGTGCGCCTCATCCGTCGTAAAGATGACTATCCGATCGGCCTCGGTCCAATCGGCGCAGAATCGACCGATCGTCGCGACCTGCACGAATCGTTCGTTCTCCCGCTCGTACCCGTCATCGAACCGATATATACACGGTTCATAATCATTCGTGCCCAACACGGAAAAGAAGACCCGAGCCATGTTACCTCCCGTAAAACCTAAAGCGTTGATGGCTGAAGTAGTGGGTCAGCCTGATCGAGCCGTCGGGTTGGGGCTCTTCGTGCGCCGTCCGCACTGTGGCCGAATAAATCGGCGAGAGCCCGTTGTCCAATGCGAAGCGGACCATGAGATACACCGCGCCGAAGTCGCCCTGGATGAGGACGAAATCTCCCGGCTTTGATTGACTCTTCAACCAGCGCCGCACCGGGGCCAAGTATTCGAAAAGCCCGTTCTCATCCGGTGGGACTTGAGACCACAGATTTTGCAGATCCTTTGGGAGCGGTACAAAAGCGGTCACATCGAGGCATGTTTCCGCGTCTCGCCGCTGTGGTTCCGTTACCGCGTGGTTGAAAAGAAGAAAGAGCCGCCGCGTGTCTCCCATAACGAGTATCTCCCGGTGTGTCGAAACCCGACACGCAACGTCCCTTGCGGAAACGCCGCGTTCGGATTGATGGTATCCTTAAACCGCCCATGAAACAAGCCCTGCGCAATCTTCCCCTCCCCGCATCACGGATCGATGAGGAGGAGGAAGAAGCCGAAAAGCAGAAGAAGCGGCCCCATAAGATAGACGACGAAGACATAGAGGCATCCCACGGCGGCAATGCTCCGCACGAAGTCGCCAAAGGCGGGCTCCTGGGCTTTCGTTTTGGCGCCTCCGAACGTGTCCGCGTCCCGCCATTCCCGCGCTCGGCGAAGTCTGCGCGGGAGGTTCTTCTTGTCGAATGTGCGAGGCTCGGTGATATCGTGCGAGTCTTCCGGCATGATCAGTCTCCTCATGCGGCTGAGATTTGGAACTCGACCGTAGGGATTGTTGAACCGTCCGGCCGTGGTCGCCTCCTGGACGAGGAGGGGATGAGTGGCCCCTCCTCGCGGTTTCCCGGTGCGGTATGGGTTACACGCTCACTGAGACGCGCTGTGCGGTTCGTTCGTAGCGAAAAAGATCAGATCTCCCCGCTGTAGTATTTGATGGCGAATTCACCGATAGCTCTCGCCTGGGTCCACGACCAGACCGCGCCCACCGGTCCTCCAATGAGCGGTATGAGCTTGCTCGGCCCGCGCTTCACGACCTGCTTTCCCGTGTTGACCGCGACCTGCCGGGCTACGATGGGAGCAAAAGCCCTTACCATACCTTCGGCGGCCTTGCGCGCCGTGTATCGCTCCACAACCTTTTTGGTGATGAGTTTCGCGCTTGCGATGCCGGCCTGCCTGAGGACTTCGCCGGCGCCGTCGCCCGCCAGGATAATGTACATGTCCGTCCTCAGGTCGGAGTTGTCATGGGTATATCCGAAGATATAGGCGACCGAATAGGCCATCGTCCCCTGGATTCTCCAGGAAACGAGGACATCGGTGGGGATTGTCACCGGCATGGCGATGCCGCCGGGAATCCCCGTTGCAAAACCGAGGACGCCGTTCTTGATCGATGCGCGCTTGACGACTTTGCGCGCCAACTGGTTATCCGTGATGTTCGGGTTCTGCAGGCGGAGACGATCGAGTTCTCCTTCAATCTTCGCAGGGTCCGATTCGATAACGTGATCCACGATCTTGGTCAGTCCCGCCTGCAGGTCGTCAATCAGCTCGTCGATGTTCACGCCCATACGGCAGTCCTCGCTTTCAGATGAGATCGTCCGCTTCGGTTCGACCGGGCGGGGTCGAGTCACGGGAGAAGGCCGCTTGGGCGAGCTTGTACAGAACGTATCCGCACGCGGCGTAGCCGACTCCCATGACCGGCTTCCTGAGCCGAGGCCATGCCTCGACAAAAGCTGCGACGACGACCGAACCGGCGGTTGTGGCAGCCGCGGACGCGGTCGCGCCTTTCGGGAGCCCGGCCTCCTTCTCGAATTCGGAGACCTTCGCCGCGCACTCGTCGAGGCTCGGCCGTATCCCGTCATCCCAGAGGTTTTGCATGTCATCCTTTTTCATTCGTATTCTCCTTTGCAGTGTGTCGTTTGGTTGCTCGATTCAGAGCGATCGGTTCAATCCGAGCTATTTGCGCGACCGCTTCCTTTCATGCCTCGAAGCTTTCCGGGCATCCGGCTCGAACCCGATCTTCCGCTTCTTGCCGGATCGAAACATGGAGATCTCTTTTGTCATGAAGCCCATTGCATTGACCGTCGCAGCGCCCGTTTTGTCGAAGTGCATCGCGGCGTCGCGTCTTACGCCGTACTCGACCGCGTCCTCGATGGCGGCCAGGTCCGCGCTGAGGAAGACGAATTCCCATTCATTTTTTTCGCTGCGATCTCGGATCATCTTGACGATTTGATCCTTGCGGAACTCTCGACTGGCGTTCTCCTGTCCGTCGGTGATGACGACGAAGACGACCTTCCCCGGTCGCCGGGTCGTGCCCAGTTTGGCCAAGGACCGGTCGAGGTCGATGATTCCTCGTCCGAGCGCGTCCAGGAGCGGGGTTGTGGCTCGCGGCACGTACGTCTTTCGGGTCAACTCGGGGACGTCGTGGATCCGCGCAAATCGATGAATCACCTCGTACGGGTCCTGTGAATCAAATTGAACAAGCGTGAGGGTGGCTTTTCCCGGCTGTTCCTTTTGCTCCCGGACAAACGCGTTGAATCCGCCGATGACGTCGTCGCGGATGCTCTCCATGGAACCGGTTCGATCAAGGATGACGGCGATGTGGGTGTAGTCATCTTTCATAGGTCGATCTCCTCCCTTTTCTGAGCGGTCCCCCCAGTATGGGACGGTCATGTGTCGAATACGGACGGACATACGTTCGGGAATGAATGGTTCGATTTGTATTTTTCTCGACGGGTGCGTCTCCGAAACGGGCCGGCCGAGGTTACCCCAGCGTGGTGATCAGCACGCCGATCAGGAAGACCAACGCGCCCGAAGCGCCGATCGAAAGGCCGATGACCAGATCCTCGGCCGCTTCGTGCCATTGGAGCCATTCTCGAATGCCGACCTCTCGGCCGAAGACTTCGTGCTTGATGAGGTTGATCCTGATCATGAGTTCACCTCCCTTTACTATTGGATGAGTCGTGAGCGCCGCTCTTCTGGTTGACGACCTTCTCAAGCGCCTTTGCAGCGTTCCTGATATCTATTACGCAGAATGCCGTGAGAATCTTTCACTCGCCTCGACGTTTTTTCATCGGTTGACCCATTTTTTGTTCGCGGTGAATCGGGACGGTATCTCTCAACTGTTTCACTTGGACGTGACAGCGTCCAAACACAGGCTTCGGCTCGATGAAGGCCTTGGGACGCCTTTCGACTCCAGCACTTGGGCGACGAACTCATGGCCCAGCGCGTCGGCCAATTCCATGGGGCTTGCGCCTTCCAAGGTGATGGGATTGGGGTCCGCTCCCCAATCCAGGAGGAGCCGCACCGCCCCGACATGACCTCCCATGCTCGCGTAGGCCAGAGCGGTCATACCGTTGTCTTCCCATCGTTCCACGCACGCGCCTCTCTGAAGGAGGAGCCTCATCACCCCCATTCGACCGTACGCTGCAGCCAACATCAAAGGGGTCGTTCCCGCATCGTTGGTAATATCGACATTCGCCCCGTGTTCCAGCAGGATTTCAACGAAATGCTCTCTTTCAGGTCCAGACGCGGCGAAGAGCAAGACGCTATTCCCAGCCTCATCTTTGGCATGCGGGTCTGCTCTACGATCGAGGAGGAGGCGCACGATTGCCTCCGAGCCGTTTGCCATTGCATTCATCAATGGCGTGACCCCCCGGTCATCCCCGGTATTGGGATTCGCGCCTGCGTTCAGGATCATCTCCACCACCTCCACTTGGCCGCTCTTGACCGCACAGGAGATAACGGATTCCCCATCCTCGGCCACGCTGGTCGCTTCCGCGCCCGCGTCAAGGAGAAGCCTCACGATTTCCGTCGCACCTCGAGCCGCGGCCATCATCAAGGCTGAATGACCGTACCGGGTGAACGCCTCGGGATCGGCTCCATGCGAAAGAAGGAGCCGACAGACCTTTTCGTGACTGTTTCTTGCCGCAGTGAAGAGCGCCTGAATGCCCTCACGTTGGGCAGCTTCCACAGAGGCGCCCCAATCCAGGAGAAGCCGGACGGCATCGACATTTCCGCGCTGAGCCGCGTACTGCAGGGCCGTGGCGTCCGATTCGTCTCGAGCGTCAACCTCCCACCCGGAGTCGAGGAGAAATCGAGCCACCTCGTCGTGGCCATGAATGACCGCAAACATCAGAGCGCTCCTCTTGAACGAATCCACCTCCGCCATCTGCCTGAAGTCGGCGCGTGCTTTGTCCAGAGCGCCGAGTTTGAGATGGGCTAGGCCTCGATAGTGCCAGCCCTCCGGATCGTCACTCAACATGCTCACGTAGGTATCGAAGTCGGGAAGCGCTTCTGCATACCGGTTCAAACCCAGGTATGCGCGACCTCGATAGAAGTCGGCTCCAACCAACTCGGACGATTTCTCGATGACGTGGTTGAGATCCGCAATGGCCTGGTCGTACAATCCCTGAAAAAGCACAGCCATGCCTCGACCGAAGTAACCATCGATCTCCTCTGGAGACAATTCGATAGCGGCGGTGAAGTCCTTTGCCGCCTCGTCGTACCGGCCGCCATTGACGTACGCAAACCCTCGTTCGCGAAGGATGGAAGCGGAGTTCGGTTCCGCTCGGAGGGCCTTGGAGAAGTCCTCGATTGCGCTCTCGTACAGATGGAGTTCAACGAATGTCCGTGCGCGGAAACGGTAGGCGTCGACATCAGGAGGGTTATGATCCACGAAGTTGGAAAAGTCTTCGACAGCCTCCTCATAGAGACCTCGTTTCAGATAGGCCACTCCTCTGTTGAATCGCGCCTCGGGCGTGTTCGGGTCGATCTCGATGGCTCTGCAATAGTCAACCAGAGCGCGGTCGCGGAATCCCATGTATGAGAAAGAAACTCCCCTGTTGGTGAAAGCCTTGGGATAGTTTGGGTTGATTTGGATCGACTTGGTGTAGCTGATGATTGCCTTCTCATGATCGGAACGCTTCTGGTGGCAGATCCCGAGCTTGTAATAGGCCTCCGCTAGATTCGGATTAATTTGGAGCGCCATCTCGAAGAGTGGAAAAGCTTCTTCATGCTTGTCTTCAGCGAGCAGAGCGTCGCCCTGTTCAAAGAGTTCCACGGCTTCCATGATCATGCGCTGATCGATCAAAGCGTCCTCCTCTGGGAGAATGGATTTGGGGTTAGGTTGGGTTGGGAAACTCGACCGGCTTACGATCCTCGTGGTTGTGACCAAGAGACCGATCTTCTCCGTCGAACTGCGCGGTCTTCGATCGAGACGCACCGACGACATCGCGATCTCACTGAGGCTGCTTGTTCGACCCCATCCGGCCGGGTTCGATTGGAAAGACCGGCAGATCAAGGCCTCTGATCTTCCGAGAGATGTCCTCCTCCACACCGGGATGGAATCTCGTTTTCGCCGGATCAAGCAAGCCCGCGTCGGGGTATGTCTCTTTCACGTAGTAGATCAGGGCCCACAACCTGTATTCAAAATCCGGAAAGACGGGCTTGAGTTTCTTCACAACCGTCCCGAAGTTCTTAAGCGTGTTCGATGAGAGGTGATGGTCGCTGAAAAGCAGCAGGGCCATGAGGACGTTGAAGTTCTGCTGCGCCGCAGGCATAGGATCGAAGCCGCACTTGACGCACGTTACCAAGGCCCCGAAATGGGTTGCGCCGCAATTGAGACAGAGGGCTTCCGTGGCCGAAGCTTCAGTGGCTACGGAAACCGAAAGGATCAGGAGAACTAAGAAGATGGCTCGTTTCATCGTAGTTTACCTCCGTCGAGATCCCGGAAGAAGTCCGGGGCCGAATGAGTTGGAATGCATGGTGAAGTCATTTCTTCCGGCGTCGTCGGGCTGACCCTGATCCGGGGCTTGGGCCGGGATTTCGTTTGGCGCTCCGATAAGCGGGTTCGCCGAAGAGTGTTGGTAGGTAATACGAAGACCGAGGCGGAAATCTTTCACGTTCGGTCGCTCTTTTTTCTCTCGCCTGTCAAAACGTGACGATCGGAGAAGGCGACCTTTGTGTGAAAGATTCGAGTGAGAAGATTCGTAGAGAACTACAGCGCCGGTTCGAGCGCCCAGGAGGACTCTTCGGATTTGACAAGCTTTCACAATTCCGTTTATGGTGGGCTGAATTCCATTCTCCGGCTATGGTGGAAGGGAGTCATGGCTGACCCTGATTCAGGATGTCTTACGATAGAGAAATCGGATCTGAAGGCCGTCCCGCCGTCGGAGCACGTCATCCGCTTCGTTGAACGGGTTCTTTTTGGAGACGGAGAGGCCCTGGAGGTCTTTTATCAAGCGTTTGAACCCGAAGTGGCGCTGTGGGTTCGTTTGTGGTCCCGCCAATACTATCAACCATTTGACCTGGTTGAGCTCGACGCGGCGGACCATTGCCAGGACATTATGATGCGCCTGATCTACGGAGACCGTCGGAAGCGGGGAGGCGCCGGTGAGCACGAGTCGCCGCTCAGGCAATGGCTCGAACATGAGAGCGGGACCAGGAAGTCTCTCTACCGATTCGTCCAGTGGAACGCGAACTTCTATCTGCGAGACCTCCGTAGGCTTCGGCGCGCCCAAGCGACGTCGAATCCGGGGTCCGTGGATGACGATGATCCCGAGGACGGACTGAAAATCATTGGCGGGCTTGATCATATCCTGGATGAGGCCGGCCGCCTTCAGCTGAGGAGATGCACGGAATTCTGTCTCAACGAGATGAATCCGGCCATTCGCGAAGTTCTGGAGAGCGTACGCGTGATGGGCTATTCTCAGATTGAGACGGCTCAACGCCTCGGCTTCTCGGAAGCTAAAGTCAGCCGATGGTTGAAAAAGGGAACCGACGACATTATTGAGTGCCTCAAGCGCGCCTGTCCTGAAGAGTTGTTACCCCTGGCGGCATCCTGACGCGGTTGGCGGGGATCGGCTCGAAAGCGCGCCGTGAATTAGAGTATTACCGAGAGAATGTCCCAAGGACGCCGTAGATGAGCGACGACACCAAGAAGCTCGACCGAACGCTCAGAGAAGGTCTCCATCTCACCTCCAAGGAGATTGAGGACTATCTGGAAGGCAGAGCGTCGCGGTCGGTTCGCTCATCGATCGAGGACCATCTTCGGACGTGCGAATACTGCGCCAAGGAAGTGGACATACTGAGGTCGGTGCTCGCTTCCGATGAATCCGAGGATGAGCCCGTCCTAGGATTTGAGGAGGCCTTTGAGGCCTTCCTAGAATTTGAGGAGCCCATTGATCCCGTGGTTGGATTCACGCTGGGACCCGCCGGCGGGCTGATGGGCGAACCCCGGAAAAAGCCGCCGACGGATACCAAGCTTTGGATAGGCGATCGGAAATACATCCTGTCGTCAGAAGGCTGTTCCGAAGGATTTTTGCGTGTCGAAGGCCTCACCAAGGCCGAACTCGTACGATCTCGTTGGCGGGACATTATGGACCCCGGCTCCCACCCCGTGGCGATCGAGACCCCGGGGCAAAGGCCGATCATAACCTCCCTGGATGAGTTCACCGCCGAGGATGAAGCCGACGCGGAGGCGAAGGAGGAACCGGCCGTGCAGGAAGAGGCTGAGGCAAAGGAAAAAGAAGTGTTCCGTGCGTTCGTGCCGGCGTATGCCTTAGAGATGGACAGAGGAAGTGAGATGCCGGAAAAATCGGTCGACGCGTTTCTAGATCGACGTGAAGTGGAGGATGAGGAATCCATACCTGAGCGCGTTCTCGCTTATCAGGGCGCAAAAAACTTCATAGAATTCTTCACCGACCGAGCGTCGCGGATCTTCGTACGATTCGGCCCGGGACGCGGTCGAAGCTCACGATAAGAATCATAGAAGTAGTCATTCAGAGGGGGAATACGGGATGGAAACTGTCGACCCTGAACGAGCTTCAGACGAACAAGAACTCGTCGTCTTGGAGGTCTTCGAGATACGTGAAATCGGCGCGACGCTCTTGGCGCCGGCAGATTCGCCACAGACCCTCGATCTATCGCTTTCCCCAGAGGAAGAGCTTTCTCGGCGAAGCCGACTCACAGCCGCGTCATGTATCACACGCCCGAAGACACGTGGGAAAAGATCAACTATCCGGCCTTCGCCAAGGTGACGCACGGACTCGCCGAGGTCATAACCGACCTTGCACGGTTCTGAGCGTCTCCGGAGGATGCGATGAGGGAAGACCGACCAAACTCGACCGCCACGCTGAAAACCACAACGCGAGGCACGATCGCAGCGCACAAAAAGCGTGACATGGAGCGAGTCTTCCACTTGATCGAAGTTGCCGATTACGCGGCCTTGGATAAGTTCATGCTGAGCGGGCGGGCGTTCCATCTGCCGGAAGGGGTTGAGGTCTATATCCTTGACGACAGCCGTAGCGACTCATCCATGTGCAAGGTGAGAATCAAAGGCTCAATCACCGAGATCTGGGCCTCGCACGGCGCCTTTGTCGCCGATCCGTCGATATAGGCCGTTTTCGCTCCTCGTCGTCGATAGCGCAAACTGAAACATTCACACGTTGGAGGATCAATCATGGACGAGCAGAAGGCACACCCGTTGCTGCAATTCACGCAAGAAAAGAGAACCGATTATCTGATGGTGGCCGCAAGCATCGCGCATGCGGGCGGGCTGAAGGACGAAGCCCTCGATCACCTGCGTTCGCTCTGCCGAATGGTGAAGCTTTCGGACAAATCCATCGGTATCGTGATGGCCGCGGCCTACAACCCGGAAGGCTTCAATGTCAGCGAAATCATTGACAATCAAATCCATGGTGAGCTTCGATTCACACTCCTGACCGACGCGGTTTCAATCGCGTACGCGTACGGCACGTTAAGTCTAAACGAGCAGAAGGCGATCGGAAAGCTGGCCAAGGACTTGAAGATTAACGACGAGCAGGTCGCTGCGATCAAGAAATACGTGGCGGCGCTTAAGAAGGCGAGCGAGGGAGGCGCCACGAAACAGGATGTGAAACGACTCGTCGGCGAGGCGCTGGCAAGTGTCGGATCGGTCGGTGTTCCCGTTGCGGCCGTTGCGGTCTCCGGTCCGGTCTTCGGACTGAGCGCCGCAGGTATCACCGGCGGCTTGGCTGCGCTCGGATTGGGTTTTGGGATGGCCACGGGTGTCGGCGTGGCAGTCGGCATCGGCGTTGCCACCTACATGGGGATTAGATGGCTGTGGCGAACATCTACGGAGGACGACTCATGAAAGACACAAAACTGCCCGCCCAAACGGTCGACACATCCTTGAAGGTCGCACGCCGCGGCGACGTGGTGATCGCAGCGATTGAGAAGATCCCGCCGCAGGCGATACTGTCTGTCGTCGACATCATCGCCGACGTGGCAAGGTCGACAAAAGCCATGGAGGAAAGCCGGCTGGATTTCGAGCAGACGCTCACGACGCTGCGGGAAAAGCACATGGATCGCAAGGAGCGGATGGCCATGCTCGCCGGGCTGCTCAGGGAACTGAACCTGGCCGAGAAAGCTCAAGCTCAGTTGGTTGAAAGCATTTGCCGCATCGCCGAAGGGTCATGAGTTGTGGCTCGCCGTGTGCTCTTTGTCCAATTCATTGAAGCGATTCGTGAGGTCGTGCGGGTACGGACGGAAGGCAGAGTCATTAAGGAAGGTCTCGACCAATCCTATGAGATTCTTTGCGAAGCGATTCAGAATTCCGACGACCTCGTTGAGTTTTTCGAGTATTGGACTGCCTGGAGTGAAAAAGGCGCCATTACGCCCGAGGCCCGGCTTCTCATGCTCAGGCAAATCGGCCGACTGCTTCGGGACAAGGTCTACTTGGGCAGAGCGTGCGGCCGTATTTTCGATCGCTATGTGGACGGAGGTTAGAGGAAACCAAATGCCCTTCATAGGAATGGGGCCGGCCGCTTGGGCGGCAGTCGGCCGTGCTCTGGGAGTCGCCCTTTTAGCCGGCCTCTTCGGCGGCAAGAACAGTGTCGTCGCCGTGGTCGCCCGGGAGATTCAACGGGCCATCACTCACAACGACTTGGAAACGGCTCGAGCGCTGCTCAACGACATGCAATGGCGCAATCAAGAAGCGCTCACAGCCTTCCTCCGAAAATACTCTAATGAGTTGCCGCCGGAGTTTCTCGATGAGTTCCGTGAGTTCATCTGATCCGTCGAAGTCGATGGGAGGCACGAAAACCCGGAAGGAGGGAATTTCCGCATGCGCCGCCATTGCCGCCGGCCTCGTTGACGGAGGCCTCGAGGTCATTACCAACTATCCCGGCTCGTATTCCCACGAGATATTCGAACTCGCCGGAGGCCGTGTCACATCCATAAATGAGCGCACCGCATATGCGGTGGCTTGGGGCGCGTCGATATCGGGCAAGCGAGCCGCCGTCACGATGAAGAATGTGGGGCTCAATGACGCTGCGGATCCATTCCTCAATTCCATGTCGCTGGACGTGAACGCCGGCCTGGTGGTAGTCGTTTTCGATGACATTGACGTCGAAGGTTCGCAGCTGGTGCAGGATTCGAGGCATTACTTCGAGTTTCGAGGCGGACTGTGGTTTGAGCCGATTTCGGCGGCCCATGCCTATGAAATCGCAGTGAATGCGTTCGATGTATCGGAGCGGATCAGGTTGCCCGTGGTCATACGATTCACGAATGCGCTCCAGGGCATGAACGCGATCGTTAAGCGAGAAGCCAAACGCTATTCAGCGCGGTGTTTTGTTCGAGACAGCCGAAGATTTGTCGCTCATCCGGTGAATGTGGAATACCTGGAATCGCGACTGCGCGACAAACAACGAACGATTGAGGAAATCGTGGACAGATATTATTCGGCCCACTCGCCGAATCTATCCGGGATACAGCGGATATTCGTTGGAGCCGCGCGTAGCGAGCAAGACCGAGCGGACTCGCTGCGGCTCTTTACCTTGCCTCTTCCGCGAACACTTCTCAGAGAAGTTCTCGACAAATCCTCCGGCATTGTTGTCTGCGAGCACGGAGATTCCGTAGTCGCACAGATGATCCGTCTGCTCGCATGTCAAGATGACGACGTGACATCCGTAACGGCGTCGGTGAAACCGGTAGGGGAGTACCACGAGCGGGATTGGTTCGAGAAGCTCTTTGCCGCCATTAGATCCTTCGATTCAAGGATAGTCTGCGGTGACATCGGGACGTACACGATGGATCCCGCTCGAACCATTGACGCGTGTTTATGTCTCGGGGCGAGCACGGCTTCGGCGATCGGAGCCGCGATTGACAACCATACGGACAAGGTCTTCTGCGTGACCGGCGATGGGGCGTTCCGGCATTCCGGTCGGCAGGCCCTCTGTGAGGCGGTCGCCCGGAGAGTCAAAATGACGGTCGTTGTCATCGACAACGGAGGCTGCAAAACCACCGGAGGTCAGCGGCCTCCCGGCCCGCTTTTACCGGAAGAGCCTGAAATCATTACTCGAGAATTCGAGTACGCCTCCACTTCAACTGAGGGATTCATTCGCATCCTGAATGAGTTGAACGATCACAACGGAGTGTCGTTCCTTCGGGTCAAGACCGACCTCTGACGCCGTACTCCGGTTTCATCGCCGGGACAATTCCTGGAAGGACGATTCGCGGGAGGATCGTTAAGGTGGAGCTTGCGGGTAGTTCGAGCAGAACCTATTGACCCGGATTTGCCGTTTTCATATCCCCAAGGACGCGGTCCTTTCGGAGTTGTCGGAGGCGAGGGTTATCGCCTGCGCCTCGATAGCGATGGAAGAAATGAGCAGCCGTAACAACAAACGTAATGGTTCACCGGGCTTGAGGCGGCTCTGCGCCCGGTGAGGATGGAGGGGG
>CAYLRL010000112.1:0-14353 GCA_964385875.1 uncultured Syntrophales bacterium
GCGACCAACCGGCCGAAATCACGGAATGGAAGCGATCCCGGCCCTCATCGCGCCGTAACAATACGCATCGACGCCTGCGGCGCCGGCCTCGAGTCCGGCTTCAGCTCTTGATCGCCGTGCGGCGATATGCTCTATATCACCGCGCGACGGTTATACGATGCGACCGACATCGAGACGACCCGCTCAGGGAAGTCCGAATCGCCGACAATTCGACGGAGACCGAGCCTATGCCGTTCCCTTGGGAAATCATCGATCAACTGAGGACCTTCTTTCAGCTCGATTTCATCTTTACCGGCCTGGAAACATCGTCCGCGGTCGTGCTCGCGGCCAGGCTCGCGGTGTTTGCGCTGTTCGGCGGAGGCTTGATCTGGGCCCTTGTGAAAATAGTCCTCAAGGCTCTGGAGTGCCTGCAGACGCTCATAACGACCTTGGCGAAGCTCCCCGCGGTCTTTTACCTTCTGCTGATCCTTGTCCTTCCCTTGTCGCCGAACAGCGTCGGCGCGCAGTGGATCGGATACATCGTGCTCGTCACGTGTGTCTTCGGGTTGGCGGGAGTCGCGCTGCTCGCGCTCGTCATGTGGAAATACGGGGTCGATCGTATGTTGGATCTGATTTCGTCGCTGAGGCGGGATTCGTCAAACACGAGGCGCGACGAGGCTCGACGTTGCGAGGCGCCGACGGGAAACGCGGACGTTTTCCCCGCGTCCGCGCCGCCGCTCTCGGATAGGGACGCCCCGTCGTGGTCGCCTCCAACGTAAAACGCGGCTCTACTTGATTTGCACGAAGTACCTCAGGTCGATCGTCTTTTCTTTCGGGTGATCGGTCTTGAGCACCAGCCTTCCCATGTAGTAGCGCCGACTAGGCTCTTTTCTTAGGCGCATCTCCACTTCGGCCTTTGCGGATTCGCCCGGCTCGAGCGCGATGCTTTCGGGTTTGAGTTCCGCTTTCGCGTCCGAGCTGCGCACCTCGAGGTCGTCGATGATGACGCTCCGGTCGGATGTGTTCGAGAACTCGACGGGGAAAACCACCTTTTCCTGGAAACCGTCCAGGTTTGTGGCCAGCGACTGTGGTACGACGGTGACCGACTTGACCACTTCCGCTAGGAGCGTCAGTTTGAGGGTGGGATTCACCGGATCGTTCGAACTCACGTAGATGGTCTTGCGCTTCATGCCCGGGCTGAGGCCTTCCGTGTCAAACGAGGCGATAATCTTGGTGGTTCCTCCGGGCTTGATCTCCGTTTCGCCTTTGACGGCCTTGGCGCATCCGCAGCTGCTTCTCAGTTTGTCGATGACGAGCACCTCGTCGCCTGTATTGGTCACCGTAAACTCTTTGGAAACAACATCGCCGTAGGGAATCTTCCCGTAACTGTATGTCAATTTGTCGACGGCGATCCTCGGACCGCGGCCGGCCCCCGCAAGAAGGGGCACGATCGCGAGAACCAGAAGAGCCGGCAGTAATCTGAAACGCATCGTCTTTCTTCTCCTTTTCAAGGTCACGGCGTGATGCTATCATAAAGGCGCTTGTGACTGAAAGCCGCCCGGCCTTTTGGATGTATCCGCAGGCTCGGCTCGGCGCTTCGAGGCGCCGCCGGGGGACCGAGTTCGGGATGACAGTATAGTGGCAGCGCCGGTCATTGCAAGTGCTTTTTTGTCTCCTTTTTGGTTAAGGCTTATGGAGTATTGGGTGAACTTTCTCAAGTAATGTTGCAGTAAACCGGTGGCCCGGAGCCGGAGGTAATCCTATGACCACAACGTCATCACCGCTTGAAATTTGCGCCATTTGCGGCGCCGACGCCGACTACGAACCGCGGGAAAATCAGCCGATTTGTCGATCCTGCTCTATGAAGGCCGACGAGCTCTTCGACGCGGAAATGCGCCGCATCGAGCTGATCCGAACCTTCCGCGGCGCAGACGTCGAGCTCTACGACATCAAACACCCCGAATCATCGGCCGACAAGAATCACTGCGGCCAAATCGTCATCATACGTGCGCCGCACGGCTTCGAGGTCAAGGTGGCCTTGAGATCCAAGGAACTGGACTGGATGGCGGTCCTCCGCGATCCCGACACCGGTTTTCTCTCCATGGACAAGCGATTGGAAGCGCTGATCGGAAATATTCTCGTGCTCCTGGAATCATGGGGCGGCGGCCCGCACTTCATGGACATTTTCTTTGTGGACCATATCGTTCACGCCGAAGGGAAGATGGAGTGAGCCCCTGTATCGTTCGTCCCTCCGAGACGCCGGCGGCCCTTTTCCCGCCGAGCGCGAAGTCATAGGAGACGCCGCCCTTGTTCGGAATATCCATGTGGGAACTCGCCATCATCATGTTGGTGGCGCTCATCATTCTCGGCCCTCGTCAGCTGACCGAGGTCGCCCGCACGGTGGCCAAGCTCTACCGCGAGGTCCAGAAGCTCGCCTGGGAAGTGAAGCACAGCGTGGACCTCGATTCGATCGCGTCCCCGCCGGATTACGGCTCGAAGGGTTCCTCGAAGGCCGCCTCGAAGCCGCCTTCCGAGGATCGAGCCGACGAGGTCGTCCGCAAGGACGAGGATCTCATACCGCCCCCCGGTGAAAGCTCCGGGCCCGATTTCTACGCTCAACTCCTTGAATCGACGGGCGAAGAGAACAACACGGAAAAACCGGATGTCGAGAAGGATGAATCCGCGGCCCCGGAACCGACGGATTCGGAAAAGGAGAATGACACGAAGGAAGGGACCGAACGGTGACGGAAGAGGAAAACGGGAATCAAACCCGGATGTCGTTCTTCGAGCATCTCGAGGAGCTTCGGGGGCGGCTCTTACGGGCCGTCTTGGCCGTTATTGTCGGCTTCAGCGTCTGTTGGTTTTTCCGCCAAGAACTCTATACCTTCCTGGTCGATCCCCTTCTGCGGGTGTTGCCGGAAGGCGACAAGTCGGTGAAGATCATCAGCCCGGCGGAGGCCTTTTTCACCTACCTGAAAATCGCCTTTGCCGGCGGCGTCCTCATCGCGGTCCCCTTCATTCTCTATCAGATGTGGAAGTTCATCGCTCCGGGACTCTACCCGAGAGAACGGAAGCTGGCCTTCCCCTTCGTCCTTATCGCGACCGCGCTTTTCTACATCGGGTCGGCCTTCGCCTATCTCCTTGTCTTCCCGGTTATCTTCAAGTTCTTTATGGGCTTCACGTCCCCGGAACTGCAGCCGATGATATCCTTTCGGGAGTACGTGTCGCTGGTCACCAAGCTGATCCTTGCGTTCGGCATGATCTTCGAGACGCCGATCATTATTGTGTTCCTGGGCCTGCTCGGCGTGGTCGACACGAACCTCCTGAAGAAAGGCCGACGCTATTTCATCGTGATCGCGTTCGTTATCGGCGCGTTACTCTCGCCGCCCGACGTGGTCTCTCAGATTCTGATGGGATTGCCGCTCCTGATTCTCTATGAGGCGAGTATCCATGTGCTGGCGGTCATCGAACGCCGGAGGCGGATTCGTGAAGAAGAAGAGCGGCGTGAACTCGACCTGCCCGAGGAAATGCCGTGAACGACGTCCTCCTGCTGCTTTCCCCGCGATGGAAACGATTCCGATTGCGATTGCGCGACCCGAATAAAGAGAAGGTGCGATTCCCCTTCGTGATCGGGCTGGTTCTCGTCCTCTGGGTCGTAATCTACGTGGTCTTCTACAAGGCGCTCGAATACTTCACAACGGAAGAAGTCTTCGGAACCATCGTCGCGGTCAAGCTGCTCTCGATGATCCTGCTCACGTTCGCGTTTGTGGTGATCATCAGCAATGTCATCACTACGTTTTCCACGTTCTTCCTGTCCGAGGATCTGGAATTGATCATGGCGGGGCCCGTGTCCGCGGCGTCGCTCTATTCCGAACGGTTCATCGAAACGCTGGCCGATTCGTCCTGGATGGTCCTGGTCTTCGGATTTCCGGTCTTTTTGGCGTACGGAACCGTCTTTGCCGCGCCGTGGACCTTTTACGCGTTGAGCGCGCTCGGATTCGCTTCGCTCCTCATGATGGCGACCGCGATCAGCATATTTCTCGTGCAGACCCTTGTGCGCGTCTTTCCCATTCGGCGATTGCGGGACCTCTTCATCTTTGTGGGGTTGCTCGTTTTTGTGGGCATTTACCTGCTCTTTCGCATGATCCGTCCCGAGGAGTTCCTTAACCCCGAGGGGTTCGCGTCCGTCATGGATTATCTCTCGATCATGTCCGAGCCCTCGTCGCCGCTTTTGCCCACGACGTGGCTCGTGCAGATATTGCAGCCGTACATCACGGGACACGGGTTCGACGAACGGGGCTTGTATCTCGCGCTTCTCGTGGTAGGCGCCCTCGCGATGTTCCGCCTGGCCGGCCATTACCATGAAGCCGTGCACTTCCCCGGCTATTCCAAGGCGATGGAATCCAAGGGCGCGCGATTGAGCCGCAGCCGATTCCTGGCGGTCTATGCGCGTGCGCTCCATCGGTTTCTGGATCGTCCCACCGCGATGCTCGTGATGAAGGAGACCATGCTCCTCGCGCGGGACACGGGGCGGCTCAGTCAGTTGCTGCTCCTGGCAGCGTTGATTCTCGTTTATCTGTACAATTTCACGGTCCTCCCGTCTCTCGATTCACCGTGGGCGACCGCGCTCCTGAAGAATACGGTGGCTTTCCTCAATATCGGCTTGGCCGGATTTGTGCTCTCCTCGCTGGGCGTGCGATTCCTCTTCCCCGCGCTCTCCTCGGAAGGCCGCGCGTATTGGATCCTGAAGAGTTGCCCGGTCAACCCGCGGAAGATCCTCTGGGTCAAGTTCTGCTTCTACCTTGTGCCGATGGTTGTTCTCGGCCTTTTTCTCGTAGTGATGACGAACTACCTGCTGGGCCTGAAAGCGTTCATGTTCATGATGTCCACCGTGACCGTGCTGCTGCTGACCGTGGGCGTCACGTCGCTCTCGATCGGCATGGGCGTGCTGCATGCGGAATTCAGGGAAACGGACCCGAGCCGAGCGTTCACCGGCTTCGGCGCGCTCATGACCATGATTTACGGGGGGCTCGCCGTCGCCGCAGTGATTTTGCTCGAGGCGGTCCCGGTGTGGAGAGTCATCCGAGCGGACCTCTTCGGGCGACCGCTTCTCACAATCGATTACGCGGTGATAGCGCTGGGTTTTACCGGCGCATTCATCGTTGCGATGTTCCTCATCATTCGCCCCATGAAGTCGGCCTTTCGTCGCATTGCGCAGCTTGAACCGTAGGGCTGCGGCCTTCCCGGATCAGCGTAAAGGACACCCAGCCCATGTCGAAGAAAGAGGAAGTCTTCTTTCCCTGCGGAACCATAACCCTCGAAGGCGTGATCGAATTCCCCGACGGCGCGTCGGATTCGGCGAGGGCCGCGGTAGTCTGCCACCCCCATCCCCAGTACGGCGGAAATATGGACAACAACGTTACCGCAACCGTGTCGGACGGCCTATTGGAACGAGGGTTCGCCTGCCTGCGATTCAACTTTCGGGGCGTGGGGCGGAGTCAGGGACGATACGGCGAAGGGATCGATGAAATCGACGACGTGCGGGCCGCCCTTGACTTTCTCGCACGGAACGCTCGGGTAAGCCCGGACGGCGCGCTCGTCGCCGGCTATTCGTTCGGGTGTTGGGTCGCGTTGAAAGCCGCGCGTCGCGATTCTCGTCCCGGGCTGCTCGTCGGGATATCCCCACCGGCCGATATGTATGATTTCTCTTTCCTTGAAGAAGAGAAGCGCCCAAAACTGCTCGTGACCGGCGATCGGGACATGTTTTGTTCAGTGAGGAATTTCAACAAGCTCATCGAGTCCATACCCGAACCAAAGACCGGCGCGGTCATCGACGGTTCGGACCATTTCCACTTCGGTCGGGAGAAATACGTGGTCCGAGAGATTGACGCCTTTCTGGACGATTGGGGATGACCCCCGGCGCTTCGGCTCTTTCGTAATTGTTCACCGGGCTTGAGGCGGCTCTGCGCCGGGTGAGGATGGAGGGGGAGACTCATCTCCCCCTCCATGCCTCCCCCATCGAGATATCAATGGCTTGTCGCTATCCCGGTGAACGGTTACGCTCTTTCTCATACCAATGCGCTCCGCATCCGGAACACATCGCCGGGCTACGGTCGACTCTCCAAAACGACCACGCTGCGCGGCCGAACCCGGACCGTCTTCGAATCTACCGGCCGCTGTTCGCGCGGCTCGAGGATGTCGCGGGGCGAATCGTCGGCGGTATCCACCGCAAGGAACCATCTCCGTCCGTCGACCGCAGGCGCGGCCATTCGCTCACTCGTCTCGGACATGTTGATCATAACGTGGACGTCGCTTTCGGTCGCTCCGAGCGTGTATGCGAGCACCCGAGAATCGGGATTGTCCCATTGGGGTTCATGCAACCGAACGCCGTGCCAGGTCACATCGGGCAGTCGGGCGCCCTCACGCCTTCGACCGGTCAGGAACCGGCTGTGTCTCAGGCAGGGATGCCGCTTGCGAAACGCGATCATAAGACGGGTGAACCGCAGCATGTCTGCGTTGGTTTTGGTCAGAGTCCAATCAAACCAACTGATTTCATTGTTTTGGCAATACGCGTTGTTATTTCCCCGCTGGGTCCTCAGGACCTCGTCGCCGGACAGAATCATGGGTACGCCTTGGCTCAACATGAGGATCGCGAGAAAATTCTTGGCCTGTCGTTTCCGCAGTTCGAGGATCTCGGGGTCGGATGTCGGCCCTTCCCGCCCGCAATTCCAGCTGAAGTTCTCATCAGCGCCGTCGCGGTTTTTCTCCTGGTTGGCCTCGTTGTGTTTTTTGTTATGGCTGACGAGATCAGCGAGGGTGAAGCCGTCATGGCAGGTGACGAAATTGACGCTGTTGATCGGCAGACGCCCCGACGACTCGTACAGATCGCTGCTTCCGCTTACGCAGGTTGCCAACCTCCCCGTGAGGCCCCGATCCCCTCGTACGAACCGTCGGACCGTGTCGCGGTAGCGGCCGTTCCATTCGGCCCACCGGAAGCCCGGGAACGCGCCCACCTGGTACAAGCCCGCCGCGTCCCATGCCTCGGCAATGATTTTCGTGCGCGCGAGCACTTCCGAGAATTCGATGTTCCATACGATGGGCGCGTGACGCATCGGCCGGCCGTCTTCCCCGCGCGCGAGGACGCTCGCCAGATCGAAGCGAAATCCGTCCACGTGCATTTCCCTAACCCAATATTCGAGGCATTGGAGCAGGAAATTGGAAACGAGCGGATGATTGCAGTTCACCGTATTGCCGCAGCCGGTATAGTCTCGGTAGCGTCGCTTGTCCTCAGGATCGAGATGATAGAAGGTCTCGTTGCCGAGGCCCTTGAAATTGATCGTCGGTCCGGTTTCGCCGCCTTCGGCGGTATGGTTGAGCACCACGTCGAGGATCACGCCGATGTTCGCTTCGTGGAGCGCCTTGACCATGTCTCGGAATTCCCGGAGATGCGTCCCCTTGTCCGGAGACACGCAGTATCCGGGATGGGGGCTGAAGAAGCTGTGGGTCGAGTATCCCCAGTAGTTCCTCAAGCCCCGGTAAAAGGCTCGGTCCGGCACGTCTTGTTCATCGAACGCCATACAGGGCATCAGTTCAACATCGGTCACGCCCAGCTCTTTGAGGTAGGGGATCTTCTCGATAACCGCGGAGAAGCTCCCCGGTCGAGACACGCCCGATGAAGAATGTCGCGTGAAGCCGCCCACGTGCATCTCGTAGATGATCGAGTCTTCCATCGGATGGTTCAGAGGTCCGTCGCCGTCCCACGGATAGTCGTTGTCAAGCACGGACGCCCGGATGGAGCTGATCCCCTGCTTCGTGGAAACACCGTAACCGCGGCGATCCCATAGGTCCATGGTTACGCCTTTTGCCCACGGATCAGTCAGTTCGAGCTCGCCCTCGAACCGAAAACCGGAATTCTCGGTATCGCTCGGCCCATCGACCCGCCATGTGTAGCTCACGCCTGACGGCAGATCTTCCACGAAGACGTGCCAGAAGAAGTAGGTCCGATGACGATACGGATCGAGCCGGATCACCTGAAACGGTTCGACCGCAGTGGGGCTCGAGTAGAGGAGCAATTCCACGGTTCGGGCATGCCGTGAAAATATGGAAAAGTTGACGCCGTTCTTTCGGATCGACACGCCGGTCGGATAGCGGTAGCCTGCGCTAATTGCGTATTCTCGCTTCATGATTCACGTGAGCGCCTCCTTTGCGGATAGCCTCCGGTCCCTCGCTCGGCACGGCGGACGCGTCCGAACGAGGCTGGGATGAGTCGGCCGAGGGTCAACCTATCAGGCGACGGAGACGGCGCCAACCGTTACCCGCTCAGGAAAGCGATCCGCAGGCACGGGGCTCTCGATTCACGTTTCATCGACGGGCAGGATGTCGCCCAGAACCTCGGCGAGTTGTTCGGGAGTATATGGCTTTGCGACCACGCCTGCGAAGCCGTACGCTCGGTAGCCGCCCATGACCGGATCGTTCGAGTATCCGCTGGACACGATCGCCTTCACGTCCGGGTCGATAAGCTTCAGTCGCCGGAGCGTCTCGAGACCGCCCATGCCCCCCGGAACGGTCAAATCGAGGATGAGGACGTCAAAGGGTCGTGATTCCGCCTTGGCCTCGACGTATCGAGCAACGACCTCTTCCCCGGACGGGGCGGTTGTCACGTCGCACCCCATATCTGCCAGCATTTCCGCGGCGAGTTCCCGGATCGCCTCGTTGTCGTCCATCAAGAGCACTCGGCCGGAATATCGGCCGCGCATTTGGGCTCGGACGGATGCGCGCTCGCCGGGTTCTTCCCCTGCCGGCAGATAGATGGTAAACGCGGTCCCTTCGCCCGGCTCGGATTCAAGCGTAATCAACCCGTCATGATTCTTGACGACCGAATACGCGGTCGCCAGCCCAAGGCCGCTCCCCGTTTGTTTCGTGGTGAAGTACGGTTCGAACACTCGGGGCTGGATGCGTTCCGGAATTCCGACTCCTTGATCCTGAACGACGATTCGCACGTACGGACCCTCGTCGAGCGGAATTCCATCAGCGGCGTTCAAGACGGCATTCTCCGCGGTCACATGGATGGTCCCACCCTGCGGCATGGCTTGGACCGCGTTGAGTACGAGATTGTTGATTACCTGGCCGATTTGGCCCGCATCCACTTCGACGGGATGGAGATCCGCAGCGATCGAGAACGTGCATGCGGCGCTCGATCCCCGGGCCGCGAATGCGCACGAATCCTTCATAAGATCTCCGATCCATTCCCTCCGCTTGATGGGAGCGCCCCCTTTGGAAAAGGTGAGCAGCTGCTGGGTCAGACCCTGAGCGTGACCGCAGGCTTTTTCGGCTTCGATCAATCGCTGAACCATCTTCGAGGGGTCGTGATTCTGCATGCGCGCGAGCGCGATATTTCCCAGGATTGCAGTAAGGAAGTTGTTGAAGTCATGAGCGATCCCCCCTGCCAAGATGCCGAGTGATTCGAGCTTTTCCAGTCGGGCCAACTCTTCTTCGATCCGTCGGCGTTCGGTGATATCGGAAAGGAAAAAGAGCGTCGCAGGGCGTCCCTCCCACGTCACTGCGACCACACTGATTTCAACCCACTTGACGGCGCCGCTTCTGTCGATCACGCGAAACGGATATACGCTGGGCGGCTCTTCCCCCTTCAGGCGCCTGACATGCCGCTCCATCACCATTTGTCTGTCCTCAGGATGGATAAATTCCACGAAGGGTTTTGATTTGAGTTCCGCTTCGGTATACCCCACCAATTCCTCGGCTGTAGGGTTTGCGAAGCAGAGCATCCCGTCCTGCGCGATCAGGATGCCCTCATTCGCGTTTTGGACCACGAGACGATACTTCTCTTCGGATTCGCGTCGCGCCTCTTCCGCGCGCTTTCTGTCCGTGATGTCCCGCGCGGCGCCGTGGACGCCGACCGGTTTCCCGTCCTCCATCATGATCCGTGACGTGATCTCAAACCACGTGGGAGTTCCGTCCTTGGCTCGGACAACGATCTCGTACGGACCGGTGCTTTCCCGACCGTTTTCGAATTTCTTGCGCAGGTTCTCCTCCGCGGTAGGGAGGTGTTCGGGATCGATGAGATCGCGGTAGTTCATGGTCCGGATCTCGTCCATCGTATACCCGAGGATGCGGGTCAGCGCGGCATTGACCGAAATATACCTGCCGTCCAGGTCATGGGTGTAGATGATGTCGTGTGCGTTTTCAAAGAGATCGCGGTATCGGGCCTCGCTTTCCCGCAGCGCGTCTTCGGCTTTCTTGCGATCGGTTATGTCGATGGCGTTGGCAAGCGTGGCCGGCCGCCCGTTGTGCTCGATCTCCGTGGCCATGACCTCCGCCCACCGAAGCTCGCCGGTTCGAGTGACCACGCGAAACTGATAGTACGAGGGAACCGTCTCTCCTTTGCGACGCCTTTCCACAATTCGCTGCGTCGAGGCCTTATCGTCGGGCGCAATGTAGTCCCAGACGCGTTCGCCGATGAGATCTTCCGGCCGGTACCCAATTGTCTCGGCCCCTCGTCGGTTGACGTATACGATTCGGTCGTCCTGGTGAATGTAGATGCCGGCGAGGGAATTCTCTACAACGGCCCGGTAGCGTTGTTCGCTCTCCCTCAGGGCGTTTTCCGCGCGTCTTCGATCCGTGATGTCGCGGACGTACTCGATGACCCCGGTGACGTCACCGGTTTCCCTGTCGGTCATGGGGAAGGCGTACAGCTCGATCCAGCTCCGCTCCTCGCCGTCCGAATCGTACAGAGGGAGCACCTCTTCCGCGGACCGTCCTTCCTGCATGGCCCGCAGCGAAGGGCAGTTCTCACAGGGATGATCTCCACACCGATACGCCTCAAAGCATTTTCGCCCCACAAGCGGCGTCTTGTCGAGATAACGCCGCTCCATGGCCGGATTGACGCGGACTATAGTGAAGTCGGTGTCCAGGACGCAAATGCCGTCCAGAATTCCTGTAAACACGTCCGAGAGCAGTCGCTCGTTTTCGACCAACGAGGCCTCAGCTTCTTTTCGGTCGGTGATGTCAAGATGCGTGCCGGCCGCGCGAATCGCCGCGCCGTTCTCGTCACGTTCGACCACCTTGCCCCGGGACAGGATCCACTTCCACGATCCGTCTTTGGCGCCAAGCCGATGTTCGGTCTGATAGAAGGGCGTTTTGCCCTCCAGATGAGCGGTTAGTTTTTCAAGAACCCCCGACGCGTCCTCCGGATGAAGATTGCGTTTCCACGCCTCGAACCCGGAGTCGATCTCTTCGAGGGAATAGCCGAGCATGCGGGCCCAGCGGTCGTTGAAGACGACTTCGCCGGTTTGAATGTTCCAATCCCAGATCCCGAGGTCGGCGCCTTCCAACGCAAGCTCCAATCGCTCCTCGCTCGTGCGGAGCGCCTGTTCCCTCTCTCGAATTTCTTCGGTGCGCTTCCTCACGATTGTCCGGAGTCGCACGTTCCAGATCCAGACCCACAGCAACACCAAGAGCAGACCCAGAGCGCCGGCCGCGAGCCACTGCTTGTTCTTCTCAAGCCAAGAACGCGGAGGGGCCAACTGTGTCCCGAGCCACTTCTTGTTGATCTTCTCGAGCACGCCGAGCCGTTTTACTTCCCGGACACCCTTGTCCAAGATCCCCACAAGGAGCGCGTTCCCCTCAGCCCCGGCCATGCAATTGCGCCCCACGTAGAGGGGCTCGCCGATCTTCTTGATTTTGTCGGACAGGTGGTTGGCGTACACATGATAGAGAACAATCTGTTCATCCCCGACGACCGCGTCCGCCTTACCGCGGATCACCCGGTCCACGGCTTCGGCGAAGTCCGGGGTGAAGAGAAACGAACAGCGAATGTCATGAGCCTCGAGGAAGTCGAGAGCGTAGTCGCCCCGTTGCATGGCGATTCGTTTGCCGTTCAGGTCCCGCAGCCCCTTGATATCGGTCCGATCCACACCGGTGAAGATGAAGGCCGGAACTTGAAAGAGCGTCGACGTGAACGCGAACTTCTCCGCGCGTTTCTCACTGTAGAAGAGACTTGTGAGAATATCCGCCTTGCCGCTGAGGACGGCTTCTTGGGCCTCGAGAAACGTCGAATGAGTGAAAACGGGCCGGAAGCCCAATTCGAGAGCCAACCGGCGCGCCACGTCGAGCATCATTCCTTCGCGCTGCCCGTTTTTGTCCACAAACTCGAATGGAGCGTACCGCGTCTGACTCACGAAGACGACGGTCTCCTTTTTCGCAAGATAGTCTTTTTCCGCTTGGGTAAGCTCAACCTCAGAGGATCCGATCGCCGGGAAAGCGCATAGGATCGCAAGCAAGGGACAGAACAGACGCGCCAACGTCCGAACCCGCGTTTTCGCGCTCGGAATTCCCCAATGGTAAGCGTTCACCGGACTTGTGGGTTTTGAGCCGGCGTCCACGTCATCTCCACTGTTCGGCATGTCGATATGGCACGAAAAACGCTTCGTCGGCAGGAGGGTGGTTCCGATGCGAAGCGCCACCCCTTTCCCCATTCTCGACTGATACCTCGACGCCTAAGATCCCGATCTACGGCTATTTTTTAGAATACTCCGAGGCGCCTGCGCGCGTCAACCCCTCGGTGGTTCCTTGCGGTGCGTTTCAGTGGCGGGAGCGCTGCGCGGCCGGAAACTCGAATGCGAGGAAGCCCGCCGGAGAGCATCCGGAGTTCGAGCGCAGAGATCAGTCCGGTGAAGTCTCTTCCACGTTGATCGCCATGAGTTCGACCGCGGCTAGGACCCGTTTCGCGTTTCTGTTGATCGCGGGAAAGTCGTCGCTTTCGTTCAGGATCTCGACTACCATCTCTCGGAGTCGATCGATTTTGGCCGCGGTGTCTCGTCGTGATGATTCGGTGTTCATGTCGGCGGTTCCTCCGGCGCGTCGCTTACTTCTTGCGCTGGTCTTTGAATCGTTTCGCTTTGACGTCGTACCGCGGCAAGGCCCCGTATGGATGAAATTCGAGCTGGTATCCCAAATTGGTCTTAACCCTGAGCTCGGTCTTCAAGTGACTCTCCAATTCCGGACGCTTCTCTTCAGGGGTATCCGAGCCGAACTCGACCTTGAGCGTGATCCGGTCCACGTCGCCGCGTTTTTCGACGACCACCTCGTATTCGTCGGACAGGCCGGGTATGGATCGGACCACGTCCTCGATCGCGCTGGGAGCGAGAAGCACGCCCTTGACCTTGGTAATATCGTCCGCGCGTCCGATGACCCCGCCCTTGAAGAGTTTGAACGTTCGACCGCATGAGCAGGCTTCGTCGCTCACCTCGACGATGTCTTTTGCGTCGAAGCGGATGCAGGGTTGCGCCAGACGATCGAGCGCGGTGATGACCAGTTTCCCGGCTCTTCCCGGTTCGGTGACCGGTTCGCCGGTATCGGGATCCTCCACTTCGGCCAGGAACATGGCTTCGTTCACGTGGAGCGCGCCCGGCTGGTCGGCGCACTCGAACCCCCACGCGCCGATTTCGGTCGCTCCCGCATGATCGAAGACCTTGGCGCCCCACGCCTCTTCGATTCTCGCCTTGGTCGCCGGGATAAGCGCGCCGGGCTCCCCTGCGCAGGTTATTCGTCGGATTTTCAGATCCGTGGCCGGGTTGACGCCCAGTTTGGTGATCGCGGTGTCGGCCATTCCCAGTACGTACGTGGGCGTGGCCATGAGCGCGGTCGCCTCGAGTTCCTGCATCTTGAGAATCCGGGACTCGGTGTCGAGCACGCCGCCGGGAACTACCTCGCACCCGATCTTTTCACACGCGTAGTGCCCCGCCCAGAAGGCGACGAACACGTTGTAGCCGAACGGAAGAAAGACCCTGTCCCGCGGACGATACCCCTGAGCCCAGAGCAAAGTCGCCCAGCACTCGGACCACCACTCCCAATCGCGCCAGGTGTCGGGCTGGTACACCGGCACGCCCGTGGTTCCGCTGGTTTGCCGAAACTCGGTCACCTCATCCAAAGGCACACAGAGTGCGTCTCCGTACGGAAACGGCTCTTTGCGCTGTATCGGCAGCATCATCGACTTATCGACCTTCGGAATCCGGCGCACGTCGCCCATTGTGCGAATATCGTCAGGATTTACACCCGCGGTTTCATAGAGCGCGCGGTGAAATCGAGAATTCTCGTACGCCCATCTCACGATTCGCCGAAACTTCTTGATTTGCAGCTGTTCGATGTGGTTTCGGGGAAGCGTCTCCAGGTAGGGATTCCAATACCGTACATCGGTGTTCATTGGATACGTCGGCCTCCTCTCGGACCTATGACGGCCGATCGACCGCACTCGGATTCGGCGCCGACGCGCGGACGTTCGGACGGCGATCGCGGTTCATTTGCTCCGATGGTAACCGTTCACCGGGATAGCGACAAGCCATTGATATCTCGATGGGGG
>CAYLRL010000113.1:0-14299 GCA_964385875.1 uncultured Syntrophales bacterium
CTGGTCGTAATGGTTCACCGGGCTTGAGGCGGCTCTGCGCCCGGTGAGGATGGAGGGGGAGACTCATCTCCCCCTCCATCCTCACCCATCGAGATATCAATGGCTTATCGCTATCCCGGTGAACGGTTACACTGGCCGCTCGATTTTTCACAGGACCCGGAGTGGAGGATCATGAACACCAACCGATTCGACCGAAACGCGACGGACGAGTTTCACAGGCTTCTCGAGCTCATTCGGACGCTCAGATCGGATCATGGGTGTCCCTGGGACAAAAAGCAAACCCCTCGCTCGTTTCACCCTTACATTTTGGAAGAATACCACGAGCTGATCCATGCCTTGAGTGACGGCGACGCGGATGAAATCGCGGATGAGATGGGCGACCTGCTCTTCCTGACCGTGTTTACCGCATACATGCTCGAGCAGGAAGAGATCGTGCCCCTCACCCGCGTCCTCTCCGGCGTGATCGAAAAAATGACCCGGCGGCATCCCCACGTCTTCGGAACATCCGAGGCGAACACTCCGGACGAGGTAATCGACGCGTGGGGCAAAATCAAGGCGGCCGAGAAGACGATCAGCGAACGAAAATCCCTCCTGGACGGCGTCCCAAGAAGCCTGCCCGCGCTCTCACGCGCGCAGAAGCTCACCAAGCGCGCGGCAAAGGTCGACTTCGATTGGACCACGCCGGAACGGGTACTACCCAAAGTGCGCGAAGAAGCCGAGGAGTTCGTCGAGGCGGTTGAATCGGGCGACACAGCGCATGCTCGAGAGGAACTCGGCGATCTGCTCTTTGTCATCGTCAACGCCGCGCGAAGCCTCAACACGGATGCGGAGTCCGCGCTGGCGGAGGCCTGCGACAAGTTCGAGCGTCGATTTCGATCGGTCGAGGCCGGTTTGTCCGCCCGCAATCTTACCCTGCCGGACGCGGCTCGGGAGGAAGTGATTCGACTCTGGAATGAAGCGAAGCGGGATGAACAATCATGAACAAATTCCGGAAGCCTACACACACGCACCACGGCTGAAACCGGAGAAGCCTTCGCCCGGCGCGCGTCTTACCGACTGCGTCACGGATCGAAGGCTTCTCGAGGATTCGTTCCCGGCCTCAACAGCGGATAGAGACTAGGACGGCATCTGCGCCACCCCGGGCATGGTGATCATGTGCGTGCCGCCGGACTTCTGGATGATCAGCTGCACCGAGTCGTTCCGTACTCCGAGTGATAACTCACCCGTCCCGGCCGGGGCTTCCAGACCGGTTATCTCACGAAGAATTTCCAGTCCTCTGGCGATCATCTCCGAAGGGGCCTTGGGCAAATCGTAGGTCGATTCGGCGTAGACCGTCACGCCGGCGTCCTTGTCGATGGAAAGTCGAACCGCTCGCTCTTCGATGGCCTCGAGAATGACCAACGCCATATATTTCAACGGCGCTTCGTCCGAATCCGTTCCGGGTTCCTCTTTCCACCCTTGTTTTTCCCATTCCGCCAACGCGTCGCGCGGCTTAACCTCAAGTTGACAATCAATTTGCTGCTGCAAGCGCAGCTGCGGATTGAGTTCCGGATCGGCCATACCACACCTCCAATGGTTACGAATTGAATGGTCTATCAGTGACACGATGCGCACGACGTCGCCGTGCAACCTGTGCAGGAAGAACTCCCCGAGCCCGACGTCTTGAAATCCCCCGCCGCGCTCTTGAATGAACAGCACGACATCAACCGTTGCACACTCGCCCCGCACTCAGGGCACTTCACCTCTTCATTACCGAATACAAGTTTCTCAAAATCACCGCATTTTTCGCATTTATACTCGTAGATCGGCATCTCCGCCGCTCCTTCCGTTGTCGTCTCTGGATAGATAATGCGCTCTCCCGAGCCGGGACGCAAGGCCCCGACCGCTCGGAAACCGCTTCAGGCCTCAATCGCAGTCGACGTTGTAGTAAGTTATGGTTTTTTTACAGGGGAACGTGAGCGTGCTTCCCTGATCCGTTTCCACGTATCGCGCCGGCGTGAGAAGGTTCTCCGCCGCGATTCTGGCCCCCTTCGGCATACCGGCCGGGCCTATCCGCTTATGTTCCGTTGAGCCGTCGCAGTACTGAAGGACCATATCGCCGCATGGAGAGACGGCCGTGACGCGACCCCATCCCGTTTTGGCGATTCGGCCGCCGCACCCGCCGAGCGCAAAGCATAGGATGGCAAGCGAGATAAGAATGGCCGACGCGCGCACCGTGCCTCCGAGTGAGCCGAGAACATCCCGATATCTTTACCATAGCGTGAGCGGGGGAGTCAACGGAATGTTGCGGGGCCGGATGGTAGGTCTTATTCGGAAGACGGCCCGCACTTTGGCGGAGAAGCCGACCGCAAAGGTCCGACGCGACGGCGGCGCGCGCCGATCAGGCAGGTCGGCGTAAAGCTCTCGGGCATCGAGGAACCGGTCGCGCAGTGGATCTCTTTTAGTCGGGCGGGTTTGCGGACAATCGCCGTGACGCGACGGTCGACCGGATCAGGTCACGACTTGGATTGGATTCAGTGGGGATATAGGCCGACGAGAATCAATGGAAGAGAACGCGCGGAAGTTTCGCCGTGGAGAAGGAGCGGTCGCACGTACGGGATTTGAGTTTCGATTCCGTTCCTGCAATCCAAACGGGCGGTGAGAACCGAGACGCGGGCCGAATGGACGGCCCGCGCGCTGATATCGTTTTCGGAGGCCCGGTCCTGACCGAACCCAGCGACCGGAAAGCTATTCCTCTTCGGCTTCCGCTTCGGTTTCGGCGCCTTCGGCGACCTCGCCTTCGACTTCTTCACCCTTTTCCGCCTCAGCTTCTTCCGGTCTGCTCGGCACGACCACGGACGCCAGGGTGAGGGTCTCGTCCTCGATCATCTCGACTCCCTCGGGGAGATCGATCGAGCCCACGTGCAAGGAATCTCCTACGTCAAGTCCTGAAACGTCCACGACGAATGAGTTGGGAATATTGTCCGGCAGGCAGGAGACTCGAACCTCCCGCGTGGAGGCCTGAAAGAGACCGCCCTTGTCAACTCCGACGGGCTTACCGTCGTACTCGACGGGAATGGTGACTTCAATTGCCTGATCCATGAAGATCTCGATGAAGTCCAGATGCAGGATTTCGCCCGTTAGCGGCCGAGATTGCCTTTCCTTGAGAATCGCGAGCCGTTTCTCGACTTTGCCGTCAGTGTCGATAGTCAGGTCGAAGAGCGGGTTGGCGCCCGCTCGCCCGTACGACGTGACAAATTCGTGGTTGTCGAGGCTCAGCCTAATCGGTTCCGTTTTGCCGCCGTAGAAGATGGCGGGCAGCTTTCCCGCCGCTCTCAGGCGTCTCGACGGGCCCTTGCCCGTCGCTGTTCGTGATTCGACGCTTAATGAAATTCTATCCATGATGTCCTCACCGTATCAATCTCGGCCGGGACGCTGCCCGAACACCCCGGAGGCCGGAACGATATGGTTATACAAAGAGTTCCGAGAGTGAAACCTCCCGGTGAATTCTGCTGACGGCTTCGCCGATAAGCGGCGCGACCGACTCGAATTGCAGTTTTGGGCAGGCTTCCCGTTTTTCGTCGGCCGGAATGGTGTCCGTCACATAGAGTGTCTTGATGGGAGATTCGTTGATCTTTTCCACGGCTCGACCGGAGAGCACCGCGTGGGTGCAACACGCGTAAATGTTTTTCGCGCCGGCGTTCTGCAGCGCCTCTGCGCCCTTGACGAGCGTTCCCGCCGTGTCGACCAAATCGTCGAGGATGATTGCGTCCTTGCCGGCCACGTCGCCGATAACGTGCATAACTTCTGCTTCGTTCGGCGCCGCGCGACGTTTGTCGATGATTGCCAGGTTGCTTCCCAGCCGCTTCGCGAACGCTCGCGCCCGCTCGACGCCCCCTGCGTCGGGCGATACGACGACGGACTCGTTGGCCAGGTGGTTCGCCTTGACCGCCTCGGCCATAATGGGGCTGGCGTACAGGTGATCCACGGGAATGTCGAAGAAGCCTTGGATTTGACCCGCGTGAAGATCGATGGTCAGGACGCGGTCCGCGCCGGCGGCCGTGATGAGATCCGCGATGAGCTTGGCGGTGATCGGCGCTCGACTGGCGACTTTCCGATCCTGACGAGCGTACCCGTAATAAGGGATGACCGCTGTCGCGCGGCTGCAGGACGCCCGTTTGAGAGCGTCGATCATGACGAGAAGCTCGATGATGTTGTCGTTCACGGGGCTGCAGGTCGACTGAATAACGAAGACGTCCATACCTCGGACGTTTTCCCGAAATTCGACCTGGGTTTCGCCGTCGCTGAACGATCCCACGAAGGCCGCGCCGAGGGGAATGCCCATGTAGCGTGTGACGGCTTCGGCGAGCCGAGGATTTGAGTTACCGGTAAAGATTTTGAGTCCGACCCTCATGTGCGATTCCTTGTGGGGGGATTCAAATTAATATTAAAGAGGCAATGTTAGCTTTCCACTATTTCCGTGTCAACGAAAATCATCTCCCGGCGACAACATCATCTCCTTGAGGCCCCGCGCTTCCAAAGCTTGGTTGTACGCGCTGATGATGTCACGCTGGGAGAGTATGCCCACCACCTTGAGGGAATTCCGGTCCCCGGAAATCACGGGCAAACGCTCGATATTGTTGTCGTTGATCAAGCTCATCGCAGTGGCAAGGTTGTCCTCCGCGGTGACGGAGATCGCGGGAACCGTGGCAAGCTCACGAGCGATTACTACGTCCATCAACTCTTCCTGAAGCAAGACCTTGCGGAAATCCTTCAGCGAAAGCATACCCACCAGATTGTTGTCATCGTCCACCACCGGAAACGACGTGTGTTGGCTGTGGGGAAGCACCCTGACGAGTCCCCGCAGGGCAGTCCGCTGGGATATGGTCTCGGGCCGGCGGGTCATGTAGTCCTTGACCTTGAGGTTTTTCAGAAGGTTGACGTCCCGGCCGGCCTGAATATCGACGCCGCGGCGCAGCAGCTTCAAGGTGTAGATCGATTCCCGTTTGAGGCGCTGAGCGACAAAGGTGGAGATAACGCAACTGATCATCAGGGGAGCGATGATCAGGTAGTCCTGGGTCAACTCGAACAGCATAATGAAGGCCTGAATCGGCGCGTGAGTCGTGCCGGCCACCACCGCGCCCATCCCGACGAGCGCGTACGCTCCCGGCTGCGCCGCAAACCCGGGGAAGAGCCAGTCGGCCAGGAAACCGAACGCGCCGCCGGCCATCGCGCCCATGAAGAGCGACGGAGCGAAAATTCCGCCCGAACCGCCGGATCCGATGGTGATCGAGGTGGCGAAAATCTTGAGGGGGACCAACAGAAGCAAAATCAGCCAGAATTCCCGTCCAAGCAGCGCCATATCGATCGCATGATAGCCGACGCCCATGATCTGCGGGAAATAGAGACCGATGCAGCCGATGATGAGTCCGCCGATTGCGGCCTTCGTGTATTCGGGGAACCGCCAAGCGTCCCAGAGGTCTTCGGTCTTGTAAAGCGCGGTCGTAAACAGAACAGCGACGCATCCTGCGACGAGGCCGAGGATCACATACAAGGCAAGCTCGTACGGGGAGTTCATGGCGTAGGAAGGAACTTGAAACGCCGGGAAATCCCCGAGGAACATGCGCGATACCACCGTGGCGATGACCGAGGACATGATGATCGGCGTGAACGTGGTGATGGCGAAGTCGGCGAGGATGATCTCGAGTGCAAAGATCGCTCCCGCGATGGGCGCGTTAAAGGTGGCCGCGATGCCCGCGGCCGCGCCGCATCCGACGAGGACGCGCATCTGTTCGTCGTTCACCTTGAGTGTCTGGCCGAGCGACGATCCGAGGGCGCTGCCGATCTGGACGATGGGGCCCTCGCGGCCGACCGAGCCGCCCGACCCGATACAGAGCGCCGACGCCAGACTCTTGATCACCACGACGCGTTTGCGGATCACGCCCCGTTCCATGGCGACCGCGTTCATCACCTCGGGAACGCCGTGTCCTTTGGCCTCACGGGCCAGAAAGTAGACGAGCGGCCCGACAAGCGCCCCGCCGATGACGGGACCGATCAAAACGCGCCACCACGGGAGGTCTCCCACAAGCACGGTCAAGTCGCCCGCGCCGGAGTAAATCAACCATTGAAAGAAGGAAATAAGATGCCGGAAGATGACGGCTCCGATGCCGCCGAGCAGCCCGACGAGCATCCCGAGGACCGGCATAACCAGCCCCCGGTAGCGAAAAAGGACCCGTGATCTCTTGGTTGGCTTTTTGTCGGGACTCATCCCGGTTGATCTCGTAGACAATTGATTGAATAGGGGATTCCTGCTATGATGAACCATCACTCTAAGATAACCGGGAGTTCAATTCAATGAAAATTATCAGGCCCGCCCTGGTGGCGGCTGTTCTCGTCGCGCTTCTGATCGCGCCCGCGTTCGGCAACGGCGTCGCATACGAAGGCGCGGCGCGGCAGACGTATACCTTGAAGGCGACCGATACGCCCGTGTGCAAGGTGAGAAAACCCTATCTGGAGTACGTGGAGGACGGCTTGGCCGCGATTTTTGACGTTCCCTTCGCGCTCCTCAGCCCGATTTGTTGTCCCGTGGTGACCCCCGTCATCGATTGGCTGGATCGCGAGGAAGATCGTAAATATACTGTGGTGTGTCCTCCGACAAAGTGAACCGTAAATCAACCGTCTACCCGACGGACATCCTAACCGTGCCGCAGAAGTGCGATATCTACTACGCTCGAGTGGTGGATCTCGCGGTCGAGCGGGGACTGCTGACCCCGGACCCGGAGACGGAAGTGGGCTGTTTCGCTTACTCTCAGCACTACTATGAGGGGCGGAAGCTCGCCGAACGTCTCAAGGAGGCGCTCCGGCTGTTCGAGAAGAAGCATCCGAAGATCGTCGAGGCTCGCGCCCGGGAACGGGACGACCTCTTCGGGGGGATTCACGAGGTGATTCAACAATCCGGCCCGAGCGAGAAAACCGCCAATCTCATTCGGATCGGCGCCTCGCGCAGGATTTGGCCCACCGGCACGTCGTTCGTATTGACCTACCCCTGGGATCTTTCCGGATCGGGTCGACCCGTGACGTTTCGGAACGATCTCAATGACTTCATGAAGCGACGAGTCATCGCCATCCTCGAGAAAGCGGGAAAGCTCCGATCGCGGAATCTCTTCGGAGATTGAACGCGCACGGTAACGCGGTCGGTTTTTTCATCACGACCGTGATCTTTCCCGGGCTCTACCGGAGGATGAAGCACGTCTCGTCGTCCACCTCGGTCTTGAGGTCAAGTTCGAGCTTGTCTTCCGGGATCATGCGGTCGCGATAGATAACTTCCCATTCGCCGGTCTTCTCATCCCATGAAAACTGCTGGACTCTGATTTGCTCAGCTTTCTTGCCGTAAAGGAAAAGATACCAGCCCCCGTACAGTTTGGAGTAGCAGATCTTAACGTTCAATATCCCTTTGAAATTATCGGCGAACTTTAAGGCCGCGTCCTGAATTTCGTCCTTGTTCCGCAGGTCGACCGCGGCGCGCTGCACCGTCGCGGCGTCGGGCGGCGGCGGCGGAGCGTACTCTTCCGGCGCCGGAATGGGGAGAGCTTCCTTCCCGGCTTCCTCAGCGGTCGATTCTTCGGACTCTTGAGCGACGGGCGCCTGTTGGCCCTCGGCGTCGGGTTTGGTCGACATCATTCGGGATACGCAGCCGGTGATAACGCCGGCAGCGATGAGGGCGAGGAGGGCGCAATAGAGGTAACGCTTCATGGGACCTTTCCGCAACGTGGGACTCTACGAGCCGAACGGTGTTAGAATACCATAAAAGCGAGGAAATTACCACAGGCTATAATGACAAACTCATTCATCGAATCATCCATGAAGCCTAACGCGTCTCCCCAACTGTCGCATCATGCGTATGGCCGGGAACCACGCGGGGGGCGACGGTCCGCTGCTGAATTGCGGCCGAGCCCCGGATTTTCGACCGGGCGGCCGATTGTGATATAAGCTGAGACATGGCACGTCGCTCCTCCAAAACTATTGTCGCGCTCGTGGGTCGACCCAATGTGGGTAAATCGACCATGTTCAACGTTCTCGTCGGCGGCAGACGAGCGATCGTGGAAGATACGCCGGGGCTCACCCGAGATCGAAACTACGCGGAAGCCTCCATTCGTGATCGGTCGTTCATCGTGGTTGACACCGGCGGATTCGAGCCGAGTACGGACGATGTGATACTGAGCCAAATGCGCACCCAGACCATGGTGGCCATCGAACAGGCCGACATCATCGTCTTTCTCGGTGACGCTCGGCTGGGGCTCACGCCGTCGGACTACGAGATCGTCCGCACCCTCGAGCGGACCGACAAAAGGGTCTTCTATACCGCCAACAAGGTCGATTCCGAACGGCTGGAAGATCATGTCGCGGACTTCTACGCCCTCGGTGTGGACACGGTATATCCGGTGAGCGCCATGACCGGCTACGGCATGGGAGATTTTCTCGACGCGCTTGTGGAAGAGATTCCGCCCGAACCGGAACAATCCGCGTTGGACGAGATCCTCACCGAATCACGGGTCAAAGTGGCGGTCGTCGGCCGGCCCAACGTGGGCAAGTCCACGCTGATCAACCTATTGCTCGGCGAAGAACGCTTGGTGGCCAATCCGGTCCCCGGGACAACTCGAGATTCCATTGACACCGTGGTGAAGAGTCACGGCAAGGAGTACGTCTTCATCGACACCGCCGGCATTCGACGGCGATCGCGTATCGTGGATCGGGTCGAGCGCTACAGTGTCATTAAGGCCTTTGCCGCGGTCGATCGAGCCGATATCGTGCTGGTCCTCATGGACGCGACGGAACCGGCGACCGAGCAGGACGCTCGGATCGTCGGCTACGCGTTCGAGCGAGGCCGGGGTCTCATCCTCATTCTCAACAAATGGGATCTGGTGGCCAAGGACTCGGTCACCCACGACAAATACGTGCAGATGATGAGAGACACGCTCAAGTATGTGGACCACGCGCCGATTCTCACCATTTCGGCGCTTAAGGGAAAGCGGGTTCCCAAGATATTCGAGACCATTCAGAGCCTCGACGAACGGTATCGCAAGAGGGTCCCGACCGCGGAACTGAATCGATTCCTCGAACGTGTCCTCGAGCAGCACCCCCCGGGGATGCACCGCGGGAACAAACGAGTGAAGATCTATTACATGACCCAGGTCCGGACCGCGCCCCCGAGCTTTACGTTCTTCAGTAATTACCCGGAATCGATTCATTTCTCGTACCGTCGCTTCCTCGAGAATCGGCTCCGAGAGGAATTCGACTTTGACGGCTCGCCCATCAAGCTCTACTTCAAGAAGCGAAAAGGGCGTGATGACGAACAGAGCGGGCGAGACCGCAACAGGAAGCGTCGCTGATCTCGTTCTTGCCATTTTCCCGGGCGGTGAATTACTATCAGGTAACGAGGGGGAGTCGCCGGTGAGCCGCACGAAGCGGGCGGCTCGATCACGGCATCCGAATCCGAGCCCCGTCGGCGGGGCGTCAAGCGAGGGCGTTGAGGACTTGGCCGTAACAGCGAAAAAAAGACCCGGCTCATCGATCGTACGATTCAGCGAAATCCAGGATCTCGTGAAAGCATACTATCCCGATGCGGATCTTGACCTGATTCGAGCGGCGTACGTCTATTCCGCGCAGGCCCATCACGGTCAGACTCGTCGATCCGGCGAGCCCTACCTCGTCCACCCGGTCGCTGTGGCGTGCATTCTCGCGGAGCTGAAGCTCGACGAGGCCGCGGTCGCCACCGGCTTGTTGCACGACACGGTGGAAGACAGCCTGAGCACCGTTGAGGAGCTCGAAGAGGTGTTCGGCGGTGAAATCGCCTCCTTGGTCGACGGCGTGACCAAGATGAGCAAGCTCGAGTTCCAGTCCAAGGAGGAGCGCCAAGCCGAGAGCTTCCGGAAGATGATGCTCGCGATGTCCAAGGACATTCGGGTGTTGCTCGTCAAGCTCGCCGATCGCCTCCACAACATGCGCACCCTCGATCCGATGCCCCGGGAAGCGCGGAAACGCATCGCGCGGGAAACCCTCGATATTTACGCGCCGCTCGCGGGACGACTCGGCATCTATCGGCTGAGAACCGAATTGGAGGATCTGGCCCTCTACTACCTTGAACCGGAAACGTACGAATTCATCGAGCGTCGTCGCAACGAGGCGCTCAAGGAACGCGAGGAATTTTCCGAGCTCGTCAGCGAGACGATTCTGGAGACCTTCGCGAAGTACAACATCACGGGCGTCATTCGAGGCCGCACCAAGGACATCTACAGCATTCATCGGAAGATGGTCACCCAGAACCTCGATTTCGACCAGATTCACGATCTGACCGCGTTCCGGATCGTCCTTGACAATGTCAGTCAATGTTATGCGGTTCTCGGCCTGATCCACGGACTCTGGAAGCCGGTCCCGGGTCGGTTCAAAGACTACATCGCGATGCCGAAGAACAACGGGTATCAATCGCTCCATACCACGGTGATCGGTCCCGAAGGGGTGCGGGTGGAGATCCAGATTCGCACCGAGGAGATGGATCTCATCGCGGAAGAGGGCATCGCCGCGCACTGGTCCTATAAGGAGGGTCGCAGCCTCGACGACGAAGACACCAAGGTCATCGGCTGGCTGCGCCAAATTCTCGATTGGCAACAGGATTTGGACGACCCGCGGGAGTTCTTCGAGAACGTTCGCGTGGACCTCTATCCGGACGAGGTCTATGTCTTCACGCCGAAAGGCGAAGTGAAGGAATTCCCCAAGGGGGCCACGCCGCTCGATTTCGCGTATTCAATCCATACCGAGGTGGGCAACAGCTGCGTCGGCGCGCGCGTCAGCGGAAAGATGGTTCCGCTCAAATACGAGCTCCAGACCGGCGACACGGTTGAGATTATCACCTCGGTCCACCAGAAGCCGGGCAAAGATTGGCTCAAGCACGTCAAGACCGCCCGCGCGCGAACCAAGATACGGCAATTCGTCCTGCGCGAGGAGCGGGACCGCTCGATAGAGATGGGGCGACAAGCCTCGGAACGAGAACTCAAGAAGTGGCGTATCGACCTCAAGGCGGTCGAGCGGGCGGGGTCGATTCTCGCCATCTCCCAGGAATACGGCTTTCAGAGCGAGGACGATCTGTACGCGGCGATCGGTTTCGGGAAGATTTCACCCAAAATTCTTATCACCAAGCTGGTAAGCCCCCAAGAGCGGGAGAAGGCCAAGGCGGACCTCGCGAGAGAAAAGCCGGTCAAGAAGGACCGAACCTCGTCGAAGACGGGGGTGCGTGTCCAAGGCCTCGAGGACGTGATGGTCAGCTTCGCCAAGTGCTGCACCCCGCTGCCCGGCGATCCCATTCGAGGGTACATCACTCGGGGTCGGGGGGTGACTGTCCACAAGACGGATTGCGTCAACATTCAGGCCGTGGACAAGCGCCGACTGGTCGACGTGGACTGGGACGAAAGCCTCAACCTGCCGAGAAACGTCAAACTGAATGTGCTCGCCCGGAACAACATGGGCATGCTCGCGGCCATCAGCGGTGTGTTCGCGACCAATGACTCGAACATCGTTCAGGCCAACATCAAAACGCTCAGCGAGACCGAAGCCCTGGGGCTATTCGAAGTGGCCGTGAAGAATGTGGAGCACCTCGAGAGAATCATAAAGGATCTCAAGGCCCTCGAAGGGGTGGATCGCGTGGAACGCACCGGGACCGGATTACACGGAACTGACGACGGCGCGCGCAACGGACGCGAGAGCGGAGCGGCCCGCTGAAGGCGCATTCCATTCAAGATGAAAAAAGGTGAGCTCGAGGGGCGCAGTGGAACTGCCGGATCCGATCCCGCGCCGTTCGAACGCGACATCGGCATCTGCGCGTCCGCGCGCCTCGATCGTCGCGTTCAACCGTCGGGCGGTTCTCAAGAGGGGTGTCGAAAAGCGGCTTCAAACGGCCTTAGTGACCTTGTTCGAGCGGATACACCGGGTGCACACCTTGGCGCGTCGAGCGCCTCCCTTTTCGTCTAGGATCCGGACTTTCTGAAGATTCGGGTAGGAAATCTTCTTGGTCCGGTTATGCGCGTGGCTGACGTTATAGCCTCTCAGCGGCCCCTTGCCGCATATTTCACAGATCTTCGACATCGTTCGGTCTCCTCGTCTTTTTTCTGTATTTAGCAGGGATCCCGGCTTATCTGGATGCTTCTACGTAGGCCATCCTCAATTGGAACAGCGTGTCCGCCATAATCTTGGCCTCCTGCTCGGTGAGATTGCCTTGGGTCTTTTCCTGGAGCAGGGCGATGATGTCTATTGTTTGCCGGGCCCCCATAAGATCCTTATGGGTTTGTCCGTCCGGTCCGGGAACAAGTCCGAGTTGGAACAGCGCCGTATTCGCCATGCTGAGCACAAACGTGGCGAAGTCCAGCGGCGGTAATTGCCGCTCTTGCGACTCCCGCGGTTCAGCGTCTTCGTCCCGAGGCGGGGCTTGGGGTTCTTCCCGCGGGGGTGGAGGCTCCTCTGCGGTCCTCTGTTCCGTCGTTTCTTCGGACGATCGCGATTCGCCCTCTTCGGTGAATCGCCTCCTATCGGTTACCTTGAAGGCTGAATTTTCCTTTTCTTCTTCTTCCATGGTCACTCTCCCGATTCGGGTCCAAGGGGGGCCTCAGGGGCCGCCGGTCGGGCCGGAGCGTCCGAAGTCTCCGACTGCGTCCGATACAAAAGAGTACAATCTATCACGAGAAACCACAAATGTCTTCACAAAAAAATCCCCGCGGCGCTCATCTTTCAGAGACGGGAAACCGAGCCCGCGAAATCTCAGAAATGTCCCGGACGCGATCCCCGGGGGAATCCGCAATCGAAGGGGACCTTTCGGACCGGGGATGTCGAGGGTTATGCCCGTCGCGGCCTCGTCCGGAGTTACGGCCACGTCCAGATAAATGTCCCGGACGCAGCGGCGAAAATGGGGATGCCTCGCCACCGTGACAAGCAGGTAGAGGTCGCCGGGCGCTCCTCCCCGCAAGCCGGGCGCGCCGCCGCCGGGAACGCGGATAACCGCATCGTTGTCGACGCCGCCCGGGACACGCACGGTCATGCGGCGGTGAAGCAGCGTTATCTGCACTTCGACGCCGTGATAGGCCTGCTTGAAATCGAGTTCGAGATTATGGCGCAGATCGCCGCCCCGCTGAGGACCCCGCCCGGACGCGGGCCCGGATGAGCGGGAGGCCTTCCCCGCAGGCGAAGCGAATTCGTTCAGGAAATCGTCGAGACTCCGCCACGCGGCGGCGCCGGAAACGCCGGCCGGTTCCGCCGAGGTCGGGCCGGCTTTCGCCGCGGACCGAACCGGCTTGTGGGGCGGCCCCGTCGTGTCATGATCGGGCGCGGGGCTCTCCACTTTTCCGCAAACCCCGTTCGCCCGGTCATAAGCCCGCCGCGAGTCCGTGCAGCGAAGGATGGAGTACGCGTCCGCGATTTCCCGGAATCGCACCACGGACGTTCCGCTCCCGTCGTTCATGTCCGGATGGCAGCCGAGCGCTTTCTTACGGAAAGCCCGCTTAATGTCCTCTTGAGAAGCTGTCTCCGGCACGCCGAGAATATGGTAGGGGTTGTGGTCCGTCATCGTTTCTCGAACGGGCGCGTGACGCGCGAACCGACTTCAGAGAAGGTTGTTCTTCGCGCGGAGAGTTAACCGACGGGAAGCAGCGACCCAGGCGCGGCGAAGCGACCGCCGATCGACTTACCCGAGACGGATCACTTCGACCATGCGCGGTGAGGATTCGTGGGATTTCGGAAGCCTGACCTCGAGCACTCCGTCCGTGTACCTCGCTTCAGCCGCATCCACATTCACGCGACCGGGGATGGGCACGGCGCGTTGGAAAATGCCCGTTTTCCGCTCGACACTGTGATGGGCGGCAGGCGTGGGTTGCGATTCCGGCGCGCGTTCCCCTTGGATCACCAACATGCCGCTCCGGACTTCGATACTGATGTTGTCACGTCCCACCCCGGGCAGGTCCGCACAAAAGATGTAGGAATCGGCCGTTTCGAGAACGTCCACCACCGGGACCCAATGCGCTCTCACCCTCTCGATCCTTCGTGGATCGCAAGCCGCGTCCATGAGACGATTCATCTTATCATGAAAATTGAGCAGATCCCGCAGCGGATCCCAGCGATTCAGCGTCATGGCGTCATCTCCCACAAAAAGGCATGTCATATTCCGTCGTTAATTATCGAGCGCGCACTCTTGAGGGTAAGATCTTTTCATGAGCCAGTCAAGTCATTTGGCTTATCAGGCCGGCATACGCCTCACTTGCGGGATTTGACCGCCAGATACCCC
>CAYLRL010000114.1:0-14249 GCA_964385875.1 uncultured Syntrophales bacterium
CCGGGAGAGCAACGGTGAGGGCCTTAATCTTACTTCATGGAGAGCGCATTGGTATCAATCGGAGGATTTGACGTGAAACAACCGATACGCCAGCGCCAGCACGATGGAATTGAATTTCGTCTGAGCGGTGTCGCCTCTCGAGGTGAGAATAATTGGCGCGGACCCGGGACCGGCGGTTATGACGCCGCCGCTGTCCACGACGAGGCCGAGGCTGCCCATGGTCTTAGAAAGCATCTTGTAGAGAACGTTCGCGGTATTGATGTCGGTGGCGATGAGACAGTTGGCGTCTCCCCGGATCCGCCCCTCGTAGTGTTTCTCCTCGGCCGCTTCGGGAACTGTGGCGAGGTCGAAGCTCAGAGGTCCTTCCACGACCAAGGGGCCGTATTTTTCTTCCAATGAATCGGCCATGTCGACGGTCTCGCCGGCGAGATGCGTCGCGGGGATCGCTTTCGTCTCCTTTTCAACCGCGGTGATGATCGCGACTTTGAGCGTCTTTTCGGGTCCGCTGACCTTCCGCACGATCTCCAGCTGATTCTCGATCACCGTGAGCAGATCCTTGGGGCTGCGGAAGCCCGGATTCACCGCAGCGTCGGAGAGCGCGAACCAGCGCCCGTCGGGCAGAACGAAAAGCGCGGTGTGCGAGGCCATTCTCCGGCCGTCTTCGTCCGCCTTGTAGATGGAGAGCGCCTGCCGGAGGAGCGGCGCAGTCGAGAGACTCCCCTTCATCACCACATAATGGGGATTCGCTTCCAGAAACGATCCAAAGACTTCCGCAATCGACTTGCTTCTGCTCTCGTAATCGACCGCCAGAGGCGCCGGCGGAACAATCTCCACGTCATCGTCCCGGCCGGGTGAGATCGCAAGCTTGGCGCGGTCCGCAGCCTGGCCGACCGAATCCTCGTCCCCGATCAACGTGAGCTTCCGTATCAGTCCCGCCGCCTTGGCGTGAGCCGCGGCCGCGAGCGCGTCCTCGTTGTCCGCGCCCACCAGGACCAGGTCTCCGGGGGGAACGCGGCCGTCCGATATCGCGGTCGCCACCTGTTCCTGGAGCTTGGCGAACGAGAACGCTTCCGTCTCCACCGCTGAGGACCGGAGCATTCTGAGGGCCTGCGTCATGCTTCGCGACTCGACCGAATAGACCAACCGCCGGTCGCGGGCGCCTTCCCGAACGTAGAGTTCGAAGAGATGGTTGGCGATCAGATACTCGTGCTCGAGTGAATCGAGGCACATCACCGGAGTGAACGGATTGTCGATCCGATTGCGGATTTTCGCGAATAGGCGCTGAAAATACGGATCGAGCGCCATCATACTTGTGATGACGACGAAATGCGGACGATCCTTCGGCGGTCCCGCGGAGGCCATCTCGAGAATCATCGCCACTCGCTTGGCGTAGGTGTCCACGACATGGGTCAACCCATGCGTGAGCCAATCGGAGAGCTTCCCGGACTCGATGATCATGAGCAGTTCGCAGATCTCCTTCACGCCTGTTCCTATGTCCGCGGTCCCGAGCCGGAAGCCCGGCGGAATCTGAAACTTTTCCCGATCGAGGCATTCGACGATCTTGGGAAAATCGAACGTGCTGAGGACGGAGTTTGCGTCCTGAGCGGCGAGTTCACGAGTGATATGCGTCCCGGTCTTGCGCACCACCGATGCGAACAGTTCGTCCAGCGGCATAACGAGTAGGTTGAGGTTCTCCTGGCTGATGCCTTGGATTTCCGACATGATGGCCGCGATGGACTTGAGGGGCGTGACTTTGACGTATCCGTGGAGGCTGCGTTGAAGCTCGAGGGACTCCGCGGTTGCAAACGGCCCGAGATCCTGACCGGCGAGCGTCGAAAACGACAGCGGACTCGTCAGCGAAACATGGGCGCCGCTTCCGTTGCTCTGCTCACGGAGGATGCGGCGCAACTCGCAGGTGACAAGAGCCCCCCTATTGAGCGAACTCTTCGCCAGCCTGCGCGCGGACTCGGCCCTGAGCTGTTCGTCCAGGGCGTAAATCCCGTCGGGGAGCGCGCCCACATCACCCCCCGCGCAGACCAAGTCCGTTACTTCCGACAATTTCACGCCGTGCTTCACGAGCCTGTTGACGATCTGAAGGGCAAGGTTGTCGGGCGACGGGCCGTACGTGTGGAAATCGATTTCCTCCCGAAAGAGAATCTTCAGGCCGCGCGTGGCGAGCACGAAGACAGCGCGCCGCTTGGCAATCATCGCGACGGTCACCTTGTCGGCCACACGCGCGAGGCTGCGATCGAGCTGTTCCGTACTCATGTTGACGGATTTTCGTCGAGCCGTGTTACGGAGGATCATCCGAATGATGGGGCTTTCCCGGCCCGCGCTCCCGCTCTTGAAGAGAATGAGGATGTAAATGGAGAGCAGCTCGCCGTAGATGGAGACAAATCCCGGCTCTCTGCGTAATTCGTCCGACACCGACGGGATCGCCTCGAGCATCGAGCGGAGTCGCCGCACGTCGTCGGGATCGCGCATCAGGGGTTCCAGTTCGAGGACCTTGTCGACCACACGCTCGTGGAGGAAACCTGAAAGTCGCTTCAATTCTTCTTGGGCCTCGCGCGCGATACGGACGGCTTTTTCAATCTTGGATATCGCGGCTACGCCGAAATGGCCGCGGACCGCGGGGACGCCCGCCTCGCCTTCGTCGACGTACCCGGTTTGGACGAGAGCTTTTCGGACCTCTTCGAGACCTTGTTCGATCTTGGGATTGCCGGCCATGGCGCCTTGGCGTCGTCTCCTCAGGAGTATTCGGCGACGGCCGGAGCGCGCGTGCGCTCGGTCGTCGTCGGGCAGCATACCATACATCACTGTGATACAATGGAGCCAATTGGAAAACGATGAGGGCCGTCATCCTCACGCGGGTTCGCCCACTCGGACCGTTTCCGCGGTCGGGGCGCGGTCTTACGTACCGAGAACGGCGCGGCCGTGGAAGGAGTCCCGTATGAAAATTCTCGTTCTCAACAGCGGCAGTTCATCCCTCAAATACACCCTGTTTGGCATGGCCGACGAAACCGTCCTCTTCGAGGGGGCCATCGACAGGATCGGCTTGAACGACTCAGACCACGCCTTCCGGGAACTCGGCGGCGAAGAGGTCGAAGAGCGCACGTCCGTCGCGAACCACGGAGACGCGCTGGACGAGGCCTTCAAGGCGCTCACCGACGGCCCCTTGAAGTCGCTCTCGAATCTGACCGCGGTCGCTCATCGAGTCGGTCACGGCGGTCGGTACAGAAACGCGGTACGCATCGACGACGCGGTCATGTCGGAAATCAACCGCATGACCCCCATGTTGCCGCTGCACCACCCGGCCATGATCAGGGAGATTGAAGAATGTATGAGACGTATGCCGGACGCGGCCCACGTCGCCGTTTTCGACACGTGGTTTCATTGGTCCATTCCGGATGAGGCCGCGGTATACGGCCTCCCGTACCGTTATTTCGAGGAAAAAGGGTATCGCCGTTTCGGTTTCCACGGCAATTCTCACGCCTATGTCTCTGCGAAGGCCGCCGAAGCGATGGGCAGACCTCTCGACGAACTTCGGGTCATCACCTGCCATCTGGGAAACGGAGCGAGCCTCTGTGCGATCAAGGAAGGGAAGTCGATCGATACGAGCCTGGGCATGACCGCCCTGGAAGGACTGATCATGGGCACTCGCTCGGGAGATGTTGATCCCGGGCTCATTCCGATCATCATGCAGGAAGATAACCTCTCGCCCGACGAGATGACCGAAATGCTCTACCGGCAATCCGGGCTGAGCGGTCTCAGCGGGATCAGTCGAGACATGCGGGACGTGCTTAAAGCCGCGTCCAAAGGCGACGCGCGCGCGCAACTCGCGTTCGACGCCTTCTGCTATCGGGTGAAGCGATACGCCGGCGCGATGCTCATGGTCCTTGGCGGGTGCGATCTTATTGTCTTTTGCGGCGGTATCGGCCGGAACAGTCCCGAGGTGCGGCAAAAGGTTCTCGAAGGAACGGAGGGATTAGGACTCGTTGTGGACAGGGAGAAGAATCGTTCGGTCAGGCCCACCGCGCGCGAACCGGTCGCGGACATCGGGGCGCCGGATTCACGCGTCCGGATCATGGTTGTCCGCACCTTTGAAGAATTGATGATGGCGCGGCAATGCAAAGACGTGTTGGAGCGGAACTAGGGACGGCGTTCCCACTCGATGAGGCCGTCGTGACCCGCACGGGGGGATCTTCTCCGGCGGTCGGGTGTCCGTTTTGAGATAGGGAAAGAACACATGACGACAACGCTCACGCCGGACCTCGTTCACAAACGAGGCGTGTGCGGACCGGCGGCGCGCAGAGTCGGATCTTTTGTGAAGCTCACGCTGACGGTTCTGCTCCTGTTCGGGACTGCGACCGCGGGACCGCTTTCGGCCGGCCTCGACGGTGAGGCCGGGCGGAATGACGCGCCCGCTATCACTATGGTCTCGCCGAGTTTCCCTCCTCTCCCGGGTCGTCGCTTTCCCAACGTCACCTATACCTCGATCCGCCGACTCCTCCCTGAATGGATGCCTCCCGTGGCCAATCTCGATCTCGGCTTCGACAATCGGTGGAGACCCACGCCGTGGGTCGGGTCCGGCGGACCTATTTCACCCTCGACCTACGCGGGTCAGATCTACTTCGATTTTCAGCCCACCGTGAAGCAGGATTCCAACCGGCGCCTCTTCCTCGAGTTTCACGGACGACGCCCGATCACCGAAACATTTCGTCAGGGGCGCGGCGATTATGCGCTCGGCGGCGGTTACCGACGGTTGGTCTCAAAAAACTCCGCGGTCGGGATCAACTCCTTTGCGGACATTGTCCTCGACCGCGGCGCGACTCGTCCGTCGTGGCGGTGGGGCGTCGAGTTCGCGCATTCACCCGCTCCGTCCTTTCTTGTGGATGTTTCGGCCGACGTCCATGCGAATCCTCTGACGCCGCTCTCCGCGCTGCGACCGCTCCCCTGGGGGTCCAACCGGGGATGGGAAGTCCGGATCGGCGCGACCCGACTCGAGGCGCTCGGGGCTGCCGATGTGAGGGTCGAAGCCCGTCGGTATCGATTCAATCATACTTTCGAACGCGCCGACGGTTGGAACCTTCGCGTCGGGCTCTCCGTGCCTGAGTTGTCCGCGGGACTGACGTACGAGTACGGCCGCGATCACTACAAAGGGTATTATCATCTGGCGCTGGGCGCGATTCATCTGCCGTTTGACAGTGACCGCCTCCTCGGGGGGCGGATACCGTTTGAGCCGCCCGAACCGGCCCCGGCGCACGCGCCCGTTCGCATGATTCGCGAGTTCCTCCAAAAAGCCGCTACCGGTATGTGATGAACGTGTCCGTGCCTGGTCCGATTCGGCCTATCGCTCAGAAGTTGCGCCGGCCGCGGGGACCAGGGCAAGTCCCGCCTAGCCCCGGATCCTTTTCCGCGCGATGGTTTCCTTGTCAATTTACCGATAATTTCTGATACACTATGAACCGCTTCGGGAATCCCCTCAGTTTTTTCCGTCGCATACATTCGCCTCACGCCGGATAACGGCCGACCGTGAGGCGCCGCACATCGAGCGGGAACCCGCTCGGCCGCACCGGCCGAACAGGACGGAGTATCAGCGATGGCCACGTCCAAGATAAAAGCTATCGAAGCGGTTCGGGACGTACGCTCGGGAATGGACGACCTCGCTCTCATGGAGAAGTATCATCTCACCGCCGGCGGACTGCAGAAGGTGCTCAAGAGACTGGTGCAGGCCGGACTCATCACCCAGGTTGAGCTTGACAGTCGAGTCCCCCTCTTCGAGCGAACCGTCGAGTTGGTGGTGAAGTGCCCCACGTGCGGTAATCCCAAGGAGCAGATGTTCAATCCCTGCCCGGTCTGCGGCGACGCCGGCACGAGCTATTGGTTGGGTGATGACACCTCCGACGACCCGCCGGCCGCCAAGCCCGCGGCCCCGCCCAAATTCTCGCGAGCGCCGAAGCCCCCTCCCCCGAAGACCGGACCCGCGCCGGCGCCTGCGAAGTCCGCAGTGTCGCCCGGCGGAGCGCTCATGCAAGCCGCCAAGGACGGGAGAACCGAAACCGTGAAACGCCTTTTGGCCAAGGGCGCGGATGTGGACGCACGGGGACTCTGGGGAACGACGCCGCTCATTTGGGCTGCGGCAAAAGGTCACAGGGAAATCGTTCAACTCCTCCTCGACTCGGGCGCGAAGATCAACGCAAAAGCGAACAATCGAGCCACTGCGTTGATGTGGACCGCGTTCGCCGGTCACCTGGACGTAATCAAGCTTCTCGTCAAGGAAGGGGCCGCGATCAACGCCCGGTCGGGATACGGCAGGACCGCGCTCATGTCCGCCGCGTCAAACGGGCATTCGGCTCTCGTGAAGTTTCTGCTGGAACAAGGCGCTGATCCGAACGCCAAAGACAAGGAAGGCAAGACCGCGTTCAAGTACGCGGCGGAAAAGGGTCATAACGGCGTACAGGCGATCCTGCGGCGATTCGGAGCGGTTGGATAGCCGGTCTGTCCGCGGCCTCTGCACTGCGCAAGCCCTCAGCCTCCTCACACTAATCCTCTCCCGGAGGGAGATCGGGCAAGATCTCTCTTTGGCGCAGAGGGGATAAGACGTTACGTTCACTCATGTTGTCCCGCGTCATCCCCGGGTGGCACGGACGTCATACGTCCGGGCGGCGCAGCCGCAAGAGGGGGTTTTTCACCGAAGCGCCGGTTCATTTCTCAATCTCCGGGCATATTCAAGCAGGACCGCCGGCGCCCTTCGGCGCCCTTCGGCGCCCGGAGGGGCCGGCCGGCGAAAGCTTCTCGTCATCATCAACGTCTCGCCCTCACCCAAACCAAGCGGGACCCGTGCAGGTTCGCGATATCGTAAAAAAAGGCTTGAAAGCCGGCACAGTTGCTTTGCCGGGAGGAGAGGGAATAAGAGTGTGGTCTTACAGCTTTTTTGACCGCTTATCGCGCAGCGTCCCGCCCAAAAGAGAATTACACCCTCAGGCTCTCCGTAAACGCCCCTTCGATCTCGCCGCCGGGCCGCGAAATAGCCCAATCATAGATTTCATGCTCGGAGACCTGGATACGGGCCCCCTTTCGCATGTCCGTCCGCACCACCGGCGTGTTCTCGAGATGCCCAACCAGGGAATCGCCGCGCCATGCGTCCAGCGAAATCCACATCCATTCCATACCTCCCTCTTCCGCCGGAAAACAGATCTTCACCGCGTGAACCGCATCCTCGGGGCTATGGTCGCGAAAGCTCTGTTTGAACTGAGGTAAGGCAGCTCGCGCCTGTCGGTGGGCTTCCGTCAATCTTCGGCGAAGTTCTTCCTTCTCAGGATCGAACGTTGGCGCGTCGCCCTCGCCGGCGGTCTCGTCTTCGGCCTTCGGCGGTTCCGAGACGGCGACCGCCTGGTAGCGCCCTTCGAGCAGTTTCAAGGTGTGGCGAAGCGTCGCGGGGCTCTCCGGGTCGTAGTCCCTGACGAACGGCCGGATCGTCAGGCTGCCGCCGGGAAAGTGGCCTTCGGGGTCCCGAGGGTTGTACTGCATCAGAAATTGAAGAGTGGTTTCATCGATCGCCGCGGGGCGGTCAAAATCGAGCTTGCTTTCAGCGCGCAGCTTGAGGATCGTCTCCGAGATCAAATGCATGAGACGCAAGCCGACCCGAGCCGACTCGCGGGGCACGTCCTCGATCTCGAGATCGGGCAGCCCGAATTTCTGCATGCCGTGGCTGTGGATCCAGACCGTGTCGCCCTCGTCCAGTATCTCGAACTGAAGGTGCGAGTCGGTAAGGTTCGCGGTGGGCCGCGCTACGACTCGTGTCCCCCACGCATCCGCGCCCCACAGGGTGTGGGAGACGGCGTCTTGCACTACTCCCCCCGTCAGGCTCCGGATCACCTCAACGAAACGGATCATGAACGTCAGATGGTCCCGACGGCCGTTTCCCGGCGTCGAAAGCCGGAGCCGAACGATCATCCGCGATTCGGTAAGCGTCTTCAGGTCGCTCTCGGAAAGCTCACGCGAATTGAACGGGATCAGATCCCGGGGGTATTCGAAGAGTTCAACTGCGTCCGATCTCAGGATATGATCGATCGTCATCCGCTCTTCGTCGATAAGCAGTTCGAGGAGCCGGAAGCTCTTCTCCCGTTCCGCACGATCGGGAATCAAGGCCGCCAGCCGATCGCGCATCTCCTCCCAGGTGGGGATCCGATCGATCGGCGAGTAGACCCAATACTCCAGAAGAAGCACGGATCTGTTCGCCGCCGGCGCAGGCAGACCATCCGAATACCTCGCGCCGGGGTCCGCCTCAGGCTCTGCGTCGCGCGCGCCGGTACCCGCCGTCGGCTGCGGTCGATCGTGCGGCTGAGCTTTCCGGCTGTCTTCCGCCTCTCGACGCTCGCTCCGCCGTTCGGTCAACCGCTTCAGAAGACCGCTCTTCCGCAACAACGATGCAACCCCCAATCCGCCTCCTCGGCCCAACCGTTTCCGAGCCTGCTTCATCAATGCGTTCCGATTATCTATGTTCGGATAGGAATCAAGCAGTCTGTTTGCCTCTTCCGTTCGACCGGCGTCGGTAAAGGCAAGCGCGAGGAGCGCCACATCCTCATCCCGCTCCTTACTCACCGCGATGAGGTCTTCACCCGCCCTGATCGCGGTCGTGAACTCGCCTCCTTCATAGCTCGTCCGCAGCATACACCTGAGCGTATCCGCGTCATGCGGCGAATCGTGAAGCGCCTGACGAAGAAATTCCTCCGCCTTTTTCCATTCACCGATATGCGCGTATCCAATGCCGAGAGCCTTGACGGCGTCTCCGGTCGCGCCATAATGGCGAACCAGCGACTCCAATGCGTAGACCACCTCGCGACTCACGTCGCCTCCATTCAGGATGCGTCTCGAGAACGCGAGCATCTTATGAGCGGCCTCGTCGGGTATCGAGTCGCCGTCGACCGGATGCCACTCCTTGGGCACCTTGGCGTTGCAATGGGGACAATGGAGGTAGTCGTCGGAGACAGCGAGAAAACGTTCGTCGGAAAGCGTCTGCAGGTATCCGCATTCCGGGCAGCGCACCTGGATCATTAGCGGGCTCCTTGCCGTGCGATGAGGCGACCTCCAAAGAGCCGCAGTGTCTTACGGCCCGAGGCGTGAAATAACTTTCATAAATATATGCAAATGTCAAGGAAAACACAGAAATTTATCGGTTCAATGACACCGGCGCCGCCAACTCAGGATCGATACCTCACATGTGCGGAATCTGCGGAATAATCGACTTCAACGACACTCCCTCCCGAGAAGCGGCTGAACGAATGACCGCGGCTCTGGCTCATCGCGGACCGGATATGGCGGGCCTGACTGAGTTCCGCGCGTGCGTCCTGGCTCACCGCCGACTTTCCGTGCTCGATCTCTCCGACGCGGCCAAGCAACCCATGGCTACGCCCGACGGACGGGTCACGACTGTTTTCAACGGCGAAATTTACAATTTCCGTGAGATACGCTCCCGCCTCGAGGCGAAGGGCTACAGCTTCCGAACCACGTCGGACACGGAGGTCCTTCCCGCCCTTTATGAGGAATACGGTACAGGGATGGTCGACCATCTGAACGGGATGTTCGCGTTTGCGATCTGGGACACGGCCGAGGAGCGCCTGGTTCTCGCCCGCGATCGGATGGGCAAGAAGCCTCTCTACTATTATAGAAAAGGAGGGAGGCTGGCGTTTGCGTCCGAATTGCCTTCGCTCGTTCGGGACGAGTCGGTTCCCCGAGAGGTGTCGGATCAGGCGCTCTTCGAGTATCTGCTCTACGATTTCATTCCCGCGCCTCACACGATTTTCTCGGGTGTTTATAAGTTGCCGGCGGCCCATCTTGCCGTCTTCGACGCAGACGGGTTGACCGTCGACCGATATTGGAATCCGCCGGAACCTTCCGCCGGCTTTGATTTCCGAACCTGCGTCGAAGAACTGGAAAGCTTGCTCGAGGACGCGGTCCGCACGCGCCTGATCTCCGACGTGCCCCTCGGAGCGTTCCTGAGCGGCGGCGTGGATTCGAGTCTTGTGACCGCGCTCATGCAGCGCGCGGGGTCTCAGCGGACCAAGACGTTCAGTATCGCCTTTCCCGGAGCGTCGCACGATGAATCCCCGTGGTCGAGGCTCGCCGCGCGACATTTGGGAACGGACCACCGAGAGTATCCGGTCGACTACGCTATCGAGTCGACGTTCCCCGAGGTCGTACGCGGCTTCGGCGAGCCGTTCGGCGACTCGTCCGCCATCCCGACGCGGCTTCTCTCGGAACATACCCGCCGCCATGTGACGGTTGCGCTCTCCGGCGACGGCGGCGACGAGCTCTTCGCCGGCTATGAACGATATCTCGCGCGCAAGCTTCAGATCGTGTACGAGGTCATCCCCTCCGCGGTCCGGCGATACGTAATCGAGCCGGTCATCGATCGTCTCCCCGCGACGACCGACTACTACGGGACCAGCCTCTCGAAGAAGCTCAAGCTCTTTGCCGCCTCGTGCCGCAGAATCGCGGACGAGCCGTCCGCGCTCGCTCCGCGAACCTTTTCCCGCGCGGAGGTCGTCGATTTGCTCGGCGCCGACTACTCGATCGACGGCGATCCCGTGATCGAAGCCGCACGGCGCCGGATCGGCCTCGATCCGATCTCGGCCATGACCTTCACGGACATGGAGACCTACATGGCCGAGGATATCCTCACCAAGGTCGATCGGATGAGTATGACCTACGCATTGGAAGTTCGCAGCCCACTGCTCGACTACCGCGTGGTCGAGTTCGCATGCCGTCTCCCCGTCTCGTTCAAGCTGAGAGGGCGGACAACCAAGAGGATTCTGAAGGAGGTCGCAGGCCGGGTCCTTCCCCGAGCGATCGTCGCCAGGCCCAAGTACGGGTTCCAGGTCCCCCTGGGCGCGTGGCTCAAGGCCGGTCTCAAAGAGTGGGCCAGCGAGAGGCTCTTTGACTCGTCAAAGAGGATCGTGAACCACGCCGCGATCGACCGTCTCTGGAAGGATCACCAGGCGGGTCGCGCGGATAACGCCCACAAGATCTGGCTGATCCTTGTTCTGAACGAATGGCTGGACCAATCGAGGCGGGACGGCTGAACGCTTCGGCGACCGCTCTCCCGCAAATCGAACTTACGGCGACGGCGATTCGCGTCTTCGTCGGCCCAACAGCCCGAGCGTAAACCCAACCCCCACGACGATGGCAAACCAGAGCGTGCACAACCGGATGAGCAGCACCGGCGGGAGGGCTAGCCGATACGACACGCCCAGGAACGCGAGCAGCCCCACCATGCCCGCTTCGGTCCCGCCGATTCCTCCGGGGAGCATCGAGAGCGCGCCGACCAACGTCGAGAACGAATAGACGAAATTCGCCTCGAGCAACGACGCGTCAATCCCGAAACCCTCAAGGATCAGATAGAGCGACACCGCTTCGAGACCCCAGGCGATCGTCGAAAGAATCAGCCCTACCGTAAAGATCCGAGGCGTCATGAGTTCCCGACCGGTTACGAGCGCGCCGAGCGCCTTTTCGCAGATCCAGGAGAGCAATCGAATCCTCCCCATTCGTTCCAAAATGGGGCGATAGAGCCGCTCCATGCAGAGAAAGACACCTCCCCCGATCACCGCAGCCGCGCAGACCACGAACGCGGCCGACCAATCGGGAAAGAGAAGGAACGAGAAGCTCGCCAACAGAAGCACACCCCAAAGATCCATGAGGCGCTCCACCACCAATATGCCCACAACCCGCGTGACCGGAACGCCGTAATCCTCTTTGAGGAATACGCCCTTCACCGCCTCGCCCATCTTCCCGGGAGTGCCGGTCAACGAGAAGCTCCCAAGAAAGACGGCAAGTGAATAGTACAAAGGGACGGCGAGATCCGTCTTCGAAAGATAGTAATGAAAACGGACACCCCGGATCAGCCACCCGATCACGACAAGGACAAGCACGAGAGCAAGCGTTCCGACGGGAAAGCGCGACAGAGCGCCGGCGATCGTTCGGTAATCGGTCGCGATTGTCGCCGCTCCGTACAGCGCTATTCCCGCGACGACAAAGAGGAGCGCGGACCGAACGATCCGGGATGACGAAAACCGTTCGACCGCTTCGACTCGCGCCCTGATCTCCTCGGTGGTTGCGGATGACGGCTGCGGTTCTTCGGCGGCCTGCGGATCAGGCATGGGCGTCGCTCATGAGTCGTGAACCTTCAACGTTCGGGCGCTTGTTGATATTGGGGGAAGTAGACGCATCTCGAGCTGAATGTTTGCCACGCCGCGTCCATCTGCCCTCTCAGGGTACGGAGTCGCCAGGTCATTTGCGCGTAGCCGGGGTGATTCTGCATGGCCCGAGCCTGCGAGTACAACTGGTAATACCGCTCCGCAAGCGCCCGCCAGTTCTTCTCAAGCTGGAGACATTCGCCGTACTGGGGATTGGTCAAATCCGGTCGGAACGCATACTCCAAGGGCGGTTGCCCCGAAGGTTGCTGCGGAGCGTATTGAGGACCGCGGTACTGCGGCTGCTGCGGAGGCCCGTACTGCTGTTGGGGCGCGGGATACTGCGGCTGCGGTTGGCCGGCCTGCGGCTGAGACTGCGGCTGAGACTGCGGCGCCTGAGGCGCCTGAGGCGGTCTCATCGGAGTGTACTGCGTCTGTCCCGTCGTCACGGCAGGAAGAAAAATCGTCAGGAGAGCGCATGCCACAACCAAGAGAGCGTTTCGACCACACATGACCGCCCCTCCAATCTTCGGAAGGATAAAGGTTACGTATTCATCTTCTTGTAATGGCCCCATCGAAATACCAAGCGCTTATCGCCGGCCGGTGAACCATTACATTTTGTTTTAAACCAATCGCCCTAACCGATCAAGCATCTCCCCGCAAGTCGATGAGTTTTCGATGCGGCCCCGCGTTCAACGCTCCGCCGACGATCCTCGTTCTCCAATGACGACCACCACGGGGTCCACATGGGGTTGGGGAATCACCACGGTCACCTTCGCTGCCAGATCGTTCACATAGCCGCTCGACGCGATCGCACACCGTACCCGAACCCGTGCGCCGACCCGTCGCACGGTCACCTGGGGCCTGATCGCGGTCCACGGCGCTCCCGATCCCTTTACCGCGATCTCCACCCGCGGCGACTCCGCATACGCCGAATAGCGCCAGTCCGCTTCGACCCAGTCGGGTTCGACGCTTAACCGCACCTCAACGGTCTGTGGATCGAGCGGAAGCGGTTTGGAAATCTCGGCATGGATTGGACGACGGAGGAGCAGAAACAGCGCCGGCGCGACAAACACGAGCAGGATGAGCGCCGACTTTGCCGTAAAACTCAGGCCGGGCGGCCCGCGAATCCCCGCGCGCTCCGCGGCGAACCGCTCGGGAATACGAAAAACCCAGTAGTAGAGAACCGCAATCAGAGAGAGCGTAAGCACGCCCGACCACAGCACATCCGTCGCGAAATGGCCTCCTTGGGCCATCCTGGCGATCCCCATCGCCGCTCCATAGACAAGGCCCGTAACGAGAAATCCCGCTCCCACCGCCGGATGCGCAGGATACAACGCTACCCCCGACGCCACCGCAAAGCCCATCGAACAATGACCGCACGTGAACGACTTTCCCGCCCCGGGAATCCCCGGCGAAGAGACACTACGATAATCCCGATCTCCCCCGAACGCCGCAACGTCCGCCGGCCGAGGTCTCCCCCAATACGTCTTCAGCAGGCCGTTCACCAGTAGGCCGGGACCCAATATCACGGTCAGTACGATCACCAGGAACGGCGCCGCATACCGAGCGTTCAGCCGGCCGAGTTTCGCAAGCGCATACCCCACGAGCGCTCCCACCGCCATAACGAGCGGCGGAATCTCCCCGAACTCATACAGCCAAGACCAGGGAGGCCGTTGGCCGTACGGCCACCCTTCCCCCGCTCCACCGGGTACGTAAAGCTCCGCGGCCCACCGAAGATCCGCGGCTGAAGCCTCCAACGCATAGTTCCCGGCGATTCCCGCGACCAGAAGTCCGCCTACGACCAACACTCCTCGAACCGGAGGCGACACGATATGACGATCGACGGGTGATGGGGAGCAATCCACGGACATCCTTTCGATTCGTTTTCGGGACGTCGATGAGCAGCGCCGAGACCCGGCCCGCCCGGCCCGCCCGGCGCTCCCGGCCTCGAACGCCGGACCAATCATGCCATTGTTCATTTTCAGTGGCAAGATCTCGTACTATAGTTTAGCCCTTTGGCGGCAATCCAGTCGGCGCGTCGAGCGCGCGACGTCG